>CANRAH010000007.1 GCA_947628565.1 uncultured Bacilli bacterium
TACGAAACAAAAGCAGGAAAATGGCTTGATGAACATGCATATGCACCATTCAAATCAGATGGAATAGGATGTAAAATCATAGAAGGAGTTGGATATGTAGCAGGAGTAATCGCACTTACTGCAGTAACATTTGGTGCAGGTGGAGTGGCAGTAGGAGGAGCAGCTGGAGTTTCAGCAACGACTATGGCTATAACAGCAGGCACAGCAGGAATAGGAAAATATACATCGGAGGAATGGAATAAAAATAGTATATCATTAAATTATGGAGGAACAGACATAAATATTGCAATAGATTATGCTAAATATTCAGAGATAGAAAAATTAAAAAAAGGAGAGTCAACAACATTAACATATCAAATAGAACTAGAAGATGGAAGCATTCAAGAAACAATATTTACAATTATTGGGAAGGGTAATGGGAAATATGATATAACAGATAATGTAGGTAATGCGGTAACATTAAATAGTTTAAATGAATCTAGTACAATAAAAGGCCTTGTTATTGGTGGAATAAAAGGAGGCTGGGAAGCGGCACAGTGGTACGTAGGTGGCAAAATAAATGGATTATTTAAAGGAGTAAATAGTGTAATATCTAATAAACTAGTAGGAAGTTTGGCACGTGTAGGACTTGATTCATTGACAGCGGCAGTTGAAGTACCATTCCAAACAGTAATGACAATGATATCCGAAAGAAAATCTTGGAATGAAGCTTGGAAAGCAAATGGTGGTTGGACAGCAGTAGGTACTCAGGCATCAATAGGTGCGTTATCATCAGGTTTTGGAGAGGGATTAGATGCCATTACTGGAGCCATTGCAACTAAGAAAATAATATCTGCTCTTGATAATACTAGTAGTCAATCTGATGAAGTGATAGCAAAACAATTATCTAAATTATCAGATTTAGATGTTAAAAAAATGTTAGATGGTATGGATGATTCATCAAAAGTTCAAATACTTAAAAATATTGATGCAAAGAAATTTACAGAATTTGCTAAAATTGCTAATAATATTGATGATTCAAAATTGTTATTATTAGCAGATAGTTTAGATGATTCAAAATTGTTATTATTAGCAGATAGTTTAGATGATTCAAAATTACCATTATTAGTAGATGGCTTAGACAATTCAAAATTATCATTTTTGGTAAATAGTTTAGATGATTCAAAATTGTTATTATTAGCAGATAGTTTAGACAATTCAAAATTGTTATTATTAGTAGATAGTTTAGATGATTCAAAATTACCATTATTAGTAGATGGCTTAGACAATTCAAAATTATCATTCTTGGTAAATAGTTTAGATGATTTGAAATTATTTAAATTATTTAATAATTGTTTAGAAAGTAATAATATAAGAAAAACATTAAAAATATTAAGCAACTTAGATGAAAAACATTTTGATAATATTTTAAAAGATATTAGTAAAATAAATTCTAACAGTAATGTTTCTAAGTTTGTAAAAAATATGGCTAGCATATACAATGAAGGAACTGTTGCAGCTCAAACTAAATATAAGGAATTCTTTAAAAATTTTAGAGAGCATGGAATAAAACATTCTACAAATGTTTCAGCATATGCAGAAATGATTGCAAAGCAAATGAAAGATGTAAACATAGATGAGGTCGTTTATGCAGCTTTCATACACGATTTTGGTATGAAAGGTGGATATATGTATGTAGATGACGAGATACTAGAAAAAATTATAAAGGCTGGAGGTAATAAAGATTTATTAGGAAAGTATATACCAATAGATTCCCTAGCAAATTTACATTTTTCAGAAATAGATTTTTTGGATAATTGTACAAGAAAAAATCATCCTTTAAATTCTGCTTTGATAGTTCTAACTAATAATGATATATTGCCACCTGATGCTGATAGGGATGTTATAGCATTATTGGCAATGACTCATAGTAAATCTACATCAGGTATAAAGCACTTTAGCAGTGAAAAAGAGTGGGTAAAAGCAATAGATAAATTAGATGCTACATTAAAGCAATATAATTTAGATAATGGTACAGCTTCGTTATATAAATTTGATGCAGATAGATTAAAAAAGATGATTTCTGATCCAAAAGAATTTCAAAGATTACAAAACGAAGCATTGGCTATCAGAGATGGAGATGCAATGTCTGCAATTGTAAAATCAGATGGTGGAACTTTTATGCAAGATGGAACAGTTTCACGTGTAAGGACAACTGAAGTAAGAGAAGGATATAGCACTCCTGTTTTAAGTAAAGAAGAAGAATACAAATTTTTAGTAGATGAGATATATGACTCAAATGGAGTTAAAATAAGAGAGCTTACCCCTGATGAATATTTTTCCAAAAAAATTCATATTGGCGAGTCAAATGTAGAATTTGTTTCAAGCTGTGTTGATGGAAAATATAAAGCGACTGTAACAATCATTAATCCAAATCAAACACCAAATGCAACATTTTCTGCAATAGAAGAAAGAATAGGTGAAGTAAATACTTACACAAATTGTGATGCAAGAAGTTTTGAAATAGTGCTTCCAATAGAAGCGAAAGGTAAGGCTTTGGGAAAATGGTACGAAGCGACTTTAGAAAGTTTGAAAAATAATGATAGTAAAAAACATTTAATTTTTGATGCCAAGGATGATCTTGCCTTAGGAAAAATAACAGAGTCAGAATTTAAGAAGCAACAGGATTTTTACGATAATATTAAAATAGTATATAGATAGGAGGAATATAATGTTCAATAAAAAATTAGAAAAACAATTTGACGAATATACAATAAAATATTATATTAGTGATTCTAGTATTTATAGTTCAATGGATGAAATTGTTAACTCTGGCATTGAGTTTGAAACCGCTGAAGTATATGATAAAGGTGATGTAGGAATGAAATATTTTGGTGGAACTTATTCATTTGATGTGTTTCTTCAGATGTATGATAAAATTAAAGAGGATATAGATACCTTGAGTTTAAAATTGCCAGAAAAAATTGGTTCAATTGATATTAGTACTGATGATAAGTATATAAGGTTAATCTCAAAAGATATATCATTAGATTTAAATATGCTATTAGAAAAAAAAAACAATAAGCGATTATAGTAAAAAGGAGGAAGAAAATGAATAATGTAGGAGAAAAATTTTTACCAATAGGAACTGTAGTAATGTTAAAAGGTGGAAGTAAAAGAGTAATGATAACAGGATTCTGCTCAATGGCAGCAGAAGATCAAAGTAAAATGTTCGATTATGCAGGATGTATGTTCCCAGAAGGTTTCTTGTCTAGTGACCAAACAGCTTTATTTAATCACGAACAAATAGAAAAAATATATCATATGGGGCTTGTTGATGATGAGGAACAAAAATTTAAATCAACATTAAAAAGTTTAGTAAATCAAATGAGTGCAGGTAATATAAATTCTATTCAACAATCTAAACAAGCGACGATAGAACAACCAGTCCCACCAGTAGGACCAGGACTTCCAGGATTTAATGGATTACAATCAACGCAAACTAAAACAGTAGCTAATGGGTATAATTTCGATGCAAATGGTAATGTATCAGCTGCTCCAACAACTTCTAGTACACAACAAACAGTACCTAATAATATCAAATTTGATGCAAATGGTACAGTAGTAAGTGAATAAGCATGTTTTGTTTTTCCATTAGTATAGTAATAAAAATTGAATATAAAAGTATTCAATGTTCAGACTGTTGACAAATAGGTAAAAAAGATTACTTATTTGTCTTTTATTTTGAAAAATTATAGATATTATTAGAAAAAACAGTAATGCTTAGTGTGTTTCTACACTAAACATAGTGATGTAATGAGAATTTCTTTAAATTCATGCATGCATAAAGTAGAGTCAACTCTGATATGAACCCCGTTTCTATGTCCAAGAAACGGGGTTCATATCACATCTTACCAACACTATTTATTCTGTATAAAAAATATATTTCTTACTCACAATTAAATAGGTGATAAAGTGAAAAAAGCAATATTTACATTTATAGCAATAATTATAATATATTCAATAATAGGAAATGTAGTAGCTAAAAATGATATAATACCAGATGATGCAATAAGGGTAAGAGTAATAGCTAATTCTAATTCAGATTATGATCAAAATATAAAATTAAAAGTAAAAGATTTAGTAGAAGCTGATATGTATAATTTACTTAAAGATACTAAATCAATTGATGAAGCAAGAAAGTTAATTAATGGTAATTTAGATAATTTAAATTCTAACATTTACACAACTTTACGAAAAGAAAATTATAACTTACCTTTTACAGTTAATTTTGGATTAAATTACTTTCCAAAAAAAGAATATAAAGGGATAACATATGATGAAGGATACTATGAATCACTGGTTGTAACACTTGGTGAAGGCCTTGGTGACAACTGGTGGTGTGTACTTTTTCCTCCTCTTTGTTTAATAGAGGTAGATAATGAAAATACTACTGATGTAGAATATACAACTATGGTAAAAACAATAATAGATAAATATTTTTAAATTTTATGAGTATTATTTTATAGGTGAAAAAAACTATGAATATAATACTTGTTTTTTTAATTGCTATAAGTTTAAGCATGGATGCGTTTTCTCTTGCCTTAGCATACGGTACAATATCACTGTCAAAGCATGAGATAAATTTACTTTCAATAATAGTAGGCATATATCATTTTTTTATGCCAATTATAGGTTTTTTTATTGGTAAAGCTATAATTCAATTACTTCCTGTTGATCAGGACATAATAACATTTTTAATATTTTTATTTATAGGAATAGATATGATACTAGAAAGTTTTAAAAAGGGCGAAACCATTAAGAAGATGAGACTTGGTGAAATGATTTTGTTTGGCCTTGCTGTTAGTATAGACAGTTTTTCTGTAGGTATAGGGATTAATAATATAAGTAATAATATATTATTTTGCTCAAGTATATTTTCAATAACTAGTTTTATATTTACATATTTAGGATTATTACTTGGAAATAAACTAAATGAGTTAATTGGTAAATTTGCAACTATAGTAGGTGGTATAGCATTAATAGTATTAGGACTAATATATTTTATAAAATAAAAAATAGAAAAATTTATATATCTATTTTATTAATTTAGCTTATATTTTTCTATTTGCAATATATGAATTTTTATATTCATTATTTTTCGTAACTTCTTTAATTAATTTTAATTGTTTCGGGAATTCAATACTTTCGTTTTCATTATTTAATTCAATTTCTACTATAGCTTTATCTTTCCAAAAAGGAAATATATCTATTTCAAAATATTGATTTTTATATGTAAGACAATATCTTGTTTTTCTTATAGGTTGTTTATTTTCATCAGCATTCATAAGTAAATTTAAATATTCATCTTTTGATAATCTTTTTTCTATTTCAATTCTTTTAATATCGTTTATATTTCTTTTTATTGTTTTAGTATAAATATAATTACCATTATAGCCTCTTTGTCTTATTCTTATCTCTTCATCATTATCTGATTTTAAATAAGTTTGTATGATTTCAATACGTTTACAGTTTTTATAATTATCTAACCAACTTAAATTTGGGTATTTTATTAAAAATTTTCTTTCTATTTCAAGTGGCTCAGGTTCACCTAAAAATAAAGCAATTTCCTTTATTAATCGTTTCATTTTGTTTTCGAAATCAGTTGAATTATCTATAATTCTAAAATGTGGGTGTCCTGTCCAGGCTTCAATTAATTTATTATCTTTAACAATAGCCTCTTCGATGGATTCTGTTCTAGCCTTATTATTTTCAAGTGTATAATATTTTTTAGCCCCTTTAGCAGCAGTAACCAAGTGAAAAACAGCATCGTAATTATCTCTTAATTCTATTTCATTAGATTTAATATTTTTAAGAGCTTTATTAAATTCTAATTTAGTCATAAAGGCTTTACAGTCTATAGTTCCTCTATCACATACTATTAACACTTTATTACTTTTAAGCCTTTTAGCTATTTGCTCATATATTTTTTCTTTTTCTATTTGCAAATTTAAAATATTTATCTCAAAATCACAATTTGAAATAGAATTTTGTAAATTAACCCCACTAGTTAATAATTCAGTAGCTACTTCTCCTATAAAAATTACGTCATAATCCATTTTTTGAAATTCATTTTGTATCCAACTCATAGCAGTTGTTTTACCAGCGCAAGGCCCACCTGTAATAACAATTTTTACAATTTTTTTATTTGTGGTATTTTCTTTTGTATCCAATAATTTTTCAATTGGAATATCAAACAAAATCGATATTTCTTTCAATGTATTTAATGTTGGTTTTGATTTTCCATTTTCCCATTTAGATATTGCTTTATTTGTAACATTAAGTTTTTGTGCAAGTTCGTTTTGTGTTAAATTTGCTTCAATTCGTAATTTATATAATAAATTTCCAAAATTATAATCGTTCATCTCATCACCCTAAATTCATTATATATTAATAGAAATTTGATTTCAATATTTAACTATCGAATTTTGGTAGATATTTATTTTAACTAAATAAATATTTATACATTTTATTTTCTATAATTTACAATAATATCTAATCATGATATAATTATTAAGGGCTATTATAACACAAAAAAGGTTAAAATTCATAAAATATAGTAGTCTTGGAGGTATTATGAAACAAATTAAAGTATGTGGTGGAAATACATTAAGTGGAACAATAAAAATAAGTGGCGCAAAAAATAGTGCGGTTGCACTAATCCCCGCATCAATACTAGCAGATGATATTGTAAAAATAGATAACATCCCTAATATATCAGACATAGAAGCATTAAAAGAAATATTGTTATTTTTAGGTGCTAAGGTTGATACTAAAGATGGTATCATGACAATAGACCCAAAATTAATTAATAATAAAGAAATTCCTAAAGAAATTTCAAATAAATTAAGGGCATCATATTACTTTATGTCCGCATTACTTGGAAAATATAAGCATGTTGAAATGTATTTTCCTGGAGGATGTAAAATAGGTGCAAGACCGATAGATCAAACATTAAAAGGTTTTGAGGCATTAGGCGCTAAGGTTGTTGAAAAAGATAATAAGTTTTTAATAACAGCTGAAAAACTTACAGGAGGACATGTATATCTAGATATGCCAAGTGTAGGTGCAACTATAAATACTATGTTAGTTGCGGTTAAAGCTCAGGGCCTTACAATAATTGAAAATGCAGCCAAGGAACCTGAAATAGTAAATGTTGCAACATTCCTAAATAATATGGGTGCTAAAATAACTGGCGCTGGAACAAGCGAAATAAGGATAAAAGGAGTAGAATCTTTAAAAGGATGTTTTGCAGAAGTTATTCCAGATAGGATAGAAACAGGAACATATATTATTTTAGGTGCGCTTTTAGGAGATAATTTAAGAATAGAAAATGTAATACCTGAACACGTTGAATCTTTAACTTTAAAACTTCGTGAAATGGGTGTTAAAATGGATATAGGTGATGACTATATAGTTGTAAATAAATGTGAAAAATTAAAATCAACTAAATTAAAAACGTTAGGTTATCCTGGATTTCCAACCGATTTACAGCAACCAATAACAGCCTTATTGACACAGGCAAATGGCGTATCAATCTTAGAGGAAACAATATATGAAAATAGGTTCCAAAATGTAAAATATTTAAATAAAATGGGTGCTAATATAAGTATAAATGGTAAAAAATTAAAAATAAAAGGTCCAACAAAATTGAAAGCTAAAAAAGTAACAGCAACTGATTTAAGAGCGGGCGCTTGCCTTATTATAGCAGCCCTTATATCAAAAGGTACAACTAAAATTGAAAATATTGAACATGTACTTAGGGGATATGAAAATATAATAGAAAAATTAACAAATGTAGGTGCTAAAATAGAGTTAGAAGAAATATAATTAAAGTAGTAAAACTACTTTTTTTGTGAGGTATAAATGAAAAAAATCTTATTTTCTGTTTTAGTTGTTGTTATAGTTTTTATGATATATTATTTTAACATAAGTGAAAAAGTATACTATTTATCAATTGGAGATTATTTAGCTTATGGTATTAATAATTTAGGTAAAGTTGAAAACAACTATAGTGATAATATTGTAAATAAGTATAAAAATAAATTATCAAATTACGTAAATTATTCAACAGTAGATGATTATAGGGTAATGGATTTATATAATGATATAATATATAATAAAATTGTTAATTTTAATAATAAAGAATATAAAATTCAAAATTTACTTATAAAAGCTAATTTAATAACAATTTCAATAGGTATGAATGATTTAATATATAAAAAAAATATAACATATGATTATGTAGATGAATTATTAAATGACATAGATAATTTATTAAAATTAATAAGAAAATATAATAAAGATAAAATTTGTGTTTTAGGTTTTTATGATATTATAAATAATAAAGACTTAATTGATTATACTAATAAAAGATTAGAGAGTATTTGTAAAAAAAATAAAATTAATTATGTGGAAATTAATAAACTTAATAATTATATAATTAATGATTATCCAACTAATTCTGGATATACTTATATATTAGAAAAAATATTAAACTTTACTAATCTTTAAAAATGTTATATAATTAATGTGGGTGATAAAATGATACAAGATAATAAAATATTTTCTAAAGTATTTTTATGGATGTTTATAGGGCTCTTAATTACATTCGGAGTAGGGATGTATGTATCTTTAAATGAAAATATGGTATACAATGTTTTCGGTAAATATTATTTTCTACTTATAATCGCTGAATTAATTGTCGTAATAGTTCTTAGTGCTAGAATAAGAAAAATGCAACCAACAACGGCTAAAATAATGTTTTGTTTGTATTCCTTTTTAACAGGGTTAACATTTTCATCAATATTTTTAGCTTATAATTTGATGTCAATTATATACATATTTGGTATAACTGCTTTGCTATTTTTGATATTTGCTCTAATAGGATATTTTACAAAAATTGATTTAACAAAAATAGGTATATATTTATTTATGATACTTATAGGAATAATAATATGTTCAATAATTAACATTTTTGTTGGAAGTGAAACTTTTGATCTTGGAATTACGATAATAAGTTTAATAGTATTTATAATTTATATTGCATATGATATACAAATAGTAAAAAGAAATCTTTTAATGATTGATAATGAAGATAATTTAGCTATATATGGTGCATTACAGTTATACCT
The DNA here is from genome assembly GCA_947628565.1 of uncultured Bacilli bacterium. Taxonomy (GTDB): domain Bacteria; phylum Bacillota_I; class Bacilli_A; order RF39; family UBA660; genus UMGS1613. The sequence goes on from CANRAH010000007.1 coordinate 9,174, forward strand.
AGACTTCATAAATATATTCTTAAGATTATTACAATTATTTGGAAGAAATAATGATTAGATAGATTACTCTATCTATTTTTTTAACTCAATTGGACAAATGTTTTCCTTGACATGGTAGAGGAAGTATGAGAAAATAAAAAAGTAGAATAGTAGGAGGAAAAATATAAATGAAAAAAGGTTTTACATTAATAGAGCTACTTGCTGTAATAGTGATACTGGCAATAATTTATCTAATTGCAACTCCAATAGTATTAAATATAATAAATGATACAAAGGAATCATCAAATAAAAGGAGCATAGAGCAATACGCTAAAGCAATAGAAAATGCAATAGCAAGAGAAGAATTAAATGGCAATGAAATAGAGCCAGGAGATTTAAATGAGGAATTTTTAAAAACTGTAGAATATAATGGCTCAGAAGTATTATGTAAAACAAATAAATTATATAAAGATGGGGCATTATATTTAGCAGATTGTAAAGTAGATGGAAAAGAAGTAAAATATGAATATGGAGAATATGTAGAAAAACAGATAACGGCAGGTCAATATTATTGGTATGGCATCGACATAAATGATAAACACTACATAGAAGGGAATATATCTAATGAAAGTGCGGCATTACCAACAAATTTGTTAGATACTCCACCAGCAGGAAAAACTTACTATTTGAAATTACATACAGATGATGGAAAAAATACAACAGCAGCATACATCTGTATTAAAAAAGACGGAAATGAATATTGTTTAAAAGGATTTGATCCAGAAGCATATACCTCAAATCAAGAAATAATGGAAAAAGCATTTGATGAAAGTTCTCTGATGTTTGGCGATGCTTATTTATTACATACTGATGGATCGCCTTTTGTGCTTGTTAGTGTGGATGGCGATGTGAGTGTGTATGATGATACTGGTACTTGCGATTTGACGGTTAGTGAGGGCTCTTTCTCTTGCCATTAAGCCCTGTACTCAAGCATCTATAGTCTTTAATTTCTAATTTGTCATAAGGCAAATTAAATAGTTCTCATGCATGATTAGGAAATGCATCGATGTCTTTTTAGAACATTGACAAGCATTTTTTATGATGTAATTAAATAAGAATAAATTTTAAATTAAGTTGATCATTTATAAATACTTGATATTAATAAAAATACTACTTTCATAATGATATTTTTATTCTACCTTTAGTGTATCAAACATTATGAAAAGTGTTAAAGCTAATACGAGGTGAAAGAATGAATCAAGGAAGTATTGTAAAGTTTATATTGGAATTAAGACGGGAAAAATGCTTAACTCAAATGGAACTTGTGAATAAATTGGGTGTTACTGATATGTTAGTAAATGAGAAAATGACAGATGTATGTCGGTTTATCATTAATAAGACCGCTTTGTGAAATATTGATATATCTATTAACTAATTATTGAGAGGGAAAAGACTAGTTAAAGAAGAGTATCAAAAAAATTAGAAGAAAATATAATAAAGATTAGTTTAACTATTTAAAAAAAGAATGCGTTTAAAACTTTAAAAACAGTTTTAATAAACTATATTATCTACAATTTTTTTATTTATTCTATTAATATTATCATTTATAATTAAGACTTAATATAATCATAAACATATAGAGTTAGATGAAAGTAAAGTAACATTTAATAAGATTTCAAAGAAAATATATTATAAAGATAAACTTATTTGAAATTCTAGTATAAAAATAGATGAGCGTTTTTAAGTATAAAATTATAATATTTACATATATTAATAAAAAGCACTTGCTATTTTTAAAATAATTTGATAAACTATGTAAGTAATTAAATTTCTATGGCTATTATTAGTCATGGCGGGAGGAGAGAAAAATGAAAAAAGGTATTCATCCAGAATTTGTTGAAACAGAAGTTAAATGTGCTTGTGGTAATACTTTTACAGTAAAATCTACTAAAAAGGATTTACACTTAGAGGTTTGCAATAAATGTCATCCTTATTATGCAACAGGAAAAGAAAATTCTTTAGTTTCTAGAACTGGACGTGTTGAAAAATTTAATCGTAAATATGGATTTACAAAAGAAGCCAAATAGGCTTTTTTTCTTGACAAAATTATTTTTTTGTACTATTATATATCCGCATAAAGGGGGGATAATATGACAAAAGATATTTATAGTAATTTATTAAAAATATATAAAGATAAATTATATAAAAAAAACATTAGATTAAATACATATGAATATGTAAAAAGCATTATCAAAATATCTTTACAAGAATATTCAAAAATGCAATTAAACGATAGATTAATTTTCAATGTACATTTATTAGATGATAATTTAGAAAATGATTATTTAAGAACAGATTTTTTTGAGTATAAAAGATATAATAAAAATTATTTATCTAAAGGAGATATTAGAGTATCATCAAATTGTGATGTTTTAATATCAAAAAAACTTTTTAATACTTTATTTAGTAAACTATGTAGTAATATATTTACAGTTAAAAACGGTGATGTGATTATCTTTAAAATTATATTAGATATAAAAAGCATAGAAAAAATTATAAATTTATTATTAATATATAATAAGAAAAAAGAAAAAGCTTATATTCAAAAATAAGCTTTTTTAGTATTTAATTATAAATTTTGCAAATAATAACATTAGGTGATTTTATGAATATAGATTTTGCTGAATTAGGCAATGTAACATTAAGAGCTTTATCATCGTTAGTTACTTTATTTTTGGTAACTAAAATGTTGGGTAAAAAACAGGTTTCTCAGTTATCGTTATTTGATTATGTTATAGGAATTTCAATAGGTAATTTTGCAGCAGAAATGACTATTAATTTAGAATCAAATGAGATAAACGGAATAATAGCTGTATTAATATTTGGATTAGTTGCTTATTTAATCTCTTATGGAACAATCAAAAGTATATGTTTAAGAAGATTTTTTATGGGTACTCCTACAATAATAATTCAAAACGGAAAAATACTTGAAAAAAATCTAAGAAAAGTTAAATTTGATATCAATGATATGTTGGAAGAAGTAAGAAGCAATGGTTATTTTGATCTTTCTCAAGTAGAATTTGCGGTTATGGAGGCTAATGGTAAACTTAGTATACTCCCTAAAGCTCAATATAGACCTGTAACACCCTCTGATATGAAATTAAAGGTTAATAAAGAAAGTTTGTGTTCAAATGTAATAATAGATAGTAAAATAATGCACAAAAATCTATTAAATATGAATAAAACTGAAGATTGGTTGAATAAAGAGTTGAAGGTTAAAGGTTATAATGACCTTTCAAAAATATTACTAGCAACCCTTGATATAAATGATAAAATAGTTATATATGAAAAAAATATAAATGAAAAATCTAAAGATATATTGGAGTAATTTGTAAAAATATGTAAACAAATTAAAAAATATATTAAAATAAGTGACAAAAAAACATATATTTGATATATTAATATTGGTGATATAATGATAAGACATTTTTGTGCTTCAGCTTTTGTTATAAACCCCTATAACAAAAAAATATTATTAATAAAGCATAAGAAAAATAAAAAATGGACGCAACCAGGAGGACATATTGAAGGAAATGAAACACCAGAAGAGGCTGCAGTAAGAGAAGTTTTCGAGGAAACTGGAATTAGAATAAAGCTATTAGGCGAAAGATTTCCAAGGGAAGAAGATTTTATTAGACCTCTTGGTATACAAAAAAATAGAAGAACTACAAATGATGGTGAAACGCATATGCATGTAGATATAATATATGCAGCAATTCCAAATGATGAATCTAATGTTGTCTTAAATAGTTTAGAAAGTGACGATATTGGTTGGTTTTCTCGTGATGAGTTAGATTTTATAGATTGTTTCCCAGATATAAAAATAACTATGGATTATATACTTAAGCACATAATTAAATAATGTGCTTTTATTTTAAATATATATTTGCTTTTTTTTTAAAGTGTGCTATAATTGTAAACGTATTTTGAAGGAAGTGTTTCAAATGGAAAAAAGAAATATAGCAATTATTGCGCATGTAGACCATGGTAAAACTACACTTGTTGATAAACTTTTAGAAGCAAGTGGGACTTTTAGAGAAAATGAGGAAGTTAAAGAAAGGGCATTAGATTCTAATGCTATAGAAAGAGAACGTGGAATTACAATATTAGCTAAAACGACTTCTATAAATTATAAAGGTTACAAAATAAATATATTGGATACACCAGGACATGCTGATTTTGGTGGCGAAGTAGAACGTATCATGAATATGGTAGATGGTGTATTGTTAGTTGTCGATGCATACGAAGGTACAATGCCTCAAACAAGATTTGTTTTAAAAAAGGCATTAGAAGCTAAAGTAAAGCCAATTGTTGTTGTAAATAAAATAGATAAAGCATCAGCTCGTCCAAAAGAAGTAGTTGATGAAGTAATGGATCTTTTTATAGAACTTGGTGCAGAAATTGAAGATTTAGATTTCAAAGTTGTATACGCATCAGCAATCAATGGTACATCTAGTTTTAGTGATGATCCTAGTATGCAAGAAAAGGATATGACTAAAATACTTGATATGATTATTGAAAACATACCAGCTCCAAAAGAAGAACAAGGATCTTTACAATTTCAACCAGCTTTATTAGATTATAATGATTTTGTTGGTAGAATAGGAATTGGTCTTGTAAAAAGGGGAAGTATAAAAGTAAATCAAATGGTAAGTTGTGTTAGACTTGATGGTTCTATAAAACAGTTTAGAGTTGCAAAGTTATTTGGCTTTTTAGGACTAAAAAGAATAGAGATAGAAGAAGCTACTTGTGGTGATATTGTAGGTATAGCAGGACTTTCTGATATATCCGTAGGAGAAACTATTTGTGACGTTGGACAAATTGATCCACTACCTATACTTAGAATAGATGAACCAACACTTCAAATGACATTTGGTGTTAATACAAGTCCATTTTGTGGTAGAGAAGGAAAAATAGTAACTGCTCGTAAAATAGAGGAAAGATTGTTAAAAGAAACTGAAAAAGATGTTTCACTTAAAGTAGAACCTGTTGAAGGTGATGGAGAATCATTTATTGTATCAGGAAGAGGAGAATTACACTTATCAATTTTAATAGAAAACATGAGAAGAGAAGGCTTCGAACTTCAAGTTTCTAAACCAGTTATAATAAGAAAAGAAATAAATGGTGTCATGTGTGAACCTTTTGAAGATGTTCAAATAGATGTTAAAGAAGAGTATGTTGGACCAGTGATAGAAGCATTGGGTGCACGTGAAGGAACATTAGAAAACATGACAAACAAAGATAATCAAGTAAAACTTCATTATACTGTTCCAACAAGGGGACTAATAGGATTTACAACTGAATTTATGACTATGACAAAGGGCTATGGAATAATAAACCATACATTTAAAGAATATAGAAAAGAAGCTGGACTTAAAGTTGGAACAAGAAAAAATGGCGTTTTAGTATCTATGGAAAATGGTAAAGCAACTGCTTATTCACTTGGTAATTTAGAGGATAGAGGAGTTATGTTTATAGAACCAGGTGTTGAAGTTTATGAAGGAATGATTGTAGGAGAAAATAATCATGATAATGATCTTGCTGTAAACGTAGTAAAAGGTAAAAATTTAACTAATACAAGAAGTTCAAGCAAAGATCATACTGTTGTTTTAAAACGTCCTAGAAATATGAGCCTAGAACTATGTCTTGATTATATTGCTGATGATGAACTTGTTGAAATTACGCCTTTAAATTATAGGATGAGAAAAAAAATCTTAAATACAGAGCAAAGGAAAAAAATTGATGCAAAAAAGTATAGCTAATGCTATACTTTATTTTTTGTTAATTTCTACATTTTTATCAAAAAAATCTCTAATATCGCAATCTAGAACTGATGCTATATCTTCAAGAGTATCTATTGAGATAGTTTGATGGGTGACTGATTCTAGTTTAGCTATAAAACTATCACTTAGATAAAGTGCTTCAGCAAGTTCTCTTTGCTTAAGACCCTTCTTAATTCTATATTTTTTAATATTTTTGCCAATAATATTATAAATATCTGACTTTTTATTTATAGTCATACTACCACCAACTTAATTTTCTCATATATTATTTAAATATTTCATAGACAACTAATCTATAAAATCAACAAATTACTAATTAAATCTTTATAATTTATATTAGAATTTTTCATAAGAATTGGATACATACTAATATCGGTAAAACCTGGCATAGTATTTATCTCATTAAAATAAAGTTTATTATTATCCAAATCATATAAAAAATCTAGTCTAGAAAGCTTGGAACAACCAAGTATGTTAAATATTAATTTACTATAATTTTTAATTTCTTTTTTAATATTATTATTTATATTTGATATTATAGTTTCGGTATCCTTTTCATATTTAGAATTATAGTCATACCAGCAACCATTATTTATTATTTCCCCAATATCAGAAATTATTAATTTATTTTTATTTTCTAATATTGCACATTCTAATTCTCTATTATTTTTTATAAATTTTTCAATAATTATGTTTTTATCATATTTTGAAGCTTCTTTTATTGCTTTTTTTAAATCGTGCTTATTATATGCAACATTTATTCCAATAGATGAACCACATTTTGATGGTTTAACTATAACAGGATATTTAATATTCTTTAAATCTAAATTTTTGTTATATATTGTGTATGGAACCTGTGGAATTGAATATTTTTCAAGCATAAGTTTAGTTAGTAGTTTATCATAAGATATTAAACTGCTATGATAATTACATCCAACATATTTAATATTAAACATTTCAAATAAACTTTGAATTTTACCATCTTCACCAACATTACCATGTATCATAGGAAATACTATATCAAATGATTTAAAATATTCAATTATATTATCTATTTTTCTATTGTTTATATTTTTCCAAGATTTAGGCACATAATTATTTTTTAATTCATATAATTCATTATTTAAAGTAAAACCTGCAACTTTATAATCAAAAAGTGATGTATCTATGTTTTTAATTATAAAATTAACGGATTTAATTGATATTTCGTGTTCATAAGAGTTTGCACCAAATAAAATTAAAACTTTCATAAAATCACCTATTAAATTTTATGATTAATTTAAAAATTTATTTTAAAATTGATTTAATATGGTATAATATCAATAAGGATATGATTTTATGGAAGAATTATTTTTAAAACTTAATTTAATAATAAAGGAATATGACAGTTTTATAATTATGGGACATAAGAATCCAGATTTAGATTCGTTAGGCTCATCTTTAGGTCTATGTGAAATAATTGAATCATTTAATAAAAAAGCATATTTATTTTTGAATGATAAACATTTAGAAAAATATAATGAAAATATAAACCAAGCATTTAATAAAATGAAAAAAGATATAATATGTGTAAATGAAAATACTTATAAAAATGTAACTGGTAAGACACTTCTTATATTAACTGATGTTCACACTAAAGAAAGGGTAGAATATCCTCAAGTGTGTGATGAATACGATTTAATAATATTAGATCATCATATAAAAAATAAAAATTATATTAAAAATTCAAAATTTATGTATATTGATTCAAATTTATCTAGTATGAGTGAACTTATAGCCTATTTTGCTAATTATAGTAATGTTTCTCTTGATTATGTAATTGCAACAATACTTCTTGCAGGAATTGAAATAGATACTAACAGTTTTAATTTAAAAACAACAAATAAAACTTATGAAGCCGCATCAATTTTAATGGATATGGGAGCAGATTCAATACTTAAACAGGAACTATTAAAAGAATCAATGGATGATTATGTAAAGAGAGCTAATTATATAAAAACAAGTTTTATGATAACTGATAATATTGCAATGTGTTTGATAAATGATAAAGTGTCTGACATAACTTTAGCTGAAGTTTCAGAAGAATTACTCAATTTTGAGGATATAGAGGCATCGTTCACTTTAGGAAAATTAAATAATAGTACAATTGGTGTAAGTGCGCGATCAATTGGTAAAATAGATGTAGGAATGATTATGAAAGAAATGGGTGGTGGAGGACATAGTTCCAATGCTGCTTGTCAAATTAATGGAAAAACAATGAAGGAAATTAAAGGAGAAATAATAAGATTAGTAAAAGATATTCTAAAAGCCTAAAAAGCTTTTTTTCTTTTGAAAATTATAGTATAATATTAATAGACTTAAGGAGGAAATATGAAAATAATACTTTTGAACGATGTAAAAAAGCAAGGTAAAAAGGGCGATATTTTAAATGTTAAAGATGGGTATGGAACATTTTTAATAAATAAAAAAGATGCAACTTTAGCGACTGTTAGTAGTGTAAATAAGTTGGATAAAGATAATAAAGAAAAAGAAAGACAAGAATTAAATACAATAAAAGAAATGGAAACATTAAAAGAAAAAATAGAAAAATTAACCCTTACATTTAAAGTGAAAACAGGTTCTAATGATAAAGTATTTGGGAGTATCAGTCCAAAGCAAATAATTGAAAGTTTAAAAAACAAAGGATATACTATAGATAAAAAGCAAATAAAATTAGATGATTCTATAAGTACTTTAGGATTTCATACAGTAGAAATTATTCTTCATAAAAAGGTAACAGCTAAAGTAAAAGTAGAATTGATAAAGTAGGTGAAAAATGAACAGAGAAGTACCTCATAATATAGATGCGGAACAATCTGTATTAGGAGCAATTTTTTTATCAAAAAAGGCATTGCAAAAAGCCTTAGAAACGCTTGATCAAAGTGAGTTTTATTTGGATAGTCATGCTAAGATATTTGAATGTATTAAATCTCTTGATGCTAAGGGTAGTATTGTTGATATAACAACGGTAGCAAATGAATTAAACAATAGAAATTGGTTAAAATCTATTGGAGATATAGATTATTTAACAGAAATAATTGAAAGTGTTCCATCAGCTGCTAATATAGATGAATATATAAAAATAGTAGAGGATAAAGCAGTTCTTAGAAGACTTATAGATGAAGCAACAAGTATAATTACAGATAGTTATAATATGACAAATAATATAAACGATGTAATAGAAGAGGCAGAGAAAAAAATATTTGATGTTTCTAAAAGTCTTAGAAGTAACGAATTCAAATCTATACAGGATGTACTTTATAAAACACAGGCTGATTTGGAAAAATTAGCTGAAAATAAAGGTGCCATAACAGGAATACCCTGCGGATTCTATGAACTTGATAAGATAACATCAGGATTTCATCCACATGAATTAATTATAATAGCTGCTCGTCCTGGTATGGGAAAAACTGCTATAGCTTTAAATATTGTCACTAACGTAGCTATTAATTCTAAAAAAACAGTAGCGTTATTTAATATGGAAATGGGTGCCGAACAGCTTGCAACGCGTATGCTATCAAGTGTTGGCCAAATTGATGGATCTAAACTTAAAACAGGTGCTTTAGAACATTCTGATTGGAAAAGAGTAAACGAAGCTATAAGTAGGCTTTCAAACACAAAAATATATATAGATGATAATGCAGGAAATACTGTTGGAGAAATAAGAGGTAAGTGTAGAAGACTTAAAACAAGTCCAAGTGGGCTTGATTTAGTTGTTATTGATTATTTAACACTTATTCAAGGTACAAGTAAAAATGGAGCTAACAGACAACAAGAAGTTGCAGACATATCACGTGCTCTAAAAACAATGGCTATGGAATTAGATGTCCCTGTGATTGCATTATCTCAACTTTCACGTGGTATAGAACAACGTGTAGATAAAAAGCCTATGTTAAGCGATTTAAGGGAATCAGGAGCAATAGAGCAAGATGCTGATATTGTTGCATTTTTACATTGTACAGATGAAGAAAGAGAAAAGGAAAATAGCTTAATGGAATTTATTATAAGGAAACATCGTAATGGACCACTTGCTGAAATCCCGTTACTTTTTCAAAGAGCAACAAGTACGTTTGTAAACGTTGCAAAAGTAAAAGAAGAAAATTAGGTGAATTATGAAAAAAATAGGTGTATATTTAGGGGTTTTAATAGTTTCAATCGTTGCATTTGGATTAATTTTTAATTATAATCCAGGTAAGCAACCTAATATTTATTATGATGTATATTTAGAAAGTGAATTAATAGGTACTATAAATTCAGAAAAGGAACTTCAAAAATATATAAATGAACAAGCAGACGTAATAAAAGAAAATGTAAGAAATTATAAATTGAAATTAGATTTAATTGATACAACTATGGAACTTTCAAAATCGTTAGAATTTTCGTCAAACTTTGATAAAGCAAATTATTTAATAAAAAATAAAGATTCTTTAAATTTAAGTGACATAGATGTAGATAATGTTGAAGACTATTTATCTGAACAATTATATAATTATAATAATGAACAAATTAATGAAATGAAAGATTATGTAACTGCAAATGATATATATACTAAAGTAGATAATGTATATACTCCAAACGGAATAAAAATAAAAAAAGTATACACATATAATAATGATATAGTATCTATACCTGAAATTTATAAAAGAATTGTAGAAAAGAATGCGTTTACTATAGCTGGATATAATTTTACTATTAAAAGTGATAATGAAAATGTACCTGATATAAATATTTACACAATTGATAAAAGTATATTCACAGATGCTATAGAAAATTTGATAACAATCTTTTTGAATGAGGATATATACAATGCATATAAACTAAATGAACAAAAAGAAATTGTAGATACAGGTTCTAGAGTAGAAAATGTTTATGTTAATGAAGACATAACTTATAAAGCAGTTAATATATCTACACAAGATAAAATATATACGGATCCAAAAGATTTATCAGCTTATTTACTTTATGGGGATAATTTTACTGAAGAAATTGTTGAAGTAAAAACAGGAGATTCAATTGAATCGGTAGCATTTGATAATCAGATAAGTGAGCAAGAATTTTTAATATTTAATCCTCAATATACAAGTCGTGATAATCTTCTTGTTCCTGGAACGAAAGTAGTTATTTCAAGAATTGATCCTAAAATTCAGATAGTTGTTGAAACATATGAAGTTACTGATAAGGAAACAGAATTTGATAAGGTAGAACAATATGATCCTTCTATTTCTCAAGGAAGCATGATTGTTACACAAGAAGGAGTAAATGGACTTGAAAGAGTAACACAAAAAGTAAAAATAGTAAATGGAGAAATAACATACGTTGATCCACAAGGTAAAGAAGTACTAAAAAATTCTATACCTAAAATTATAACTATTGGAACTCGCCGTATTCCAAGTGTTGGTAGTATAACTTCTTGGGGTTGGCCAACAAACAGTGGATATACTTTGTCATCACAATATGGATATCGTGTCCAAATATTCGGTGAGGGTAATTTCCATAGTGGAATAGATATTGCAGGTACAGGATATGATTCACCAGTAAAAGCAACAAATAATGGAGTTATAGAAGTAATTGATTATCAAAAGGATGGATATGGAAATTATATTTTAATAAACCACAATAACGGATATTATAGTTTATATGGACATATGTCAAAAATTGATTCTAGAGTATCTGTTGGCAGTATTGTTGAACGTGGTCAAACAATAGGTTATGTAGGAGATACAGGATGGGCAACTGGACCTCATTTACATTTTGAAATTAGGACTTGTTCAAGACAAACATGTTGTGTTAATCCACTCCCATACTTAAGACGATGAAAGTTTGTGTATTATCTAGTGGTAGCAAAGGTAACTCTACCTATATAGAAACAGAAAATCATAAAATATTAATTGATATAGGTACAAGTTGTCTATATGTAGAAAAATCTTTAAAGGAAATAGGAGTGGAAAGTAAAGATATAGATTTAATTTTAATAACACACTGTCACATAGATCACGTAAATGGTCTTAAAGTATTTTTAAAAAAGTATAATCCTAAAGTATATATATCTGATATTATTTTGAAAGAAGCAAATCTCACTTCAATGCCCTATAATTATATATCCTTAAATGATATTAAAGATATAACCATTAGTGAGATCGCTTTATCACACGATGTCAAAGATATAAAAGGCTATATAATAGAAGAAAATAATTCATCAATGGTTTATATTACTGATACAGGATATGTAAATGAAAAATATTTTGATATTATTTCAAATAAAAATTTATATGTATTTGAAAGTAACCATGATGTTTTAAAGCTTATGAATAATCCAAATTATCCACATTCTACAAAAATAAGAATATTAAGTGACAAAGGACATTTATCAAATAAAGATTCAGCATATTATTTATCAAAACTTATTGGTAATAAAACAAAATATGTAATACTTGCTCATTTAAGTGAACAAAATAATACAGAACAGTTAGCTTTAAATAGCCTTTTAGAGGTGTTAAATAAGAAAAATAATATAATTCCAAATATAGCAGTAGCTAAGCAAAATATTATAACGGATATATTTGAAATATAGGAGGATATATGGAAATAGTTAAGATTAGTAAAAGTGAATACAATAATTTTTTGGAGAATTTTAATGATTCTCTTTTCTTTCAAAGTGTTGAATGGGCATCTTTTAAAGCTAAAACTAGCTGGGAAATGGAAATAATAGGTTTAAAAGATAATAACAAACTTAAAGCATGCGCTATACTTTTAAGTAAAAAGATACCTATACTAAATAAAAAAATGTATTATTCACCTAGAGGATTTATAATAGACTATACCGATTTTGAATTGATAACTATATTTAGTAGGGAATTAAAAAAATATTTAAATAAGAATGGTGCTATATTTTTAAAAATAAATCCTTATGTTGAATATCAGAAAAGGGATAAAGATGGTAACATTATTGGAAAATCAAATAATGAATTAATATCATTATTTAAAAAATTAGGTTATAAACACTATGGCTTTTATGTCGAATTTGATAAAAAGAAGGATTTAGAACCAAGGTGGTTATCCGTACTGAATTTAAATGGCAAAAGCATGGACGATATTATAAATGATATGAAGCAAATGACAAAAAGATGGATTAATAAAAGCGAAAAAAATTTTATAGATGTTTACGAAATAGATGAATCTGAAATAATTGAATTTAAAAAATTAATGAAACATACATCAGAGAGAAGAAAATTTGAAGATAGACCACTTTCATACTATATGTCTATGTATAAAGAATTAAAAAAACATAATATGATTAAAATAATGTTAGCAAAAATAGATTTAAATAAAATAAAAAATCAAAGTGAATTAGCTTTAAAAAACATTGATGAAAATATAATAAAAATAAAAGATAATCCTAAAAAGGTAAACCAATTTAATGATTTAATTAGACAAAAAGAAGAACAAAACAAAAAAATATTAGATGTTGATTCACAAATTCAAAAATATGGTAATAATCCAATAATATCTGGTGGTTTATTTATACCATTCAAAGATCAAGTTGTATTTTTGTTTGGAGCATCATATAAGGAATTAATGGGATACGGAGCTCAGTATTTAATACAATATGATATGATTAAATTTTCAAAGGAAAATAATTATAAATTTTTCAATTTTTACGGAATTGATGGAGATTTTTCAACAAACAGTAAAAATTATGGATTATTTAATTTTAAAAGAGGATTTAATGCTGATGTAGTTGAACTTATAGGTGAATTTGATTTAGTAGCTAATAAATTTTATTATTTTATATATAAATCAATGTTTAGCGTTTATAAAATATTAAAGAAGATAAAATTATTTATAAAGGATTTTAGGAAATGATAAAAATAATTTGTATTGGAAAAATAAAAGAAAAATATTTAAAGGATGCATTAGATGAATATAAAAAAAGAATATCTAAGTATAGTAAACTTGAAATAATAGAACTTAGTGATTTTGATAATAACAACGTAAATATAATATTACAAAAAGAAAAAGAATGTATAGAAAAATATATAGATCCTAAAGATTATATAATAACACTTGAGATAGAAGGTGCTATGTTAGATAGTAAATCTTTTGCAAATAAACTTGAAAATATTTATAATACTAATTCAAATATAACTTTTATAATAGGTGGATCTTATGGACTTCATGAAAGCATTAAAAATAAAAGTGATTTTAAACTATCATTTTCTAAACTTACTTTTCCGCATCAATTATTTAGAGTTATGTTATTAGAGCAGATATATAGAGCATTTAGAATAATTAACAATGAAACATATCATAAATAAAAAATTGGTATATTAAAGTATAAATTTATAGTCAAAGTAATGATAATTTTACTTTGACTTTTTAAGAATTATGAAATTTTTGTATAATATTTGAATTTTGCTTGATATAAAATAAATTTTATAATAAAATATTGTTCAGGTGATTTCATGAGGGATGTTTATAATTTTATAGCAAGTTTAAATATTAATAATGAAAATATTGTCATAGCTTTAAGTGGTGGACCTGATTCCATGGCACTTTTAGAAATACTTTTATCATTAAAAGAAAAACTAAATATAAATATAATAGTAGCTCATATAAATCACAATGTAAGAAAAGAAAGTAAAGAAGAAGCAAATGAAATAAAAAAGTTATGTGAAGATAAAAATTTAATATTTGAATTTATGAAAATAGAAAATTATCCAAATAATAAATTTACAGAGGAATATGCTAGAGAAAAACGATACGAATTTTTTGATAAAATAGTGAGTAAGTATAATGCAAAAATTTTATTTACAGCGCATCATGCTGATGATTTAATTGAAACGATATTGATGCGTTTAACACGAGGTTCAAATATAAAAGGATATGCAGGATTTGAAAGATTATCAATGGATAGAGGTTATAAAATTGCAAAACCATTAATATTCGTAACTAAAGATGAAATAATTAAATATTTAAATAAAAAAGGTGTAAAATATTTTTTAGATATGTCAAATGAAAGTGACAAATATACAAGAAATAGATATAGAAAATATGTATTAAAAGCATTGAAAGATGAAAATAAAAACGTACATAATAAATTTGTAGAGTATAATGAAAAATTATTACTTGCAGATAACTTTATAAAAGAAGAATTAAATAAAGTATATAGTAATATTGTAGATAGCGATATAGATACGATAAAGTTCAAAAGTTTGTATCCAATATTAAAAGTATATCTACTAGAGAGATATTTAAATGATGTATACAAAAACAATATAAAAGATATAAATTATACACATATAAATATAATTAAAAGTGTGATAGAGAAAAATATAAATTGTGTTATAGATTTACCAAATAATAAAAAAGGAATATTAGAGTATAATAAATTTAAAATTATTGAATATAAAGAAATTGGTGATTATAATTATATATTTAATGATAGTATTACGCTTTTAAACGGTAAAACTATTAAGATAGATAATAATACTGATTTAACGTCCAATTATGTTATTCATTTAAATAGTAATGAAATTAAACTGCCATTTCATGTTAGAAATATGAAAAAGGGCGATAAAATGAAAGTTAAAAATATGAATGGTACTAAAAAAGTAAGTGATATATTTACAGATTGTAAAATTGAAAAAGAGTTAAGAAAATCATATCCCATTGTGACTGATGACAATGATGTAATAATTTGGATACCAGGTATAAAAAAATCTAATTTTGATAGAAAAAAAGATGAAAAGTATGATATAATATTAAAGTACAATTAAAGGAGGAAAAAAATGAATAAGAAAACAGTAAAAAGAAGTGTATTATCATATGCATTTTTATTAATAGTTATAATTGGTATTTTCTTTGTTATAAATATCTTAAATACTAAGGTAAATGATTTAACTTATAGTGAATTTTTAACAGAACTTGAAAATAGCAATGTTGAAGAATTATCGATAACACCAAATAGTAGTCAAGGTGTATATATATTAAAAGGAAAATTAAAAGGATATAATGAAAATGAATCATTTAATGTTCAAGCAACATTAAGTGAAGAAACAATAAAACAAATATATGAAATAAAGGGTAATAACGATATAGAAATAAAAGTATCAAAAGATCCAGAATCAAGTTGGTTTTTAGTATTTTTAGTTAATATACTACCTTTAGTTCTATTAGTTGGTATTGGTTATTTCTTTATATCAAGACAAATGGGAAGCGCAAATAAATCTATGGATTTTGGAAGAAGTAGAGCTCGTCTTACTAGTGATAAAGACAAAGTTAAGTTTGATAAAGTAGCTGGTCTTGATGAAGAAAAAGAAGAAGTTCAAGAATTAATAGATTTCTTAAAAGAACCAAAGAAATTTCAACAAATGGGTGCTAGAATTCCTAAAGGGGTTTTACTAGTAGGTCCTCCTGGAACAGGAAAAACATTATTAGCTAAAGCAGTTGCTGGAGAGGCAAATGTACCATTTTATTTTATAAGTGGTTCTGATTTTGTTGAATTATTTGTAGGTGTAGGAGCAAGTCGTGTTAGAGATATGTTCAGACAAGCTAAACAAAATGCACCTTGTTTAATTTTTATAGATGAGATAGATGCTGTTGGACGTCAAAGGGGAACTGGACTTGGCGGAGGTCATGATGAAAGAGAACAAACATTAAACCAATTACTTACAGAAATGGATGGATTTGGTGCTAATGAAGGTATTATAGTTATAGCTGCAACAAACCGTCCAGATGTACTTGATCCAGCTTTACTTCGTCCAGGAAGATTTGATAGACAAATAACAGTAAATTTACCTGATGTAAGAGGAAGAGAAGCAATTCTAAAGGTTCATTCAAAAGGTAAAATATTTGCAAAAGGTGTAAAATTAGAAAATATTGCTAAAAGAACAGTTGGATTTAGTGGAGCAGATTTAGAGAATTTACTTAATGAAGCAGCACTTTTAACTGTAAGAAGAAAGAAAAAAGCAATAACAATGTCCGAAATAGATGAAGCTCATGATAGAGTCTTGATGGGACCAGCAAAGGTAACTAAAAAGTATACAGAAAAGGAAAAAAGACTCGTTGCATATCATGAAGCAGGTCATGCTGTTGTTGGAATAAAATTAGAAGGTGCTAATGAAGTTCAAAAAATAACAATTATACCTCGTGGTCAAGCAGGCGGATATAACTTAATGCTTCCAAGGGAAGAAACGTTCCTATCTACTAAAAAAGAATTATTAGAAACAATTAGTGGATTGCTTGGAGGCCGTGTTGCAGAAGAAGTTGTATTTAAAGAAGTTACGACAGGCGCACATAACGACTTTGAAAAAGCTACAAAAATTGCTCGTTCAATGGTAACAGAATATGGAATGAGTGATTTGGGTCCAATTCAATTTGAACATCAAGAATCAAGTGTTTTCTTAGGAAGAGATTATAATAAAAGCAGAAATTTCTCTAGTCAAGTAGCATTTGAAATAGATCAAGAGCAAAGAAAAATAATAAATGAATGTTATGAAAAGACAAGAAAGATTATAAAGGAAAATAGAGATTTACTTGATCTAATTGCAAACACTTTACTTGAATATGAGACAATTACAAAAGAGCAAATTGATTATCTAGTAAAGCATGGATGTATGCCTGATGAAGATGGAGAAATTGATCTAAGTGATTATAAGGAAGCAACACTTAATGATTTAACAGTTGAAGAATTGAAAGATTTAGCTAAAGAAAAAGGAATAAAAAACTTTAGCAAAATGAACAAAGATGAACTTTTAAAGGAATTAGATGAAAATAAAGAGGATAATGAATAATTATCTTCTTTTGTTGTAAAATAAAAATAATTATGATAAAATATTATATAGAATAAAGAGGTGTTGATTATGAAGTATAAAGATGATGTACATTTTGATAGTTCTAATAACATTTTTTTTGACAATATTGATCTTAATGATGATATTAAATCAATATATGAATTTGTAGGTGATAAAAAATTATTAGATGCACTTGAAGAGGATAGCAAATTAACTAAAATTAGAAATAATAATCATAAAAAGTATTATGATATAAATATTCAAAGGCTATTAAGTATACCTAAAAATACAGATGCTTATTTAATTTCAAAAGAAATTATTGATTTATATAATACAATTGATGCATCAAGCATTTTAAATTGTGATTTAAAAGATGCAATTGAGACATTTAAAACATTATATATAATAGATAAAAAATTTTTTAGATTAGAAAAAGTGATAGAAGCGGATTTAAAAATATTGACAAGCGTAAATAATGAGCACCAAAAGGCTTTTTCTATAAATTATTTTAATAATTTAGATGTAAGTCCAGATGTTAAGGCCAAAATAATATCTAAATATAACGAATTAGTTTTATATAATGCAAACATTCCTGCTGATATTTATGAAGATTTAAAAATTCAAACAGTAAGGAGCAATTATATAGAAGATATAATAAAATTAATAAGCAAAGATGAAATAACAAAAATAAACAATGACAAAAAGGAGATACTTTCTAATTTAAATAAAGAAATAGATGCTAAAATTTTAAAATTAAATGTTGCCATTCATTATTTAGAGGATCTAATAAAGGAAAAAAGCAAATACAACTCTGAATTTAATGAATTTAAATCGTTTATATATAAGATATTAGCATATGATGATACAAGCTATGATAATGCGTTGCAGACATATGAAATATTGAAAGATGATAAGACAATAAAAGAGAAAATAAAATATTTTGAGAATGTTTTCATAAGCGAATTAGAAAATTCTAAAGAAGAAGAAATTTTTGTATATGAAAAATATGGTATTAAGAATATTAAAATATCGCTTGATTATATACTAGCAAATTATATGGATAAATTAAGCACAACAGATAAGGAAAGCATAAATTATATTTCTACTCAAGTAAATAGTGATAATTATGATTTAAAGGAAATAGAAAATTTGCTTGGAAATATAGTAAAAAAAATATGGTTCAATAGTATTACTGATCCATATAACTTTAATCCAAATAATAATTATAGTTTTATTTGTTCTAATACTCAATTTATGGATGAAAAATATGAAACATTTTTGATAACTAAAAAAATGGTTCAACAATTGGATGATTATTTAGATTTTCAAATAGGCTTTATATGTAATTACGATAATAATATATTATATATAACACAAAATGAGGATATAATGAGTGTTGATTATGATGATATGTCAAAATTAAAAACTCCTATTGAAATAGAACAAGAATATTTAAATTTTAAAGCAGAAAATAAAATAGTTTTAAATGGTTATAAAACATTTATTGATGCTGTATATTTCATAAACGATGGAAATATGAAAAAATATTTAAAGGCAGTAGAATTAGCAAATGTATATAAAATTCCTTTAATAGAATTAAAAAAATAATCATTCGATTATTTTTTTATTAATTTATAAAGTTTTATAAGCACAGGATAAAATAGTTTTATAGGATAATATAATTTGGAAGTAGCAAGATCGTATTCGCCAGCAAATTCCATAATCCTACCGCTAAAATTTTGTTTAAATTTTGTTAAATGATCATTTAAGTTTCCATCAACGCCACCTAAATTGCAATAGTGACAATTATTGTTAATAGAAAATTTTATTATTTCAAATACTAAAGCTGTAGATACGTGTAATTTGGTTAAGTTTAAATTATTTCCAGCATATAAATATTCACTTGTTCTAATTCCTTTTTTATTTTTAGGTAATAATATTAAAGCACCAGATAATGTCATTTTATCGCTATACTTATTTTTTAATTCATTAACATATTCTATAGTTTCTAAATCATTATTAGAACGTAAAAAATCAATATATTTGTTCAAATCAATATGTCCAAATACTAAATATGCATATCCTTTATAATTATTCATGATATCGACGAAATATTTTTTATTTCTTAAACTTATGTTTTGCTTTTTTTCAGTTTGTTTTAATAAATCTACTAATTCATCTATTTTTTCAATATCATCAGTAATTTCAAATGAAATTCCCCTTTTTTCTTGATAATTTCCTATATAAGATTTTATTCTATGATATTTTTTTAAGACATCATCACTATTTAATATTTTATTATTAATGTCACACATTGGTGCGAAAACATTATATTGTGGCTGCAAGTTTTTATGCATGTCTTTATTTATACCAGTGCTTTTATAACCTAATTTTATTAAATTACTATGTTTAATACTATAATTTTTAGAATAGTTATGTTCAATAACCTCATCTTTAAAGCTATTATCACTTATACAAAAATTAGGATCTAATTTAACTACATAAGCATGATGCTTTTTTGCTAATATTTTAATATTTTCAGTCATTGCTTTTAAATCATCAAAATTTTCAAAATCTATTAAATATCCTCTTGGAATATAAAATAACGTAATATTTTTAATCAATCTTTTTACAAGAATGGAACATACTCCTACTAGAGTTTTATCCTTATATAAACCACAATGAATAGAATCCCAGTTGCTTTTAACATTTGCCCAATTATAGTCTTGCATAAAACTTGCCATTGGATAGTTTTCAACAAATTTATCATATTCATTTTTACTAAGATTACTTGTAAATTTGTACATTTTATCACTTTCTCTCTTAAATTATTATACCCTAAAATTATATCTTTTACAATAATTGTTAAATAGTAATTTAACCTTTGGATTAAGGTAAGTTTAAATTTATTTATTGTTTTATGTTTATTAAGATATGATAATAATAAAAATTTTTTTGCACTTGTTAAAATATATAAAAGATAGTATAATATAAAATACAAGGAGGTATGAAATGAAGAAAAATTCATTTATGGAAGGCGCAATAATAGCTACAATTGGAATAATTGTAGTTAAGGTAATTGGTCTTTTATATGTAATACCTTTTAATGCTATAATAGGTGAAAAAGGAGGAGCCCTTTATGGATATGCATATAATATTTATCAATTATTTTTATCAATATCAAGTGTTGGGTTCCCATTTGCAATAAGTAAATTAACAAGTGAATATCTTGCTTTAGGATATAAAAATGCTGTAAAAAAAACATATAATATAGCTATTAAGATAATATCATTTATTTCAGTAATTATATTTATTTTATTGTTCATTTTTGCTCCACAAATAGGAAAACTTATAATTGGAAATGCAACAGGAGGAAATACGTATAATGATATTGCTTTTGTTATAAGAATAATTTCTTTTGCAATATTAGTAGTACCTTTTTTAAGCGTTACTAAAGGATTTTTACAAGGGCATAAATTTATAACTCCAACTAGCATTAGCCAAATTTTAGAACAAATAGTAAGAGTAATGGTTATTCTTCTTGGAAGTTTTCTTGCTTTAAAAATATTTAAAACAAATATTAAAACTGCCGTTGGTATAGCTGTAAGTGGTGCCTTTGTTGGAGGCTTAATTGCATATATATATTTAAAAATAAAAATAAAGAAAAGCAAATTACTGCCTAAAAATATAGAGAACGATGAAAACATTATAACAAAGAAAGAAATAATAAAAAAAATATTATCATATTCAGTACCATTTATATTAATAAGTTTGATATATAATTTATATAATACTGTTGATATGATACTTGTCTCTAGAACATTAAATGATATATTAAAGTATCCAGTGGATGCTGTAGAATCAACAGTTAGTGTATTTACAACTTGGGGTATAAAACTTAACAATATAATACTTGCTATAATAACAGGTCTTACAACGAGTCTTATTCCAAACATAGTTAGTAGTTATACTAAAGGAAATACTAGTGATGTAGATGCAAAATTTAATAAAGCATTGCAATGTATACTTTTAGTTATAGTACCTGCAACACTATTTTTATCATTATTATCAAATCAAGTATGGACATTATTTTATGGAAAGAGTGTGTATGGCCCTATTGTTTATAAAATATTTGTTTATTCTGCGCTATTTGGTGGATTATACTCTATAATTGTAAATACTTTGCAAGGATTAAGCAAATATAAACTTGTAATAACATCTGTGTTTATAGGACTTATAATAAATACTGTACTTGATGTTCCTATGATGCTATTATTTAATAAATTTAATTTAGAACCAAGTCATGGCGCTATAATTGCTGGTTTAATAGGATATGCTATATCTTCTATAATATCGCTTATAATATTAAATAAAAAATATAAATTTAAATTTAAAGATACTTTAAAAAGATTACCAAATTATATAATTACTTATATAGTGTTTGTTCTTGTAATAGTGTTATTAAAACAAATAATACCAACAAACATAAGTGGAAGACTTATACAGATCCCTATACTTGCTATATTTGGAATAGTAAGTTTTGGAATATATTTACTATTAAATTACTTTAATGGTAATTTGAAAAATTTATTTGATTTTAAGAAAGGAAGAAAAAATGAAAATAGGAATAGCTAATGACCATAGAGGTTTTAAGACAAAACAAATTTTGACAGAGTATTTAACTTTAAAAGGATATACTGTAGTTGATTATGGAACTGATTCTATTGACCGTGTAGATTATACTAAATATGGATTTATATTAGGAGAGAAAGTAGCTTCAGGTGAGGTTAATTTAGGTATTGCAATATGTGGTAGTGCTATAGGTATATCAATTGCTTGTAATAAAGTTAAGGGTATTAGGTGTGGTAAAATTAATACAGTTGGTGAGGCAATACATGGACGTGAAAGAGATTTTATTAACATAATTGCGCTATCAGGTGAAGCTGATATTGAGTTAAATAAAAAAATAGTTGATGCATTTTTAGAGTCAAAAGAAAATTTAGAAGATCCTGCATATAAAAAAAGAGTCGAACAGATAATGGAATATGAAAATGATTAAGGTAATATTATATATTGTAATGTTTATGAGTGCGATTTGGGCACTAGGAGGATTAAATATAAATAGATTTTTTAAACAATCTAAAGTATTAGAAGCTCGTTTGATTTATTTAATGCTTGCCATATCAATTTCGTATTTAACGACAAATTTCTTATACGATATATTTATGCATTTTCAAATAATTAAGTAGTATGTTTTTTAAGGAGATGGTATCTTGATAAAAAAAATACTACTTTTTTCTTGCTTAATAATTATAATTCCTTTTATAGTGGTTACTATATTTATTAGGGATGATGAAGTAACTTTTAACTTTTCTAGTAATAGTGTTGTTAGAGTATATAAAGAAAAATCAAAAGTTATAGATGAGGTACCAATAGAGGATTACGTAATTGGAGTACTTGCAGGAGAAATGCCAATAGAATTTAGTTTAGAAGCCCTAAAAGCACAAGCAGTTGCTTCAAGATCATATGTAATGGTACAGATGGAAAGAAATATAAATAAAGATTATGATGTGGTTGATACAGTTATGAATCAAGTTTATCTAGATAATGAAAGACTTACAGCTGTATGGAAAGAAAATTATCAAGAAAATATGAATAAAATAAAGACGGCAGTGCTTGAAACAAAAGGTGAATATATATCATATAATGGAAAAGTAGCTGAAGCTTTGTTTTTTTCAACGAGTCCAGGAGTTACTGAAAATAGTGAAGAAGTTTATTCAAATAAAGTAGCATATCTTAGAAGTGTTGAAAGCAGGTATGATTCTATATCTCCTGTTTATTCTACAAGCACAACATTTACTAAGGAAGAATTTTATAACAAACTAGGTCTCGATTATAGTGATAATTTAAATATAGAAGTAACTGATAAAACATCAACAGGAAGAGTAAAAAAAATTAAAATAAATAATAAAGAATTTAGTGGCAGTACAGTTATGTCTAAACTTAGTTTAAGATCAACATTTTTCGAATTATTAAAAGACTCTAATAAAGTAGTTATTAATACCAAAGGGTATGGACACGGAGTTGGAATGAGTCAGTATGGAGCTGAAGGGATGGCAAGAGAAGGATACAGTTATCAAGATATACTAAAACATTATTATACTGATATTGAAATAAAAAAATTTTAAAAATAAGTATAAAAAAAATAATTTTGTTCACACTTAAAAATGAGGTGAATAAAATGAAAAGGGAACTAAAAAAATCAGTAGTTTATGGATTATATGCACTTTCTTTTGCTTTATTAGTCGGTGGAATATTTATGATTGGATTTTTGATAACAAAGACAGGAAATAAAAGTTATCAATATGTTTCAAAAAGTATATTTGATTATGAGGAAAATGTTAGAGTTGTAAATACTGAAAATACAATAATAAGACCATATACAGATACTAATGTAAATATAGTAAAAAGTTTTTATGACTATAAAGCTAGTGAAGAAGAACAAGAAAAATCTTTAATATACTATGAAGGTACATATATGCAAAGTAGCGGAGTATCATATTCAAAAGGAGAAGCTTTTGACGTTGTTTCCATATTAAACGGTACTGTTAAAGAGATTAAAGAAGATTCTGTTTTAGGTAATGTTATTACTATAGAGCATGAAAATGGTATAACAAGCGTATATCAAAGCATTCAAGATATACTAGTTAAAGAAAACGATCAAGTAACTAAAGGTCAAATATTAGCTAAAAGTTCTACATCAAACGTTTCAAAAGAATTAGACAATCATTTATATTTTGAACTTATAATAAATGGAGAATGTGTAAATCCAGAAAATTATTATGATAAGTCAATTGAAGAAATTTAGGGCAATGCCCTTTTTATGTATAAACTCTCTTTTAAAATATATAATTTATTAAAGGGGTGTTGTATGACTGACTTAATATTTAAAAGAGTCATAGAAGAAGCAAATTATATGCTAGACACAAAAAACACAATAAGAGAGATAGCAAAAGTTTTTAATGTTTCAAAAAGTACTGTTCATAAAGATTTACACGAAAGATTGGCCGATATAGATTTATCTTTGTATGAAAGCATAGATAGTATTTTAAAATATCATATAAATATAAGACATATAAGGGGAGGAGAATCTACTAAAAAAAAGTATAAAAAAATCACTTTAACTAATAAAAATAGGTAAATTATGGTATAATAAATAATGATGGAGGATGGTACAATGTTTGCAAAAGATATAGGAATAGATTTAGGAACTGCTAACGTATTAATATATATTAAAGGACAAGGTATAGTTTTAAATGAACCTAGTATAGTTGCCCTTGATTCTGACAGTAAAAAAGTACTTGCTGTTGGTACAAAAGCAAAAGAAATGTTGGGAAGAACACCAGGTAAAGTAAAAGCAATAAGACCTATGAAAGATGGAGTAATTGCTGATTTTGAAATAACTGAAATAATGTTAAATAGCTTTATAAATAAAGTAAATGGTAAAAGTTTCTTATCTAGGCCAAGAATTTTGATATGCTGTCCTTCTAATATAACTCAAGTAGAAAAAAATGCTATAAAAGAGGCAGCAGAAAGAACAGGGGCTAGAAAAGTCTTTCTAGAAGAAGAACCTAAAGTTGCAGCTATAGGAGCTGGACTTGATATTTCTAAACCAAGTGGAAATATGGTAATAGATATAGGCGGTGGAACTACTGATATAGCTGTACTATCATTAGGTGATATAGTTACTAGTGAGTCAATTAAAATAGCTGGTAATACATTTGATAATGATATTATAAAATATATAAAAGATAAATATAAGTTATTAGTTGGTGATAGAACAGCAGAAGAGATAAAATTTGAAATAGGTTCAGTTTATCCTGAAGGTAAAAATGATAAAATAGAAGTAAAAGGAAGAGATTTAGTTACTGGTCTTCCTCATACTATAACAATATGCAGTGAAGAAGTTGAAGAAGCTTTAAGAGAAAGTGTATATACAATTATACATTCTGCTAAAAATGTACTTGAAAAAACTCCACCTGAACTTTCTGGAGATATAATAGATAAAGGTATTATTATAACAGGTGGAGGAGCTTTAATACATGGCTTTGATGCCCTTCTATCTCACGAGTTAAACGTTCCTGTATTTGTTGCTGAAAGCCCACTTACTTGCGTAGTAGAAGGAACAGGAATATTACTTGATAATATGCATTTAATAGAAAATAAATAAAATATCACAATTTGTGATATTTTATTTTTCTTTTAATTTATTATTAATTTCTGATGTGTTTTGGCATATTTTAATTATCAAAATAGATAGCTCATACGTTAATCTAAGTGCAATATTTCCACCTATCAATAATGCAAAAAATGATCCGACACTTGTTCCAATTAATCCAAATGAATAAAGTGTTATAAATATAGATATTATTAAATATGAAATCTTTAATATATCTTCAATTAGTAGTAATTTGAAATTTAAAAAGTCAATAACTTTTTTTAAAAATCCTGTTGTTTTTTTCTTGCCCTTCAAGAAAATGAAATAGATTGCTATACCACCAACTATTGCAACTACAAGAGATATAATAAGCCATATTAATAAACCATTGATTGAATTATTTGGACTATAGTCATATCCATATCCGTAAGACATAAACTCCTCCTTCTAATTAAATTATATCATTTAATTTAAAAAAAATAAATATTTAGTTGAAAGATCTAAATATTTATTTTAATATTATTTCTTTTTAGTATTATCTTTATATTTATTTATATAATATTCTCTTAATTCTTTAAATCTGTTGAAATGAACAACTTCTCTTTGTCTCAAAAAGGAAAGGGGTGCAAGTAAGTCTGGATCATTAGTTAAATCCATTAAGTGTTCATAAGTAGCTCTGGCCCTTTGTTCTGCAGCCATATCACTTGTTAAATCTGCGTTCCAATCTCCAGATGCTTCTATATAGGCTGATGTAAAAGGTACTCCAAATGCATCTACAGGGAATAATGCGTGATCATGTTCCACATATTGTGGAGTTAGCCCTGCTTCCATAAGTTCTTTTATAGATGCATCTTTCATTAATTGATATACCATTGTAGCAATCATTTCAACATGAGCAAGTTCTTCTGTTCCTATATCATTTAAAAGTGCATAACCTTTTTCATCAGGCATAGTATATCTTTGATTTAAATATCTCATAGATGCTGAAAATTCACCATCTGGTCCACCGTATTGTGCAAGTAAGGCTTTAGCCATTTTTAAATCTTTATTTTTAATATTTATAGGATATTCTAATTTTTTTTCATATTTCCACATAAAATACCTCCTAATTATCCCAAGGCCATGGCATATCATCCCATGCCCAAGGATATGATTTTAAACTTGCACTATTAAGTGTAATAGGGCCATATTTATTTTCATATTCTTTAATTAAATTTTCTTTTTGCTCTCTATATTGATTGAATGTATTAAGCATAGTATTATCATTAGGATAAATATCTAAGTAAAGATCTAAATCTATCATAGCAAAGCCTAATGCATCTATGCTAGTTAAAAGTTCAGCCTGTTCATTCATAGGCTTAACATCATATGGGACCTTAATTTTATAAGGATCATATAAGTTTTTAAACATATTACCTCTTATAAAACCATTATAAGCGTCATATAACGAATTATCTTTATCGTTTGTATTATAATCAGGCATTATATATTGACTTTTATAAGTGGTATCTTGCATATTATACATATTCATAGTGTTTATACTTGGATTTGTATAATTATTAAAGTTTTTAAAGTTAGGGTAGTTATTCATAATTTCCTCCTCGCTTTATACTATGATTTTAGGTATATTGTGTATAGGTTATTGTCTAAATAATAAAAAAAATAAAAAAACTATAGACAAAGTTATAAATATTTGCTAAAATATATTCCGTGAATATGGATTCACAAAGTGGCGGATATGGTGAAGGGGTTAACACGGTGGATTGTGGTTCCATTATGCTAGGGTTCGAATCCCTATATCCGCCCCATATTGAATTTTACATGCATTTGTGTGTGTTAAAAGGCAAAGGTTCGTAAAATACTTACGAACTTTTTTCGTACAAAGGTTTTGGCTATAAAATAAATTTGTCCATAGAAGTTTTAAAAATTCACTTGTGTATAAAAAACAAGACGCATTAAAATATATTTGATATAATATTTGTAGTTGAATTTTAATGAAACGAGGTGTTATTGTGAATATTGAAAATATAAAAAATGTTTTACTAGAATGTTATTCAAAAGATTTATGTTATCCTAAAGTTCAAAACGAATGGAATGATAAAAATAAATGTTTTGGTATGTGTGCAATAACATCTCTAATTGTTAATGATTACTTTGGTGGAGATATTTGTAAAATTCATGTGGATGGAATTAGTCATTATTTCAATTTAGTAGAAGATAAAATTATAGATTTAACTTCAAGTCAATTTAATCATGAAGTTGATTATAAAGATTATCAAATTATAGATAGACAAAAAATATTAACTGATGATACAAAGACTAGATATCATATACTAAAGTCAAAATTAATTAAAGCATTATTAAAACGAGTAGATGAAAAAGTATATTCTTGTAAATCTTGTGATAAATTAGTTGATAAATTTCCTAATGATGAAACAGTATTTCTTGGAAAAGATCAGACAATAGTATTAGTTGGGGAAGCACCTGCAAATAATGGTTGGAGAAAAAGTCATAAATTATGGTGTGATATAAATGGGAAAGTATTACCTAGTGGAGTTGTATTACAAAAACTATTTGATATTATTGATAGAGATATTTTTGAAACTACATTTTTAGAATCAGTTAAATGTTATCCACTAGAAAGAAAAAATTTAAAAACTTGTTCTAGTAATTGTAAAAGTATAATGTTAGAGCAATTAAAAATATTAAATCCAAAATTAATTATTACTTTAGGAGAATTTCCAACTAGAAATTTACTTAATTTTAAATTTAATAAGTTTGCCGATGTAGTTGGTAATATATATGAAGTTAATGGTTATAAAATATTACCTATTTATCACCCTAGTCCTATATCTCCAAAAAGTTATAAAGGTAATATACCTATATTTAAAAAATTAAAAGATATGTAGCGATTTGTAGAATTATTTAATATAATATTTCTAGATTTAAGGGGTCAGTACAGACTTTGAAAAAGTTTTGTATTAGTTTTTTTGTAGGAGGCAGTTATGTTATTTACAGGAGAGGATTTAATAAGGAAAAAAGTTTTATTAAATCAGAATGATCTTTACAAAAGTCAGATTATACCAATTTTATTATGCACTTAGTATTTCATGTGATGATATAGCAATTGAATTATTAGAATTAAAATAAATTTTAAAAATACCTGTTGTAGTATGACAAAAAATATGCTATTATTGACTCATCAAGTATTACTAAATATTTTTACTGCTTGGGGTGCAAAACTCATATTCTTATTGACCTATTTGAATTTTACACACACTTTTGTGTATTAAAAGGGAAAAGCTCGTAAGTAAATATTATGAACTCTTTTGCAGAGTTGATGGGAATAAATAATGAATGTTTTAGAATCCACTTATTGACTTTTATTAAAAAAAATAAGATAATAAAATAAGGAGGTATGGTATATGAGTACAATAACAGAAAAAGAATTGAGAAAAATTGAGAAGGAAACATTAAAACAAGCTAAAGTAATAATTAAAAAAACTTTTATGTCAGATGAACATTTTTTAAGACAATATAAGAATTTAAAAGTAAAAGATTTATCAAAGCTTAGACCTTTAGAAGAAGAAATGGAATTGTATACAAGATTTTTTGATATTTCAATAAGAAAATTTAATGAAGAAACATCTCCTGAAACGAAAGTATATAATGACAACCAATTTTATAATATAAATCATAAAACGATTAATTATCCTTTACTTATTAAACTATTGGAAGAAGCTGGTGTAGTATTAAAACCATTTAAATTAGAAGATGTCGATAATGGTAAAGAAATATTTCCTAATTCAATAAATTATTATATTGATAGATATGCTTCAAAAGAAAGCAAATATAAAGAAAATGAAGAAAATAATAAACAAATATAAAAAATTAGTATTATTTTTATAATAATTAAATAGGACGTTTGAAAAATTTTTAATTTAAATTAGTAAATAAATCGAGCAAAAAATTGCTCTTTTTTATTAGAAAAATATACATAATCATTAGAATAATATTTAAAAAATTATGATTTTTATTCTAAAATAAAAATAATTATGATAAATAAAATGAAATTCTTAAAATAAACATTATTAATTGAATTATATGATTTATTATAGTATAATATATTTTAAAAATTGGAGGTTGCTCATGGAAAACAACGAAATAGATATTTATCTACATAAAATATTAAAAAAACAATTACAAAAATTTAAAATATCAAATTATGGATTATATTCTATTATAAATAATGTTAGAAATCAATTGAATAGTATTATTAAACACTGGAATGATAAGGAATTTATAGATGCGATTTTTACTACTGTAATAGAAGAAGGCCACTTTTATGAGCCTTATGTCAACGATAAAATAGGAAATTTAGTTGTGCTTGGTATTAGAAACAGCTTGTTGGAAATAGCTGCTAGTGTTAATTATAATGAATATGGCTTAAAGAAGGCTTTAAGTGTAGAAGATATTAAATTGATTACTAGTAGTGCTATTGAATATTTTAGAAATGTTAATATAGATTCTTTATCTTCCAAAATAGATCTAGTGGATGATTATTATTATGATATAGCTCAAAAATATAATGTTGCATATTCTTCTTTAGTAGAGCTTGGAAAATGTTCAAATAATAAATCTGAAATAGAATTTAAAAAAATTTTGGAGGAACCTTATGTACTAGATGAACTTTTATTAAACATAGAAAAAGTAGATATTAAGGAAAAAGTAAAAGATGTTGCAAATGGAATTAGTAGTGAATTAGCGCCTGGACTTATTAAATTACTAAAAGGTATACTAGATAAAGAAGCATCTATGATTTACGTAGATTCATTTAAATATCTATCACGAAATTTTGAAACAAATCTTAAAGTGTTACAATTCTTGCTTACACATGATGCTATGTTTTTAACTAATAATTTTTTGATTAAAAATGGGTATGTATCTAAAAGAAAAGACTTAATTAGAGCAAGTCATGGCAATAACTTTAATGTTGATGCAATTAAATCAATTGGAGATGTATCAAAAAAATATAAAAAAAATTTAGAGTATCTATTGCGTTTACCAGAAAAGTGAAATAATAACAAATGATGACAAAATTTTAAAAATAATGTATAATAATCGCGTAAGTTTTAGAGGTGTGATTTATGATAGATTTTTATGAGTTACTTGGTATAAATAAAAATTCTACAAAAGAAGAAATTAAACAAGCATATAAAAGAATGGTAAAAAAATATCATCCAGATGTTAATTCTAGTGATGAAGCTAATAAGATAATTAGAAGCTTAAATGAGGCAAAGGAAATTCTTCTAGATGATGAAAAAAGAAAAGAATATGATGAACTTTTAAATCAAATGAAACATTCTAAACAATTTTCAAAGGATAAAGAAGAGACATATAGTTCAAAAAAAAGTGAGTATAAGGAAATGTATAGTGATGTTTATATTACAAAATGGCAATTTTTCATCAATTATCTTTTAAATGGATTAGATAATATTTTTATTAAAATACTCAAAACAATATTAATAATATTAAATTCTTCTATCTTTTTGATCATTAAAGGTATAAGTTTTGGAGTAATTTTTATTCTATCATTAGTTAGTGGTTTTATAGATTATTTTGCAGGTTTAATTATGTTTTTAGCAATTTTATCTTTATTTGTTCTTGCTGGCAATAAATATCCTGATTATGTTCCATTTATTCCTGCAAATATAGAAAATTTTTGTTTACTTTCTATTGTTGCTTTAATGATAGAAATATTAAAAGAAACTGTATTGAATGGCTCAGTTAATTTAGTTGTATTATTAGGTGATATAGAGGAATATATATTTGTTACGATACTTATGAAATAAAAGATCATTAATTTTTCATTAATGATCTTTTGTTATACTATTTATATATTTGCATGCATTAAGAGCACTTACAGTACCATCGCTACAAGCAGTAGTCAATTGCCTTATATCTTTTTTTCTAATATCACCTGCTGCAAATATTCCATCTATGTTAGTTTTACAATCTTCATCTGATATAATATATCCATCATCAGTTGTATCTACTAAATTTTCACATATTGAAGATACAGGGATATGTCCTATAGCGATAAATATAGCATCAACATTTAAGCTTTCCGTTTCATCACAATCATTTTCTTTTAAAGTAATTCCTGTTACCTTTTCTTTTCCAATTATATCTATAATATTTGTATTTAATATTATGGTTACATTTTCTTTTTTCTTAAGTTTATCTAAATTTATAGAATCAATTCTAAATTCTTTTCTTCTATAAACCATATAAACTTTTTTAGCAATATTACTTAAATATAACGCGTCATCAATTGCTTGATTTCCACCACCTGTGATGGCAACAACTTTATCTTTAAAAAACATTCCATCACACGTTGCGCAATAAGATACTCCTTTACCAATTAATTCATCTTCGTTATTTATACCTAGTTTCCTGTTTTGCGCACCAGTTGCAATAATAACTGCTTTTGCTTTATAACTGTTATCGTTAGTAAATACCTCTTTAAATTCATCATTGTTTTCTATTTTAACTACTTCCTCAAAAATTATAGAAGTTCCTAAGGATTTTGCTTGATCATATAACTTATCTGCAAAATCATATCCAGATATTTCTTCAAATCCAGGATAATTTTTAACTTTATCTGCCTTTAATATTTGACCTCCATAAGAGGCCTTTTCTAAAATTAAAACCTTTTTTCTTGCTTGGCAAGCATATATTGCTGATGTAAGTCCTGCTGGCCCTGCACCTATGATAATTATATCGTACATTTAATCCTCCAAGAATTTTGTTAATTCTTTTTCATTTAAAAAACCAATATTTCTTTTTAGTTCTTTTCCATTTTCAAAAAGAATAATGGTTGGTATAGACATAACTCCATATTCTTTAGATACTTCATTATCATCATCAACATTTAATTTACAAAATTTTATATCGTCTCTTTTTTTTGCTACTTCTTCAAATATAGGTCCAAACATTTTACAAGGTCCACACCAAGGAGCCCAAAAATCTACAATGACACGTCCTTCGTATTTTATGACTTCTTCGTTAAAATTATTTTCTATATGTATCATAATTACCTCCACTATATATATTTTACTAAAAACTATAATTAAATACAATAATTTTGATAAAATTACACCTAAAATATACTTTTTGTTATTGATATAAAAATTAAAATGTTATATAATTATGTTAAGAATAGGGAGGGATAAAATGGATAATGTATTGAGTGAAAATGAAGTATTAAAATTGGATGCATATTTTAGAGCTGCAAACTATCTTTCTGCATGCCAATTATACTTACTAGATAATCCATTACTTAAAAGACCATTAGAAAAAAAGGATATAAAATCAAAAATAGTAGGGCATTGGGGAACAGTTCCAGGACAAAATTTTATATATACTCATTTGAATAGGATAATAAATAAATATGATTTGAATATGATATATATTTCAGGACCAGGTCATGGAGGAAATGCATTAATATCTCAAACATATCTTGAAGGTTCATATACGGAGGTTTATCCAAATATTACTCAGGATACTGAAGGGTTAAAAAAATTATTTAAACAATTTTCATTTCCAGGTGGAGTATCAAGCCATGTTGCTCCAGAAACACCTGGTTCTATAAATGAAGGTGGTGAACTTGGATATAGTTTATCACATGCATATGGTGCGGTACTAGATAATCCAGATTTAATTGTTGCTTGTGTAGTAGGAGATGGAGAATCTGAAACTGGACCTCTTGCGACATCTTGGAATTTAAATAAATTTATAAATCCTGAAAAGGATGGTGTTGTTTTACCTATATTGCATTTAAATGGATATAAGATATCTAATCCAACAATATTTTCAAGAATTTCTTCACAAGAATTACAATCTTTCTTTTATGGTTGTGGATATATGCCTATGCTTGTTGAGATAAATGATTCAATGAGTACATATGAAATTCATGAAAAAATGGCTGAAACTCTTGATGATTGCATATCTATGATAAACGAGATAAAAAAGGATGCGACGAATAAGAAAATAAGACCACTATGGCCAATGATTATTTTGAGAACAAAAAAAGGATGGACAGGGCCAAAGTTTGTAGAAGGAAAGCAAATTGAAGGTACATTTAGAGCGCATCAAGTTCCAATTACTATAAATAACGATGGAGATATAAAAGCATTAGAAGCTTGGCTTAAAAGTTATAAACCTGAAGAACTTTTTGATGAAAATGGAACTTTAATCAGTGAACTTAAAGATATGGCTCCAAAAGGCAATAGGCGAATGGGCTCTAATCCAATAGCTAATGGGGGACTTTTACTTAAAGATCTTAGATTACCTGATTTTAAAAATTATAAAGTAGAGTTTGATAGACCAGGAAGTATTGAAAAGCAAGATATGATGGAGCTTGGAAACTTTGTAAGAGATATAATAAAATATAATAAAGATAACTTTAGAGTATTTGGACCTGATGAGGCAATGTCAAATAGATTAAATCACATATTTGAGGAAACAAATAGACAATTTAATGGAATTAGATTAAGTAATGACGAATTTATTGCTCCAGAAGGTAGAATAATTGATTCAATTTTATCAGAACATGCCTGTGAGGGAATGCTAGAAGGATATCTTTTAACAGGTAGACATGGATTTTTTAATTCATATGAAGCATTTATTAGAATAGTTGATTCAATGACAAGCCAACATGCGAAGTGGCTTAAAGTTACAAGTGAACTTCCTTGGAGACAAAAAATAGCATCTTTAAATTATGTTTTGACATCTCATCTATGGCAACAGGATCATAATGGATATACTCATCAAGATCCAGGATTCTTAAATCATTTAGTAACTAAAAAAGCTGATATAGTAAGAATGTATTTGCCACCAGATACTAATTGTTTGCTTTCTGTATTTGATCATTGTATTAGAAGTAAAAATTATATAAATGTAATAATAGCATCTAAACATCCAAGACCACAATGGCTTACTATGGATGAGGCAATAAAACATTGTACACAAGGAATTGGTATTTGGAATTTTGCAAGCAACGATCAAGATGCTGAACCAGATTTAGTAATGGCATGTGCTGGAGATACACCTACTTTGGAAGCTTTAGCAGCAACTAAAATATTAAGAGAAAATTTTAAAGAATTGAAAATAAGATTTGTAAATGTAGTTGATTTAATGAGACTTGAATCAAATTTAAAGCATCCACATGGATTAACTGATTTGGATTATAATGCTATATTTACAACTGATAAACCAATTATTTTCGCATTCCATGGATATCCATCTTTGATACATCAATTGGTTTATAATAGAGAAAATAAAAATATTCATGTACACGGTTATCAGGAAGAAGGAACAATAACAACACCTTTTGATATGAGAGTACAGAATAAGATAGATAGATATAATCTTGTAATAGATGCTTTAAAATATTTGCCACAGCTTGGTAATAGATCTTCAAGGTTGATACAATGGTGCAAGGACAAATTAGTTGAACATAGTCTACATATAAGAGAATATGGCGAAGATTTAGATGAAGTAAAAAATTTTAAATGGTAAAAAGGTATTGAATTATAATACCTTTTTTTGCTATACTTAATGGGGTAGTGATTTATATGGATGAAGAATTATTAAATTTGATAATACAAAATAAAACTCTTAAAGAAATATCTGAAATATTAAATATTAGTTTAAAACAGACATATATAAGAATTAAAAAATTAATTAATTATGGATATATATTAGATGCAAATTATTTTTATAATTCAGATATAAATTATAAATTAAGAAAAAATTTAATGAATAATTCATCTGACTTTATACTTAATGTTGATAATTCATTAAAAGAAGTTAGATTCATTGTAATATCAGATACTCATTTAGGAAATTTAAATTTTGACACTAGATTATTTTATAAAGTTTATGATTATGCTAAAAAAAATAATATAAATATAATATTTTTTATTGGAGATATGTTAGAGGGTATTCATACATCTGATAAGCGAAATATAAATAATTCATATCAGCAAATAGAAACATTTATAAAAAAGTATCCATATGATAAAGATATAATTAATATTGGAATTTTAGGTAATCATGATTATCATTTTGTTCATTATGATGGAATAGATGTATCAAAAAGAATAAATAGCGCAAGATACGATATAAAAGTTATTGGTTATGGTCAAGGAATAATAAGAATGAAAAATGATTCGTTACTTTTATGGCATAATCTAAGTTTAATTAAAAATAAGGAACCTAACGATACTAAAATTGTTATATCAGGCCATGGGCATACAATGAAAACAAAATTTTATGATAGAATTTATTTATGTGCACCTACATTAAGCAATGTAACACCAGACAAAACGAAACCAGTAGTCCCAGGATTTATGGATGTTACAGTTTGTTTTAAAAAAGGGAAATTTGATTTTATAGATGCAAAGCAACTGATTATTAATAAAGAAATTTATTTATCAAGTGAATCAAAGTGTATGATAAAAAAATTACAATAAATTTTACTTTAAAAGTTAATATGAAGTAGTTATAAAGCAAGAATCACTCTTGCTTTTATTATTATTAAATAAGATGTATTGATTTTTTTATTATATTTTTTTATAATATCAATGGAAATAAATCTAAATAGTTAGGATGATTATATGAAGAAGGTTGCACTTATAACTGGATGTGCGAAAGGAATAGGAAGACAAATAGCATTAAATCTTGCTTACGATGGGTATAATATTATCGCAACTTATAATACATCTTTAGATGAAATAAATACATTAAAAGTAAAAATAGAGTCGCTTGGAATTAAATTTGAATCATATAAAGTTGATTTAAAAAATGAAACTGAAATAAATGAATTTACAAATATTGTAAGTCAAAAATATGATAAAATAGATGTACTTGTAAATAATGCTGCTAAAACTTTAGATAATACATTTGCTTTAAAGACAAAAGCTGAATTTATGGAAGTTTTAGAAGTTAATTTAGTTGCACCATTTTTATTAATACAAAAGCTTAGTAACAAATTAAAAGGTGGTATTATTATAAATATTTCATCTACTGATGGAATAAATACATATTCACCACTTTCTATGGATTATTCTGCATCAAAAGCTGGATTAATTAACTTAACAAAATCTCTTGCTTTAGAACTTACTGATACTAAGGTTTATGCGTTATGCCCAAATTGGGTAAATACAGAATCAGTTAAAGAAATGAATCCTGATTATTTGAATATGGAGTTAAAAAGGATTGGCCAATTAAAATTAATAGAACCATCCTCAGTAGCTCAAAAGGTATTAGAAATTATAGAAGGTGATTTAAAATCAGGGACTGTAATAGTAATGGAGGGATAACTTGAAAAATGAAATGTTAAATTATATAAATGACTGTGAAAAAGAAATAAAATCATATATAGATAAAGTAGATGATATAGTACTTTTTAATAGTTTAAAGGTTATAGAAGCATTTAGAAGTGAAAATGTATCTGAATATCACTTTAATGGTACAACAGGATATGGGTATAATGATGAAGGAAGAAGCGTTATAGAAAATGTTTATTCCAAAATATTTAAAAGTGAGGATTCTTTAGTTAGATGTCAGTTTATATCAGGTACGCATGCTTTAACTGTTTCGTTATTTGCGCTTTTAAGACCTAATGATATAATGCTTTCAATAAGCGGAACTCCTTATGATACACTTCATCCTGTAATAGGTATAAAAGATAATCCTTCATCTTTAAAATCTTTTAATATAAAATATGAAGAAATTGACCTTGTAAATGATGATTTCAATTATGATGAAATTATTAAAAGAGTATCAAAAAAGGATATTAAAATGGTATATATTCAAAGATCAAAAGGATATTCTACAAGAAGAAGTATAAGTATAGAAAAATTAAAGAAAATAATAGATGAAATAAGAAAAGTTAATACAAGTACATTAATTGTAGTAGATAATTGTTATTGTGAATTTGTACAGACTAAAGAACCAATTGAGGTTGGTGCTGATTTATGTATAGGGTCTCTTATGAAAAATTTAGGTGGTGGAATTGCAACTAATGGAGGATATGTTACTGGTAAAAAAGAATTAGTTGAGTTAGTATCAGAAAGATTGACAGCTCCAGGAGAAGGTAAAGAAGTAGGCCCATCTTTAAATTCAAATAGATATTTTTTACAAGGATTGCTTAATGCACCAAGTGTAGTTGGAAATGCAGTAAAAACAGCAATATTAACAAGTTATGCTCTTGAGAAAAAAGGATATAAAGTAGAACCAAGATATTGTGAAGAAAGAGTTGATATTGTACAAAATATAATATTTAATGATGAAAGCAAATTGATTAGGTATTGTCAAGGAATACAGATGGGATCTGCAATAGATTCGAATGTTATACCAATACCATCAGAAATGCCTGGATATGATGATAAAATTATAATGGCCTCAGGTTCATTTACTCAAGGATCTACTATAGAACTTTCTTGTGATGGCCCTCTGAGAAGTCCATATATTGCATATCAGCAAGGAGCAATTACATATGAGTATGGAAAAATAGGATTAGCGAAAGCACTAGAAATGTTAGAAAAAAATAATTAGTAAAATATGTTTGGAGTGATTTTATGCCCAATAAGAAAAAATTAGATATTTTATATGAAGATAAATATTTAATTATAATTAATAAACCACATAATCTTTTAACTATAGCAACATCAAAGGAAAAAGAAAAAACTTTATATCATTATGTATTTGAATATTTGAAGAAAAAAAATAAAAATAATAAAGTATTCATTGTTCATAGATTAGATAAAGATACGAGTGGTATAATTGTATTTGCAAAAGATTATAATGTAAAATTTTATATGCAAAACAATTGGGATAAATTTAAAAAAGGCTATGTTGCTATTGTAGAAGGAAAAGTAAAAAAAGACAAAGAAATTTTAAAAAGTTATCTTATGGAAACAAAAACTCATCTTACATATTCTGTCAATGATAAAAATGGTAAACTTGCTATTACTGAATATGAAAAAATATTGGAAAATAAAGTTTATACAATGCTAAGTTTAAATTTGAAAACAGGAAAAAAAAATCAAATAAGGGTTCAATTAAGTGATATGGGAAATCCTATTGTTGGTGATAAAAAATATGGCAGTAAAAAAAATCCAATAAATAGAATGGCTTTAGTAGCAAATTATTTAGAATTCATACATCCGAAAACAAAAGAAAAAATTGTAATAGATATAGATATACCAAATAATTTTATAAATTTGGTAAATTAACGGAATTTTTCAAATATAATTGATAAAACTCCTTTTTTGTGCTATTATTATATTAGATAATAATAAGATATAGGAAGGAGTATGAGTATATGAGTATGAGAAAAATTAGAATAGTATTGAATTTATTCTTAGTAGTATCTTTAGTTTTTTTAGGCTATGCTGTTATTTATAGCCAGTTAAATATAAAGGCAGCATCGGAAGCAACCGGTTTAATGAGAAAAAGCGATAGTAGATTGAGATTTGATGGCTCTGAGGTTAGATATGCTCACAATTTTGATGATGAAAGTCAATTATATGAAGAAGAATTTTGGTACAAAGAAGACGCAAATGATAATTCATATATATGTACATCAGGACTTAATGTTCCTCGACCTGAAAACATTACCTGTGAACTTTCTACGCTTGGAGATTCAGAGATTGGACTTGCTTATATAATAAATAGTATTTCAGGTCAAAATGGCGGAGCTGCAGCTTTGAAAAATGTTGATAATGGATATAGTAGGTATTATTGGATTGAATTGTTAGTTTTAAGATATTTAGGTAATTTACCTGATCCTGGAATAAACCAAAAAAGTGTAAGTCAACAAATGAAAACTAACGTAATAGATGGTTTATATAAATTACCAAATGGCAAAACAT
The DNA here is from genome assembly GCA_947628565.1 of uncultured Bacilli bacterium. GTDB lineage: Bacteria > Bacillota_I > Bacilli_A > RF39 > UBA660 > UMGS1613. The sequence continues at coordinate 48,988 of CANRAH010000007.1, forward strand.
TTAGTCAAACAATGACTGAAGCAGAAGAATATGAAAATAAATATAAAAAACCTATTAATTTTTCACTTGATGCTAATACTTTAGTGTTCAATAAAAGACAAAGTGATAATTCACCTATTACTTCTGATATTTGCATAAATGATATTAATGGTAATATAGATTCTATAACAGTAAGAGCAAATAATAATGATTTTGAAATATCAGATTTGACTACGGATTCTAGTGGTAGAAAATGTTTTTATGTAAAAATTCCTAGTGGAAAAGTTGATACAGCAGGAGAACAAGTTACTGTCACAGTAACAGCTTCAAATAAATATTATAAAGCCAGTTATTATCAATGTACTGGAGATAATGTTCAGGATTTAATAGCAACAACTACAGAGGAAAAAAATAATAGTAAAGAAATAAGTATTAGTGGCTCATTAAAATATCCATCAATAACTATAAAAAAAGTTGATGAAAATAATAAAAATCTTGCTGGTGCACAATTTAAAATTGAATGCCAATCTGGAGAGTGTTCAGGAAGATTTCAAACTAGAACTGTTACTACACTAAACACTCCAACAGTAATTTCTGGTTCAGATTTATTACCTGGTACTTATATAATTGAAGAAATAAAAGCACCAGATGGCTATGCATTACCAAAAGTAGTTAGACATCAAGTAACTATAAGTACTTGTTCATCTAGTTCATGCGTAAATCAAAATATAGAAACTACATTTGAAAATAAACTTATTCAAACCAAAATAAGTAAAAAGGATATAACTACACAGGAAGAATTACAGGGTGCAACATTATCTATACTTGATTCAAATTCTCAAACAATGGCTTGTGATGCTAAAATGCCAAATTCAGAACAAATAATGCATTTAAGTACTTGTACTTGGACATCTTTAAATGAACCAACAACAATAATAGGTTTAAAAGAAGGAACATATTATTTGGTAGAAACAAAGGCTCCTAATGGATATAAGACTAGCACACAAAAACAGGCATTTACAATATCATCAACAGTTCAAGAATCTACAGTAACAATGTATAATTCTTTAAATGAAATTGAAATAAGTAAAAAGGATATAACTTCTAAAAATGAGTTGCCAGGCGCAACATTGAAAATATTAAATTCAAATTCAGAACAGATTTCTTGTGAGGCTAAATCGTCATCAGGAGAGGTAACTACATTAAAGTCATGTACTTGGGTATCGGGGACAGAACCAACGACAATAGTAGGTTTAAAAGAAGGGACATATTATTTGGTAGAAACTATAGCTCCAGATGGCTATGCAAGAAATAATGAGAAGGTAAGCTTTACAATAACGTCATCAGGAGTAAATCAACCGGTAACTATGTATAATGGTTTAACTCAAGTAGAGATTAGTAAAAAAGATGCGACAACAGGTGAAGAGTTACCAGGCGCAACATTAAGAATTTTAAATTCACAAGAAAAAACAATTAGTTGTAAAGAAAAGACTTCATCAGGAAGTATAACAACAATAAATTCTTGTACTTGGGTATCAGGGACAGATCCAAAAACTATTGTTGGTCTTAAAGCAGGAACGTATTATTTGGAAGAAACTATAGCTCCGGATGGATATGTTATAAATCAGGAGAAGGTTAAATTTACAGTATCATCAACAGGAGTGTCATCAAAAGTTGAAATGACTAATAATTATACTAAAATAAGTGTTAATAAATATACTCTTACACCAGGTATGAAAAAATTACCTGAGACTCCAGGATTAACAACAGTAGGTGAAACAACTGTTGCTCAGACGGCACCAGCTGAATCAACAATAGAAGGAGAAGGAACTACATATAAATCTTTACCTGGAGTAAAATTACGAATAATTGATTCTAGTAAGAAGGATATTTCTTGTAAAGTACAGGAATCAGGTAAAATAGTAGAATTAGAAAAATGTGAATGGGTTACAGATGGTAAAGATAAAGTAATCGTTGGCCTTAAAGCAGGCACATATTATCTAGAAGAATTAGAAGCTCCTGAAGGATATAAAAAGAGAACAGATTTAGTTAAATTTTCTGTAACAAACAAATCAAAAAATGTTAAATTAAATATGTATAACGAATATAATTCAGTTAGGGTAAGTAAGCAAGATTCGATAGATAATGATGAATTGCCAGGTGCAACATTAAGTATATTAAATGAAAATCAAGAAAAAATTTCATGCAAAATTATGTACGATACTTCAGAATATGATGAATTAGAAGATTGCACTTGGGTATCTAGGAAAAGACCAGTAACAGTTTACGGACTTAAAGAAGGAAAGTACTATTTAAAAGAAGTAATGGCACCAGAAGGATATGAATATAATGAAAATTTAATAGAATTCAATGTGTCAGAGGATGAAGAAGTTGTAATGACAAATATTTTATCAACTCCAGTACCAGATACTTTAAGTTCTAGATCTGTAATATTAATTTGTATTTCTATGATTGCTATTGCTATAGGAATTGGAGTATTAGTTTATACTAAAAAGTATAGATTATAAAAAATAATATAAATTTAATTATTATTGAGAAGATATGGAATTATATAAAATTAATTGCCATATTTTTCTTTTTATGGTACAATGTTTATAAGGAAAATAGGATTATAGGAGGGAATATGAAAAAGAAATTTTTGATAGCTCTATTTTTAATTGCTATAATTACATTTGTAGGATCCATATATTTTAATAAAGATCATATCAATGCAGTAGCTCAAAGTACAGGTGCAATACAAAAATCTGATCAAAAATTAGGTTTTAATGGATCAACAGTCGGTTACGGACTAGTAAATGACACTTATACAGATTTTATGTATTATAAATATGCAAACACTGATGGTGTTACCACTTCATACATATGTGCAAGTGGTATGAGGGTTGTTGTTAATGAGGGAAATTCTTGCCAATTATCAACACTATCAAATAATGTTGACTTAAGTGTAGCATATATAATAAATAGTTTATCTGGACAAAATGGTGGAGTTGTAAATATGTCTAATAAACTTACTGAATATTACTGGATAGAAATGGTAGTTTTTTATCATTTAGGAAAAGATGACGGAAAAAATCACTTTAGTTCTGCTATGTATTCAAATGTAGTTGATGGGCCATATATTCTTCCTAATGGAAAAACATTTATGCAAACAATAAATGAGGCCAATAGTTATAGGGAAAGATATTCTAAACCTATGAATTTGACATTATCTCAAAATTCACTTTCTTTCACACAGCGTACAGAATCAGGAGAAGCAAGAACACCAAATATATACATATATGATAATAATAACAATATAGATAGTTATACAATATCACTTGACAATAGCGCATTTGGATATAAAGAGGGAACAGATTCAAGTGGAAAATACTTTTATGTATATGCAAAAAAAGGTCAAGTAGGAAGTAGTGGTGCAAGTGTAACTGCAACAGTAAAATCAAATAATACATATTATAAAGCAAAGTATTATGATTGCGGTGAAGATTACCAAACAATGATTTCAACAAAAACTGAAGAAGAACATGGAGATCAAAAACAAGTAAGTATAACAGGGTCTGCAAATTATCCATCCATGACTATAAAAAAAGTTGATGAAAATGGTAATAATATAGCAGGGGCTACAATTAGATTAACTTGTATTTCTGGAGAATGTCGTTCTAAAATGGATTATAAAGATTTTACAACAACTACTAGTCCAATAGTAATAGCAAATGGTGAATTGCTTTATGGTGAATATGATATCGCAGAATTAAAAGCACCAGATGGCTATGTAAGAGATACTCAAAAGCAATATAAAACTGTATCAAGTTCACAACCTAATATAGAAGTAAGTTTTACAAATAAATTAACAGAAGTAGAAATAAGTAAAAAAGATGCAGCAACAAATGAGGAATTACCAGGCGCAACATTAGAAATTTTAGGTTCAAATAAAAAACCTATTAGTTGTAAAATAAAAGAACCATCTGGTAATATAAAATCATTAAATACTTGTACTTGGGTATCAACTTCAACTCCAACAAAAGTAGTTGGATTAAAAGAAGGTACGTATTATTTAACAGAAACACAAGCACCTTCTGGTTATACATTAAATAAAGAGCAAAAGGCGTTTATTGTATCTTCAACGGGAGTATCTTCAAAAGTTACAATGCAAAATAGTTATACAAGCATATCTATAGTAAAATATAGTGTTCCACCAGATCAAAATAAATTAAGTGAAGAACCAGGAATGACATTTGCTGATTATGAACAAGGAGAATTGTATAGTATATTGGAAGGAGCAACACTTAGAATTTTAGATTCATCTAAAAAGGATATTTCATGTACTGTAGAGGTTGAAAATGGTAAAACTGAAACATTGAATCCTTGTAAATGGGTAACTGAAGATAAATCTAAAGTAATATATGGGCTTGAGAATGGAACCTATTATCTAGAGGAATTAGAAGCACCAGAAGGATATAAAAAGAGAACAGATTTAATTAAATTTTCTATAACAGATGAAACAAAAAATGTTAATTTAAGGATGTTTAATGAATATGAAAAAATTGAAATAAGTAAACAAAATTCGGTGGATAATAAAGAATTACCAGGCGCAACATTAAGTATATTAGATGAAAATAAAGAAAAAATGCCATGCAAAATAATGTATGAAAAAGGTAATTTGGAAGAATTAGAAGAATGCACTTGGGTATCAAAAGATAAACCAGTTACAGTATATGGGTTAAGTAAAGGAAAGTATTATTTAAAAGAAGAAATGGCACCAGAAGGATATGAGCAATATGAAGAATTAATAGAATTTAATTTTCCAGATGATAAAGAAGTTGTAATGACAAATGTTTTGTCAGTACCAGTACCAGATACATTAAGTTCTAGATCAACATTATTAATTTCAATAGCAATGATAGATATTGCTATAGGAATTGGAGTGCTTGTTTATGTTAAAAAAAATAAATTTCAAGACTAGTACAATTTTATCATTTGGATTAATTTTAATAGCTATTGGTGTATTATTAGGGTTCATAGAGTATTTTATGGAAAAAAAAGATTTTGTATTCTCTCAAATGAATTTATCATTGTTTGAAAATGAAATGCCTGAATTAATTAACTCTGATGAACAATTAGAAAAAGAAGAACCACCAATTGATAATAATGATTCAACTATTGATAATACTATAGAAAATAACAATTCAAGCAGTGATGCAAATTATGATTATATAGGAATTCTAGAAATTCCAAAAATCAATTTAAAACGTGGCTTTTTAAACATTAAATCAAGGTATAATAAAGTTAATTATAATGTAACTGTAATACAAGGATCTACTTTACCTAATAAGGAGAAGAGTACACTTATTTTAGCAGCTCATTCAGGTATATGTAAAGTTTGCTATTTTAATGATTTATATAAATTGAATGTAGGCGATATAGCTTATGTATATTATGAAAATATAAAATATAAATATAAAATTGTAGATATATATGAAGTAGAGAAAGATGGTACGGTAGCTATCTATAGAGATTATACAAAATCAGGTTTAGTTCTTATAACTTGTACAAGAAATAGTAACACAAAACAAACAGTATATATATATGAACTAGAGAATAAAGAAAGTTATTGAAAGAGGTGAGGATATGAATGATTTTTCATTAATAGAGAAGTTAAAAATATTAATGAATATAATTCTATCTTCTCCTCTTTTTTTTATATGTTCACTAGCTTTAGTTACTTTAATAATATTTTATATTGTATGTATAAAAATGAATAAGAAAATAAATAGATGGATATTTTTTTCCATTTGGGCTTTGTTATTGTTAATTTTGATTATTAATTATAATGCTATAATTTTTGAATTAATTGATAACGTCTTTGATAGCTTATTTATGGCAATATATTTTCCTGATTTTTCAATTTATATATTAATGCTTGTAATATCCAATTTCGTCTTTATATATTCAATATTTAGTAGGAAAATATCTACTTTATATAAGGTTGTAAATGTACTTAGTTCGTCAATTATAAATGTATTATTGTTGCTAATTATAGATATAACAAAGAGAAATGGAATTAATATATATGATAAATTATCAATATATTCTAATCCAAATTTACAAGTTTTAATTGAGTTAAGTACGGGTATATTTATTTCATGGATACTTATAAATTTACTTATAACTGCTCATTATAAATTGAAAAAATTTGATAAAAAAGAATATCCTGAAATGCCAGAGATAATATTTGATGATATATAAAAGAATTATATATCATTTTTTTTAAATTTATATATGTAACATCTATTAAATGTGGTATAATAAGCTTAGGTGGTATAATGGTCAAAGATTTTGATATTGACGAAGATATTTTAAAGGATGTTAGTTTTTTAAAAAAATATAATAATATTTATATAACAGAAAATCAAATAAATATATTAAAAAAATATAATATAGATATTAATAATTATAATAATGTTAAAGAGTTAATATTCGATATAGAATTATACTTAAATAATTCTTTATGCCCACTAGATGATTTAGAATCAGTATCTCAATTTTTATCAGAATACAACTATTATAATAATATAAATAAATAATTTGTTTATGGGGGATTTATGGATATAGCAGTAGCGTTTGAAAAAATTAATATTGATGATTATTATTGTATATTTAAGCCACAAGGAATAATAAGGGGATTATTTGATTCAAAATCAAGAACTTTTGAAAGCGAATTTGGTTTAGTTTTCGATATGATGCAAGATGGTTTAGTTGATGGTGAAAATTACTTTGCTTTTCCAACAACGTTTTCAGAAATAAAAAAAAGATTAGGAGATGATGTTGCTGAAGATGCACTTTTATCGGAATATTTAAATATTTGTACAGATAATTGCTATATAGGTTATTATGATTCTCAAGATTTAATAATAAAAGTTAAACAAATACCTTTTGAATTGATTGAAAAAAGCAATTTATCAGATTTTTATTCTCAAGATGAAACTTTAATTACATTTTCATTTTCTACTCAATATATAGAAGAATTAATAAATTCAAATTCACTAGATGAAGTTAAAGAAAAATTAGGAGCAATTGTAGATTTAGCACATCGAATAGAAAAAAATAGAGAAAAAATAGAAACTGAACCTAATGAAGAAGAAAAAAAATCAAAAAAATTATCGTTAAAAAAAGATGAATCTAAATGTTTTAACTTAGCAAAATTAAGAAAACACGTTAAAAAAAGTATAATTGGGCAGGATGAGGCCGTTGATGATATTACAAGAACAATTGCAATTAATATAACATCTGAGAATCCAAGAAATAAATCTCATATGTTAATTATGGGGCCAAGTGGTACTGGTAAGACAGAAATTATGAAAAATATTGTACAATACTTAAATATTCCATTTTTTCAGGCTGATGCGACTGCCTATACAAAAGCAGGTTATGTTGGTAAAGATGTTAATTCAATATTATTAGGTTTGTTAAGAGCAGCTAACAACGATTTAGAACTTGCACAAAAAGGGTTAATTATTATAGATGAAATTGACAAAAAGGCATTAAATGCTAATGATGATGTAAGTGGAAAGGCAGTTTTACATTCCCTTCTTAAAATTCTTGATAGAGAAGTAATTGAAGTTGATACTGATTATCATAATAGCGTACTTTTCGATACTTCTAATTTAACAGTAGCGCTTGTTGGTTCGTTTCAAGAATTATATGAAGCAAAAACAAAATTTAATAACAAGCCAATAGGTTTTACTTCCACTTTAGATACTAATAAACCTAAATTTACTTTAACCGATGAAGAACTTATAAAATATTTGGGACCTGAACTTTTTGGAAGAATAGGTATGAAAACTTCAACAAATCATTTATCATTAAAAGATTGTATAGATATACTTACTAAATCCGATATTGGTCAGATTAGTATAGCAAAATCTGATTTTGAAAGTAGAGGAATTAAGTTTTCGTGTACGCATGATTATTTGGTTGAAATAGCAAAACAAGGATATAGTCAAGAAACAGGTGCTCGTAATTTAAATAAGGTTGCTAGAGAAAATTTAAGATATGCATATGATGAAATATTTACAAGAAAAAAGGTAAAACAATTAAAGTTTACCAAAGCAACTGCTCATGATCCTAGAAAATTTTACGTTGAATAATGTAAAATTTTTTTATTAAAAGGAAAAACAAAAATTTTATAGTATGTATATAGTAGGGTGATATATATAGAATATATAAATAATAGTTATAGAAATAAATACGGAAGATTAAAAATAAATTTATTAAATAAAAAATTTATAAAAAAAGAATTAAATGATAGTGATTATATATTATCAAATATATGTGGATATTCTTTAGATAAAAAGCAAAGAATTGCTATAATAACAGACGAATGTTCAAATCTTATAATTGCTGGTGCTGGCAGTGGAAAAAGCTTAACTATAATAGGAAAAATTAGATATTTGATAGAAACATCAAAAGCAAAGGAAAATGAAATTTTATGTATTTCTTTTACACGTGATGCATCAAAAAGTTTGGAAAATAAAATACAAAAATTTTATGATTATAATATTAAAGTTTATACATTTCATAAATTGGCGTTAGAAATATTAAAAGAATATAATTTTAATATAGTCGAATCAGATTTATTAAATTATATAGTGGATGAATACTTTTACATGATAAAAAATAATGATGATATTGTAAAAAAGGTTAAGACTGTATTAAATAAAATAGATACTCCCTATAATATTTTAATTAAAAGTAAAGAATTATTTAATTTAAAACGTTTAATAATTACGTTTATAAATTTATTTAAAACGAATAATTATTCTATATATTATTTTTTAAAATTTAAAAAGTATAAAGCCTTAATTAGAATTATAATGGATATATATTTTTTATATGACGAAGAGTTAAAAAGTACTAATTCACTAGATTTTAATGATATGATAATAAATGCAACATTATATGTAAAAAGGAATGGAATAAAAGAATATAAATACATAATTGTTGATGAATATCAGGATACTTCCTATATTAGACAATGTTTTTTAAAAGAAATAATGTTAAAAGCACATGCTAAGCTAATATGTGTTGGTGATGATTATCAATCAATATATAGATTTAATGGTTGTGATATTAATATGTTTTTAAACTTTAAAAAATATTTTGGACATACTAAGGTACTTAAAATTAACAATACATATAGGAATAGTCAAGAATTAATTAATTTAGCAGGTAAATTTATTATGAAAAATAAAAGACAATTATATAAAAGTCTAAAAAGCGAAAAAAGATTATTAAAACCTATAAAAATAATGTATGGTGATTCATTAAGTAAATTATTAGATATAGTATTAAAAAAGTATGACCATATTTTAGTATTAGGTAGGAATAATTTTGATATAAATAAATACTTTAAACTAGATGAGGAGGGATATTTTTCTTATAAGGATACAAAAATAAGATATTTAACCATACATTCATCAAAAGGATTAGAGGAGGATTGTGTTGTTATTATAAATCTAAAAGATGATATATTAGGCATACCAAATAGAATTAAAGATTGTGAAATTTTATCACTTATAAATAACAATAATGATATATATCCATTTGAAGAAGAAAGAAGACTATTTTATGTTGCATTAACACGTACAAAAAATGAAGTATATATGCTGGTGGATGCGAAAAGACCATCGATATTTGTAAAAGAAATAATACGCGATTCAAGCAAATATATAGAATACATTTAGTTTACAATTTATTCCAAATGATAGTGATTTTGAGAATAAATTACTTATTAGCTTTATATGTTAAAGCAATTCTGACGTATAGCCTAATTTGACTTTAGTATGTAAAGTGTGATATGATATTAGTGCTTTTCAAAAAAAAGAGGTGTTAATGTGAAAGCGAAAATAAAATTACTAGAAAGTATAAGTGTACTTATAGTAATAATTGTTATAGCATATTTTTTTGGTGTAAAGGGAACTAATTTAGAATATAAATCTTTAGATGATTCTAGATCTACTGCAAATTATATAGAAATGGAAACTATAGATGACGTTAAGAATTTAGAAAATTTAAAAATAGATAATGACATTGCTGAGGAAACTAATAATATTGAAGAAAATAGTGATGTAATTGAAGAAAGTGTCTATGATGGTAAAACTGCTGATGAGCTTATAGCTATAATTAATAAGTCTTTATCATCAACAATTGCTAATAAAGGAGAGTTAATCGTATTATATTCGTTAGAGATGGGAGTTGACCCATATCTTGCTACTGCAATCATTTTACATGAAACAGGTTGTAAATGGAATTGTAGTAGGCTTGTTAGGGAATGTAATAATGTCGGTGGACAAAAAGGAACAGGATGTGGATCTTATAGCTATTTTAATTCATTAGATGAAGGAATAAAAGCGTTTATAAATAATTTATCTAAAAATTATATTAGCTTAGGTCTTACTACACCAGAAGAAATAAATAAAAAATATGCAGAAGATAAAAATTGGGCAACCAATGTATCAAAATATATTGAAATTATTAAGGCACAATAGGTGCCTTTTTTGTTCTAAAATATCTACTTGTCCATATATTTAACTAAGGAGGAGTTATGTATAATGGACTAAATGATGAACAAGTTATAGAGAGTAGAAAAAAATATGGAAGTAATGAAATAAATAGAGCCAAAAAGGATAGCTTTTTAAAGCTTTTAATAAGTACATTAGGTGATCCAATAATAAAAATACTTTTGATAGCATTAGCAATAAAAACAGTATTTTTATTTAAAAATTTTGATTGGTATGAAACTATAGGAATAGTTATTGCAATATTGTTGGCATCATTAATATCTAGTATATCTGAGTATGGTAGTGAACAAGCATTTGAAAAATTACAAGAAGAAGTAGCAAGAATAAAATGCAGAGTTATAAGAAATAAATTAAAACAAGAAATACCTATAAATGACGTAGTTGTAGGAGATATAATAAGTTTAGAAGTTGGAGATAAAATTCCAGCAGACGGTATCATAATAAATGGTAATATAAGTGTTGATGAATCTAGTTTAAATGGAGAAACTAAAGAAGCATATAAAGAGGCATGCATAAATATAAATAAAGCAGATGTAAAAAATAGAGTATATAAAGGAAGTGTAGTTTATACAGGGAAAGCCTTAATGCAAACAACAAGCGTCGGAGAAAATACATTTTATGGTAAAATTGCTCTTGAACTTCAAGAAAAGCAACCTGAGACCCCATTAAAATTAAGACTTAGAGAATTAGCAAACTTTATAAGTAAAATAGGGTATGTTGGCGCTTTTTTAGTATTTTTTTCATATTTATTTAAAGTGGTTGTAATTAATAATGGATTTGATGTAAATAAAATTTATGAAATGATAACTAACTTTCCTATAATAACTGGCCATATTTTATATGGGTTGACTCTATGTGTGACTATAATTATAGTAGCAGTGCCAGAAGGACTTCCTATGATGATAACATTAGTATTATCTTCAAATATGAAAAGGATGCTTAAAAATAATGTTTTGGTAAGAAAACTTGTTGGAATAGAAACATCAGGAAGCGTAAATATACTTTTTACAGATAAAACAGGTACAATAACAAAAGGTAAGTTAGAAGTAACTGATATTATAAGCGCAGATGGAAAAAGTTATAAAAAAGAAAGTGAATTGATAAAAAATAAAAAATACTATGAAATAGTAAAAATGTCCTGTGTTGGTAATAATGAAAGTGTTTATTCAAATGAAAATGTAATAGGTGGTAATATAACAGATAGAGCTATACTTTCATATTTTAAAAATGATTTAAAAACAATAAAAAGAGATAAAATTATTCCTTTTGATAGTAAATCTAAGTATTCAGCAACTTTAATTGGTAATAAATACTATATAAAAGGTGCTCCAGAAATTATACTTAAAAATTGTACTACTTATATAGATATTAATGGATTTGAAAAAAGTTTAAATAATTTGAAAAAAATAGAAAATATTATAAATGAAAATACTAAAAAAGGTATTAGAGTTTTAATTCTTGCAACATCAAATAATATAAATTTTAACCTTAAAAATTTATGCTTTGTTTCAATAATTTTGATTAAGGATGATGTTAGGAAAGAAGCAATTGAAGGTGTTAAAATGGTTAATGATGCAAGAATAAAGACCATAATGATAACAGGCGATAACAAAGATACTGCAACTAATATTGCAAAAGAAGTAGGTATTTACAAGGATGGTGATTTAGTTTTAACTAGCGAGGAATTGAATCGATTAACTGATCAAGAGTTAAAAACTAAATTGCTTAATATATCTGTTGTTGCAAGAAGTCTTCCAACGGATAAAAGTAGACTTGTTAGAATTGCTCAGGAATTAGATTTAGTTGTAGGTATGACAGGTGATGGAGTAAATGATGCTCCAGCTTTAAAAAAAGCAGATGTTGGATTTAGTATGGGAAGCGGAGTTGAGGTTGCAAAAGAAGCAAGTGACATAGTTATACTAGATGATAATTTTATGTCAATATCTAAAGCAATATTATTTGGAAGAACAATATTTAAAAGTATAAGAAAATTTATAATAGTTCAATTAACAATCAATATGTGCGCATTGTCATTATCTATAATTGGTCCATTTATAAATATAGAAATGCCAATTACGGTTATACAAATGTTATGGATAAATATGGTAATGGATACATTAGCAGGTCTTGCATTTTCTTTTGAACCTCCGTTAATTGAATATATGAAGGAAAAACCAAAAGCTAAAAATGAGCCTATAATAAATAAATATATGATAAATCAAATATTCTTTACTGGAGTGTATTCTTCGTTAATATGTATATTATTTTTAAAATTACCTTTTATTAAGGGATTATTTAGACCAGATGCCAATAGTAAATATCTATATACAGCTTTTTTCGGCCTTTTCATATTCATTGATATATTTAACTGTTTTAATGCTAGAACAAATAGAATTAATATAGTAGCTAATATTTTAAAAAATAAAGTTTTTATTTTTATTATGCTATTTATAGTAATTGTTCAAATAATTTTAATATACTATGGTGGAGATATATTTAGAACATCAGGACTTACTATATTTGAGTTTGAAATTATGATTTTGTATGCGTCAAGTGTTATTCCTTTTGATTGGATGAGAAAGTTATATTTAAAAAGTAAAAATTTAAATACAGGGGTTTAAAAAAATGTATATTAATTTAAAATGCTTCCATATTATTAGTGGAGGGAAAATATGAAAAAAATATTATCAATATTATTAATTGCATTTTTTATGGTTGGGTGTTCTTTTAAAGATATGGATAATACACCAACAAAACAAGTAGAGAATTATCTAAATAATTATCAAACTTTGGATGATACTGTTTTAGAAAGTTTAGATAATATTGTAAATGGTGAAGAGTTATTTAACAATGATCAAAAGGATTCATATAGAGAAATATTGAAGAAACATTATCAAGATTTAACTTATACTATAAAAGATGAAACTGTTAATGGTGATAAAGCTACTGTAGAAGTTGAAATAGAAGTTAAGGATTATACTAAAAATTTGAAACAGGCAGAAATAGATAGAACACAAAAAGAATCAGAATTTTTAGATGATACAGGTATGTTTGATGAAAGCAAATTTATAGACTATAAATTAGATATGATCAAATCAGCAGAAGAAAAAGTTAAATATACATTATATTTTTCACTTAATAAAGTTGATGATGAATGGAAAATTAATCCTTTGACTCAGACTGAACAGGAAAAATTACTAGGAATATATGAATACTAGAAAAATCTAGTATTTTTTTTTAAAACTTGATATAATGAATATGGTGATGATATGGGCAAAAAAATATTTAAAAACTTAGATGAGCAAATAACTATATTAAAAGATAGAGGTCTTGTAATAAATGATATAGAGAAAGCAAAAAATATTTTGCTCAAAGAAAATTATTTTTTCTTAAATGGATATAGACATCTTTTTATAAAGTCACCAAAGGATAATAATTTTATTCCTGGTACTACATTTGAGGAATTATATGCAATGTTTGTGTTTGATAGGAGAGTAAGAAATATATTTTTTAAAAATTTACTTATAATTGAAAATAATATAAAATCATTAATAAGTTATCAATTGTCAAAAAAATATGGTTTTAAAGAAAAAGATTATTTAAATGCAAATAATTTTTCTAAAGATTCAATGAAAATAAGACAAGTTCACGATGTATTAAACAAAGTAAAAAGACAAATAAGGGTAAATGGAAAACAGCATACGGCAACGATGCATTATATAACTAATTATGGATATATTCCACTTTGGATATTAGTTAAAGTACTTTCTTTTGGAATAGTATCTGAACTATATGATATATTAGATGACTCTGATAAAATTGATATTGCTAATATTTATAAAATTGATACAGAAACATTGACTATATATTTATCAATATTATCAAATTATAGAAATTTATGTGCCCATGAAGATATACTTTACGATCATAAGACTCAAAAGCAAATACCAAATTGTAAATATCATCAAATGCTTAATATAGAAAGTACCGATGGGGAATACATTTATGGTAAAAACGATTTATTTTCTGTTGTAATAATAATGAAGTATCTTTTAACTGATAATGAATTTAGAGATTTTATGAATGAAATATGTTATGAAATAGATATATTAGAAGGAAAAACTAATATACTTCCAATAAATAATTTTTTAAATAAAATAGGATTTCCAGATAATTTTAGAGATATATTGGATATGGATTAAAAAAGGTATTAAATACCTTTTTTAATAGTCATTATAAAAAGGCAATTAAGCCTTTTTATAATAATATCCAAACCCTAATCCTCCAATTATAATTAATCCTAATAATAAATAAATATTAATATCTCTTGTATTAGGATTTTGACTATCTAAAATGTTTTTAGCAATAGATGGTGACCATAATGTATCCTTACTATCTTTAGATACTAAAGTGATATTTTTAGGATCAATTTCAATTATAACATATTGGTCAGCTTTATTATCTTCATCCCAATCGAATGAATATTTGTACGTTAATATAGTTCCTTTTAAAAGGACATTTTTTAAATTCTCTGGCGTTATTCCAACATAATCGATGTATGGATACTCTTTTTCAGTTGTTGTTTTATTGTCTGGCGTTGTTACTTTATAACTTGAATGGCTGTCATCAGCAGGTTTTGCAACTTCAAAACCAATCCAAGCAGCAGGACCAGGTCTACTTCCACCTGCAGCATTTTCATCTTTATCTAACAATTTAAAAGTAGCAACGGAATATTTTATTGTTGTTGTGTTTCCACTTGTTTGTATAGTGCCTTTTCCAGAAGATAGGGAATCTCCTGCTTTTTCAGTGATATCCGTTACCTTTCCATAATTGCTTAAAGCATTAATTGTTGGTGCTATTGACAAAAATGTTACAATAGCAAGGCAAAAAAATATAATTTTTTTCATAAACTAACTCCTTTTTTCATAATAATATTTTAGCCATTATTTTACTTTTGAGGGTGATTAAAATTGAAAAAATATATGACTATCAAAGAATATTATGAGACACAATCAAAATTTAAGGGAAAGAATTATAAAAGGAAAATATTTCGTAATATTATAGGTATATCGTGCCTGTGCATAATTTTCTTCTCAATATATACTATATTTAAATGGTGTGTTGATAATTACAAAATTAGACAAATTAATCAAGAAATTTTAGATGAAGCTATTATAAATAAAGCTAATGATAATAAAATTGAACTTGTTAATCCTCCAATTAATAAAAATGATGATTATTACTATTATTCATCCTTTTCTTTTTATCAAATTGATTTTCCCTTTTTATTATCTAAAAATTCAGATACTGTTGCATTCATTCATATTAAAAATACTAATATTAATTATCCTGTAGTAAAAACAAGTGATAATAATTATTACTTAAATCATTCATTCGATAAAAAAGAAAATAAAGCTGGTTGGATTTTTATGGATTATCGAAATGATATAAATGATTTAGATGATAATACTATTATTTATGGGCATGCAAGATTAGATGGAACTATGTTTGGTTCATTAAAAAATATTTTAACTTCCTCCTGGCAAAATGATAAAGATAATTATGTTATTTTCTTTTCTAATTTAAAACAAGATATGATATTTCAAATATTTTCTATTTATACTGTTAAAAGTGAAGGTTATTACATAACACCAAATTTTTACAGTATATTAGAAAAACAGAAATGGATTGATACAATGAAAAAAAGAAATATCGCTAAAATTGATACAATAGTTGATGTTAAAGATAAAATACTTACTTTATCAACTTGTCAAAATTATCAAGACAGAAGAATTGTTGTTCATGCAAAATTAATAAAAAAACAAAGCAGAAAAAATTAAATACTATTACATATAATTTAATATAAATAAAATAGAAAGGATATTATTATTTATATAATGATAAGTGTAGTTTTATGAAAAAAATTATAAGCTTATGTTTTGTATGTGCTTTAATATTTTCTTTTGCAATTTTACAAGTGAAGGCATTAACTGTATGGGAATTTGAAGATTGGCAGGCGGGTAATGATTATGGATCTAAAAGTAAAATTTCTTCTAATATAACTAACCTTAAAGGTGAAAAAGAAGAAAAAGGCGGAATGAAAGTAGGCCCTTTTAATAAGTCGAGTAAATCAAAATTAAGTGATGGAATCAAAGAAGAAGTTTATGTAGGACTTAATTTAAATAATTATCAAACTTCAGAATTATTTGAGTTATCTATTGCTTTAAATCAATTTGATGTAGAATCCAAATATTTAACCGAGAGTGTAGTTATGACACAAAAAAGTGGAGATAAATTTGTTATAACTTCTAGTTGGGCAAAGGATAAAAATCCAATTGCTGTAATCGATAAGGATGGTGTATATACATACAGATGGGAATTTAAAAAAGAAAACGAGAAAATTAAAGTTAAGTTTACTGTACTTGATTATGATACAGAATTAGGTACGACAGATTTTATAGAATTAAATGTAAAAAATGCAGATAAAGCAACTGATGTTAGATATTTGTGGGCATGTAATATTAAAGCAAGTTATGGTGTTGATATATACACATCTTTGCCATCAAAAAATACAATAGAAAATCCAAATACAGGTGATATTAATTTATTTGTTTTAATAGGATTAATTGTAATTTGTAGTTTAGGTCTTGCATACGTTATAAAAAAATTTAATTAGGAAAAGACAACGTGGGATTGAATATTTTTTACTCAGTTCTTTTTTTATAATTTAATTGTGTTAAATTTTATGACAGATAAAAATTGTAGAAAGGAAGTATCCTTAATCAGCAGTTCATCTATAGTTTTTATTTGGCGATATTATACTAATTGTAACTAGCTGATTAAGGATATTTTTTGTAGTATGAAAATAGAAAAATTATTAAAGGAATTAGATTCAGTACAATTATTGAATTTAAAAATTATTTATTAGAAAATTTGTCTGACTTATGTCCTACAAAAAATTCTAATTCAAAAATTATAATAGACAATAATTATATAAAAGCTAAAGATATATTTTCAATTAAAATGCCTATTGATTTAAATGTTGCATATGCAATACATTGATCAGTCATAAAGTTTAACACAACTTTGTTCAAATAAATGCAACAATCTTCAATACAAAAACAAATATGTTGTTAATTTTAATTGACATGTTCAAAAAATGATAGTATAATTAAAAATATGAACGGAGGAAGAAAATGAAAAAATTGCAAAAAATATCATTATTATTAATTGTATTTGTTATGCTATTTTGTGTAACAGCTTGTGGGGGCAATAAGGAAAGCATTGTTATATATTCTTGTATGGAAGAGGAAAGAAATCAAGAATTGAAAGAACAAATAAAAGCAAAATTTCCAGATATGGATATAGTTGTCCAACCAATCGCAACTGGAAACCTTGCAGCTAAGATTGAAAATGAGAAAGAAAATATTGAGGCAGATATCGTTTTAGACTTAGAAACATCACATGCTAAAAACTTGCAAGAATATTTTGCTGATTTGTCTGATGTAAGTACAGACCAATACTTAGATGGTGTTATTCAATCAAATAAATATTATACATGGGTTAAGTATACATTAAATATTATTGTTGATAACAAATATTTTAAAGAGCATAATTTAGATATTCCTAAAACTTATGAAGATTTATTGAAAAAAGAATATAAGAACTTGATTGCGATGCCTGATCCATCCACTTCTGGAACTGGATATGGTTTCTACTTGAACGTCGTTAACATAAAAGGTGAAGACGAAGCTATTAATTACTTTAAAAAATTAAAAGAAAATGTCCGTGAATTTACAACATCTGGTTCTGGGCCAACTAATCTTTTAAAACAAGGGGAAATAGCTATTGCAATGGGAATGACTTCTGAAGGGGTAAACGATATCAACAATGGTTATGATTTCTCTATCGTTCCACTTGAAAGTGGTACTCCTTATAATACAACATCAGCTTCTATAATTAAGGGTCATGAGAATAAGAATAATGTTAAAGAAGTATTTGAATGGTTATTAAATGATTTTGGCAGATATGATAAAGAACATTATATGCCTGATGTCATTTTAAAGAATCAAGAGAATAAAGTTAAAAATTACCCAACTGACTTAAAAGATGCTGATATGACAGGTATTGATGATAATAGTATTAAGAGTAAATTGACAGAAAAATGGAGTAGTGAAATAAATGGTTAGTCTTAAGGTTGAAAACTTAAGTAAAACATATGGAAAAAAGACTGTTTTAAATAATATTTCATTTGAAGTTAAAGATGGTGAATTCTTATCAATTCTTGGCCCAAGTGGTTGTGGTAAGACAACTTTATTAAAGATGATAATTGGTATTGAAAAGCCAACTTCAGGTGAAATAATAAAAAATGGTAAAAAGATTACTAAATTTGATTCATCTAAAAGAAAAATGGGTATAGTTTTTCAAAACTATGCCCTATTCCCAAATATGACAGTATTAAATAATGTATCATATGCTTTACAATTAAAGTTAAAAAATAAGAAACGTGCGCGTGAGGAAAGTATTAAAATATTAAAAATGGTCAATATGGAAGAACATTTAAATAAGTATCCAAGTGAATTATCAGGTGGTCAAATGCAAAGAGTTGCTGTCGCAAGAACTTTGGCTTTGAAACCGGATATTATATTATTTGATGAACCAATGTCGGCTTTAGATGCTGATAATCGTCTTGTTTTAAGAAAAGAATTAAAAAAGATTCAAAAGCAATTTAATACTACGATGATTTATATTACACATGATCAAGAAGAAGCTTTTTCACTATCAGATCGTGTCATGGTTATGCGCGAAGGAAATATAGAACAATTAGATAAGCCAAATACAATATTTAATCATCCTAAAAATGAATATGTAAAACAATTTGTTACTAATCACTTAATTGAAAAAGTTAGATCTATTGAACGTTGTACAGGAATTGATTTGTAATGAAAAAAAGAAGTAAATTAAGTATATTCATTTTCTTATTTTTATTGGTATCAGTTGTTTTTCCAATTTTCAATATGTTATTGAAAATTGATTGGAGTGATGACAGTTTTCAAAAACTTATAACTTCAACAGCGTTTAAAAATGCTCTTTTTAATTCTTTATTTGTAACTAGTATTGCAACAGTAATTTCTGTTAGTCTTTCTTTCTTTTTAGCTTATACTTTAAATAGAACTAATATTAAGCATCGTTCTATATTGAAACTTTTAATAAGTTTACCAATGTTAATTCCTTCAATATCGCATGGATTGGGATTAATAAACTTATTTGGAGTAAATGGAATCGTTACTCATTTCTTTAATTTTAATATAATTGGTAGTACTGGAATAATTCTTGGTTCAATAATCTATTCTTTTCCAGTTGCTTTTTTAATTATTGATGATGGATATTTTTATATGGATAATAATATTTATAATGCAGCTGAAGTTTTAGGAATGAATAAGTGGCAAACGTTTAAAACGGTTACGTTATGTTATTTAAAAAAGCCATTATTATCAGCTTTCTTTGCAATATTTACAATGATATTTACTGATTATGGTGTACCACTTGCGGTAGGTGGAAAATATTTAACATTACCAGTTTTCTTATATAAGGAAGTTATTGGATTATTAGATTATTCTAAGGGAACAATGATTGGGTTATTCTTATTGATTCCAGCCTTGATTTCTTTCTTGTTCGATACTTTTTTTAAAAATTATGGAAATGTTGATGGTAATCAGAAATATGTAGTTAAAGAAAATAAAATAAGAGATATAGTTGCAACAATTATTGTTTATTTAATTATTGGATTTGTAATTGTTTTGTTAGGATCATTTATTTATTATGCATTTGTTAATAATGTAATGCTTGATAAAAGTTTTTCGCTTACACATTGGGAATATGTTAGTAGTAATAATTTATCACAGTATGTTTTTAATTCAATTTTTATATCAATTATGGTAGCAATAGTTGGAACGATTATTGGTTATTTTTCAGCTTATGTAACAGCACGAATAAAGGGTAAATTATCAAAGTTTTTACATTTGTTAACTATTTGTACGCTTGCTGTTCCTGGTATCGTTTTAGGCTTATCTTATACTATTAGTTTTAATGAATCATTTATATATAATACATTTGTCATTTTGATTATGGTAAATATTGTTCACTTTATTGCTACACCATATTTAATGGCATATAATGCTTTGTTAAAGGTTAATCAAAATTATGAAGTTGTGGCTAAAACGTGCAATATTCCTATGTATAAAATAATAATAGATGTTATTATTCCTTGTACTAAAAAAACAATTAGAGAAATGATGGTTTATTTGTTTGTTAATTCAATGGTAACTATTTCAGCAGTTACTTTCTTATTCAATTCTAAAACGATGCCACTTTCTTTATTAATTAACAATTATGAGGGGAACATGATGTTAGGTGAGGCAGCAGTTATATCTTTGATTATTTTAGTTATAAATGCTTTTGTAAAGATAATTATTTATGTAATAAATCGAAAAGAAGATAGGAGAAAAGTGAAATATGAGTTTAACGAAGAAGCAATTTGATATTTTAGTGGCTATTGAACGTGAAAAAAAGGATAAATATTCGCAAAGAAATATTGCGAGTGACACCAATATTTCAGTTGGACTAGTAAATAAAATAATAAGTGAATTATTAGATAATGGTTTAATAGATGTTAAAAATAAGATTACAAAAAAGGGTTTAAAAGAACTTGAACCATATCGTGTAAAAAGAGCTATTTTTTTGGCTGCGGGGTTTGGTTCACGATTAGTTCCTATTACTTTAAATACACCTAAGCCATTAGTTAAAGTACATGGTAAGAGAATGATTGAAACACTTCTTGATGCTGTGGTAGCGGCTGAAATTCCGGAAATAATTATTGTTAGGGGATATTTAGGAGAACAGTTTGAGGTGTTGTTACATAAATATCCTAATATTAAATTTTTAGATAATAAATTATATAATGAAGCTAATAATATATCATCAGCATATATCATAAGGGACTATTTGGAAAATGCTTATGTTTTGGAATCAGATTTGGTTCTATCTAATCCTAATTTAATATGTAAATATGAATATAAAAGTAATTTTTTAGGAATACCAGTTGATAAAACTGATGATTGGTGCATTATTGTTAAAAAAGATGTCATAGTAAAAGAGCAAATAGGTGGTGTTGATTGTCATCAAATGGTTGGTATATCTTATTATGATGCGAAAGATGGAAAACAATTAGCAAAAGATATTGAAGAAGTTTTCAATTCACCAGGAGGAAAAGAAAAGTATTGGGAGCAAGTACAATTAGATGTTAAAAGAAATAATTATAAAATAGGTGTTAGAGAGTGTAGTAAAGATGATATAATTGAAATAGATACTTTTAATGAATTAAAACAAATAGATAAAACATATGACGTTTAAAAAAGATAAGTTTTGAGCTTATCTTTCCTAAATTGTAATTTCAACCGCACCAAATAGGTGTGGTTTTTTGATATAATAAAAGAGCCCGCCACCAAGGAGGAACTATATGAATAATTATACACAATTAACAGAAAAAAAGAAAGTAGAAATAGATATTTTATTGAAACAAGGATTATTTATTAGAAAAGTAGCTTCAATATTAGAAAGAAGCTATTTAACAATATCAATATACAAAGTAATAAAATATCAAAAAAGAAAAGTATTTATAAAGATGATATGAATGTTTTTTATAAAAAAATTTGTTAATTGTCAAGTAAAATCATAATATAAATAAGTTATAATAAAAGAGAGAAATTTTGTGTTTCTCTCTTTTAAAATATATAAATCATTTGATAAAATTTTATATGAAAAATAATGATTGATTTAATTAATTTTATTATATACAAATAAAATAATTTCAACATATATATTTCTTCTTTTACTAGTAAATTTACTATATTTTTTTATTAGAAATGTCATCTTCAAAATTGATAGAAAGTTTTGATGAATATCTTAAAATTAAATACACCACCATTTTTTTATCAATTTGTTCAATTTTATAATACATTTTCTTCCCTGATTCATTATTTAAGCTTTTAAATAACAACATAAGAAATTCAACTATAGTTTTATCATTTAAATTTTCAAATTTCAAATTTTCTATAATTTCATACATTCTTTCATATTTTTGTTCTTCAATGTAGTCATTTTGCAATTCTTTGATAAGTTTTTTTATAAAAGGATCATTTAAATCTTGTTCATAATCATCTTTAAATAACTTTTTCAAACAATCAAAACTAAAAGTATCTTCTATTTCATGCATACTAATTTCAAGCATAGCTTTAAGTAAAAAAGTTTTTTCTATTTCATCACATATAGGAGCAATCTCAAGATACTCAACTATAGATTCAGGAATATATCCCCCTAATAGAGTTATTAAATTTTCCATATCCCTTATTCTACCATACTGAAGTATTTCGTCCTGATTAGCAGTTTTTTCAAAAATGTTACATTGAATTTTAGCACGCCAAGAAAAGCACTTCATTGTTTTTTCATCTTTTATATTTCGAAAAATCATAGCCCTTTCAATATATTCAATTTCTTTGTCAGTTAAAGAGTCGGTATTAACCATATTTTACCACCATTATAATTATAGCAAGTATTTTAAAATTTGTAAACGATTAGGACTTACAATAATACAACAAAGCAAACGGTAAAAAATTTATAAAAATAAAATTAAATCTATTTTTTTCTAAAAATGTAAACTAATATAGAAAAGACTCTAAAATATGGTATACTTATAGTAGAAGAAGGTGCACAAGTTTTATGGATGAAATTGAAATTGAACAATTTGGCATTGAAATTACTAGAAAGTGTAATATGCAATGTGATTTTTGTATGCGAGGTAAATCTCAAAATATTGAGATTAATGATGATATAATAAATGAAATTTTTAATAGTTTATGTAAATTTGAAAAGATTAAAATTGGTAGTATTTCTTTAACAGGTGGAGAACCTTTTTTAGCATCTGAAAAATTAATTAAAGTAATTAATGAATTAATAAGAAGAAATATAAGTGTTAGTTGGTTAACTGTAACTACGAATGGAAGTATATTTGATGAAAATATTATTAATGCACTTAACTTAATGAATGATTATGCTGAGTTTGGTGTTACATTAAGAATTTCTGCTGATTCTCATCACATCATCAATAAAGATAAATTAAATGAAAACATAGAAAGAATTAAACAGATATTTAAAGGAAAATTAGAAGTACAAATAGATGTTCCATTTATTTTACCTAGTGGATATGAAAATGAAAATAATACTCCACCAAATCATGAGGAATTTATAAGCTATTTCGATGGACAAAAAGTTTATGTTCCACTTTTATTTATAACATCAAATGGAACTATAACTGATACTTACGATTACTCATATGAACAAGTGGATAAATTTAATTTTGGTTCGGTTGGTAAAATTTCTATTGATGATAGTTTTATGAAAAGTATAGTTCACAAAACAAAAATAGGGGAACAATTAAATTTTGGAATTTCAGCAAAAAATGAAATTAGCAATATAGATTCAGTGAAAAAAATAGAAAGTGAACAAGATGTTTTTGTAGAACAAGCGAACCCATTTAATGCTAACGGTCCAGTATACGCTTTTACAAATGAAGCATTAAATCAATTCATGTCTAATTATGATTTCAATAATAAAAGTGTATTATCTTCATTAGGAAGTGGGGATTTTGCTCTTAATGCTTATTTACTTGGAGCTAATAGTGTTGAAACTTTTGATATAAATCAATATACTTATTATTTTTATCAATTAAAAAAAGCTCTTATTATTAAATATGATTATGAAGAGTTTTGTGATTTGATAAAAAATCCTACCAATATTTTCAAAAAATTTGATGCATACAAATATTTATTGGATAAAGAAACAAGAAATTTTTTTGAAGGATTATTGAAAATATATGGAAATGATTATGATAAATTACTTGAAAAAATGTATATTGATAAAATCGAAGAAAAAAATCAGTGGAATGAAAGTAATGCTTTTGATAGTACAGAAGAATTATTTTTAATAGCACAATATAAGAATTATTATTTACAATCTTCTAGTAATTATAATAATTTAAAATATAAATTAGCAAATAATCCAAATGATATTTTCTATTTTAAAGATTTATATCAGTTTATACCGCCAAAAAAATATGACATTATTTATTTAAGTAATATTGGTGATTATTGCAAAAATGAAGAAGATTTTAAAGAATTTGTTGCAAATATGAAGTCAAATTACTTGAATGAAAATGG
This sequence comes from uncultured Bacilli bacterium, assembly GCA_947628565.1. Classification (GTDB taxonomy): domain Bacteria; phylum Bacillota_I; class Bacilli_A; order RF39; family UBA660; genus UMGS1613. Next base: position 73,838 of record CANRAH010000007.1, read on the forward strand.
AATAATTATTATAGTTTCAATTACTAATCACATACTTATGGATAGTGATGAAGCAGAAAGAACTAAAATGGACTGGGATGATATGCAAAAATTTAATGATATACATCAAGGTGTGGCTGAACTTCCCCTTTGTAATTTAGGCATACAAAATGTTTATACTACTTATCCTTTTCAAATTAAAGAACAGTATCATAGAAGATAAAATTATAATATTTTAGACAGTAAGAATCTGAGAAAAATTTATAATTAATAGGTCTTACTATTTCAACCAAAATAGTGGTGTACTATGTTAATGGCATAGATAATATATGTAAATAATATGTTTGAAAACAGATTTTGTATTTTTGTATGATGCAGATTTATATGTTTGTTTAAGCTTTTTAAATACTTTATGCACCAATATAAGTGTAGGATATCATTATGATTTATTAAGCTATGATAAGATTCCTCATTAATTAAGATATGCAAGTTGTTTTTTTAGAAGAAGTTTAGATTTTTCAACTTCTATTCTATTTTTATTGTTTTTACTTTAATAAAAGAACTATTATCTTTTTATAAATTAAGTTTGGTAATTTACTATAGTCATTTTTTCACACTATTTTTAAATAATCATACTTTATAATAGGTGATTGTTATGGATGAAAGAGCAAGTAAAAAGGTGGTTATTGATGCAGGACATGGAGGTATCGGTTAAACCCAAAAATAGATGAAATGGCTATTTTGGTAAGTAAATACAAGAGTTTAAGGTACTTGATAAAAGTATCTTTTATTATGCAAAAATATAA
>CANRAH010000008.1 GCA_947628565.1 uncultured Bacilli bacterium
TCTTTCTTTAAATATTTTACTATACTATTTATACTTTTTCAAGTATTATTTAAACTTATCTTTTAACCAAAAATATTTTTCAGTATCAAAATTACATACAAATATATTTTTATTATATATATAAAATATACATAATATTTCTCTTAAATATTTATCATTATTTATAACACAACAACTTTTTCTTATTTCAAAATAATTATATTTATCTAAATAAAATTTTAAATCATATTTTACCCTTATATAATGTTTTAAAGCATTTGTATCAAATAATTTGCAGATATTATAAAATAAACTCATCCCATAACTATAATTTTCTTTATGTATTGTTTTAAGTTTATAAAGTAATTCATATAAATACTCTTCATTGGTTTTAAAAAAATTATCTTTTATTATAAATAAATAATACATACTCATCACCAAACATATTATAAAATTATAATATGGTGAAACATGATGAATTTTGTCAAAATTAAATGGAGAATATTATTCTCCATTTCTTAGTTTAGCATTTAAGTTAGTTTCTACATCGTGAATTATTTTATCGAATACCAAAGTTACCTCTTCATCACTAAGAGTTCTTGTTGGATCTGCAAATGTAAGTGAAAATGCAATAGATTTTTCATCTTCCTTAACTTTAGGTCCAACATATAAATCAAATATATCGATATCCTTAAGTAATCTTCCACCTGATTTTTTAATTTGATTTATAAGTTCCTTAGCATCTATATTTTTATTTACTATAAAAGCTAAATCTCTTTTAACTTCAGGATATTTAGAAGATTCTTTAAATTTAATTGGTTTTATTTGTTTATCATATATTTTACTCATAGATATTTCAGCTACATAAATCTCATCTTTTTTATAACTTGGATGAACTCTACCTATTATTCCTATAACCTCTTTATCCAATTTTATTAAAGCACTCATACCTGGATGCATATCAGGTAATACTTCTTTTTCAAATTCATAACGATTTTGAAATCCTAAATAATCTAATAAATTTTCAATTATACCTTTAATCAAGTAAAAATCACATTTAACTTTAGTATTTAACCAAGAATTTACAATATAATCTCCTTCAATAAGGATTGCAACCTTACTTTCCTCTACATAATTTTTATCATATGTTTTAGATATTTCATATAACAATATATTATCTACATTACGAGCTTTATTATATTCATATACATTTATAAGTGAAGGTAATATGCTTGTTCTTACAACACTTTTATCCACACTCATAGGATTTGGAAGTATTATATTTTCTTTTTTATCGTAGCAAAATTTACTTGCCATATCACTATTAGTTAAAGTATAAGTTTTAGTTTCATTTAATCCCAAACTTCTTAAACGTTTAGATATAAGCTTACGTATAAGCACATCTCCTACATAGACTCCTCTTCTAGTTGTTACTTTAGGAAGTGTTGAAACTAAATTATGATATCCATAAAGTCTTCCTATTTCTTCAGCTATATCATTTATATTAGGATCTATATCAAGTCTTCTTTTTGGTATATTAACTATAAATGTATCCTTATCTAATTTATAATCAAAATCAAGTCTTTTAAGTTCAGTCTTTACATCATCTAAAGAAAGTGTTATACCTAATAAATTATTAATTTCCTCTGTTTTAAATTTTACAATTTTATCTTTTTTATCTACTTTATCATGCATTACTACACCACTTAAAACCTTAGCATCGGCATATTTTTGAAGTAAGTAACATGCACGATTTATTGCTTTAATTGTATATTCATAATTAAGTCCTTTACCATATCTTATTGATGCTTCACTTTTTAAATTCAAACGTGATGATGTATATCTGATACTTACTGAATCAAAAATTGCACTTTCGATTAAAATATCTTTAGTAGTTTCGTCTACATCAGTATTTTCTCCGCCCATAACACCAGCAATACAAACAGGCTTAACTGAATCAGTTATAACTATATCATTTTTAGTTAAAACTCTTTTATTACCATCAAGTGTAATAATTTCTTCATCATCTTTAGCCTCTCTAACAAGAATTTTATCACCTAATTTATTTTTATCGAAGAAATGAAGTGGTTGTCCATATTCAAGCATAACATAATTAGATATATCTACAACGTTATTGATTGGTCTCATTCCAGCTGAAATTAATCTTTTTTTAATAAATTCTGGTGATTCTTTAATTACTACATCCTTAACCATTTTAGCTGTGTAAAATGGGCATTTAGGTGTATCTACTTTTAAACTAATAAAATCATTTACATTATCTTTTATCTCTACATAAGAATCATCTGGTAAAGTTACCTTTTTATTTAGTATAGCTGCTATTTCATAAGCAAAGCCAATATGATAATAACAATCATTATTACGATGCTTATGAACATCAAGTTCATATAATGTATCATCTAATCCTAAATATATATTAGCATCATCTCCAGGATTCAAATCGCTATTAACTTCTTCTATTCCCTTAGCATAATTTTCCTCTGTCTTTTCCTCTATTCCAAGCTCAAATAAAGCACATATCATACCATTTGATTCCTGTCCTCTAATTTTTCCTGCTTTAATTTCAAAATCGTCTTTAAGAACACATCCTGGAAGCGCTACTATAACTTTTAATCCTTCCCTTACATTTGGTGCTCCACAAACAATTTGAATAGTTTCATTTCCAACATCAACCATACATATATTTAAATGATCGCTATCAGGATGAGGAGTTACACTTAAAATTTTACCTATAACTAAATTTTCTATACGTTTAGAAACAACCCCTTCAACGTTTATACCAGCTTTTGTAATTTTTACTGCAAGTTCTTTTAAATCTTCACCAGTTAAATCTATATAATCTTTTACCCAATTTAAACTAATCATCTTATACATCCCTTCTATCAAAATATTTTGACTCTCTTAAGTCAGTTTGATAAAATGTTCTAATATCGTTTATTCCATATTTTAGCATCGCAAGTCTTTCAGCACCAAATCCAAACGCAAATCCTGACCATACATTTGGATCATATCCACAATTTTTAAGTACATTAGGATGTACCATACCAGCACCACTTACAGTTATCCAACCAGTATTCTTACATAAAGAGCATCCTTTCCCTTTACAAACGAAACAACTTATATCAGTCTCTACTGATGGTTCTGTAAATTGATAATAGCTTGGTCTAAATCTTGTTTCACAATTTTCACCAAATAATTTTTTAGCTATAACATCAAAAGTACCTTTTAAATCAGATAAACTAATATTTTTATCAACTAAAAGTCCCTCTATTTGCATAAATTGGTGAGAATGTGTTGCATCATCCTGATCACGTCTATATGTCTTACCAGGACAAATCATACGAATTGGTTTATCTCCACCAGCACTTAACATAGTACGTGCTTGAACAGGTGATGTTTGACTTCTAAGTAAAATATTTTCATCTTCAATATAAAATGTATCTTGTGCATCACGTGCTGGATGACCTTTAGGTATATTTAAAAGCTCAAAATTATATTTATCCTCTTCTACTTCTGGGCCATCAACTACATCATATCCCATGGACATAAAAACTTCTTCTACTTCTTCTATAATATTTTCTAATATATTAGCAGATCCAATAGGTATTTTAGTTGAAGGAAGTGATATATCAATATTTTCACTTTCTAATTTTTTATTTAATTCTATTGTTTCTAATTCATTTAACCTATTATCAAAAGATTCATTAAAGAAAGTTTTTGCTTTATTTACAAACATTCCATATTCTTTCTTATCTATAGCTTCTTTTATTCCTGATTGTAAAATAGTTATTACACCTTTCTTACCTAAGTATTTTACTTTTAATTCATTTAAATCTTTGATATTTGAAACATTTTTAATATCATTTTCTATTTCACTTAACAATACATCAATTTTTTCTTTCATAAATCCTCCTTTAAAAAAAACTATTATAATGTAGGGACGAATTACGCGGTACCACCCTACTTCATAATAGTATTATGCACTTTAGAAATTTAACGCATTTCATACGTTTACTATTAATAACACTAGAAAGTGAATTCATAAGAATTTATTTGAAGTTCGCACCAACCACTTCTTCTCTTTAAATAATTAGACTTATTACTATTCTTTCATCATCGCTTTTATGTGATAATTATATCATAATTTTTTTTAAAATAAAATATATTATTTATACTTATATACATTTATTTTTACTTTTTTACTCTTTAATTTATCAAGTATTTCCTTGCCTTCTAAAGAAGACTCAAAATAAATAAATTTAAGTTCAGATTTAATTTTATTAAAATCATATGAATTTATGTATCCTAGCTTGTATTGATTTTTTAATTCTTTTATTTCTTCTTTATATCTATATTCTAAAAAACTAGGTAATATTGCTTTAATATTTTCATTTTTGTTTTTTAAATCACATAATAAAAATGGACAATTATATATAAGTTTTAATAATTTTTCTTTTTCATTTAAACCTTTCTTATTTCCATAATTATAATCTACTCTAGATAAATTTATTATATCTAAATCAGTTATAAAACCCGTTTGAAATTCGTAATCTATTAAAGTTCTCAATCTTTGAGTTTCAATTAACCTTTTATCATTTAATTTCATAATATCACCAACATTTAGATATTTTAACATAATAATAATTTAAAATCAATATAATTCATATCCTAATTTAGAGCTATCACCATGTCCTGGATATATCATTATTTCTTTATCATATGATTTCATTTTATTTAAACTATTCACCATATCTTTAATATTTCCACCTTCTAAATCAGTTCTTCCAATTGCTCCTTTAAAAATAAAATCACCAGTAAACATTACTTTTTCATCTTTAAAATAAATTGTAATAGAATCTTCCTTATGACCAGGTGTATAAATTACATCAAAGTTAAATGAACCTATAGTATTTTCCCCTTCAATCAAATTATTTTTATCATATATTAAACAATCATCAAAATTATTTATAGCTCCTATGTGATCAAAATGATGATGAGTAATTATAACTCCTTCTACTTCTTTATTATTAATTATTTTTTTTATTTTAACATAATCATCACCAGGATCTATTACTATACATTTATTATTTTTGCTTAATATGTAACAATTTGTATCAAGCTTACCTACTATAACTTTATTTATTTCCATCCAACACCTCTTTAACAGGTCCATATGTCTTCCTATATCCATCAATAAGCCCATATTTATTTATAGCCTCTATGTGCTTTTTAGTAGGATAACCTTTATTAGATTTAAAATCATACATAGGATATTTTTTATCTAATTCATACATTTGTCTATCACGTGTTACCTTAGCAAGTACACTAGCTGCAGCAATAGTAATACTTTTAGCATCACCCTTTATTATTGGTAGACTTGGAATATCTAAATCAGGTAATGGCATCGCATCTGTTAATACATAATCTAACTTTATTTGCTTTTTTACCTCACCAATAGCAATCATCATAGCTTTTCTACTTGCTTCATATATATTTATTTCATCTATCTCACTAGGGCTTACTTCACCTATTCCATACGCTAAAGAATGTTTAATTATATAATCATAAAATTCATTTCTTTTTTTCTCGCTTAATTTTTTTGAATCAGTAAGTCCTTCTAATTTAAAATCTTTGGATAATACACAACAAGCAGCTACAACATTTCCAATTAAAGGACCTCTTCCCACTTCATCAACACCACCTATGAAATTATATCCCTCATTATATAATTCATTTTCATATTTATATAAATCCATAAAATCACCAATATAATTATATCAAAAAAAGACTATTTTAAATAGTCTAATTTGTTTCAAGAACACTTACATTACCTATAAAATTACCATCTGGTTTATATAATGTTCCCTTCTTTAAGTTTTCTAGAAAAGTGCTTTTACATTCATATCCATTTATACATTTTAAGTCATAATCATCATATTTAGTTGAATCATTATATTCTCTTATACTTTGTATATCTTTTTGAGTTAATAATATTTTATATTTCGCACTCTTTTCATCCTTATTCCTACTATTATTTGTCGTTTCCATTATATATTTTATTAATGGATTATTTGATTTAGTATTATCATATTTCATATTACCATAATTATCAATTACCCATTTCGCATAATTTAAATCATCATTATTTATTAATCCATCCCTATTTAAATCATATTCAGATTTAAATTCCTCTGACTTTATAGGCAATTTTCTATATTCTTCATGATTTGCATTATGCTTAGTTAAAATATTATAATCATCATCGGTTATTTTACCATCTACATTTACATCTGCATTTAAAATTTCTTGACAAGATAAATTATAATCTTCCCAACCATCTAAATATCTAGCCAGACGCGTTCCATCTAACCCATTAACCTTACCATCTAAATTAGTGTCTCCATATACTGCATCTAATCCCGAAAAATTACATTCTGGATAATTTTCTTGTAATAATGTGTTGGCGATATTTTCTCCTTTTATGTAACTTGATAATATATCTAAATCCTTTTCGTTTTGGAATCCATCATTATTGTAATCAAAACTTAAACTTTGCCAGTTCCATCCAACAGTACGACCAGTTGCAAATCTTCCAGGAAATGGACTGGATGTATCTATTATTCTATAAAGTAAATTTAATTCATCATTAGGAGTTGTAATTATCTTTTCAGATGAATAAATACATGTCCCTTTAGAATTTTCAACAAGGTTATTTATTTTTCCCTTTTTTAGTTTACTTAAATCTATTTCAAATGGAATTGTTTTTTTACCTTGCGCATTTAACGGAGCAGCATAACCATAACCTAACAATTTACAGTTATCACATGGACTATAATGAAGAATTCCTGATCCATTTTCAGCATATATAGCTTGTGCATTATAATTTGCTGTATATGTCTTTGTTAATTCATAATATCCATTTTTACTATATGTCTCCCAAGAACTAGAACTTAACTCAGGACTAATTATTCTATTATTTAAAGTATAATTACCTACATAACTACTATAACTAGAATTTTGTTCATTTGTTACATACGATGATCCTGAATGATTTATCCAATTCGTTTGCGTTGTACCCGCTGAAAAATCTATTTTCAATTCTGGATATACATAACATTTCTTTGTAAGTTCTCCTGTTGATAATAAATTATTTCCTAAACTTTTATTTATTATCATCTGTCCTGCCTTATATTTACCATAATTTACAAATGCGTCAAAATCAATCGTACTTCCAAGCGAACTTTCATATGTATTTGATAATTTAAATTGAGTTCCACAAAATCCTATTTTTCCATCAAACGTTATAGTCTCGCTATAGCAAGATAAATCTAATTCTGAAAAACTTCCTAATGAACTATAAGCACTCAAACATCCCTTAGATACTGACTTGTTACATGTTGTATTGGCAGTACAAGCTTGTGTGCCATCTTTTATATTAAAATTAAGTAAATTATTATAACTATTATATTTATTTAAATATAAGCTTATTCTTCCACTCATCGTTTGACCATACTTATCAAAATCATATTCACATTCTGTTTTATTTACTATATTAATACTTTTTTGACCTTTTGAAATTGTATAACAAGTTGAATCTTTAACATATCCACTTGGAGCAATTTCTTCTCTAATAGAATATGAATCATTTATACTTACATCACTTATCGTAAAACTACCATTTTGAGTAACATATTTAGTTGGCGTGCCTGAACAATTTTCGCTTTTATAAACATTAAATGTTGCTTGCCCACTTGTTATTTTTGTTCCATCCTTTTTAACTTTCGTTACTGTTATATCGTAATTTGATTCTCCTGGAGTAGGAATTGTAGTACTACCTGGGGGAGTATTTGCATTCGGAGGTGTTTTCCCTGGATCATTAGGAGTAGAACCTGGATTATTTGGCTGTGGATATATTTTGGTATATTTAAATATACCAACACCAGCACCACAAGTTTTACTTTTAGCACATTTAATTCTATTTGATGTATCGGAATTATCTATTTCGCTCATCAAATTTCCTGCCATGTATTCATCTTCATCTACAAATAAGGTATTCCAAACAAATCCAGGGTAGCCAAATCCAGGTTCTACTCCTAACGCATGCCATCCATAACAGCCATTAAATCCAGAAGATGTTGAACATGTAGCTGTTTTATCACCATCATAAGCACTGTAAAACTCATACATTGTACCTATTATATACTCAATACTAATCATAGGCTCAACAACCACATAACAAGACTCGTCATTACCAATTCCACAAGGACTGTTTTGACTAATTCCTGCATCTTTTAATATTGCTTTGAAGTTTGCATAATTAGAATTCGTTAAAAATTCATCAATAGTCCAATGACTGTTAGTATATTCCCATAAAGAGTCCTTTTTATTATATGAATATAAAGTGCTGGAAATTCTTGCATTTGTTCCAATTTGTAAATCTACAAGTGACCTAGTAGGAACAGTACCACCTGATTTTACTTTTGATTCCATATATGTGGTAAAAAGATGCGATTCATGTTCTGGTTTATAATTCAATAAAATTACAGAAGAACCTACTTGATTAATACCATTTAATAAAGACACTTTTAATCCTATTATGTTAGTATTCCAATCACCTGAACCTCCACCACCGCTTGTAGTAGAATGCTTTGAACCATTTTTATCGGTCCAATCAAGTGCACTAACAACATAAATCCCCATTACAGATACTGTTATTAATGTAATTAATATTGATACTAAAGATATAATTTTTTTATTTTTATTCATAATAATATCTCCTACCTTCTATCTATATAAATTATAAAAAATAATTGACTAAATGTCAATTATTAATTTGTTTCAAGAACACTTACATTACCTATAAAATTACCATCTGGTTTATATAATGTTCCCTTCTTTAAGTTTTCTAGAAAAGTGCTTTTACATTCATATCCATTTATACATTTTAAGTCATAATCATCATATTTAGTTGAATCATTATATTCTCTTATACTTTGTATATCTTTTTGAGTTAATAATATTTTATATTTCGCACTCTTTTCATCCTTATTCCTACTATTATTTGTCGTTTCCATTATATATTTTATTAATGGATTATTTGATTTAGTATTATCATATTTCATATTACCATAATTATCAATTACCCATTTCGCATAATTTAAATCATCATTATTTATTAATCCATCCCTATTTAAATCATACTCAGATTTAAATTCTTCTGACTTTATAGGCAATTTACTATATCCCACATGATCTGCTAGATAATTAGCTAGAATATACCTATCATCAGATGTTATTTTACCATCTAAATTTACATCTGCATTTAAAAGGCCTTGGCAAGATAAATCTCTATCATCCCAACCAGCTAAATATTGAGCTAGATATGTTCTATCTCTATCTTCAACTTTACCATCTGAATTTATATCTCCATATACTGCATTTAATCCCGAAAAATTACACTCTGGATAATTTTTTTGTAATAGTGCATTTTCTCCTTTTATATAACTTGATAATATATCTAAATCCTTTTCGTTTTGGAATCCATCATTATTGTAATCAAAACTTAAACTTTGCCAGTTCCATCCAACAGTACGACCAGTTGCAAATCTTCCAGGAAATGGACTGGATGTATCTATTATTCTATAAAGTAAATTTAATTCATCATTAGGAGTTGTAATTATCTTTTCAGATGAATAAATACATGTCCCTTTAGAATTTTCAACAAGGTTATTTATTTTTCCCTTTTTTAGTTTACTTAAATCTATTTCAAATGGAATTGTTTTTTTACCTTGCGCATTTAACGGAGCAGCATAACCATAACCTAACAATTTACAGTTATCACATGGACTATAATGAAGAATTCCTGATCCATTTTCAGCATATATAGCTTGTGCATTATAATTTGCTGTATATGTCTTTGTTAATTCATAATATCCATTTTTACTATATGTCTCCCAAGAACTAGAACTTAACTCAGGACTAATTATTCTATTATTTAAAGTATAATTACCTACATAACTACTATAACTAGAATTTTGTTCATTTGTTACATACGATGATCCTGAATGATTTATCCAATTCGTTTGCGTTGTACCCGCTGAAAAATCTATTTTCAATTCTGGATATACATAACATTTCTTTGTAAGTTCTCCTGTTGATAATAAATTATTTCCTAAACTTTTATTTATTACCATCTGTCCTGCTTTATATTTACTATAATTTACAAATGCATCAAAATCAATCGTACTTCCAAGTGAACTTCCATATGTATTTGATAATTCAAATTGAGTTCCACAAAAACCCGTTTTTCCATCAAACGTTATAGTCTCACTATAGCAAGATAAATCTGATTCTGAAAAACTTCCTAATGAGCTATAAGCACTCAAACATCCCTTTGTTATCGTTTTATTACATGTTGTTTTTGCAGTACAAGCTTGTGTGCCATCTTTTATATTAAAATCAAGTAAATTATTATAACTATTATATTTATTTAAATATAAACTTATTCTTCCACTCATAGTTTGACCATACTTATCAAAATCATATTCACATTCTGTTTTATTTACTATATTAATACTTTTTTGACCTTTTGAAATTGTATAACAAGTTGAATCTTTAACATATCCACTTGGAGCAATTTCTTCTCTAATAGAATATGAATCATTTATACTTACATCACTTATCGTAAAACTACCATTTTGAGTAACATATTTAGTTGGCGTGCCTGAACAATTTTCGCTTTTATAAACATTAAATGTTGCTTGCCCACTTGTTATTTTTGTTCCATCCTTTTTAACTTTCGTTACTGTTATATCGTAATTTGATTCTCCTGGAGTAGGAATTGTAGTACTACCTGGGGGAGTATTTGCATTCGGAGGTGTTTTCCCTGGATCATTAGGAGTAGAACCTGGAGGAGTATTTCCTGGATTTCCAAACAACGTAGAAGCATTATATATTCCCATACCCGCACTACAATATTGATCCCCAGCGCATGTTGCTTTCCTACTACTATCAGCATCTATTGCAGGTCTTTCATTTATCAATTGTGACCCAATATATTGATTTGGCGCATATATATTATTCCAAAGAACTCCACCTGTGCTTTTATATATGCCTATTGGAGTTGCATAACATGTATTAAAATCTGTTGAATATTTTTCAGCACCTTTACTTATATATTTGCATTGTGTGCAACTTGCTCCATCATATGCCCAATAAAATTCATATAAAGTACCAATTACATATTCAATACTAATCATAGGTTCAACTACTATATAACAATTATCGTTATCAGCATTTCCACAAGGTCTACTATCATTAATAGATGCCTCTTGTAATATTTTTTTTAAATTGGCGTAATTATTGTTTTCAAGAAATACTTTAATAGTATAATCGCCCATTCTATTTAAATTAGCTCCATTGTTATAGCTATACAATGTATTAGATTTTATATGCGGAACACTACTTAAATTTACGAGTTGTGGCATTCCCCAATTAGGATGAATTCCAGTCATTTTTGAATTTTTATATGTATCGAAAAGAAGTGATTCACTATAAAAATCCGATAAAACGATCTTGGAATCCCCCTGTTGCTTAATCTCATTATTAAAAACAGATATTTTTAAACCAATTAAACCAGGAGCCCAGTATGCATCCCCATTCGCTGCAGAATTAATAGCATCATCTTTATTTTTACCTGAAAGTGCCCTAACAGCATAAATTCCTATTACAGATACTGTTATTAATGTAATTAATATTGATATTAAAGATATAATTTTTTTGTTTTTATTCATAATAATATCTCCTACCTTTATCTATACAAATTATAAGAAAAAATTGACTAAATGTCAATTACTTTCTGAACATATTATTTTGCATATTTCTTAAGGCATTATTCATAACAACAAAATTCTCTTTATTGCCTTTTGCACTTTCGCATTTAAAAGTTTTATCATGGTTTGATGTAGATATATCTGGTTTTCTTTCATCACTTCTCATTTTTGCAAATGAGTTATCGAATTTAGGCGCTTTTTTATTTGCATCTAAACTATTGTGTATATAAATTGATCTATTATTAAATCCATCTGTATTATAATTCATTTATCCATTCCCCTTCAAACACACAGTAATCATTATAACTGCATATATTATTTTTAAATATATATCTATATATTTTTTTATCTTTATCATTTATATCTTTAAATATATCATCTAACTCTTTTGCATCGCTTATAGTTCCACTCTTTAATTCATTAGTCATTTGAACATCACTATAAATTGTATAATTATTACCCTCTACTTTTGCAAAACCGATGTAATAATATACATATATATCATTTTTATTATATTCCGCTTTAATCAATTGTTTTAAATCATAATATGTAGTATTAGATTTTAAAGATTTACATAACCCTTTATAAATAAATGTAGAATTATTTGAATTATATATCCATTCACCAGTATAACTGCTATTTGAATCTTCAGGTACATAAAATGAATCTAACGTATAATCTATATTTTTACCTAAAATATTTTTAATTCTAAGTTCAATATATTTTTTATCAAATTCCATAGAATTATTAGTACATTCTTGCCTACTATTTAAACTAGTCATATATCCTTCGTGTATATCTAAGAATGCATTATATAAAATATCATTATTTGACATATCACTTATTTGGAATTTTTCAAGCGAATAGTATGTATTTTTATCATATATACTATTTCTCATAATTGGATAATGCAAATCGGATAGAAGTTCACTATCAATCTTTTTAACTTCCTCTTTATTTTCATTATCTAAAGATTCAACTTTTGGCATTTTTAAAGTTTCTATAAAATCATATATTTTTGGTAAAAAGAATACTGCGATTAACATTATTGCAAATATAATTATTAAAAATTTATTATTATTTTTTTTCATAATTCACCCACTTTATTCAAAATTATATCAAGTGCTTCCTTGTATAAACACTAACATTTTCTTTAGTATATATAGTTATACTTGATTTATATTTTACGTTAATAAAACATAACCCTTGTATAACTATATCTGTATCTTCATCTACATTTAAAATATATTTTTTTAAATTTTCTAAAGTATTATTACTTTTATATAATCTTTTTATATTTAAGTTGTTCGATGCATAAATAGTTATATTATTCTTTTCAATAAAACTTAATTTAGCAAAATTATCTATTAATATAGTAGCTGGAACTTTTATTTGATAATTAATAGGTTTTATTTCTTTTTTTGGAATTATTTTATTTAAATCTTTTATATCTATATAATTAATTATATCACCATCGTCAATTAAACCTGGTGTATCTATTATTGTAAGTTCATCATTAACTTTTATATTTATTGTATCTATAGTAGTTGTTGGAAGATTACTTGTAGTTATATTACATTTATTAGAAGAATAATTATAAATGATTTTATTTATAAGTGTACTTTTACCAGCATTTGTAAATCCTATAACATATACATTTTTAGATTTTTTATATTGATTAATTTTTTCATATAATAAATCCAAATTATAATTTTTTAAAGTACTAATTATTATTTTTTCTTTTATATTTAAATTAAGATCATTAAAGTATTCTTTTATTTTTTCATCATAACAAGATTTAGGTATTATATCTCTTTTAGTTAATACAAGTAATATATCATTAGTTATATATTTTTTTATTTCACTAATATTTTTACTTATATTAAATAAATCTATAACAAGTATAACTAAATCATTAGTTTTATTTATATTTTTTAATATATCTATAAATGAACTACTATCCTTATTTATTAGTTTGTAATCATTATAATTATTTATTCTAAAACATCTTTCACATAACTTATTGTCTAATGATTTTGTATAACCTACTTGTTCAGTATATTTATCTTGTAGTGTAGCTCCACAACCTATACACTTATTCATAATATCTACCTTTAGTAAATAATTCTTTATCTCTTAATTTTTTTTGTATTTTCTTTTCTTTAATTCTTTTTATCTTAGCAAAAGGGAATTCACTTTTAGATATTTGATCTAAAAGTATTGTAGTTATTCCAATAGTATTACCACAAACTACATCATCCATCATAGAATCTCCTATCATAGCAATTTCATCAAGTCCATATTTAGTTTGATTAATTAATTCTTGTATTTTTTCTATATGAGGCTTTTTTGCACTATAAATATAATCTACTTTAAGTTCCTCGTGAAATGGTTTTACACGTGATTTAATACTATTTGATGCAATAAAAATTTTAAATCCTTTTTCTTTTAATTTTTTAAATAATTCTTTGGTCTCTTCCCTAGGTAATCTTTCTTTTATGGTAACTAATGTATTATCTAAATCAAATATTAAGCATTTTATACCTCTTGAAATTAATATTTCATAATTTATATTATAAATATTAGAGTTATAAATATCTGGTACGTAAATTTCCATAAAACACCTTCTTTAAGTTAATTTTATCATATATAATAATTGTAATCAATTATATTTTATAAATTTTAAAAATTATAAAGCACTAATTATAAGTGGTACTAATTGTTTTTTTCTAGATAAACATTTACTGAAAAAATATCCCTCGTAAATGCTTTCAAATCCAAACATATTAGCTACAATACTCTCACTTTTATAATCAAATAAAATATATGATCCATTTTTAATTATATCTGTTACACATAATATAAATACATCATATCCTCTATTTTCTTTCATTTCATTTAAAGTATTTATATAATCATATTTTTTACTTAAAATTTCATCGGATGTTAAAGTTATTACTTGTGATATAGCAATTTTCTTCTGTTCTATATCAAAAACTTTCAAATCAGTATCTATAATATCTTTAATAGTTTTACCATTTAAAGATGTTCCGGCTTTAAACATATCGTCAGAATATTTATCTATATCGATATTAGCTATATTAGCAAGATCTAAAGCAACATTTTTATCGTACTGTGTTGTCGTAGGGCTTGTAAATTTCAATGTATCAGATATTATACCGCTTAACATTAATCCTGCTATTTTGCTTGGTATTTCAATATTATTTTCCTTATAAAGTGAATATATTATTGTATTTGTACTTCCTACTGTCATATTTCTAAAATTAATTGGCATATTTGTAGTTATTGCGCCCAATTTATGATGGTCTATTATTTCTAGTATTTCAGCTTCATCAAGTCCTTCTACACTTTGAGTAATTTCATTATGATCTACTAATATAACTTGTTTTTTATTTAGTTTATTAATATCCGTTAATCTTAAAAGTCCAAGGCATATACCTTTATCGTTTATAACAGGATAGTTATTATAACCTAATTTTAAACATTTTTCTTTAAAATCATCATAATAATCATTTTCGTTAAAGCTAATATTTCTAGTATCTTTTAATAAATTTTTAGTATAGTTTGAAAAATTAATTAATTTGGCAGTATGAAAAGTATCATAATGTGTTCTTATTATATTTACTTTGTTTTCCCTAGCCTTTAAAATATGTTCCTCTTTTATTTCTAAATTACCAACTATAATTAATAATTTTATTTTGCTTAAAATGGCAGCTTCAATCAAACTATGCCTATCACCTACTATCATAATAGTATCTTTATGAAGTTCTAATGTATTTAAAAATGTTGTACTCTTGTAAGCAGCTACTATTATATTTCCATTAATTTCTGAATCAAATTTTAATATTTCTTCTCCTTTTAAAACTTCTATTATATTATCATATGATGTATTTAATTTAGTAAAATCACCATTTATTAACTCTTTACCTAACATTTTTGATGTAAGTAATCCTTTTAATTTATAAGAACTATCAACTATAGGAATACCTGTAATATTCTTTTTTGACATATATTCATAAGTTTTACTTATAGAACAATTTTCATTTATAAAACAATCTTTATAATAATTTAAATCCTTTATTTGGAGTTTTACATCTTCAAGTAATTCTGGTGTTTCAACATTAAAATAATTTAATACAAATTCCGTTTCTTTATTTATATCTCCAAGTATCATAGGTTTTGATTCTACATTTAATTTATTTTTCAAATAAGATAACGCTATTGATGATGTTACTGTATCTGTATCAGGTTTTTTATGTCCAAATATATATATCATTTAATAGCCTCCTAACTTAATAAATTATATCATTTATATAAAAAAAAGTAAATGAATATTACTTACATTTGCTCTACTATTTTTTTTATATAATTTTTTACATCTTCATATGGTATATTTAAGCTTAAGCATAATTCACTATATAATAATTTCTCACTTTTTTTAAAGTAATTATCATCCTTTTCGCCTATTTTCTTATGATTAGATACTCTTTTTTCATTTCTTAAATAAGTTGTTTTTATAACTTTAATTAAATCTTCTAAATTTCCTGAATTTATTAATTTTTTATATTCATTCTCTATCAATTTATCATTAATATTTATTGTATCAATATTAGGTATAGAATTTATTAGTTTTATGCTTTCATCTTTACTTATAATTTTCCTCATTTTAGTATCAATAGGGACAGTTATTGTAAGTGATCTGTCATCTACTGGCGATAAAATATATTTTAAATTTTTAATGTCCTTAATCATACAAACTTCTTTTTTATATACTACATATTCACCTTTACTAAACATAAATACCTCCTATTTAACTTCAACTTGTATTCAATTTCTACATATTAATTATATCATTTTTTAAAAATTGATGTAAGAAAAAAATTATAAATATTTATTAATAATATTTATAATTCTATTGTATTCTTCTATAAGTTCATCATAGTGTTCCATTATATAGTCTAAATTATTTTCTCTAGATTTCATTTCATGATCGTACGATAACTCAGCTAATTTTTTAAAGCCTAAATACTTACTGTCACTTTTCATAGCATGTACATCTATTTCATAATCTTTCATGTTTTTTTCTTTTTTATTTTTATCTAATCTTGGCATCCTAACTTCTGATTCTTCAATAAATGCTTTTAATGTTTCATTATACATATCTATATCACCAAGTAATACTAGTGAAGAATCTATATCTATGCCATTTTCTTTTAAATAATCTACACTACCTTTAAATTTATTATTTTTATTTTCATCTTTCATATTGTTTAACTTTTGATCTAATAGTTTTATATCATCATCGTTAATTTTTGTAACTTCATGAATATCAGAATTAAGTTTATCATCATTTGTATCTATGTTGTTTAAACATTTATTTAGTACTTTTTTTAATTCTTCTTTTTGTATAGGTTTGGATAAATAGCCATTAAATCCTACTTCTATATATTTATTTGCCCTTCCTTCAATAGCATCTGCTGTAAGTGCGATTGTAGGTATATTAAAATCAGGCATTTCTTTTAATTTTTTTAGTGTTTCTGTTCCACTCATTTTAGGCATCATTATATCCATTAATATCAAATCATAATAATTGTTTTTTACTTTTTCTAAACATTCTTTGCCACTTGTTGCAGAATCTATATCCAAATTAAATTCCTTTAATATTCTGCTAGCAACTTTAATATTTAAATTATTATCATCAACAACTAAAACCTTTTTATTTTCAAATGTTATTTTTTCTTTTACTTCATCAGTTTTAATAACAGGTCCATTACTTATCTTTTGACTGATAAATACAGTAAACTTACTTCCTTCACCATATGTTGAATGAACTACTATTTTACCTCCCATAAGTTCTACTAATGATTTAGTAATTGCAAGCCCTAAACCAGTTCCTTCTATTGTAGTATTCATATCTTCTTCTAACCTATTAAATTTAGTAAATAGCTTATCCATTTGTTCTTTCTTAATTCCTCTGCCCGTATCTGATACAGTTATTTTTAACTTGCATTCATCTTTTTCATTTATACAATTTACACTAAAATCTATATATCCTTTTTCTGTATATTTAACTGCATTAGTAAGTAAATTTGTTACTATTTGCTTTATTTTTCCTTTATCACCATATAGTGTATCTGGCAAATCCAAAGCAAAATCGCATCTTAATTCTATTTGTTTTTCACCTATTTTAACTTTTGTTAATTTTGTTAATTCTTCTAATGCTTCTTTAAAATTATAATTTGCCTCAATTACTTCCATTTTATCTGCTTCTATTTTACTTATATCAAGTATTCCATTTACTATTTCAAGTAAAGTTTGTGAAGCCATTACTACATCATTAGCATCTTCGTGTATTTCTTCAATATTATCATTTGTTTTAATAAGTTCAGACAAACCTACTATAGCATTAAGCGGAGTTCTTATTTCATGAGACATACTGCTTAAAAATACAGTTTTAGCTTGATTTGCTTTTTCAGCTTGATTTTTTGCAAGCTCTAATTCATTAATCATTTTTACATCTGGATTTTCAATTGTATGATACATTATATAACATATAAATACTAATGTAGGATTTATAATATAATTCATACTTGGATTTACGATTAATACAACAAATATAACATTACCTAATATAATTAATAAATAAATTGGTATATATTTTTTATTTTTAAAATTATGCCTTAGTATAATACATAATAATTGAGTAATAATTCCTATAGCGCAAATAAAATACGTAAATACTACAGCAGGGCCAGTTGAATTAGACCCTTCTGCAGTAATTTCAGTTGAATGTGGAAGTAGCAATATTAAAGCTATACAAATATATTTTAAAATTTTAAATACACGAATAGATTTATTAAGACGTTCATTATGTTTTAATGAAATAAAATACGTATAAAAAGTTAAATAATATACCCAAAAGAATATAAACATTAAATATAATTTATTAATAAAATATATTAATAGAGTATTAGAATTCGAAGCAGGGATAACTAATATACCTAATACAAGTCCACTAAAAGAAAGCAAAAGATTAGAAATCAAAAATCTCGCATATGTTTCATCCTCTATTTTTCTTAAACGTTTTTTTGTAAAAAATATTATTGTCGTTGCTATTATCATTACAAAAGCGTATAAATTTATAAGTAAAAATCCCTGTATATCCTGCATACTCCACACCTCAACAAACCTTTTTATTTCTATTTATCTAATTTTAATACTTTTTGTTTATTTTTATATATTTTTATATTTCCAACAGTTAAATTTGATTCTTCTATATCTACATTGATTTCATTACCATCAATTTCTTCTTTTTTCAAAGCATTAAAGTTTATCTTACTATTCTTAGTTAATGGCATTGATTCACGTATTTTAAATTTAGTTGGAATTTGTCTAGATGACATATTAGGATTTCCTATAATGTATTTATTTACTAATTCATCAACTAATTTAATATAATCATCTTCATTATCATATTGTTTATTTAATACTAAATGACATATTGGCATAAGTCCTTTATATCTATCATCATAGTATTCTACAACTCTAGCATATTCAACATCAGGATGACTTTGTAATACCGGTTCTATTTCATGAGGTTTATATTTAAATCCATCAAATCTAACAAATGAACGATCTTTTCTTTCCAAATGATAAAATAGTCCATCTCTATCCATTTGAGTTAAATCCCTAGTTCTAATATAAGATTTTCCATCAAGATCAAAATGTGGAACTATTACATTACCATGTAAAATACCTTGTGTTACTGTATCACCTGATACTATTAGTTCTCCTTCTAATCTATCCATTCCATCTTCAAATTTCAAAGGAACCAATCTATCTTCAATATTAGGATCTACTATACCAAAAGTTGTTCCTGGAAGAGGAATACCAATCGTTCCATATTTATTATAAGCATCTTTAGCATGAGCACCACATCCTATAAATTCACTCATACCATAACCTTTACGAATAATAGCATTACTTCCATGATCTCTTAACCATTTGTTAAGTGATTCCTCATCAGAAGCAGCCATAGAATCTCCACCATATGTCATCTTTTTTATAAAAGATAAATCCATTTTTTCTAAATATTTACATTTTGGTAAAGAAGCTAACCAAGATGGTGTTGCTACAATTATATTAGGTTGATATTTTTTTAATAAATATCCTATTTCACTTAAATCAAACTCTGGTACATCTACACTTATAGCACCACTAGATAAATTAATCATATAATTATCAAATGCTCCAAATGGTGCGAATAAAGGAAGTATTCTAAGGACTTTATCTCCTACTTCAAAATTCATACCTGCACGCTCAAATTGTTGTAATTTTGAGATAATATTTTTATTTGTTACAGGTATTGGTTTTGGTCTTAATCCACTTGTTCCTGATGTATGTCCAATATAAGTCATTAAGTTCTCATCTTTTTCAATATCGTAATCCATAGCATATCTTACATTATTTACTAAATCACTATATTTATAAACCTTTAAAGTAGATGTTTTAATTCCCATATCTAAAGCACTTTGAGCTTTTTTCATAGATTCCAATTTTGTCTTTAATGCTTGATACCATTTTAATTTCTTTATATTAGAATCATTAGCTGTTCTAATATTTTTAAGTGCATTATAATTAATGACATCTTTTAAATAATTTATTTTAGCAGATAAATTCATTGAATCACTCGCGCTTAAAACAATTACTGTATCTACTCCAAATTCTTTTAATTCATCTTCAATAGGCTTAAGCATTCCTAAATAACACATATCTAACGCAACTATGTATTTAGGTTTTTCAAATTTAACAATTTCCAACAATTTTTGTGCGTTAGCCTTCAAATTTGATGAATCAGGTCTTGGATCAATAAAATCTGATGTTGCGCCTAAATTAGTTGCAGCTCTCCAAAGTTGTCCTGCTTCTGGAATATTAGGTACCAAATTCAAAATGATATCTCCTTTTTTTACATCAAGAGATTTTAATACCTTAGTTGCAGTATCATCAAATAAAATTTGATCATATGAAAATGATATTCCATAATAACTTTCAGCAGTATTGTTTTTCCTAGTAATATTTTTAGCTTTTAAATAATCGACTGGATTACCAGGAAATTTTTCAAAATCCAAATTCTTTTTGTCATAATATTTCATCCACGGTCTATCTATATGTGGATATCCAGTTAGTTTTTTTTCTTCCATTATAATTCCCCCAATCACAAACTGTCTTTATTTTATATCTAACTTAATACATTTATATTGTATCACAAAAAATAAACTATTTTCAAGTATTATAGTATAAATTCGATAATAAAATAATGTATTATACGATATCACAAAAACAAATTAATTCAATACATAATGTATGAAACATTATTTTTAATGTATGAAAACATATTTTACTTAATTTATTATAAAAAAAGATACTTAATTAAAGAATTAAATATCTATTAAACATTATTAAAACTTTATTTTTTCGCTTATATAATTTTCTATATCATTAATTTCTACAACATCTTGCAACATAGTATCCCTATTTCTTATAGTTACTGTATTATTATTTATTGTATTATCATCTACAGTAATTGAAAATGGAGTTCCAATGATATCTTGTCTTCTATATCTTTTACCAATATTACCAGACTCATCATAACTAGTCATAAAACTTTTAGATAATTTATTATATATTTCTAAAGCTTTTTCACTATGAAATTTCTTAACAAGTGGTAATACAGCAACTTTATATGGAGCAAGATAAGGGTTAATAGCTAACACCTCTCTTGTAGAATTATCCTCTAAAGTTTCCTCTTTATATGAATCAAATAATACAGCAAGTACTGTTCTATCCAATCCATATGTTGATTCAACTACATATGGTATATATTTTTCATTTGTTTCTGGATCCAAATATTCTTGACTTTTACCACTATATTCCTGATGACGAGTAAGATCATAATTCGTTCTATTATGAGTTCCATTAATTTCACCCCAACCGAATGGGAATAAATATTCTATATCACAAGCTGCTTTTGCATAAAATGCAAGTTTTTCATGATCTTTAAATCTTAACTTTTCTTCTGATATTCCTAAATCTACAAAAAACTTTTTACCAAACTCTTTAAAGTATTCATAAAATTCTGCATCAGTTCCTTCTTTACAAAAAGTTTGATATTCCATTTGTTCAAATTCTATAGTCCTAAATGTAAAATTTCCAGGAGTTATTTCATTTCTAAATGCTTTACCTATTTGCCCTATTGAAAATGGTATTTTAGCTCTCATACTTCTTTGAACATTTAAAAAATTAACATATTCGCCTTGCGCATTTTCAGGTCTTAAATATACTATACTTTTATTATCTTTTAAAGTCCCTCTATACGTTTCAAACATGAGTTTAAATTCTCTTACATCTGTAAAATTGCATTTACCACATTTTGGACATGGAATTTTATTAGTATTAATATAATCTACCATCTCACTAAAAGATAAAGTATCACCAATAGAACTATTTGTAAAATCATTTATTAGGTTATCAGCTCTATGCCTTGTTTTACATTCACGACAATCGATCAATGGATCTGAAAATGACTGTATATGACCTGATGCCTCCCAAACTTTAGGATGCATTAAAATATCTGCATCAAGTTCATAAGCATTAAGTCTTTCCTGTATAAATCTTTTTCTCCAAGCATCTTTAATATTGTTCTTAAGTCTAGCACCAAGCGGACCATAGTCCCAAGTATTAGCAAGACCGTCATATATCTCACTACCTTGATATATAAAACCATATTGCTTGCATAAATTCACCATTTTTTCCAATGTTATTTGTTCCATAATTCCTCCAATAAAAAAATTCTAGAAAGCAAGGAAAACTATCTAATCTTACTATCTAGAATACATATAATAGTGTTGATAGTATTGCATTCAAAATTAACAATACTATTATAAATTATTTATTTATAATAGTCAATACTACTCGCATATACCTTCCCCAGGTTTTGCTCCTTCAACATATGTTTTTCCCATAACTTCACATGAAGATTTTGTAATGGAATCTTGTAAGTATCCACCTAACAACTTAACTAAACTTACTACTATAACGCTAATAACAGCAATTATAAGTATATATTCGACCAATGCCTGACCCTTATTTTTCATACCTATCCTCCATTACAATACTATATTAATTTTATAACGTTTTTGTTTTTTTGTCAATAACATGATATAATTTGATTGGTGTTAATATGAAAATAAGAAAAAATAATAATATTATTGAAATTAAATATTGTAATAATTTTTCAAGTAGATTATTTGGATTAATGTTTAAAAAAGATTTTGATTATTGTTTATGTTTTCCAAAATGCAAAAGTATACATACATTTTTTATGAAAATAAAAATAGATGTAATTATGACCGATAAAAATTACAAAATATTATATATCTTTAAGAGTGTCAAGCCTAATAAAATTATACTACCTAAAAAAAATGTTTATTATACGTTTGAATTAAAACCTAATATTATTAATTTTAACATTGGTGAAATACTTAATATAAATTAAAAAGCAATTACTTGCTTTTTTCATTTAATATTCTAGCCATTTTAACTCCCGAACATGAAGCCATCATAAGACCTGTTGAAAGTCCTCCACCATCTCCTATAGAATACAATCCTTTTATACTCGTTTCAAAATCTTCATTAAGTACAATTTCATTGCTATAAAATTTTATTTCAGGACCATATAATAAATTATCTGGATCTGCAAATCCCTCTACTACTTTATCTATATCTTTAATAAATTGTAATATATCTGTCATAGTTCTATATCCGAGTCCATAAGTTAAATCCCCAGGAACAGCAGCTTTTAATGTTGGTTTTACTGAGTTATTTTCTAAATCTTCTTTCCAAGTCCTTTTTCCTCTATATATATCTCCTAGTCTTTGTACCATTATTGCATTTCCACCTAATCTGTTTAAATTTTCAGCGACATTTTCACCATATTCTATAGGTTTATCAAAAGGATATGTAAAATGATGTGAAACTAATATAGCTAAATTAGTATTAGTACTTTTTTTATCCTTATATGAATGTCCATTAACTAAAGTAAGCCCATTATCATACGCTTCAGCTGTTACAAAACCACTTGGATTTTGGCAGAATGTTCTAACTTTATCTCTATACGGAAAAGGTCTACCTATGAATTTACCTTCATACATATATTCATTTATTTTTTCCATTATTTTATCAGGTAGTTCATAACGTATTCCAATATCTACATTTCCATTTTTTGTTTCTATATTATATTTTTTGCACATCTCACTAAGCCAAGATGCACCTTTTCTTCCAACAGCAAGTACTACTTTATCACAAAGAAGTTCTGAAGTTTCATCAGTACCTAATTTATGTATCTTGACACCCTTAATCTTACCTTGTTCTACAATTAAATCTTTTACTTCTGTTTCAAACATCATATTTATACCGTTTTCTTCAAGATAAGATTCAATCTTTCCGTAAAGTATATGAGCTTTTTCAGTACCTAAATGTCTTATAGGATAAGATACTAATGTCAAACCTTCCTTGTTAGCTTTTTTTTGTAACTCCAAAATTTCATCTTTATGCTCTAATCCATGTAATTTTGGATCTGCACCAAATTTTAAATATATATCATCCGTATATTTTAATAAATCACTAATTTGTTCATTATTCATACTTTTTTTAAAGTAATATCCATCATTTCCACCAAGATATATACTTCCATCCAAATTATTAGATAAGTGATATGAATTTAGTTTACCATCTGAAAATGCTCCAGCACCAGAAAAACCACAAGTTATATTACAATAAGGTTTGCAGTTCATACACTTTTTAGTTTTCTCTATTGGGCAAACCCTTTTTTCTACTCTTTTTCCCTGATCTATTAATAAAATATTTTTATATTTTTTTAGGTTAATTAATTCATAAGCTAGAAATACAGAGCTTGGTCCCATTCCTACAACTATTAAATCATACATATAACCATACCTCCTATAAATTATATTAAATTTTTAAATATTTTTTAACTGCTCTTGAACTTCCAAACATACCAACAAGCATACCTATAACTAAAAGTACTAATGACGTATAGTATGCAAAAGGAGTTGGTTTGATAAGTTTAATAAATTGAGTAAATAACTGTCCATTAAAATGATTATACAAAGCTGTATATCCATATATTGTAATTATTATTGGAATAATAGATCCAATTACACCTAAAATTAATCCCTCAAATATAAATGGTAATTTTATATTTATGTTACTTGCACCTACAAGTCTCATAATAGATATTTCTCTTTTTCTTGACATAATTGTTATTTTTATCGTATTAGCAATTAAAAATGCAGTTACAACTATTAAAGCTATTACAATTGCAAAAGATACCTTTCTTACTACATCAAATACACTGACTAATTGTTCTACCATTCCTTCACCATATTTTACAACATCAATTTTATCAATATCACTAATTTCATCAGCAGTTTTTTTAATAAAATTAATATCTGTAACTTTTATTTGATATGTACTTTGAATTGGGCTTTCTTCTTTTGTCCATCTTGACATTATATTATTAAACGTAGGTGAAGAAGCCATCATATCCTTAGATATATCCATTTTGTCCATAAACACTACATTTTCTTTTTCTATATTATCTAAAGCTATAATTTGCTCGTAAACATCTTTTATTTCATCATCAGTTATATCCAAATCTAAAAATGCAACGATAGTTACGTCTTTTTCTATTATTTTTGTAAAATTATTAACATTGAGTGAAAGAACTATTGACACTGCAACTACGACAAGCGTTATGGTGATACAAGATATAGATGCTAAAGACAAAGAAAAATTTCTAAATACACTTTTAAATGAATCTCTTATATTTCTTCCTAGTATTCTAAATGCTTTCACTCTTATATTCACCTTCCTTAAAATCTTTAACTACCCTTCCTGAATCAAGTAAAATTACTCTTTTCTTTAGTTTGTTTACTATATCAATATCATGTGTAACCATAATAATCGTTGTTCCAAGTTCATTTATAGCATTTAACACATCCATAATTTCTAAACTTGTCTTAGGATCTAGATTTCCTGTTGGCTCATCACATATAAGTATTTTAGGTCCATTTACAATAGCACGTGCAATTGCAACTCTTTGTTGTTCTCCTCCTGATAAATGTGAAGGATACTGTTTAGCTTTATTTTTTAAACCAACCAAATCTAAAACTTTCATAACTTTAGTATGTATTTCATCTTTAGGAAGTCCTAATACTTCTAATGCAAACGCAATATTTTCATATGCTGTTGAATTTGGAAGTAATTGATAATCCTGAAAAACAACACCAATTTTTCTTCTTAGTTTATAAACTTTTCGATTTTTAATTTTTCCAACATCAAGCCCACCTACTAAAATTTTTCCACTAGTAGGTTTTTCTTCTCTATATAGCATTTTTATAAGTGTACTTTTACCACATCCTGTAGATCCTATTATGAAAACGAATTCACCTTTTTTTATAGTTAGACTCATATCATAAATAGCAGTGGTTCCAGTTTTATATGTTTTTTTTACATTATTAATCCTTATTAAATCCATATTAACTCCTATTCTATTCCTGATGATTGATAAACATCATTTATAAGTATAATCGCATCTTTATCAATCGTAAGTATTCCTTCCTTTGCTAGGAAATACTCTTTTGTAGGTATTGCGCACATAATTACTTTTTTTCTATCTCCTGTGTATCCACCACGTCCCTCAAGTACCGTAACACCTCTACCTAATTCTTTCATCAAGAAATTTTTAATCGACGTTTCTTCATCTGTAATTATATAAAATGCTTTGGAACTAGATACTCCCAATAATAATTTATCATTTAGGATTGCTATTATATAAATAGCAATAATACCAAACATCACATTTTCCCAAGCATAGACACCATTGTTTAAAAAGAAACCTGAACCAATTATAATTATAAGATTAAGTATTTTAATTGCATCCCCTATAGACATTTTTAAATATTTAGACATAAGCTGACATATTATATCGCTACCACCTGTTGAAAATCCATACTTAAATGTTAACCCAGATCCAATTCCATTTATAAGTGCTCCAAATAATGTTATTAATAACATATTATCTACATTAAAATATATATATTTTCCAAAATCTTGAGTTAAATAGATAAAAATTGGATATAATATAGAACCAATTAAAGATTTTTTAGATATTTCAGGTCCTAAAAGAAAATAGCTTAAGATAAGTAACACAATATATGTAACTAATATAAAACTTGTTTGAGAAATATTAAACACATTTTTTATTACTATAGATAAACCTGATACACCACCAGTAACTACATTATTTGGAGAAAAGAAAACATTAAATGCAAATGCAGTAAGAAAACAACCTATACCTAAATAAATATAAGCTCTAACTTTACCCTTTTTGTCTATTTTTTCTAATATATTTTCTTGCTTTTTAAATCTTTTAAATATCATAATTTTACTCCCAACTTTAAATTATCGTAAATAAATGTGTCAATATCACCATCTAAAACTTTATCAACATTAGTAACTTCTGTATTGGTTCTATGGTCTTTAACTAATGTATAAGGGCACATAGTATAAGTTCTTATCTGAGATCCAAAATTGATAAGAGAATTTTCACCTTTTAAATCTTTTAGTTCCTTTTTTCTTTTTTCTTCTTCTAATTTATATAATTTATTTTTTAAAACGGTCATACACGTCTCTTTATTTCTTATTTGACTTCGCTCATTTTGACAGGTTACTACAATTTTAGTTTCTAAATGTGTTATTCTAACAGCGGATGGTGTTGTATTTACTCCCTGTCCTCCATGACCAGATGCACAGTATGTATCTACTCTTATATCACTATCTTTTATTTCAATATCTATATCATTATTATCAAATATAGGTGTTACATCAACAGATGCAAAAGATGTATGTCTCCTTTTATTTGAATCAAATGGGCTTATTCTAATTAACCTGTGAACTCCCTTTTCATTTTTTAAATATCCATAACTATTTAATCCATGAACGATAAAAGATACGCTTTTAATTCCAGCTTCTTCTTCAGCTTGATAATCTAGAAGTTCCACTTTTTTATTATTCTTTTCACACCATCTAGTATACATTCTATAAAGCATCGATGCCCAATCACATGATTCTAATCCACCAGCGCCTGGATGAATATCTATAATACAATCCAACTTATCATGTTTATCGTTAAGTAATAAACTTAATTCTAATTCTTTTAATTGATTGTTTATAGAATCTACATTTTCCTCTATTTCTTTTTTTATATCATCCTCTATATCCGACTTCATCAAAGTTAATATTTCTAAACTAGATTCAATATCGTTTTTCAATAAACTTATTTCAGATTTTATAGATTTTATTAAATTCAATTCTGCAAATACTTTTTCACTTGATTGTTTATCATTATAAAAATCAGGCTGATTTATTTTTTTCTCTAATTCTTCAATTTTTTTATCCTTGCTTTCTAAGTCAAAGAGCCCTCCATAAATCATTTACCTTGTTATTAAAATTATTATATATGTTTAAAAGTTCGCTTATGTCCATACTATCACCACAATAATTATAACATTATTTTGTTTTTTTTAAAATAGAAAATAAGAAAAAAAGAGATAACAATTAAAATCTCTTTCATAAAAGCAAACTGTAAATAATATCTTATATAATAAACCTTTTTTATTTATTTGGATCAACTAAAATTTTTATAGCTGAACTTTCTCCTGAAGTAAGTTCTTTATATGCATCTTGTACCTCGTCTAAACTTATAACTTTATCTACAAACTTTGTCATGTCAATTTTTTTATTATACATAAGCTCTAAACAAGTTTTAAATTCTTCCTTTGTATAAGCTATAGCACCTTTTAAAGTAAGTTCATGCATAACAGCAACTACGCTTGGAATAGTAATAGCATCAAGTGAAACACCAACAAGTATAACAGTACCTCCTGTTTTAACAGATGAAATCGCACTTGTAACGGCATTACTATTTCCACAACATTCTATGACCTTATCAAATCCTCTATGAGTTCTATCCATAACATTTTCTATAAAATTTGGATCTAATGCATCAAAAAATTCATCTGCAACTCCTAAGCTTAACGCTTTTTTACCTCTATTTTTATTTGTCTCAGATACAGCGACATAACTTGCACCACCCATTTTAGCAAGCATACAAGATACAAGTCCTATTATTCCTCCACCTATTACAAGAACTTTTTCACCTACTTTTATATCAGCAAGATGAATTGCATGAAGACCAACAGCCAAAGGTTCAGTCATAGCTGCTTCATCATCTGTAACACTGTCTGGAATTTTTATTACCATATCTGGTCTAATAGCCATTTTAGGCGCTAAAGCACCTGGATTATCAAGTGATAGTCCTGATGCATTATCCCAAGTATGTATACAGTACTGTGGATTTCCACTAAGGCAAGCATGGCACTTTAAACAAGGAGAAATTGGAAGAGCAGTTACTCTATCGCCAATTTTTAAATCTTTACGTAATCCAGGATCTGTTACTACTCCACTAAATTCATGACCCATAACAAGACCTTTTGGTTCACCTTGTACCCAATAATGAATATCAGATCCACATATTCCAGCTTTCTTAACATCTATAATAACTTTTTTTGAATCGATGATAGGTTCATCTATTTCACCTATCTTAAATTTTTTTTCACCATTTATTTGAACACATTTCATAAGTATCCTCCTTATTCTTACCATTAAAATATAGCATATATATATGAATTAGTCAATTGGCGAAATAATAAAGTTAATTATAATGTAAATTATTCTTTACAAAAAAAGAGTTATAAACTCTTAGAAAATTATATTACCACCAATAATATTTTTTAAATATTTAAAATAAAGTTCAAATAAATTACATTTATCAACGTCTTTTTTTACAGTTAAATCTACTTCATTAATAACTTCATCATTATTTAGTACATACAATTTACCAACTATATCGCCAACTTTTAAAGGCACTTTTAAATCTTCCATTTTAATCTCATATGTTGGTGTTATCTCGCCATCTTTCTTTTTATACAAGATATTTACATCCTTAGATGGTACAATTTCTATTTCATCTATTTTTGATTTAGATAATTCTATTTTTTTTACAACACTATTTTTAGATAACACTTTAGTTAATCCTACAGTTGCAAATCCATAATCAAGCATTGATGATACTTCATTATTTCTTGTTGAACTATCTGGCTCACCCATTACAGTTGCGATTACTCTCATACCATCTTTCTTCATAGTAGCTGTAAGGCAATATCCAGCATTAGCAGTATATCCTGTTTTAAGGCCATCAACACCTTCTTTAAATCTAACTAACTTATTTGTATTTACTAACCATATTTTTTTACTGGTTCCTTCTCTTAAATATGTTTCATATATCTTAGAATATTCTAATATTTTTTCATGGCGAACAAGTTCACGTGCGATATATGCCATATCATATGCACTTGAATAATGACCTTCTTCATCAAGTCCATGACAATTTTTGAAATTAGAGTCATTAAGTCCTAATTCTTTTAATTTATCATTCATCATTTTGACAAAATTTTCTTCTGTACCAGCAATAGTTTCAGCAAGAGCAACAACAGCATCATTTCCACTTGCTATTGTTATTCCTTTAAGAAGATCATCAACACTCATTTTTTCTCCAGTTTCAAGAAGTATTTGCGATCCTCCCATACTAGATGCATTACTAGATACAGTTATCATTTGATCTAAAGTTATTACCTTTTTTTCAATAGCTTCCATAATCAACAGTAAACTCATCATTTTAGTCATACTTGCTGGTTCTAATTTTTCGTGAGAATTAAATTCATAAAGTATTTCACCCGTACTTTCTTCTAGCAAAATCGCACTTTTAGCATTTTTAGCAAGTATTGAATTTTCATTTTCTAAAGCACTCACTAAAGGAGTAAATAACGATAAACAAATTAAAAACAATAAAATCTTCTTCATAAACACCTCTCTAATAAAGATTATGAATTTATTAAAAAAAAAGAATATTAATTTATTCTCTTTCACAAATTGTATATTGAATTAATATTTTTAATATGATATAATCAAATTAGGATAGAGTGTGGTTGTATGATGTTAGTTGTTTGCTTGAATTATTCTTTTAGGACATACTTGGGATAGTATGTCCTTTTTTTTGGAGGTGTTTATGGAAAAAGAGTTGCTTGAAAAATTAAAAACGTTATCTACAAAGGGAATTAGCTTATCAAAACTGTGCAAAAGTTTAAAATTAAATGAATATGAAATATTAGCCTTAACTAGAGAATTAAAAAATGAAGGATTAAATATAATATCTAAAAAGTTCGATGATGATATTTATATTATCAATCAAGGTGAAGTTGGAATAAAAGATGATCTGACTCTCAATACAAATAATGAAGATTTTAAATTTGTTGCAATTTCGGATACTAGATTTGGTTCAAAAGATCAACAATTATCAATATTAAATGATATTTATTTAAAAGCATATAAATTAGGATATCCAAACGTATTACATTGTGGGAATATATCTGAAGGAATATACCCTATTTCAAATATTTATGCAGATACTACATTCATAAACAACACACAAGATCAAATCAATTATATTGTTAATAACTATCCCAAAGTTGATTCGATTAATACATATTTTATAACTGGAAATAAAGATGAGAAACACTTGATAAGTAACAAAATTAATATTGGAAAAAGAATTAATGCATTAAGAAGTGATATGATATATCTTGGAAATAATTCTTGCACTATTAATATTAATAATGCTAAAATTCTAATTATTAGTTCAAAACTTTCTAAAACTTATACAGTATCATATAGAACACAACAACAAATAGATTCAATTAGAAGTGAAGATAAACCAGATATATTACTTTATGGTGGGCTTTTACAAATGGAAAAATTTGTATATAGAAATATTTTTTGCTTATCGATACCTAGTGTATGCGCAACAACTAAAGAAATGAGTGATAAAAGATATTCTAACACTATTGCTGCTTGGTATATCACACTTAAATTTAATTTAAAAGGTAAAGTAAGTCTCATTAAAGCATTAAATTCAGTTTATTATGTTTCAAATAAACAAGATTATAATAAAAGTAAAGTATTAAGGATTAAAAAGGATTGATTTTATGAATGAAAAAATAGATATTGAATTTGCTAATAAAATATACAAATATATAAAAAATAATATGTCAATTGAAACATTTATGCAAAAATTTAACATTAATTATAATGAACTAATGGGTATTTTAGAGCTCTTAAGTATTTATGGTAAAGATGTAAGTTTAATGCGAGTTGATGATACCGTTGTATTTAAAAAAAGTTCACCTAAAAAAATAAATTCAAATATAAATAAAAGACTACCAGATGAATTAATTCATACACAATTAGCAGTTGTATCAGATACTCATTTTGGAAATATACATCAACAACTTCATTTATTAAATTTAGTATATTTGGAAGCATATAAAAGAGGAATTGATACAGTTTTACACTGTGGTGATTTAGTTGATGGAAACTATACAAATAGACCGGAACAGCCAAGACAACAATTTTTGCACGGTTTTGATGAACAAGTTGGATATGTTGTTGATATGTATCCAAAAGTAAAAGGTATAACTACTAAATACATATTAGGTAGTCACGATGAATCACACTACAAAAATGGTCAGTCAACTGTATCAAAATGGGTATCCCAATGTAGACCTGATATGATTTATTTGGGACAGGATCATGGAAAAATAAACATTAATGGAATTAAATTAGTGTTAGATCACCCTGGAGATGGAAGTGCGCAAAGTTTATCATACAAGCCTCAAAAAAGAATAGAAATATTAGAATCTGGATATAAACCTAAAGTATTACTTATTGGTCATTATCATAAAAGTTATTACTTCATATATAGAAATGTTCATTGTATTGAAGTTGGAGCATTATGTGATAAAACACAGTTTCAGCAAAAAAAAGGTTTATCAAACATAATGGGTGCATATTTTCTAGATATATATTCAGATAAATTAGGTAATATTGAATATTTTGAAGCAGAAGAAATTCCATTTGGAAATGAAGATATATGGGATGAAGCTTTTAAAGATAAAAAGAAAGTAAAAAAGTTAGTTATTAACTAATTTTTTTTATATTTTATCACATAATAGTAATGTGTAAGTTTTGTGAATTTTAGCACTCAACTATTGACAGTGCTAAAATTACGTGCTATAATGAAAATGTAAAAATGATTGGAAACGTTTTTACACGGATACACAAGTTTAAGGAGGGATATATTATGTTTCCAAAATTAACAAAATTTGATGTTCTAGATGATGTGTTTAATGATTCATTTTTTACAAAAAGAGAAAGTAGTATCATGAAAACAGACATTATAGAGAAAGGAAATAATTACATATTGAAAATAGATCTTCCTGGATATAAAAAAGAAGATATAAAACTTGAACTTAAAGATGACTATTTAACTATTAGCGCAACTTTAAGTAGTTCTGAAGATGATTCCAATGAAAAAGAAAATTACATACATAAAGAAAGATTCTATGGAAAATGTTCACGTACATTTTATGTAGGTAATATAAGTGAAGAAGATATTAAAGCATCATTTAAAGATGGTATATTAAATATTACTTTCCCTAAAGAAAAATCATTAGATGAAACAGCTAAAAAATATATTGAAATTAGTGATTAGAAGCAATTGCTTCTTTTTTTTTATAAAAAAACATTAGGCTACTTACAAGTTGCACCTAATGAATTATAAACAGTTAATAATCCTGCTATTGAAATCTTATTATCAGAATTGACACAATCTTTAATATCAATATGATCATCTAAATATTTATCAATATCTATTTTATTATAATCGATTTCAGTTTTTGATACTAATTTATTATTATCATTTGTTATACTATTTTTGTATCCGCCATAATTTTCATTAGCATCATCGTATGTCTTATTTAATGTTTCTTCAAAGTAAGATAAAACTTGATCATCATCAGATGTGATAACCTCTGTCAAAATTACTTTATCTACAACATCATCATTCCCAAATATTTCATATGTTGTATCAAGTTTATATCCTTTTTCAAGATCCGTAGATGTTAAACTACAAGTTTTATTAACCTTAGTACCACCACATCCAGAAATAAGAAAAAAAGCCAAAAGTAAAGAAACCGATGTGATTATTTTTTTCATAAACTCTCATTCCCTTCTATTTAAAATAAATTCGATTATATTTGAAAATTATCACTAAATAATTTTTCTAATTTTTTAACTTCATCAACATTTGCTTCTTCTGCATTTAGTCTATACTTAATATTTAATTTTCTATATTTTTCTATGCCCATTTTATGATATGGTAATAATTCAACTTTTTCAATATTTTTAAATTGTTTTAAATATTCTTTCAATTTATTTATATATTCATAATTATCATTAATACCAGGTATAATTACTTGTCTTATCCAAACTTTATTATTACTTTTGTTTAATTCGTTTAGGAAATAGTTAAACATATCCATACTTTTTCCTGTCATTTTTTTATATTTTTTTTCTGTTATAGCTTTTATATCTAAAATAACTAAATCTGTATATTTAAGTATTTCTTTTAAATATCTTTTATTATACGCTGTTCCAGATGTATCCAAACAAGTATGTATACCACTTTTTTTGCATAATTTTAACATATCAAGTAAAAATTCGGACTGCATAAGAGGTTCTCCACCAGAAAATGTTACTCCCCCACCACTTTCTATATATGGTCTATATTTTCTTATCTCATCGACTATCTGCTTCGATGACATATAATTATTTGATTTTTTTTCCCAAGTATCTGGATTATGGCAAAATAAACATCTAAGCATACATCCTTGCATAAAAACTACTATTCTTATACCTGGACCATCAACTAATCCCATAGTTTCTATAGAATGTATATACCCAAATTTATATTCTTTCATGATATGTCCTTGCTAATATTTCTTCCTTTTGTTCACGAGTTAAGCTATTAAAATTAACTGCATAACCAGAAACTCTTATAGTTAAATTTGGATATTTGCTAGGATTATTCATAGCATCAATAAGTAAACTTTTATTTAAAACATTTACATTCAAATGATGTCCACCACTTTTAAAATATCCATCAAGCAAATTTACTAGATTTGTAGCCCTTACATCTTCACTACCAAGTGCCTCAGGTGAAATTGAGAATGTATTTGATACACCATCAAGACAACAATCCTTATAAGGAATCTTTGCAACTGATGAAAGTGACGCAAGCGCTCCCATTTTATCAGCACCATGTGATGGATTAGCACCTGGTGCAAATGGCATTTTTGCTTTTCTTCCATCAGGAGTTTCTCCCGTATGTTTACCATACACTACATTAGATGTAATTGTAAGTATTGAAAGTGTTGGAATTGCATTTTTATATAAATTATATTTTTTTAATTCTCTATATACTCTTTTCGCCAAATTAACAGCTATCAAATCTACATTATCGTTATTATTTCCATATTTTGGAAAATCAAGTTCAGCATCAAAAGATTGTGTTATCCCTCTTTCATCTCTTTTAACTCTAACTCTTCCATATTGGATTGCTGAAAAAGAATCGACTATTGTTGAAAAGCCTGCCAATCCAAAAGCCATTAAATACTCTGGATTTGTATCTAAAAACGCCATCTGACTGCTTTCATATGCATATTTATCATGCATATAATGAATTATATTCAAAGCATCAACATATATTTTTACAGTTTTTCTTAATACTTTATCAAACTGTTTTAAAACATCATCGATATTTAAATATTCTCCTTCTATTTCATCAATTCCATCTATTACAACGTCTCCAGTAATTTCATCTCTACCACCATTTAAAGCATATAAAAGTACTTTAGGATAATTTATTCTAGCTCCAAAAAATTGTGTTTGATGTCCTAAGGCAAGTGCAGAAACGCAACAACTAATCGCATAATCATTTCCATATATTGGGCGCATTAAGTCATCATTTTCAAATTGTAGTGCGTGTGTTTTTATCGACATTGAAGAAGCAAATTTTTTGAAATTTTCAGGTAAATTTTTACTCCATAAAATAGTTAAGTTTGGCTCTTCAGCAGGACCCATATTATTTAATGAATTTAAAATACGAAAAGATGTTTTAGTTACGCAAGAATGTGTATCATCGATCATTCCTCCAATTGATTCAGTGACCCAAGTAGGATCCCCTGCAAATAATTCATTATATTCTGGCGTTCTTAAATGTCTTACCAATCTTAATTTAATTACAAATTGATCGATTAATTCCTGTGCCTCTTCCTCTGTTAAAATACCTCTTTTGATATCTCTTTCAATATATATATCAAAGAATGCTGTATTTCTACCAATACTTGTTGCTGCACCATTATTTTGTTTTATTGCAGCTAAATATGCAAAATATGTAAATTGTATTGCTTCACGTGCATTAACTGCACTTTTTGATACATCTACACCATATCTAGATGCCATCTTTTTAATTAATTCTAATGCTTTTATCTGCTCAGATATCTCTTCTCTTAGTCTGATAGTTTCCTCATTTATATTCGTAATTTTACTTAAATCTAGTTTTTTTTGCTCGATTAAATAATCAGCTCCATATAAAGCCAAACGCCTATAGTCTCCTATTATTCTACCTCTTCCATAAGCATCAGGTAAACCTGTTATTAAATGATTATGACGAGCTAATTTTATCTCAGGAGTATACGCATCAAATACACCATCATTATGAGTTTTTCTAAATTCTCTAAATCTAGTTTCTAACTCTTTATCCAAATGGTAACCATAAGCATCTAATGCTTGTTTCACCATTCTTAGTCCACCGTAAGGATTTACTATTCTTTTTAATGGTTCATCAGTTTGAAGACCTACTATTACTTCATTTGATTTATCTATATAGCCTACTTCAAAATTATCAATACCACTCATTATAAATGTTTCAACATCAAGTACTCCACTAATAGCTTCCTTACTTAATAATTTTTTACATTTATTCCATACTTTGTATGTTTTTTTAGATATTCCTTTAAGAAATTTTTCATCTCCTAAATATTCTTCTATATTACTTAAAATAAAATCATTAACATCTATATTTTTTTGCCATTTACTCCCCTTAAAATTTTCCCATGCTTCCATTTTTACCTCCTTGAATATTCAATAAATTCATCTTCATTCCATATTGTAATTTTAAGGTCCATAGCAGTATTATACTTACTTCCAGGATTTTCTCCTACTATTACAACATCAGTGTTTTTACTTACTGAATTTGTATTTTTCCCTCCTAAAGATTCTATTAATTCCTTAGCTTCATCACGAGTCATACTATTAAGTGTTCCAGTAAGTACAAATGTCTTATCAATAAATGATTCATTTATATGTTTTTCTTTTCCTATATAAGTCATATTTAAATTTAAATCTTTCAAATCATTTATTAATTTTATATTTTTATCTTCATGAAAATAGTTATATATACTTTCTGCAATAATGTCTCCAATATCACGAATATTCGAAAGTTCTTCTTTAGAACTATTAATTATATTATCAAGAGTAGTATAATACTCGCTTAATATCTTGGCTGTTTTTTTACCAACATGTTTTATTCCAAGACCAAATATTAATCTTTCAAGAGAATTATTTTTACTATTTTCTATATTTTCAATTAAATTATTAATACTTTTTTCTCCAAAACCTTCAAGTTCCATTAGTGATTCTTTTTCTTTATATAAATTATAATAATCTGAAATATTTCTTAAATATCCCATATTATAAAAATCTTCAACAATTCTTTCCCCAAAACCTTCTATATTCATAGCATCTCTACTTGCAAAATGTATAAGTTGTTCTATGTTTCTTGCATCACAATTAATATTTGGGCAAAAATATGCAACTTCTCCTTCTTTTTTTATAAGCTTTGTTCCACATATTGGACAGTTCTCAATCATTTTAAATGGTATCTCACTACCATCTCTTCTTTCAAATTTAACTTCTACTACCTCAGGAATAACATCCCCTGCTTTACGTATGGAAACAATATCTTTTATCATTATATTTTTTTCTTTTATATAATCTTGATTATTTAATGTTGCACTTGAGACAACACTTCCAGCAAGTCTTACAGGATTAAGTATAGCACGTGGAGTTATTTTACCTGTTCTTCCTACGCAAAATTCTATATCTTTTAACTGCGTTAACACTTCTAAAGCTGGAAATTTATACGCTATAGCCCATTTTGGAACTTTAGCTGTAACTCCAAGCTTTTTTTGGGATTCAAAACTATTTACTTTAATTACAATACCATCTATTTCATAAGGAAGAGTTTCTCTATTTTTTGTCCAATATCTTATATATTTAAGTAAATCATCTATATTGTCAACTTTAGTTATATTTGGATTTACAGTAAAGTTTAAAGTTTTCATAAATTCTAATGCTTCATCTTGAGTTTTAATATTGTACTTATCTGGTTTTGGTATATGATACATAAATGTAGCTAAATTTCTTTCTTTAGTTATGCTACTATCAAGTTGTCTAACCGAACCAGCAGCAGCATTTCTAGGATTTGCGAATAATTTTTCACCTTTTTCTCTTCTTTTTTCATTTATTTCTACAAATGAAGCTTTTGGCATATATATTTCACCACGAACTTCAATATCTATATCTTGTGGTAAAGATTTAGGTATATTTTTTATTGTTTTTACATTATGAGTTATATCTTCACCAACTGTTCCGTCACCTCTCGTTGCACCTCTTTTAAGTTTACCATTTTCATATAACAATGACACACTTAATCCATCAATTTTAAGTTCTAAAACATATTCTACATCTCCAACGCTTTTTCTTACTCTTTCATCAAAAGCAATTATTTCATCTTCATTAAATATATCTCCCAAACTCATCATAGGTATTTCATGAGTTACCTTTTTAAAATCACTTATAACCTCACCACCTATTTTTAAAGTTGGTGAATCTTCCCTAACTAAATTAGGATATAAAGTTTCAAGTCTTACTAACTCATCCATATAACTATCGTATTCTTGATCAGTTATAGTAGGATTATCAAGAGTATGATATTCATAGCTTGCCTTATTTAATATTTTAATTAATTCATCAATTCTTTCCTTTATGTTATCCATACTATCACCTTTACTTATTATACCATAATTATGTAAAAATTTTAGAAAAAAAGCTAAGATTTTTATATAATCTTAGTTTAATATTCATATATAGCGTAGCAGGAGAGATTTAAACTCTCGCGACAGTTACCATCCTACAGTAACCCTAACTAAATTTTACCACCATTTTTTATATCATAACCCCTTTGTTTTGCCTTTATTTATAAACTTTTCACAAAGTATTATATCATCAATTTACATTTTTTTGTTAAAACCACTGAAAAATAGTCAAAATATAGTATAATTATAATGGAGATGATGTTATGAAGTTATACGAAAGTAATAATTGGACAATAGAATTCTATGAAAATTGTCAAGAGTTTGTAGGTCAATGTGGTATATATAGTTCAAAAAAGTCTTTAAGTGATCTAACAAGTGAAGAATGGGTTGAATTAGGAGCAATCGAAAAAGAATTAGAAAGAGTTTGTAAAAAAATATTTGATACAACTATGTTTAATTTTACTTGTCT
The DNA here is from genome assembly GCA_947628565.1 of uncultured Bacilli bacterium. GTDB lineage: Bacteria > Bacillota_I > Bacilli_A > RF39 > UBA660 > UMGS1613. The sequence continues at coordinate 39,633 of CANRAH010000008.1, forward strand.
TATGAATAATGCTTACAGAGATGAAGAAACACCTTTTGTCCATTTTCATTTTTTCCCTAGATATAAGAAAAAGGTTAATATTTTAGGTAAAAATTATGAAGACGTGCATTTTGGCTTTAATTTTTGGAAATGGGCAAATACGGAAGAAAGGCAAAAAGACATCTTCACTCAAGAAGAAAGATTAAAAATATTTGAAATGATGAAACAAGAATTTAATTTAGAGGTATAGGTAATGAAAAAAGAACAAATTATAAATTTTACTAAATCACTTGTTAAGGCACTTTCAAAAACTAACCCTCAACTTTCAAAAGATTTTCAAAACAAACCAGGTATTAAAGCAAATAAGGTTGAATATGTGTATTATCTTCATGGAACGGCAAATCAAAGCCCAGAAACATTAGAAGATATTTTCAACAATGGTCTAATTTTAGAAGGAGATACAGCACTTCGCTTACACTCGACACTAGCACCAATTAGTAAAGAAGAAATACAAACACGAGGCTTAGAAGATATAATGCAGTCTTATTCACAACTAGAAGATTTTAATTCAGTATTTCTAATTAAAATACCAAAGGAATATTTGTCTTGTAAGGCTCATAAAGATGGTAGTATTGATATACCTATGCCTTTATGGAAAAATACTGGTAATGGCAATAGTGTTTTAACTCCACATTTAATTCAAGGTGTATATAACAAACATATTAATCTAGGTATTACAAATCCAAATTATTGTCCTTTGTATGATCCAAATGGTATGGCCTATTCGTGGGAGCAATTTAATATTTTTGCCTCTTATGATAGAACTGATTTAATGTGTGAGTATAAACAAAGACAACTAACTACTTTCTCACAACAATATACAACTGATATTGCTAACGGAACATTTAATAAAGTAATGCAGTATTACCAAAGTAAATTTGGGCAATTACCACAACCCCAATTATTCAATAGTAGTAATTATAAAATGTTATTAGAACAAGCATTAAGGCAAGATAACTCTTCAAATAAACATAATAGATGATATAAGTGTATAGCAATTGCTATATGCTTTTTTATACAAAATTTATCTATTAACTCTAACTTATGTTTTTCTAGCATTTTTATTTCTCTCTTACTTAGTTCTTCATTTCCTATCATTTGTTGTATTGCTAACATCTCAAATATGGTTTCTTTCATTTCTTCTTCAATTATAAACTCTAAATCTTTAATAAGCTCTAGTCTTTCATCAATATCTCTTGAACTCATATTTACTCATTTTTTCTATATTTTTAATATTTATTGCCACTTTTTTAATACTCTAATCTTATACCCTTTATTTTACTAGTAATAAGCCTTAAAAAAAGTTGCCAAAAAGTATGATGATTTTTATAACTTTGTGATAATTCCATAAAATTAAGAAAAAAGAGTTTTTTATTGGTTGCCATAAAATCGTATAAAAAAAGCCTTAAATTTCATTAAAGGAAATCAAGACTTCTACTTTTAAAATGGCGGAGCAGGAGAGATTCGAACTCTCGCGACAGTTACCCGTCCTACACCCTTAGCAGGGGCGCCTCTTCGGCCTCTTGAGTACTACTCCACAGCACATATAGATTATATCATATTTAATTATATGGTGCAAGAAAAATATTAAATTTTTTTATAAAAACAAAGGCAAGTATATAATTAATTTTTAGGCAACCATTTTATTTCTTAACTTTTCTAATACTTTTTGTTCCTTCCTTGAAACTTGTACTTGACTTATTCCAAGTACTTTAGATGTTTCACTTTGAGTATAATCATTCATATATCTATTCACTATAATTTCTTTTTCTTCGTTATTTAAGTTATTCAAGCAATCTTTAAGTAAAATCAAATCATCAACATTATCACATTTACCAATAATATCTTGGAAAGTAAATTCTCTTCCTTCTTCATTTACTGGTTCATCAATACTGCCTATTCTATTTAAACTTAATATTGCATCAGATACAATTTCTATTGGAATTTCAAGAAAATTAGCTATATCATTTATACTAGGTTCCCTCATAAGTTTTTGAGAAAGTAGTGCATAAGCTTTTTCTATTTTTAAATTTAATTTCGATATCTCTCTACTTACTTTTATTCCCTTATCTGTTCTAACTAATTTTCTCATTTCTCCTAATATATAAGAAAACGCATATGTTGTAAATTTACAATTCATATTAGGATTATATTTTTCATATGCCATAATCATTCCAAGTCTTCCAGCTTGATACAAATCTTCTTTATATGGATAATTTTTAAAGTAATTAGCAATATAATATATGAGATTTTGATTTTCTAATATAATTTCTTCCATTTTATCACCTTAAATTTAATATTCTTATCGCATTAAGTTCATCAGTTGTTTCATATACATAATTAACAAGTCTACTCTTTTTTAATTTTCTCCTTATAAAATCATTATTACCACACATAAGACTTTTACCATCATTATTTTTGCATAGTTCATAGTTATAAAATATTGTATTTATTCCTTTTATATCTATTGATTTTAAATTTGTAAAATTAAATACTATATTTCTAATACCGTTTTTCTTCACTAAATTAGTTACTTTTTTATTCAATTTATATATAGTATCTTTATTTAGATGCCCTTTTAATCTTACAAATAGTATTCCCTTTCTAAATTCAGTTCCTACATTTAACATATACTCACCTTCCTATTTAATTTAGCACAATTTTTTTTCTATTTATACAGATTCGACAAAACTAGAATTTTTTATCTCTATATTTATTATTATGTATAAAATTTAAAAATCCTTTTTATAACAAAAAAAATTTTAATTCGAGATATGAATTAAAATTTTCATTTACTATCAATATTATTTTTAAGTCTTAAATATAAATCTATTTCTTCTTTATTATTTAATCTAAATTCCATTATAAATCTTTCTTTTGATAATTTAAGTTTTTCTTCTTTTTTCTTAATTTCTAATAGAGTATCTTCGCTTTTATCTAAATTGTAAAGTTTTTTTAACTTATTTAATTCCTTTTTAATTTCGTTAAATTTAATAAGTTCCAAAGACATCTTTTTAGTCAAATTAAATTTAATATGCTCTATTTTTTTATTCACTTAAACCTCCAATAAAGACTATACCTTCTTCCCTACAACACAATTTTATTATATATAAACAATTAAGTCAATAAAAACTTAAAAAAGTTATGAATAACATAACTTATCTTATATAACTTTGACTAGGAATAGAATACCTTTTTGAAACAGCAGCAAGCGCCATATCTACTCCTTCTACAACTGTATTTTTTGCTCTTGATATATTAGAGTGAGGATAAGTAAAGTAATCAGGTGAAGGTAACTGTGCGATAAAATCATCTGTTTGTTCTTCGCTAACTTTTCCCTGTCTTATTTTATTTGCATACAAATCTCCACATAAAATTATCAAATTTGAAAACTCATTTGAATCTAAAACTCTAGTAAGCTTAGCTTGATAAAGTCTATTATACGAATTTAAAAATTCATCACTTGGTCTATTAAATGACTTACTTACCATATTATCGTTAAATCCTACTTCAGCTTCTTGTAAAGATTTTACTACTAATTCACCATTATTTAAAAAATATGAATCAAACAAAATATCTTTACCTACTATATGACTTAAAAGATTTGCAATAACAATTTCTTCCTCTAAATCTGACTCTCCATCATTTCCAACTAAAGAATTAGCAAGCATTTCTGTTAAGGAAACATCTAAAGCCTTGAATCTTTCACCTGTCAATAACCCATTTCTAGACATTTCTATAATTGATTTCATAAATAAATTATCAATATCATAATTTCCCTCTATTTCATCAGAAAAAGCTATTACATTTCTAAATGGATCATAGTAATAAACACCTCTTTTTTCAAATTTACTAATTCTAGTTATTTTTACATTTTTTAATTTATTATTTAAATTTGTTAAATTAATTTGAGGTAATTTTTCATTAAATATTTGAACTAATTCAAAAAATTTTTTCCTAATATCATCGTTTAAATTAGGATTACTTATTAAACTAGATTTAATAGTCTCTAAGTTCATACCATCACCTTAATATTTATTATAGCATATTTTGAAAAAAAGAAAAGTATTTTTTACACTTTTCTTTAAATTGATATTTATAACTATTATATATTTATAAATGCTAAACAATTAAAAGGCATTAATTTAATTGATTACTTTATCAAAATTAAGTTCTTTAATAACTATATTTTGTTTATCTTCTAAAATATCATTTATAATTTGTGATTCTATCTTATTCTTTATTATTTTATCTATTTTACGTGCACCAAAATCTTTATAATTAGAAAGTTCAATGATATTATCTACAACTGTGTTGCTGATTTTTACCTTTATATTTTTACTTTTGTATTTATCCCTTATATTTTTCAATTTATCCTTTACAATTAATTTTATATCATTATAATTTAGATAATCAAAATTAAATATACTATCTATTCTATTTATAAATGGTATACTGAACGTTTCTTTTAATTCACTATTGCTTTTAGATGAATTAAATCCGATTTTAGATGATGTATATCCAACATTGGATGTCATAATTATTATAGAATTGTTAAAATATATATCATCACCTTTAGAATCCTTTAGTTTACCATCATCTAGTATTTGATATAATAAATTAATTACATTAGGATGAGCTTTTTCTATTTCATCTAATATTATAACTGAAAATGGATTATCTTTTATTGATTCAAATATATTTTTATTATCATCATATCCTACATAACCAGCAGGTGACCCTATTAGTTTACTAATAGAATGTGGTTCACTAAACTCACTCATATCTATTTTTAAAGTATTGTTGGTAATCTTTTTTGCAAAAAGTGTTGCTAATTTAGTTTTACCAACTCCACTTGGACCTAAAAATAACATTGAGTAGCACATATTATCATCTTTAAATCCTAGCTTTATTTTTTTATAAAGTTTTAGAAGTTCATCGATATTTTTATTATGTCCTATTATATTTCCTTTAAGTTCTAATTCAAATTTGTTTATTTCTTTAGCGTTAAATTCCTTTAGCTCATATATAGGAATATTACTTTTTCTACTTACTACATTAATTACATCCTCTTTTGTTACAATATTACTTTTATTTAAAGTTAAATCAAGCTCTAACTTATTTATTTTACTCATCAATTTATTTTCTTCTTCTTTACATTTTGATGCATTTACATAATCACTTTTTAATAAATATTCTTTTTTAGTACTTAATATTTTATTTACTTTTTGAGTTAATTCATTGTACTTTTTTATTTTAGGATTTTCTTTTAAAGATACATGTGCGCATACTTCATCTAAAATATCTATAGATTTATCAGGCTCTTGTCTATTTTTTATGTACTTAGCTGACAACTCAATTATAAAATCTATTATCTCATCACTTATGATAGCTTTATGGAAATTTGAATATGTATCTCTTAAATTATATAAAATATTTTTAAGAGTTTTTTTATCTGGCTCTTTTATATCTACCTTTTGAAATCTACGATCAAGCGCTTTATCTTCCAATATAAATTTTTTATATTCAAGTGTTGTCGTTGCTCCTATTACTCTTACTTTATTACGCGCTAAAGCAGGTTTAAAAATATTAGAAGCATCAATAGCTCCTTCAGCACCTCCTGCCCCTACCAAAGTGTGAATTTCATCTATAAATATAATTATATCATCATTTTCTTCAAGCTCTTTTAAAATTTTATTTATTCTTTCTTCGAATTCGCCTCTATATTTAGTTCCAGCAACAGCCGTTGCCATATCCAAACTTATTATTCTTTTATTTTTTAAACAATTAGGAACATTTGATGTTGATATTAACCTACTTAACTCTTCTACAATAGCTGTTTTACCAACTCCTGCATTTCCTATTAAAATGGGATTGTTTTTCTTTCTTCTGCAAAGAATTTCTATTACTCTTTTTATTTCATCATCTCTACCTATCACAGGATCAAGCATTCCATTTTTAGCTTTTTTAGTTAAATCTACACCAAGTTCATCGATTAACAATTTCTTGTTTTTCGTTTTTTTATTTTGAATTTTATATGAAAAATCATGATATAACTCATCCAAATCTATATCCATACCTATTAATATTCTAATAGCAACGCCTTCTCCCTCTTCTAAAAGGGATGAAAAAAGGTGCGCTATAGTAACATTACCATTATTATTTTCTTTACTATCGTAAATCGCATTTTCCATTACCCTTTTTAAAAGTGGTGTGTAAAGATAACAATCTACATCTTTACTACCAATCCCAACGATAGATACTATTTCCTTTTTAAACTTGCTATAAGTTAAATTATAATCTTTTAATTTCTCACTTATATCATTCTTATCATTCAGTATTGCTAAAAGCAAATGCTCACTCCCTACATAAGGATGTTTTAATTTTTTCATTTCCTCTTTTGCACTCATAAGTATTTTTCTTGCTTCTTCAGTAAAATTGTTATACATGTCATCCCTCCATTATTATTCTATGATTATACTGAATAAAAATAATGTAATTTATTCAACAAATTACCTATAAATTATCATAGCAGAAAAACAATATATTTGCTCTTCACCAAATGTTTCTATTGCAACTTGATATTTAATATCTATAACCTCTGTATGTTTTTCACTTAAAAATTTATTAATACTTTTTTCTAAATCTAATTCATGAGATTCATCAAATAATTTTACCTTCATAAAAAATCACCACTATTATTTTAATAGCAGTGATTCATATTTTTTGTCGATTAATATTTTGTAGTTCTATCGTAGAAATATTCACCCTCAGGAGGGAAAGTTATTATATCCCTAGGATTAAAATGTTTAGCAGCAAATCTTGAATAAAAACTTAATCCTTGAGCTATATGTGTTGTTGCAAGTTGCAAGTGCAAATGCGTTCCAGTTGAGCAACTATCCCAATATTCTAAACTACTGCCACCTACGTGAGCTATTACCGTATTAGGTGTTACAACATCACCAACTTTAACAGTTATATCCGCAAGATGAAAGTATCCTGATGTATAAGCCTTACCATTTACAGTATGCCAAATATAAAGCATATTTCCTCCACAACTAGATCTTTCAGTTATATAAGCAACCTTACCAAATGCTATTGGATATACATTTGCTCCATGACCCATTCTAGATAAATCCATCCCATAGTGTTGCATAGCATAACCGTATGGATAATATATTCCATAATTAGCTGATACTCTACCCGTTACAACAGGCCTATAAAATTCATTACTAGATGGTATTACTGTAGAATTATCTCCACAAGTTGTTAAATCTTGATCTAATCCACAATTCATAGATTCATATGTTTCAATAAGTGACTTAACAGATTTTATATCATCTTCTACACTTACATTTTCATCCATAATCTCACCTAATTGTGATCCTAAAGATGCTAATTCTTTTTCTAAACTTTTTTGCTTTTCATTAAGTTCTATTTCCTTATTTGCTAAATCTTTTTTCTTTTGTTCATTTTTCTTTATAGTTTCATTATATTCCTTAATCAATTTATCATTATAATTAGACAACTGTTCAGCTATAGCCATACGATATATAAAATCGGTAAAGTCAGCTGCATCGAATACATATTCAAGGTAAGCGGATTCACCATTAGAAATTTGATAATAATTGATTATATCTTTTATTTCTTGTTCTTTTTTCTTAATTTCTTCATTTAATGTTTCAATTTCTTTAGTTAACGTTTCTACCTCTTTATGAATATTATCTATTTCAACATTAATATTAGATATATTTTGCCTTTTATTTTCAATTTCTTGTTCTGTCAATTTTTTTTGTTCTAAACCACTTGCAAGTTCTTTTTCTTTAGCCGCTAACTCATCTTTTAAATCCCTTAATGTTTTTGCCTCTACTTTATTATCATTTAAAGGAATAAAAAAATTTACAATTAGAATAGATAAAACTAAAGCTATACGAATTACTCTCTTAAATTTATTCAATCTTCTCTCATCTCTTTTCTTATTCTTTTATAATTTTTTGAATATTTTGAAACTAATTGCCAAAACTCTTTTGAATGATTAAAATGTATTATATGTGATAATTCGTGTACTATAACATAATCTATTTTTTCCACATCAAATTCTATTAATTTCGAATTAAGTGTTATTGTATGATTTTTTTTATTATATACACCCCATCTTGTTTTCATATTTCTTATCTTAAGTATTGGAGATTTTATATCTTCTTTAAAATTATTAAAAACATAAACATATCTTAAATCAAATATTCTTAAAGTCTCCTCTTTGTACCATTTATTTAAGGATTCCCTACTTTTAGCAAATATTTTATCACCTATTATCTTTACTTCATCTACATCAGTTATAATTATATCATATGATTTGCCAAGATAAAATAATTTATCATTATCTTTCGTTCTAGAAACTTTTGAAATAGCTTTAGATAAAAATGAAACATTATCATCCAAAACCTTCTTTATCATAATTTTAGTTGTAAAGTAATTACAAGACACATAAATTTTTTTATCATCTTTAACTCTTACATACAAATTTTTATTGTTTTTTCTATTTATAATAACATCATAATAGATTCCATCTAACTCATATTTCATAATATCACTTTCTGTTTTTATTAATCTTAATAAGAATTATAACATCTAAACATATTATTAAAGTAAGTAATATTTTTAAAAATATCTCATTTATTGTTATTTTATTACTTAAAATTGCTAAAACAAGAGTTACTAAAAAAATAATATTTTTTATAATATAAAAATTTTGATATTTAAACTTATACTTTTTCTTCAATTTTAATATATTAATTATTATTATTAAGATTTCAAAAATTAAAGGAATTAAGTATACTAAACTAACATTAAAAGCACAATAAATAGATAAAATTGTTATTAAAATTATAAATACAATATTTGTTATTCTTTTTAATTTATCCATTTTATAATTCACCTCTTATCTTTCATTTTCTCTTTTAAATATTTATTTAAAGACAAATAAGGATAAATAGCTTTTGTAAATTTTCTTCTTTGTTCTTCTATACTTGAATCAATCTTCAATTTTTCTAAATCGATAATTTGTTTTACTGATTTAGAATATTTTTTCAAATTACTAAGTAAATTTATCGAAACTGATAAGTCGATTAAAAATATCCCAATATATATTCCAAGTATAAATATGCAAATAGTATTATTTATAAAAGATATAGCTAGACCATTTATATACTTGTGAATAAACAAATAATATAGTAAAGATAATAATCCCCAAAATATTGAAAACTTTAAACAAATTAATCCCTTATAGTTTAATTTATAATTTGAATAATCCCATAATTTTAAATGAAAAAATTTAAGTAAAATAAGTCCTGATATTAATTCTAATATAGATAATAATATAATTGATATTATAAATATTAAAACTATTTTGTAATTAAGAGATATTTTATCAAATAAATTACATATTATTTCCAAAATAACCGCACCAAAACCATAAAGTGGAACAACACATCCACTCATAAATCCTGGATTTATTATTTTTTTTGTATTTATACTTCTATAAATAAATTCTAATATCCATCCGACAAATGCAAATAAACAAAAAATAAATAAATACTTAAAAACTACCATATTTCTCTCCTACTTAAAATTATATCATAATTAAAAAAAAGAATAAACCTTTAAACAGGTTTATTCAAAATTTAGGGTATAAAATTAGTAATTGAGTAAAAAGAGTTAAATTTATGTATAAATATTTATAGGAGGTTATAATATGCGCAAAAGTAAAACTCAATTACCTATTATAATTTATGTTACAGCAAATTTTTGATAAATTTTATTAAACTAGAAAATTTAAATTTATTTCTTTAATGTTAAAAATTTTGATTTTGAAAATTTTAAAATATCTATATTAAATGAAGCATCTTTTGACATTTCCCTCAATATTACTTTAGCATTTGCATCTCTTAAATTTATTGCAGCTTGCAATAAATTATTATACATATTAATTAATTCTTCACTAGATATATTACTTTTATCACTTAACTTTATATACTCTAAAAGTCTAAAATCAAGATATAAAATTTTGTCAAGTCCTATACTATTGTAGCAAACAAATTCATTACCATAATTAGTCGTATATCTATAAGCATCTATATCACTTGAAACTATAAAATCTACAACTGATGAATCAAGTGGATCATATTCAATTTCATAATCATATAAATCATCTAATCCCAAAACAGATAAAGAAATTCCGGTTATTCCATTTGGATGTGATTCAGTATCATTTAATTTCTTTAATGTTTCTAAAGAATCATTTCTTATTTTTAATTTATTAAGTTCCAATAATGATAAAATTCCATGCTTACAAACTAATGGTGCATTCGCATAACTAGTATTATGATGGTACATTGTATCACCTATTTTTGCTTCACCATCTTTTAATGAATATAATGTATCTTTAATATATTCACTAACTTCACTCTTATTCACAACCATTTTATTCATATAATCCCCCCCTACTATATAAATAACTAATCATCAAGTTTAAATAAAACGACAATTTTATAAGTCGTTTTGTCTTTAACTCGAATCTCGAGATGAATATTTATCTGGTGTCCCGTTAGGGACTCGAACCCTAGACCCACTGATTAAGAGTCAGTTGCTCTACCAACTGAGCTAACGAGACAAATAACTACTTAATAAGTATAACACATTTTTCATAAAAGTCAAATACTATTTTAATAAAAGAAAGATTTTTTATCTTTCTTTATATGATATATCATAATTACTTGGCCCTTTTATACATTTTCCATCTATATTAAATCTAGATGAATGGCAAGGACAGTCCCAGGTCTTTTCAGACTCATTGAATATTAAACTACAACCTAAATGAGGACATTTGTTATAAATAATGTGATTAACATCATTTTTATCTTTATAGCATGCTAAAGATTTACCTTTTTTGTAAAAAAATGACAAATTACTATTATACCATGGTTTATTTTTATATAATTTAGAGCCAATAAAAGATTTAGTTTGACTAAATAATATATATGGTAATTTTTTTAAATCTGTCAATTTAAACCTATTAGGATTAAATATGTCTTTATATATATTTGGTTTATTTAATATCATATTAGATATTATTCTTGCTGAAAGAATTCCGTTTGTCATACCCCACGTATTAAATCCAGATGCTATATACATATTATTTTTTAGCTTACCTATAAAAGGCAAATTATCCATAGTCATTATATCGACATTTGTATATTTCATGACAATATCGCTATCTTTTATATTAAATATATTTTTAACTTTATCAAAATGATAATCATCATTTTGTTTAAATGCAGTATTATGATTTTCAGCTAGAGATATTTGGTATATATTTTGCTTATCATTATAAAACCTTAAAGAATAAGAATTTCGCCCATTACTTATACAAGTAAAATCTAAATCTTTATTTACTTTACTTACAACTATATATGATTTTTCTATGTAAGATTTAAAGGGTAAATATAATGGACTTAAAAAATATGGATAATGCGTTGCAATTATAACCTTTTTAGCTTTTATTATATGATTTATAGTATAACAATTAAAATGAGTCCATAAACTCTCTATTTTTATTATTTTAGTATTTTCATATACAGGAATTTTATCCTTTATTATATTATATATGCCTTCTAAATATTTAATTGGATTAAAAATATAAGTATCATTTACATAAAAAGATTTATATGATTTTATATTTATAGGCAAATCTTTTTCATATATTTTAATTTTATTTTTACGTAAAAATTCTACCTCTTTAATTAAGGACCTTACATCATTTTTATTTTTAGCAAATACATAAGATTTAACCTTTTTAAAATCACAATCTATATTTTCTTCTTCTATTATTTTTTTTATACTTTTAATAGCATAAAGTTGAGATTTTAAATACTTAGTTGCAACTTTTTCATCACTTGATTCAATAATTTTATTATACATATTATCTTGAAAGTAATTGATTTTAGCAGTTGTATTAAGTGTAACACCAAAACCTATTCTATTTGCATCTACAATTAAAATATTTTTCAAATCTTTTAAAAAATATGCAGTAGTCATTCCAGTTATTCCAGCACCTATAATAAGTATATCAACTTCAATGTTTTTTTTTAATGTTTCTTTTTTAGTTTTTATCATTTTATTGCTCCATATACTCATAAATATCACCAATTTTATTCTGCCTCAATTTATATATAATATAACTCATAAAATAATTTTTATATCAATAGAAAATAAATAGAATATATTAAAAATAGGAAGGTGAAAATTAAAATGAATGCTTTTTATTCTTCAAAATTTGACCCAATAACAAATGCACATATGAATATTATAAAAAAGATTAATATTTTATTCGATAAAATTATTATAAACATTATGGATGCCGATAACAAAGATAATTTTTTTACAGGTGAAGAACAACTTAAATTGATAAAAGAATTATATAAAGATGAAAAAAAAATTAGGGTGATATTAGGTTCAAATAATGATATAGATGCACTTATAATGGCAAAAATACAGGAGTGTGATGTAATCGTCAGAAGTCTAAATGGGATGAGTAATTATAAATATGAAGAACAAATTGAAAAAATAGCTAACGATATGTATAAAGATAGTCTTAGTATAATTCATCTATTTGTAGACAATGAATTTAACTTTATAACATCTGATACGGTAAAAAAGATGTTTAATGAATATATAGATATTTCAAAATATGTTCATCCAAAAATTAATGAAGCAATGAAAGTTAAGAAAAAAAGAATCTATTGATTCTTACTCTATATTTTTCATCCAAAGCCCATGTTTATTACAATATGAATAAAGAGTTCCCTTAGAATAATCAAATGTTGCAGTAGCTTTATCTTCCTCATTTGGATTTAAATATACATATTCTTCTTTCTTATCATTAACAAAGCAAATCCATTCTATAAAATGATCACTATCCATAACATGATTTACTTTAACTATTATCTTATTATCCTTTATTTCATATGTTGGAATATGTTTTTCAAATGCTGCTTCTTTAGAATTTACTTCTACATCTTTTAATTTTTCACCACAACATTCAAAATTACAAGAACACTTACAGTCATTAACTACTTTAACTAGCGCACCACAACTAGGACATTTTTTTAATATTAACTTTCTCATATAATCATCTCCCATTTAATTATAGCACATAAATCATATTTTAGTTTAATATATTATTTATACTTCTTTCTAATATTTAAATACATAATTAAAAAATAAATGAATTTAGGTCTAATAGAACAAAAATAAAAAACTTAAGTTATTCACTTAAGTTCGTTAATTCTTCTTTTAACATTTGATATTTATTATTAATTTTATTAGCTTCTGCCTTTTCTAAAGAATACCAACCTTTTCTAAACATTATCTCGAACACTTCTCTTTGAAGGTCTAAGTAAGTATCAAACATTTCCTTGTATTGATTACATAAATTTTCATTACTTGCTTCAGTTAAAGCTATAGCATAATTTTTTACCATTTCTTTAAGTGTAGATAACAAACTATTCATATAATCCTTATCGTTTAAACTTTTTCCATTTGGAACACTAGTTTTAGGATTACTAATTTGATTACTATTCATTTTCGCCTCCATTACACAAAATATTAAGTATTTTATTTAAATTTTCTTCAAATATATTTGAAGACTTTTTTATTATAGCTTTTAAGTCATCTTCGTTAACTTCATCTACCATATTATAACTATTCTTATATGCACCATAAGTCCAGTTAAACATATCTGACAAATAATCTAAATCTTTACCACTAATAATATCAGGTACTACATCATAAGTTTCTTTCATATTTCCTCCCTATTTTATATTGTCTTATTATTTTTATATTTATACAAAATTTACAAAAATTTTTTTAATTTTTCAACAGCATCTTCTTGCATATCAACATATTCTTGTATTAAAGAGTGAATATGTTGATCAACATCTTTATGATTCAATAATTTTCTTCCCTCAATTATTCCCATATTTGTACCTTGAAGCAATAATTCAGCTATTTTAGATGTACTTTTATCAATTAATGTTTTCATTTCTATTCCATACCAAGTCATCACTTTATTCATAGTATTTGTTTTATGAGGTTCTTTACTACTATAATCTGGATATAATTCTTCGATCCTATCCTCTATTTCTTTATATTTATTATATTGATTATCAAGTTCTTTTTTTAATGCATCATCTTCAACCTTATCTAAAATAAAGTGTATTGCATCTCTCCCCATACATGCTCCTTTAGACAATTCATCTAGCACATTAACATCATTTTCATTTTTATTCATTTTATCCCTCCTAATATATACTGGTAAAATTATTAAATATTTATACAATTTTATAAAAAAAATATGAATTATTAATTCACATTTTCTTTTCAATTTCTTGTTCATTTACAATTAATTTAGCTAAAGCACTATTATTAGTATACAAACTTAAATTACCAATTGTTATACCTGATATGCCTGCTTCTTTTAATAACATTATTCCTGGTATAATATCCCAAGGCTTTTTAGTTGAAAGGATAAGTGCATCTGTTCTTCCTGCCAATACATTTGTAAATCCTATACAACAAGAATTAATATGCATAAATCCTGCAACCTTTTCTTGAGAATTCAGCATCATTTCTAATAATTTTTTCTTTGCCTCATATTCTTTACCAATTGAACCACAAAACTCAATAATACATTTACTTACATCGTCTTGTTCATTTAAAATTATTCTTTTATGATTTAAGAAAGATCCTACATCTTTTACTGCATAATATAATTCCTGTAATTTTGGTAGATAAATTATAGAAAACTGCATGTCGTTATTGTCTATAAAAGCAAGTTGAATTCCCCAAAATATTGAATCTTTCATATAATGTGTTGTGCCATCTATAGGATCAATAACCCAAGTTCTACCATTTATTTTATTTTGGCTATTACTTTCCTCTGTAACAAAATTATCTGATGGGAATGAATCTTTTATTCTTTCTATAAGAATTTTTTCTACTAATAAATCAGATTCTGTCACAAAACTTTTATCATCTTTTACTCTAATTTCAGTAATTTTTTTGTTCTTAATTGTTTCCCAAGCATCCATTATTGCAGAATACGCAATATCAAATTCTAAAGAATAAGTATTACTTCTCAAATTAACTTTTTTAATAAATTGATCTAGATCATCTTTATAAGGCATTCCATCTTGAGCAGTTTCAACTTGTATTTTCATAGCTGAAGCATATTGAGCACGTTCTACTGCATCATGAAGCGTGTATCCTTGCGCTAAAGCACTTGCAAGATTTCCATTAAATGTATCACCTGCTCCTGTAGTATCAACTAACTTATCAATCTTAATTGCTGGGAAATGTTGAATTTCTTTTCCATCGTAATATATAACGCCATCTTCACCTAACGTAACAATCAACTTATTCGGATACATTTGAACGCATGCTTCTACATCATCTGTTCCAAAAATAGTTTCACATTCATGTCTATTACAAGTTATATAAGTAATTTTATCAATTAATTCTTTATTTCTACCTTCATTTATTTTCAATTTATCTGGACGACAAGGCGTTATTATCAAAGGTTTATTATTTTTATAACAAAAATCTATAAGCTCTTCTGTAACCTCTTTTGGGACTTTTAACTGAGCAACTACAATTTTTGAATTTAAAAATACAGGCGCATAAGATTGGATCATTTCCTTATTAAAAGAATCTATAGCACCAGTCTCCCTTATAATATTATTATCCTTTGTTTTTCCATCTATATAAATTCTAGCGCAATCATTTTTTAGCCCATCAATTATCTCTATATTATTCGTAAAAATTCCATTCGATTGTAAATTATCAAAAATTTTATCTCCAACTGAATCTTTACCTATACGAGTTATAATAACTGTTTTAGCTCCTGCACGCGCTGCTGCTACTGCTTGATTTGAAGCTTTTCCTCCTGGAACTAATTTATTTGGAACACTATTAAAATTATTATTTTCATCTCCATAATACATCATATCTAGCGAACAGCCACCAAAAACACAAACATCATATTTCATATTATATCTTCCTTTACTAACTATAAAATTAATTTTTATATAATCTTTTTAATTAAAATATAATCATATGGCGTCCTTGAGAGGATTTGAACCTCCGACTTTCCCTTTAGGAGAGGGATACTCTATCCAGCTGAGTTACAAGGACATATGCAAATAGACTAAAAATAGTCTATTTCATAATATTTAATATAAAAATTAAGTAAAGATTTAATAAATAAGATAATTTATAACTAAATTTTTTTGATACCTCACAAAAACTTAATACCTTGTCTACTATACTAACAATCCAGCTTTCAGCATATTTTGGAACTTTATAATCAACTGGGAACATATGAGATTTAATAATATTAATCTCTTTTTCAGATAGTTCAAAATAAGCTGTAGCATTAACAACTGCCTCATTTGGATGTTTAGTCGTAAATAATAAAACCTTATCCTTAATATTGTCACAATCGCTTATTTTATCTGTATAAAAGTCATGTAATAAGCCACCTCTTGCAACATCTTCATAATCTAATTTTAAATATTTTGCTATTTTATATGAATAATAAGAAACTTTTATAGAATGATCTAACCTAGTAGTATTATGATGTTTAATGTTTTCCATTTTTTTAAATTCATCATTTTTCATTATTATATCTATTATTGACAGGTATTCTTCATCTTTTTTATATTTTGTCATACCTAATACTTCACCTCAAATACTACTATATTATATCATATTTTAATAAAAATTATAATGTTTTTTGTTGGTATTTTAATATATAATAAGAAAAGCCTTATAAAATAAGGCTTATTCAATTGTAATTGTCTGAGTAGATGGTTGTATTTCTATATGCGTATTTCCATCATTAACCTTTATATTAGTTCCATCTTTAAATTTATATATTGTCTTACTTGATCTAGATGTTTTCTCCCAAGTTATAGGAACAGCATATCCATTTGAAATATACCAGCCATCACCAGAACCTATGTTTTCTAAAGTCTGTCTACCACTTGTATCACCACTAATTTTATAATTATTTACCTTATAAGTTATTATATTTTTTGCTGTATATTGTTCTTTTGTTACATAATCTGTATGTGATTTATCATTTTGGAATCTTTTATATACTTTATTTACACTATCATATTCAAATTGTGTTGACCTACTAGCAGAAAAAATTATATCCACCTTATTAGCAATTATCGCACCCTCCATACTAGATAAATCAATATTCTCTGTATAATCAAATAATGGCTTTTCATCAGTAGTTGTTCTATATCCGTAATAAGATGCTCCTTCCATTATATTATTAGTTGTTGTAAATGCAGTATGCTCCGTTGCAAGCCCTAGAGAATAATCTCTTTTATAACCATTATAGCTTATAAAGTTTATATTATCTACACCAAGGGATTTTATATCATTTTGGGCTTGAGGACTCCATCCAAAATGTACATAAATTGCATCATTTTCAAGCGCATAATCCAAAAAATAATGTCTAGAAGATCTAACAGAACCTATTCTATCTAAATTTTTATCTTTATAGATAGCCATTAGTCTTGTATAACCACCTTCTACAATCATTTCATAAATAATATATGCATCTTGTAATCCACATTGATATCCCCAAACTGTATATATATTATTTATCATAACTGCATATGGTCTTGTATTTGATTTTAAATCTATTATTTTTATTTCTTCTTCTTTCTTTTCCTCTTTTTTTTCTTCTTTAACAGTATCAGTAGAATTTTTATCTTTATTTTTTACATTACCATTTTTACTAAGCAGAAATATAGTTGGTACACCTATTAAAATTAAAATAAGTAGGAATATTACAAATTTACCCTTTTTATTTAATCTTTTTCTTCTTTTTGCCATATTATCACCACAATAAGTATATCAAATAATATCAATTTTATATATATTTAATAAAAAAAAAGCAAAACAATTTACGATATTTTACTTTTTTATAAATTTTGTAGATTTTAATCCTTTTGCTCCTTTTATTCCATAGTTACTTAATATATTACTTTCAAAAGAATATATTTTTTTAGATCTTTTTCTATAATCCTTTATTGAAAGAGTAATTAATTCATCAAGTAAATACTCATATTTTTTACCAGCTGGTTCCCACAAATAAAATGCTAAACTACCTGGTATTATATTAGGTTCATTAATATAAACTTTATTAGATTTTTTATCTATCAAATAATCAATTCTTACTACACCTGATAAATTTAATGCTCTAAATGCCTTTTTAGAAATATCCTTTACTTTTTCTTTTAGTTCGTTACTAATTCTTGCTGGTATTATTCTACTAGCACTTGCCATACCTTTACTTGCTGTTTTAAGCTTACCTTTTGATCCACCAGTATATTTATCAGCATAAGTTAGAATCTCATCACTTGAAGTTACCTCTTCTATTTCGCTTATTTCTTGATATTCATAATTTCCAAGCACACTACAGTTTACTTCAACTAAGTTTTCTACGGCTTTTTCAACTACAACTTTTGTATCATATTTCATAGCTTCTTCAATCGCACTTGCTAAATTTGATTCACTTTTAACATAGCTTATTCCAACACTACTTCCTAAAGATGCTGGTTTAACTATAACTGGAAATCCTAATTTTTTAACTTTATCAAATATGTCTTCTAAATCATCAGCATAATCACTATCATAAAACCAAACATAATCCACTATTGGAAGGCCCATACTTTTAAATATTTGTTTCATAATCACTTTATCTTGACCAAGTGCGCTTCCAAGTACTCTACTTCCAACATAAGGTATACCTACAGTGTCTAAATATCCTTGCAAAGTTCCATCTTCAGCATTATTACCATGTACAATTGGGAAAGCTATATCTATATCTGTTATATTTCTTTTAAATAACCCTTTAGTATTTTGTAAAAAGAATCCATCTTTAGTTTTAGTTAATACTACTTGTTTTGCATATTTTTTAAGTTCATTAAAGTCTTTATATATATCTATATCCATAAGCATTTTACCTGTATACCAAATTCTATCTTTACTTATATATATAGGTATTATTTCATATTTTTCTTGATTTATATGTTCCATTGCTTGAACAGCAGTTATTATACTAACCTCATGTTCAACTGTTTCTCCACCAAATATTACTCCTACTTTTATTTTCATAAATCCTCCTATTCATTAAATAAATCTGGTAAATCATTTTCTAAAAGTACATACGTGTTACCTTGAGCTAATCTATTCATAATAGGAAAAGCATCTCTAACATCATTGAGTACAAAAATCTTTTTTTCATCAAATTTCTTTTCAATTAATGCATCATATATAGGTTTAGTCTGCTTTTTACCTATAAGTATAACATAATCACATACCTCACTTATATATTCTCCAAACTTGAAATTAAGATCATATTGTTCATTACCTAATTCTATCATACCAGGTGTTACTATTATTTTAATTCCATCCATAAGGCTTAAAACCTCAACAGCCATACGTGAACCTACAGGATTTGAATTATAAGCATCATCTATTATATTAATATTACCATATTTTTTAAGTTCTAAACGATGCTCTATTGTCTTAACGTTATTAACACCTCTTCTTAATTCGTCAACACTAAGGCCAAGTTCATGACCTAATAAAATTCCTGATAATATATTGTATACATTATGTTTTCCAAGCAATTTAGTTTGAAATTCATATTTGTTTTTATCTCCTTTGAAAACACATTCAAAACTTGTACCTTTACCTGATAATTTTATATTAGTTGCATAAAGATCAGCATCCTTATTATCTATACCTATCCATAATACTTTAACTTTATTTTTTAGTTTATATTTTACTTGATATTCATCATCCATATTAAGAATAGCAAGGCCATCGGATGGTAATGATTCAATAAGTTCAAATTTTCCTTTCATTATATTGTCACGAGAACCAAATGTTTCCAAATGAGCTTCACCTATTTTTGTTATTATTCCATACTTAGGTTTAACAATTTTACAATTACTTTTAATTTCACCTATTTTAAACGCACCCATTTCAGCAATAAATATATCGTTAAATTTATCTAAATAATTATTAATTGAATTTATAAGACCATAAGGTGTATTAAAACTTTTGGGAGTGGCAAACGAATTAAACTTAACATTTAATATATCATTAATTATATTTTTACTACTAGTTTTACCATAACTACCAGTTATTCCAACAACAGGAATATTCATAGCCTTTAATTTTTTTAATGCTTTAAATTTATAGTAATAATAAACACACTTTTCTACTGGTTTATTTATTACATTAGCAGTCATTACTACAAAATAATTTAAATATGTAACAAGACCAAGTAATGTATATGCACATACTAAATTTTCATATTTAAAATTTAATAAAAATGGTATTATCATAATAAAATAAATTAAAAACATAGTAAATGATAATCTTTTTATTCTTGCCGTTATAACAAGTGGTTTCTTAGCTACAACTTTTTTCTTTCTATAAGATAAAAATATAATTCCATAAAGTATTATAAATGCTCCAATTGTTACGCCTGTTTCAAAAAATACTGTAAGCGCTATCAAAACAAACAAAATATCAGAATCATAAGCAACTTTTGTTATGTTCGTAATTATCCATTTAAAATATCTTTGATCATCGTTATAATAATTTTGTTGTAACATATGAAAAGATTTTTTTGTTTTAAAAATCGTAAATATTAAATATGGTATAAGTGATAATAAAAACAATGTCATACTACTCTCCTCCTAAAAAACTTTTTATTATATTTACTGTTTGTCCTAAATTTTCTAAATAAGCATAGTGAGTGCATCCTTCATATGGAATAACCGCTGAATCATTAATTAATTTTTCAAGTTCATAAGCATCATTTATAGGCACTTCAGAATCATTTGTTCCCCAAATTATTAAAGTTGGACAACTTATTTTTTTTACATCTTCTCTTATATCTAAATTTACATGTTCAACTAATATTTTCCTCATAAATTCACTAGCATTTTTATAATCTCTTGAACCTATATGTTTTTTAGCAAATCCTTCTAAATTTTTTAATCCAGGTACCTTTTTTAAACTTTTCAATATCTTAGTTTTGGTACTAAGTTTTTCTACCTCTTTTTTAAATGGGCTTCCAAATACAATTAGTTTACTTGTTTTATACATACTTGCATAAATTAAACTTATTTTACCACCAAATGAATGTCCTATCATTATAGGATTGTCAACCTTTAATTCATCAAGTAATTTTTTTACCATGCTTGCATAATCATATATACTCCATATTTCTTTAGGTTCAGGACTATTTCCAAAACCAGGTAAATCTATAATTATTATTCTATTATTATTTTTTAATTTATCTCCTAATGGCTGCATCATACTAATATTTTGACCCCAACCGTGAAGTAATACTAAAGTATTTTCGCCATCTCCATAATCTATATAATTGATATCTGTATTGTTAATGTGCTTTATCATTTAATCACCATTATTATTATAACACTTTTATATAGAAAAAAAAAGAAATGTAAATTTTTTTTACAATTTCTTACATTTTTTAATACACATAAGTCATAATTTAAAATTAATATAATTTTTTTTAAAATAAGCTATTAAATTTTATTTTACTTTTTGTTTAGCTTTTTTTTCACTATTATTGTGAAATAAACTTCTTATTTTATTTAAATTTAAACTCTTTATAATAATAGTTTTTTTAAAATAATCTATTCCTAAAATATCTGCTATCTCTTCTCTACTAAAATATTTACTATCATCAATCTTTAAATTAAATAAGTATTTTTTACAAGACTCAGTTTTTCGAGAGTTCATCTTTAAATAATCTATAAAACTTTCAATATCTTTATAAGAACATAATGAATAAATATCTCTAATTCTATAAAATATCAATAACAAAATATTATTTACTATTTCTTCAGCAGGTAATTTTTTCAAATCTTTATATTCCATATTTATAAATTTTAAATAATTTCTAAATTTTTGTAAATCTTTGTCGTTATTATCAGGAATATCCATATTATTCTTAATCATTAAACATTCAAGATATTGTATTGTTGAATCATAATAAGGCAATTGTATTGTATCATGTAAATAAGAATAAGTTTGCTTACAAGAAAAAAGTTTTTCGCTAGGTAATTTCATTTCTTCTAAACAATCAAAAATACGATCCCTTTCTATGTAATTTATTGCCGCTTTATTATTTTCAAATATGTCAATATATGCATATTTAATAATATCTTCATCTGTTATATTTTCCTTTTCTTCATCACTTAACATACTTATTTGTTGTAAACTAACATATGGAATTCTTTTTTTATAAAAATCATTATCATATTCATTTATATTAAGTTTGGGGAACAATTTCTTTATAAGTTTTTTATCATTCATAAATTTATATCCCCCAATGTTTTATAAATTTAATGTCATCTATATTTTCTTTTACATTACAATATCTATTATAGTATTGTTTAGCTACCCACATAAGCATAATATTTCTTGTAATTTGTTTTTGATATTCTTCAAATGCATTTCCATAGCCAACTGGTTTATCTGCTTTTACCTTATCTTTATCTTCATCTTGATAAATAGCATTCACAAGTATATTATTATGTATTAAATTATTAGGGTCAAATGCTGCCATAGCGCCTGTCCATCCTTGATGTGAAAAACTTCCCTTAGAAAATTCTTTAGGCGTGAATGTTTTTGCATATCCACTTGGATGTTTAACATATATACCTAAATTACCTTTGTTTGATTGCGCGGAATTAGGAAATGTTATTTCTCCCAATCTTTCTAAATGTTTTTTATTTATATAATTTACACTATATATTTCTTTAGCAAGTCTTGCTAAATCATCACTTGTTATAAATAATCCAGCATGTCCTAAAGCGCCACCTAATATTCTTGCTTTTGGATCGTGTACTAAACCTAAAGTATTTCCGTTACCGCTTAAATTATCACTTTTTGGGTTAAACTTTGTTTCATTTAATCCTAATTTATCTAACAAGAATAATTTCATTATATCGTCAAATTTCATTTCTTTATTTAAATGTTTTGAAACTATTTTTTCTATAGTATCACTTATAACAATCGCACCAAAATCTGTATATTTATTTTCTTCTCTTGAATTAGAAGTTAAGTATAATGTTTTTAACATTTCATAGGCTTCTTCTTTTGTTTTAGCTTGAGCTACATTACCATTTGTTCTAAGCTCTCCACAAAGTCTTACTAAATCATTAAGTGTAAAATCCTCTAAATTTTGAAAATCTGGATTTATATCTTTAACTTTATCATTTAAATTTACTAATCCTAATTCTTCTAACTTAAAAAGTAAAATAAGTGTATAAAGTTTTGTAATAGAAGCTACATCAAACATAGTATTTTCATCTACTTTTAAATCAACATTTCTATTTCTTGTACCACCAATAAGTTTTAATTTATATTCACCATTACCACTAAAATCAGGTAAATATATACAAGTAGAAATACCAGAAATTAAATTAGTTCCATATTGATTTTTTTGATTTAAAAAGCCTTCCGTTTGTTCTTCTAGTTCTTTTGCAATATTATTTAAAGCCTCTTTTAAGTCTACATCCTTTTTAGTAGCATCTAAACTTCTTTCTTTTAATTCTTTTAAATAATCTATCTCACTGCCACTTTTAATTAGACTATCTAAAATTTCATCTATTTTTCTTTCTTTATCCATAATATAGTCACCTCAATTTGCCATATATACTATCATTTCCCCTTAAAATTGTCAAATTTTAGTGGAGGCTATAAACTCATTCATTATCATTTTATTGTATTCATCATAATCCATCATATTTTCTGGGTGCCATTCTACTCCCAATACAAATTTTTTATTTGGATTTTCTATAGCTTCTATTAATCCATCTTTTGAATAAGCAGATACTTTTAAACTGTCTACATTAGTTAAATGATAATTATGACGACTATTTACATTTAATGTGTTTTTATTTACTATTTTTTTTAGCATTGTATTATCAACTATATCAACACTATGTACATATTTTTTCCCACTTTTAAAATGTTCATCTGTATCATTTTTAATAAGTTTTCCACCATCGCTAAGTCCCATAAGTTGCATACCGCCACATATACCTAGTATAGGGATATCTAATTCTAAAGCATATTCATATATAAATCTATCATATTCGTATAACTTATAAGTTCCTGGCATTATTATACCATCACACATATCTATAACTCTTTTTAAATCTTCTTTTTCATCAATAGTTAATCTATTCATTTCTTTTGGTATAGATTTTTCATATTCTACATCTTGATTAGGTAGTATAAGTATTGGAATTCCACCACATTTTATAACGCTTCTCCTCACATTTTCATAGCAGCAAATAACACTATAATCTTCACTGCCAATATCTGATCTACCAACTATTCCTATTATTGGTTTCATAAATTACCTCTCTTTATATTTCTATTTTTAATATATAATTTATTAATTTTTTAAATATTTCATCATCCTAAAAAAATTATATCATATTTTTTAAACAATCTAAATCATATTCTATTTAAATATTCGCAATTTTCTTGTTTTATATCTTCTTTTTTTAATTATAATATTTTTTTATAAAAAAAGGACTAAATTAATAGTCCTATATGTCAACAATTTCGTTGACATTATTATACTTTACAAAATATTATTATTTATACATCTTTTTTTATAAATTTTTTTAAATATAGTAAAACTAATACTGATACCACTAGTAAATATAAATTAAATGCTAAATAATTTTTAACAATTAAACCCGACATTAAAATTATTGTTATATTAAGTGACATATGCATAATAATTGGAGCTTTTAAAGTTTTATATTTTTGATATAAATATATAAACATAAAACTTACACCGAATGCATAAATCATATCTATTATATTATTATGAAATAAAGCAAATATTAAACTTGTAAGTATTATAGATGTCATAGGTTTATTAAATGTTTTTAATTTATTATAAACAAGCCCTCTAAAAACTAACTCTTCTAGTATAGGCCCACATATGCCAGATGTAACAAGTTGAGTTAGTATACCGATGGAACTACCATCAAACTTATTTGTAAAATATATAAGATTATTTAAATTAAAAATTAAAATATTATAAATAAGTGAAATACTTACTCCAAATAATATTGGTATAAATATATTATTCAATTTAAAATTATTTTTAACTTTATATTTTTTATATGCTGTATAAAAAATTGGAACAAGTATAATTATTAATATAGTCATTATAATTAATGCCTTAGAGTTTATATAGTTATTTAATTTATCTTGATATTCTAAAGTTTTAATATGATTAATAAATTCACTATCACTCATATTACCTTTTTCTTTAGAATTAAAGATTGCAACAAAAATATAATTAATAAAAATTTGACCTATTAATAATATAATAGGCCAAATAATTACTTTTAAAAAGTTTTTTATGTAATATTTACTTTTTTTCATCTTTTAACATTTCTTTTACAGTTGTAGTTAATGTTGCAATATTTTGTAAATTAGATGGAACAATAATTTTTGTTGCTTGACCTTGTCCTAATTCTTTTAATGCTTCTAAACTTTTCATAGCTATAATTTTTTGATCTGGAGCTGCTTCTTTTAATATTCTTATACCTTCAGCTTCAGCTGTTTTAATTTTAAGTAATGCTGTTGCTTTTCCTTCTGCTTCCTTTATATCTGATTCTTTTTTTGCTTCAGCTCTTAGTATAGCGCTTTCCTTTTCACCTTCAGCAATTAATATTGCTGATTTTTTCTCACCTTCAGCTTTAAGAATTGATTCACGTCTTTCACGTTCAGCACGCATTTGTTTTTCCATAGCTTCTTGAATATCACGAGGTGGGATTATATTTTTTACTTCTACTCTATTAACTTTTATTCCCCAAGGATCTGTTGCTTCATCTAGAATAGATCTCATTTTAGAATTTATTAAATCACGACTTGTTAATGTTTCATCTAACTCAAGTTCACCAATTATATTACGTAATGTAGTTGCAGTTAAATTTTCTATTGCATTTATTGGATTTTCAACTCCATATGTATAAAGTTTAGGATCCGTTATTTGAAAATATACTACTGTATCTATTTGCATAGTTACATTATCTTTTGTTATAACTGGTTGTGGATCAAAATCTTTTACAATTTCTTTTAAAGTTACTTGATTTGCTACTCTATCCAAAAATGGTATTTTTATATGTAATCCATTTGACCAAGTTTGAAAATAAGAACCTACCCTTTCTATTACATAAGCTTTTGCTTGTGGTACTATTTTAATATTTGGTATTACTAAAACAGCAACAATAATTAGAATAATAATTAAAAATTCCATTAATCATCTACCTCCTCAACTTTTAATTTTACCCCATCTATTGAAAGTACTTTTACAGTACGATCAACACTTATTTTTTTGTCTGAATAAGCAGTCCATTTTTTACCATCAACTTTAACTTCACCTGGTTTATTTTTTCTTATTTCTTCTGTTACAATAGCAGTCATTCCAATAACTCTATCCAAATTTGTTCTTTCCTTTTTTGAATTAAAGAATTTAACTAAATACTTTCTTGTAGTTATAAGTAAAAACGTACCTAATATTACAAATACTAAAAATTGAATAAAAAATTGTTTAACAAATAAAGATAATATTAAAGAAACAAGCGCACTTGCTATATACCAGATTGTTACTAAATCTGTTGTTGCAAGTTCTATTAAAGTAAGTGTTAAAACTACTCCTAACCATATCCATACCATATATACATCACCTAAATAAATTATACTATTATACGACAATTTATTCAAGATATTTTTATTTATTCATGATTAAAAAAAAATTCAGGCAAAACCTGAATTTTTAATTATTTAATAATTTCTGAAATTGAACCAGAACCAACTGTTCTACCACCTTCACGGATAGAGAATTTAGTTCCATTTTCAATAGCAATTGGAGCAATTAACTCAACTGTCATCTCTACGTTATCTCCAGGCATAACCATTTCAACACCTTCTGGTAATTCAATAACACCAGTAACATCTGTAGTTCTGAAATAGAATTGTGGACGATAATTTGAGAAGAATGGAGTATGTCTTCCACCTTCTTCTTTAGTTAAAACATAAACTTGTGCTTTAAACTTAGTATGAGGTGTAACTGTTCCTGGTTTAGCAAGTACTTGACCACGTTCAACTTCTTCACGAGCGATTCCACGTAGTAATACACCAGCGTTATCTCCTGATTCAGCATAATCAAGTGATTTACGGAACATTTCGATTCCTGTAACAACTGTTTTCTTAGTTTCTTTTAAACCAACTATTTCAACTTCATCATTTAATTTTAATTGTCCTCTTTCAACACGTCCTGTAACAACTGTTCCACGTCCAGTTATTGTGAAAACGTCTTCAATTGGCATTAAGAATGGTTTATCAGTATCTCTAGCAGGTGTTTCAATCCAATTATCAACAGCATCCATTAATTCCATAATAGATTCTTCATACTTAGGATCTCCTTCAAGTGCTTTTAAAGCTGATCCACGAATTATTGGAGTATTATCTCCATCAAATCCATATTCGCTTAATAATTCACGAACTTCCATTTCAACTAAATCAAGTAATTCAGCATCGTCAACCATATCACATTTATTTAGGAATACTACCATACGTGGTACACCAACTTGACGTGATAATAAGATATGTTCACGAGTTTGAGCCATTGGTCCATCTGTTGCAGCAATAACTAAGATTGCACCATCCATTTGAGCAGCACCAGTAATCATGTTTTTAACATAATCTGCGTGTCCTGGACAGTCAACGTGAGCATAATGTCTTTTTTCTGTTTCATACTCAACGTGTGCAGTATTAATTGTAATACCACGTTCTCTTTCTTCAGGTGCTTTATCGATATCAGCATATCCTTCAGCTTTTGCTAATCCTTTTTTTGATAGAACACTAGTAATTGCAGCTGTTAAAGTTGTTTTACCGTGATCTACGTGTCCAATTGTACCAATATTAACATGTGGTTTTGAACGATCATATTTTGCTTTTGCCATAATTTTTTTCCTCCTTTATTTAATTACATTATAATTTTATAGCATTTTATATAAAATATCAAGTATTTTTATCAAGTTTTAAAACTTTTTTATTTTAATTAATTTCCATTTTTCTTAATTACTTCTTCAGCAATATTTCTTGGAACCTCTTCATAATGATCAAATTCCATAACGAAATTTCCTCTACCTTGAGTGTTGCTTCTCAAGCTTGTTGCATATCCAAACATTTCTGATAGTGGTACCATTGCATCTATTGCAATAGCGTTTCCACGAGACTCTTGTCCCATAGGACGTCCACGACGAGATGTGATATCTCCCATAACGTTTCCTAAATATTCATCTGGAACTACTACTTGAACTTTCATAATTGGTTCAAGTAAAACAGCTTTACATTTTGTTTTAGCTTCTTTTAAAGCTAAGCTTGCTGCTACTTTAAATGCCATTTCAGATGAGTCAACTTCATGGTATGAACCATCAAATAATGTGGCTTTTACATCTATCATTGGGAAACCAGCAAGTACACCTGTTTTAAGTGCATCTTGTAATCCTTTATCTGTAACTGGTATATATTCTCTTGGAACTACACCACCAACGATAGCATCAACAAATTCATATCCTTTTCCAGGATTTGGTTCGAATTTGATTTTAACATGTCCATATTGTCCACGTCCACCAGATTGTTTAATATACTTACCTTCACATTCACCCTCTTGCGTAATTGTTTCACGGTAAGCAACTTGTGGTTGACCTATATTAGCTTCAACATTAAACTCTCTTTTCATACGATCAACTATTATATCAAGATGTAATTCACCCATTCCAGCAATTATTGTTTGACCTGTTTCATGGTTAGTTGATGCTCTAAATGTAGGATCTTCTTCTGCAAGTTTTTGAAGAGCTATTGCCATTTTATCTTGATCTGCTTTTGATTTAGGTTCAACAGCAAGTTCAATAACTGGTTCTGGGAATACCATTGATTCAAGGATACAAGGTTTCTTTTCATCACATAAAGTATCTCCAGTAGTCGTATTTTTAAGTCCTACAGCTGCTGCTATATCTCCAGTCCATACTTCAGAAATTTCAGTACGGTTATTAGCATGCATAAGTAGTATACGTCCTATTCTTTCTTTTACATTTTTAGTTGCATTTAATACATAAGAACCACTTGTTAAGTGTCCTGAATAAACACGGAAAAATGATAAACGCCCAACAAATGGATCTGTCATAATCTTAAATGCTAATGCAGAAAATGGTTCTGAATCCTTTGGATGTCTTTCAATTTCTTTTCCATCTAAATCTATACCTTTTATAGATTCGATATCAACTGGACTTGGTAGGTAATCAACAACTGCATCTAGTAAAAGTTTAACTCCTGTATTTCCAAGCGCAGTACCACAAAGTACTGGGAAGAATTTAACAGCAAGTGTTCCTTTACGTATTGCACGCTTAATTAATTCAACACTAACCTCTTCTCCTTCAAGATATTTTTCCATAAGTTCATCATCAAATTCAGCAACAGCTTCTATTAATTCATTACGTTTTTCATTTACTATATCTTTTAATTCCTCTGGAATATCAATTATAGTAGGATTTTCGTGTTGTTCTCTATCATAATGATAAGCTATCATATTAACTAAATCTATAATACCATTGAATTCATCTTCAGCACCTATTGGCCATTGTATTGGTTTTGCATTAACACCAAGTCTTGAATCTATAGTTTTTAAACTGTATTCAAAACTAGCGCCCATTTTGTCCATTTTATTACAGAAAATCATTCTTGGAACTTTAAATTCAGTTGCTTGACGCCATACTGTTTCAGTTTGTGGTTCAACACCTGCTTGTGCATCTAAAAGTGCAACGGCACCATCCAATACACGTAAAGATCTTGATACTTCAACTGTAAAATCAACGTGTCCTGGAGTATCAATTATATTAAGTCTATGATCTTTCCAGTATGCTGTTGTTGCAGCTGAAGTTATTGTTATACCACGTTCTTGTTCCTGTTCCATCCAGTCCATTTGTGATTCACCATCGTGAGTTTCACCAATTTTATGGATTTTACCAGTATGGAATAATATACGCTCTGTACAAGTTGTTTTACCTGCATCGATATGTGCCATTATTCCTATATTTCGTGTATTTTCTAAACTATATTCACGAGCCATAATTATATCCTTTCTATTACCATCTATAATGTGCAAATGCTTTATTAGCTTCTGCCATTCTGTGAGTTTCTTCACGTTTTTTAACTGCTCCACCAGTTCCATTTGCAGCATCCATTATTTCACCAGCAAGATTTAAAGCCATAGAGTGTCCTCCACGTAATCTTGCATAGTTAATTAACCAACGGATTCCTAAAGCTTGTTTACGATCGGCTTTAACTTCAATTGGGACTTGATAGTTAGCTCCACCAACACGACGAGATTTAACTTCTAATTGTGGGCTTATGTTTTCTAAAGCCTTAGCTAAAACGTCCATAGGTTCACTACCAGTTTTTTCTTTAACTATATTCATAGCATCATAAAAGATTGTCTCAGCTATTCCTTTTTTACCATCTTTCATAATTGTATTTATGATTTTAGTAACTAATTTTGAATTATATATAGGATCAGCTAAAACATCTCTTTTAACTGCACGTCTTTTACGCATTTAATTTCCTCCTTTATTATTTAGTTGCTTTTGGTTTTTTAGTACCATATTTGCTACGCCCTTGACGACGTTTTTCGATACCAGCTGTATCAAGTGTTCCACGAACAATGTGATAACGAACACCGATTAAGTCTTTAACACGTCCACCACGTATTAAAACAACACTGTGCTCTTGTAAATTGTGTCCTTCACCAGGAATATATGCTGTAACCTCCATATTATTTGAAAGTCTAACACGAGCATATTTTCTAAGTGCTGAGTTTGGTTTCTTTGGTGTCATTGTTCCAACACGAGTACATACACCACGTTTTTGTGGAGCTGTTTTATTTGTTTGAACTTTATCTTTACTGTTGTATCCAATATTTAAAACAGGTGATTTACTCTTTTTAGTTTTCTTAGATCTATTCTTTCTAACTAATTGATTAATTGTTGGCATATTTTTCTCCTTTCTTTCCACACCTCCAGGTGTTTCATATTTATCCTAATTAAAGATTTGCATTTAAGCAAATCTAATTAAAACCTTAAATAATATACCATTTTATAATATGTTTGTCAATAACTTTTTATTCATTTTTTT
>CANRAH010000009.1 GCA_947628565.1 uncultured Bacilli bacterium
TATCATCTCCTTATCTTAATTATATCAAAAATAAAAGCATACACTTTTTTTGTGTATACTTTTATCTTACAACTTCAGATTATTCTTCATTTTTTATTACTTCTTTACCTTTGTAAGTTCCACAAGCTAAACATACTCTATGTGGTCTTACTTCTGCTCCACATTTTGGACATTTAGTTGTAGCATTTTCACTTATTTTATAATGTGTTCTTCTTTTTCTACCTCTAGTATTACTTACTTTTCTAAATGGTACTGCCATTTATTTCACCTCACTATCATCGATCATATCAATAAGTTCACTAAGTGGACTTTGTTTTTCCAATTCATTCGTAGTAAAACTCCAACCATCTCCTTCAAGAGGAACATCTGAAGATTCAAGTTCATCACTTACGACACGCATGGGAATTTCCAATAATATATTTTCCCATATTATTGGCAAAATATCAATAGTATTTTGAAAATTTGTTTTATTTTCTTCAAAATCTTTCATCAATTCATTAAGTTCACCATCAATTTTTATATCAAATGGATAATTAACTGGTTTTAAAGTTATCGCACAAGGTAATACCATTATACCTTTAACATTTAAATCAAGTTCAATATTCCCTAAACTATTTTTAAAAATCGTACCAATTACTTTTACATTGTTTAATTCGAGTAAGTCCGTTCCTTTAAGTTCATCTTTAGTAAACGAATAAGTAACATCAACATCGATACTTTTTAAAATATTATTATTCAATCTTACAATATCAAACTTCACATTATCACCCGTTTCTTTTTGACTATATCATTATATATTTATTTTTTAAAAATTGCAACACAATATTTAAAAATTTTTATATTAAAATTTTTATTTTTGTGCTATAGTAATTGTGGTGATTTTATGAATATTGGTATTATTTGTGAATATAATCCTTTCCATTACGGACATTTATATCATTTAAATAAAATTAAAAGCATGTATAAGGATGCAAATATTATTTTAGTTATCACAGGTTGGATTAATCAAAGAGGAGATTTAAGTTTAATCGATAAATTTGATAAAACAAAAATCGCACTTGAATATGGAGTTAATTTAGTTGTTGAACTTCCATATAAGTTTATTCAAAGTGCTGATTATTTTGCTAAAGGAAGTATTGAAATATTAAATAAACTTAAATGTGATGTAATTGTATTTGGCAGTGAATCAAACGATATAAAAAAACTAACTGAACTTGCAAAAGTTCAAATTGAAAATAAAAATTATGAAAATACATTAAAAAAATATACTAAAGAAGGATTTAATTATCCTAAAGCTTTATCTTTAGCTTTAAAAGATTTAAATTTTGATATAATAGATTCCCCAAACGATATATTAGGGTTATGTTATATTAAAGAAATTTTAAAAAATAATTACAATATTACACCTATTACTATAAAAAGAAATAGCAACTATAATTCTAAAATAATAGAAGGTAAAATAACTAGTGCATCAAGTATTAGAGAACTTTTAAAACATGGAAAAAGTATAAGAAAATATGTACCTAAAAAAACATATGAATATTTAAAAAATCCAATATTTATAGATGATTATTTTAACTATTTAAAATATAAAATAATAAGTACAAATGATTTAACTATATACCAAGGTATAGATTTAAATATTCAAAATAGAATTAAAAAAAATATAATTTATGCTGATAATTTTGAAGAACTTTTAAAATTAATAAAAACTAAAAGATATACATATAATCGCCTTAAAAGATCATTATTAAATATTTTATTATCATTAAATAAAGATGAATTTAATAATTTAGATTTAGAATATATTAGAGTACTTGGATTTGATAAAATTGGATTATCTCACTTAAATAAAATAAAAAAAGATATAGATATACCTTTACTTACTAACTATAACAAAAAATATTTAAGCAAAGATTTAAATATCAATACTATCATTTCTTTAAACAATAAAATTAAAAACAAAAACGATTTTATAGAAAAAGAATATAAACAAAAACCTATAATAAAAAGATGAAATTTCATCTTTTTATTTTTACTATATTATTCTATATTATTATCAAAAAAATCTATTAAGTCCTCTTCTTTTATTTTAAATTCCTCAAAAGTGCTATTATTTTTAACAGTTAATATTTTTTTATCTTTCTCATCACTACCAATTATTATTATATATTTACTTTTTAATCTTTCAGCAACTTTAAAATTATTCTTTAAATTTCTATTATTATAATCCATATCTGCTATAAAACCGTTTAGTCTAAGATTCATCAATATATTAAGAGAATAATCTTTTTCTTCACAGCTAATAGGTATTATATATGCATCTATTTCATTTATTATTGGTAATTCGATTTTTTCATATTCTAAAGCATTCATAAGTCTTTCAACACCTAAAGCGAATCCAACACCACTTGTCTTAGGGCCATCAAGAACTTCAACTAAATTATCGTATCTTCCTCCACCACAGAGTACATTTTGACTACCAAATCCTTCAATATCTGCTTCTACTTCAAAAACAGTATGAGTATAATAGTCAAGTCCTCTTACAAGATTAGGATTAACTTCATATTCTATACCAAGATTTTCTAAATAGTATTTTACACTTTCAAAGTGTTTCCTACTTTCCTCATTTAAATAATCTATAGTTTTTGGAGCATTTTTTAATATCTCACTATCTTTATCTACCTTACAATCCAATATTCTTAAAGGATTTTTATTAAATCTTTCCTTGCAATCTTCACATAAATCATCTATATGAGGTTTAAAATATTTGATAAGAGCATCTCTATACTCATTCCTTGATTTATTATCACCTAATGTATTTATGTTAACTTTTACTCCTTTAAGTCCAAGTAATTTAAATAAATTAACAGGTATACTAATTATTTCTGCATCCATGATTGGATCATTAGAACCAAATGCTTCAACACCAAATTGATAAAATTCTCTAAATCTTCCTGATTGAGGACGTTCGTATCTATACATAGGTCCATAATACCATGCTTTAACAGGCATTGTATATGTACCATACATTTTATTTTCAATATAACTTCTTACTATACCAGCAGTTCCTTCTGGACGAAGAGTTAAATTTCTTTTACCTCTATCTACAAAGTCATATGTCTCTTTTGATACTATATCAGTGGTTTCTCCAACACCTCTATGGAACAAACTACTATCCTCAAATAAAGGCGTTCTAAAATATTCATAATTATACTTTTCCATTAGACCTTCGATTAACTCTTCAACATAAAGAATCTTTTTTCCATATGTACCATATACATCATATGTTCCTTTAATTTTTTGTACCATAAATTCACATCCTTCAAGATTTCTATATTATATATTCTTTTTATTTTTTAGTCAACAAATATTATTCATTGCTTGTTACTTTTCTTATATTACGATGGATATCTTCTTTAAAATATTTATAAGTTGTAACTATTATTATAGCAAGTGGGAATGATATAAATACTCCAAGAATACCAAATATTATTCCTCCAGCAAATAACGCTATAATTGAGATAAGAGGATGTATTTGATTAGTTTTACCATACACAGTTGGATTAATCACATAGCTATCAATTGAACTTAGTATAACAAATGTTATGACAGTTCTAATTAAAAGAGCTGGTGAAAATACAAATGCAGTAATAGAAGCAACTATATTAACAGCTATACCTCCAAAATATGGTATTAAATTTGCAACAGCAGCAAGGAATCCTAGTAATATTGCATTAGGATGTCCGATTATTGTATATGCAAGTGTATATTCTATTAGTGTTATTATAATTACTTGAACAAGTCCACTTAAATAATTTTTCATTTCACCATCAAGTTTTTTTATAAAATTGAATATTTTTTTATCTCTTTTTGAAAAGAAATATTTTACTTCCTCTCTTATTTTATCCATATCTATCAAGAAATAAATAAATGCAGCAAACACAATAAACAATTGTGATATTAATCCGATAGATGTATCTATTAGATTAATCGCACCATCTGAAACGTACGTACCTAAATTTGATAAAATTGTTTTAAATGTAGTAGATAAACTTGCTTCAAGTCCAGCAAAATTAAAATCAAAACTAGTTTCCTCAAGTGAACCTATAAACTCTATTATACTATTAAATAAACTAGATAATTGTCCTATCATTACCGTTGTAATTAAATATATAACGAAGCTTATTAAAGCAAATATTATAAGTAATATAATTATAATACCAAGCGATTTCGGTATTTTTTTACTTTTCATTTTTTGTAAAAATGGATAAATTGCATATGCAAGGGCAAATGCAAATAAGAACGGTAAAGTGATTTTAAGTACCTTATCTAAAACTCCCATCCATAAATTACCAGTTCTATATAGTAAAAATACTATTAAAGCAATTAAAGCTAAATTAATTAATTTATAATCTATTTTATTTTTCAACATACTATCCCCTACTTTCTAAAAGAATTGTAATTGGTCCGTCATTTGTAATATTAACGCACATTTTGGCACCAAAAACTCCTGTTTCAACATCTACATAATTTTTAAGTTTAACATTAAATTCATCATATAATTTCGAAGCTTCACATCCATTCATAGCTTTAAAATAACTAGGTCTATTTCCTTTTTTTGTATCTGCATATAATGTGAATTGCGAAATACTTAAAACACTTCCACCTACATCTAATATTGATTTATTCATAACACCATTTTCATCATTAAATATTCTAAGATTAATTAATTTTTTTATTAATTTGTCAATATCATCTTGTGTATCTGTATCACAAAATCCAACTAAAACTACCAAACCCTTATCAATTTTACCTACTACCTTATTATTGACACTCACACTAGATTTTAAACTTCTTTGAACTAATAATCTCATTTAATCAACCTTTCAACTTTAGTAATGCTATCAATACTATTTAAGTCATTTATAAATTTGTTTAATTTTTCTAAATTTTCTACTAGCAACATTATATCGAACAAATAGTCCTCTTTAGTATTTATCGTATTTATACTTTGAACAATTACATCAAACGATGATGTTTTTGAAATAATATCTATCAATACATCTTTATTGTTAGTTGCTTGAACTAATATATTAGTATGATATTTTTTTGTTGTATTATCATTCCATCTAACATCTATTAATCTTTCGTCAACTTCACTTATATTTGGACAATTAACTCTATGAATACTAATTCCATTACCCTTTGTTATATATCCTATTATACTATCTTGTGGGATCGGTTTACAACAAGAAGCTATATTAACTTTTATATCATCTATTCCTTCTACTATTATATCGTTTTTAACATTTACTTTTACTATTTCATTTGAGTTAACTTTATTTAATATTATTTCTTCTTTTTTCTTGTTTTCATTATTTAATAAATTTATTACAGATAATGCACTATATTTACCATTACCTATACATGCATATAAATCAACTATATCTTCAATATTAAGTAAATTTAAAATCTTATCTATATTTTCATCTTTATAAAATTCAACATTCGATATTTTATTTTTCCTTAAATCTTTATTTAATAAATCTTCGCCTTTTTTTATATATTCTTCTTTTTCTATTTTATTGAAAAAAGCCTTTATTTTATTTTTTGCTTGATTTGTATACGCTATGTTAATCCACTCTTTTGATGGTGTTTGTGATTTGCTTGTATTTATTTTTACTATATCATTATCTTGAAGTTTATAATCAAGAGGCACAATATTACCATTTACAATAGCGCCAACCATAGTATCCCCAATTTTACTATGAACTTTATAAGCAAAATCTATCGGTGTTGCACCTAGTGGAAGCTCTATTACATCACCTTTTGGAGTAAATACATAAATAATATTTTTAAGTACATCCTCTTTAACGCTATTTACGAATATTTCATCGCTTGCCTCTTCCTTTGAAAGTTCTATTATAGATCTAAAGAATTGTAATTTTTCATCCATTGCAGATTGCATCATAGTTTTGCCTTTTTCTTTATATGACCAGTGTGAAGCAATACCATATTCAGCTATATCGTCCATCTCATAAGTTCTTATTTGAATTTCATATAATTGGCCATTTTCTCCAAATACTGTAGTATGAAGAGATTGATATCCATTTTCTTTTGGCATTGCAATGTAATCTTTAAATCTTTTAGGAATTGGTCTATATTTTGAATGTATTATTCCAAGAGCTTGATAACAATCTTGTTCTGTCTTAACAAATATTCTAAGAGCAAGCAAATCATATATATCACTGAAACGTCTACCAGTATCAAGCTTTTTATATATGCTATATATACTTTTAGCTCTACCTTTTATTTTATGATTTATGCCATGACTATTTAATAATTGTGTTAAAGCATCCATCATATCATTTACGTTATTATTTCTTTCTAATTTAGATTGATTTAATTTTTCAACTATAGAAAAATACACATCTGGTTTTGAATATCTAAGTGATAAATCTTCCAACTCACTTTTAATTTTATTCATACCAAGTCTATGAGCAATAGGCACAAGTATTTCAAGTGTTTCTTTAGCGTTTTCTTTTTGTTTCTTTTCACTTAAAATCCAAAGAGTTCTCATGTTATGTAATCTATCTGCAAGTTTTATTATTATAACTCTAACATCTTCTGTTAAGCCAACTAAAATTTTTCTATGATTTGCTAATATAGCTTCGTTATCACCATTAAAATTTAATTTATTTATCTTAGTTACACCATCAACCAAATTAGCAATTTCAGGGCTAAATTCACAAGCCAATTCTTCCTTCGTTGCATTCGAATCTTCGATTGTATCATGAAGTAAAGCCGCTGTAATAGTTTGGTAATCAGCCTGAACTTCAGCAAGAATATAGGCAACATTTAAAGGATGAGTTATATAATCCTCACCTGTATGCCTCTTTTGTCCAAAGTGTTTTTCATACGCGAAAAGATACGCTTTTTTTATTATATCTAAACTATTTTCATCTTTTATATATGTCTTTAATACATCGTTTAATTCTTCAAATGTTATATTTGGTTTGTCTTTTCTCATAGAATCACCACAATAATTATATCACGTATATTTTAAGAAGTAAATTAATTGATTTTGAATTTCAAAAAAGTTAAAGAATAAAATATTACCCTTTAACTTTTTTATTAATCTTTTTTCTTTTTAAAAGTAAGATAATTAAAATAATAATAACTATTGGAATAACTATAAATAATACAATATTAAAATTAAATTTAGATTCTTTGACTGAATATATATTTTCATTTTGTTCAATACAATTTTTAATATTTTTTTTATTTTCAAGTTTATAAGTTATATCACAAAATTCATCTACTTTTTCATATGCACTTATTGCATTTCTTATTTCATCTTTTATATTATCATTAAATCCTAAAAAATAATTTGTACCAATTACAATTAATGGTAAACTATTTTTTCTAATTTTAAGTGATTTTTTTACATTATTTGTAATGCTTTTATCTTCTTTTACATTAAAGTATTTATATCCTACTCTTACATATTCACTTTCTAAATCTTTAATCCATTTTTTAGCATCTTCACATTTAGAAGAATCATCACAAAATAGATATATTTTTACATCATCTAAAGAAGATGAGCTAGTAACTATAGCATTTGTTTTTGGAATAAATAGAATGAACGATAATATAAAAGTTATTAATATTTTTTTCATAAACCCTCCTTTATACAAATTAAGGTGTGATAATCACACCTTAATTATTATTTTCTTGGATCTGTTACCACTGTTTCATTAAATTTGCTTAATTCTGAAATTAATTTATATTTTGTTACTGTCTTATCTTCATTTTCTTCAAATGCAGTTGAATCCAAATCAATTTCAACTTTTACTATATAATTATCTTTGATATAAATTGTTGCTTCTATGTTAGAATCATTAAGTGGTTTCCAAGTCTTAACTAAAGCTGTAGATGGCTCTTTTTCAAATTTTGAACCTAGTGTTGGACAAACACCTTTATCATTTGGCTGTTGGCCTTCAGCACATATTCTAATTGAAGTATTAACACTGTTAAACCAATTATTTGCATCACTAGAAGATATTGTTATTTTTATTTTTCTAGTATCACTTTCACCTAAATCAGTGACATCTTCTGCTTTTTCGAATTTAGCTGCAATACCAATACCAGATCTTCCAAGCAAAGTCTCTGAATCTAGAAATGATCTATAACCATCTATTGCTTCATATTTCCATTCATCACCATATTTAGTAACTTCATCTATTGTTCCTTCAAAAGTATTAGAATAATCAATAAATGTTGTGCTCATATCTCCTGGATTATATTGATATTCTGCAATTTTGGAATTATCACTACCATTTTTTGTATCAATTAAGAAGAAATGTTGTTTTTGATCAAAAATCGTTTTTATCCTCCTAGTAATATTTTCATATCCTTCTAATTTAGTATTTAAAGTCATTTCATTTTTCCAAGTTGCATTTTCAACAGATTTTGTATTATTATATGTATTTAATACATAATCTTCAAGAGTTGTTAATTCAGTATAATCTATTTTTAATTTATAAGGTTCATATTCGAATTTTGAACTAGATTCAGTATGAGTTTTACATTCATTAATTTCACTACCCCTACAACCATCTAAATCTACTGTAATTTCAATTACCTTACTATCATCAGTTTCCATATCCACAAGTCTTAAAGCATTAATTTCTTTATTATTAATTTCGGATTGAGTTAAATCACTGTAAGTTAAATATTTAGTGCTACTATTTGAAGCCTTATTTACCGTTATTAACATATCTTCAGTAACTTCTTTAAGTTTAAATTTAAATCCTAAGTAATAATCGTATTGTTCATCATTAGAAAACACATTATCATTTATTTTTTGCTTATTTATATATCCTGTTACCTTGTATGTTGATTCATCGCTAACATCTATATTATATGTATTTTGAGTTTCATACCCATATGTTTCTAAATCATTCTTACTTGGTTTTTCAACTGTTGTTTTTGACTCTTTAACTAAAGTAACATTACTATAATCAACATAATATGTTACTGGATTATATTCATCTTTTGAACCATCTAAATCTACTGTAACTTTAACAGTACATTTATCCGAACCACAATCATCAAGTGTTGATGGATCAATGGCAAATAAAACAGCTTCATCTCCATCTTTTAATTTTTCATATTCGATATCTTTCTCTTTTACTCCTGCTATTTTAACTGTTATATCTTTATCTACTGTATCATTAATTTTAAAATCACTTATATTAAACGCAAAGTAAAATCCTGTTTGTTCTTCTTTTTTAAATGCTTTTTCACTTATTTTAGTTTCTAGAATTTTACCTTTTAAGTTATATGTATTATCTTCAAAAGATAATTTATAATCATCAGCTAAAGGTATATTATATCCCCAACTATTAAAATTAGTTGTATCTTCTTCATTAAATGTTTCCAAACTTAAACTTGCACTTGAATCCTTTTGCAAAACTAAATTTGAATAATTAACTGTTATAGTTCCAGGATTATATAAACTACCTTTTGCGCCATCTAAATCTATAGTAATATCAAATGTTTTATCATCATCATAATTAATTGATTTTAAAACTACTAATTCGTTATTTGTATCAAAAGCATCTCTTGTTATAACCTTTTTGTTATTGATACATTTATCTCCAGTCGTACAAGGAAGAGTTACCTCAACATTATATTCAGGATTACTTTCCAAATTTACATTTACATCATTTCCGACATTAATTACAAATGGTAAATAAAGATCAGTTGTTTCTTCAGTTGAAAATCCTTTAACATTTTTAACAATTGGAATAAATCCATCTACATTTATAATGCCATTTGATTTACTAAACTTAACTTTTAATTGAGAGTTTTGCTTTTCATCTAAATTGTACTTGAAAGTAGAATCCTTAAGTACATCTAACATTGATTTATTTTGTGATTCTGTTATTTTCAAATTATTTTCTAAATTAATGTCAGCTATTTTTTTAAGTGTTATACCACTATAATCAATTGTATAAACATTTTCAAAATATTTATTTTCATTTCCATCATAATCAACAATTATATTAAAACTACAAGTTTTTTTCTCTAGTACACATTGTTCATCTAATTTAAATATTACATTTAAACTTTTACCATCAGAAAATTTATCTATACCAAAAGTATTATATTTATCAGATCCGACTGGGATCTTTACACTGATTTTGTCATTAAGAATTTGAGGTTCAACATTAAATACAAAGAAATATCCTTTAGTTTTTTCATTTGCACTAAATGTGCCTTCTTTTAAAATTTGTTCATATATTTCACCAGTTAAACTTATTTTATTTCCTACTTGTGAAATTTCATATTTATCTATTAAATCAGTATCATAACCCCACAAATTTCTTAAAGATTCTTTATCAGCTTCAGATATATTATTTGCATAAACTAAAGCTAAACTATCTGCTTGATAAGTAAGTTTACTATAATCTATTGATAAAGATGTTTCACCATATTTATTTTCATCCCCATCAAGATCAACAGTTATTTTATGTACTTTATTAGCAGCAATATCTTTGGGATTAATAGAAACTAATACAACTATTTCTCCTTTACTTGGATCGTCGAAAGAACTGATACCAAAAATTCTTTCATCATCCAATCCTGTTTTAAGAGTTACTTTTACTTTATCTTTATACTCGTTAAAATTATCATTTGTTACAGAAAGAACATAAGCAAAATAATAACCAGTTAACTTTTTACCTTGAAATACATCATTACCAACTTTTGTATTTTTTAGTATATGACCTGTCAACTTATTTCCGTCTAATGATAAACCTTCATATGCAGTATCTACTTCAAAGCCCATACTTTTTAACGCTTCTTTATATTCATTTTTAAAATTAGATGGATTTACATCAACTTTAATATTAGTATCCTCTTTTACAATTTCATAATCTATATATTTAACATTAATCTTTTCATCTAAACTAGTTTTTCCAACTAAATTTGAAGAAGTAACCCACTTACCTTCATCACTATCAGCGAAAGATTTTTTAATGCCTATAATTGACATTTCATTAAAAATAGCATCTGAATCTATCTTACCATTTATATCCTCAACTTGTATACTTCTTGAAGATAGCATTATATCTTGAAGAGATAAACTATGACGTGATGTATATACGTATTCACCGATTATATAAGCAGAGCTAACTTTATTATCATATTTACTATCTATTTTTGCACCTAATTCATCTAAAGTCATTTCCTTTGCCTTAGCAAATGATGGAATAACAAATAGAACTAATGTGAAAATTATTAATATTATTGTTTTCTTTTTCATATTTTCCCCTTCCTAATTAGTTATATGCTCTATAGTATATTTTTGCATTTGATGTTTTCCCATTATATTTTATAGTTGCTGTGCTAGTAGTTTCGTTATCTGTCAATTCAGCCATAACTTCATTACCTGGGAATATTCTTGCATCTTTTATTTGTACGTAATCATAATCATTAACTACCGTACCATCTTTTACAACAGTCATTTTATAATATGCAGCTTCATTTCCTGTTAATATTTGCTTTACTAAATAAATTTCATAAATAGAATTTACTGTTACTTTATAAGTTGCTGTTTTTCCTCCATCATTCGTTTTTACTGTTATAGTGACTGTTCCTTCACTAACACCAGTAACAGTACCATTTTGATCCACAGTTGCTATTGAATTATTATCACTTTGCCAAGTGACACCTTTATCAGTAGCATTATCTGGATCAATTGTTGCAGTTAATTTAATACTTGATTTAACATTTACTTGAGTTTCACCACTAATACTAACTCCATTAACTGGTATTTTTTCCTCTTTTGGTGGTTGTGGTTTTTCCTCTGGATTAGTTGGTGTTGAAGGTACATTTGAAGTTTTTGCTTTAACAGTTACTTTATAAGTTGCTGTTTTTCCTCCATCATTCGTTTTTACTGTTATAGTGACTGTTCCTTCACTAATACCTTTTACATTACCATTTTGATCTACAGTTGCTATTTTAGAATTACTGCTTTCCCAAGATAAATTTGTATCAGTTGCGTTACTTGGAGTTATTGTTGCCATAAGTTTAATTGCATTACCAACTTTAACTTCTGTAGGCCCAGTTATTTTAACACTTTCTACAGCTACTACAGTTTTAGATACAGTTACTTTGCAACTTGCACTATATAAATTATCTTTAGTTTTAACATTAACTTGCGCAACACCTTCTTTAAGAGCTTTCAAATTTCCATTTTCATCAACTGTTAGCACACTTTCATTGCTTGATTGCCATATCAAATCATCTAAAGTAATACCATCAGGTAAAGATTCTATTTCAATTTTAGTAGTATCATTTATTTCCAAAACAATGCTATCACTATTCAAAACTATACCATTTGATGCTTTAAATCTTGCTTCAATAGTCATATCACTTTTAACAATACTAGAAAAATCATATGGCTCATTCAAATAATACCAATCATCGAAGACATATCCTTCTCTTTTTGGATCATTTGGTCTTACAACTTTTTCACCTGATTTTACAGTTACTGTGTTAATTACACTATCGTTTATAGAATCAATAAAAGTAATTTTATAACCCTTTTTACTACAACTATTAATTGTTAAAAAGGCTATTAAAATTACTATTATTGCCATAATTATACATATAGCAATACTAGCTTTTTTTAATTTTCTTTCTTTCATAACATCATCTCCTACTACAATTTATGCTATTATATGTACTGTTATATTTTACATATTAATTATATAACACTTTATTTGTAGTGTCAATTGATAATATTAAAAAAAAGGTATTTTACAGTACCTTTTTTAACAATTTATTCCCTTTACTTGCAATTCTTCTTTTTCCTTTTTATTATCATCATACCAATGCTTATTTGGATTTTTACCAATGTTTCTTTTTTCAATTATCATCCATACAGCACCTGATATAAATAAACTTGAAAAAGTACCACAAATAAGTCCCATTAATAAAGCTATATTAAAGTTTAATATTTCGTATGAACCTAATAA
The DNA here is from genome assembly GCA_947628565.1 of uncultured Bacilli bacterium. GTDB lineage: Bacteria > Bacillota_I > Bacilli_A > RF39 > UBA660 > UMGS1613. Next base: position 13,053 of record CANRAH010000009.1, read on the forward strand.
TATTAAACTTACAACTGGTAAAAGTGTAGTTAAAGCTGTTATAATACATCTTTTAAAAGTCTGTCTCAAGCTTGTATTAACTATATCTTTTAATTCATCATACTTTTTAATTCTATCCTTGTAAAGTTTTGATTTATTTTCTCTTATTCTATCGAAAACAACAATAGTATTATTTATAGAATATCCTATAATTGATAATATTGCAGCTATAAACATACTGTTTACTTCAAGATGTAATAAACTAAATAATATTACTACAATTAAACTATCATGTATAAGAGCTATAATCGCACTTACACCATAACTAAATTTAAATCTTATAGTTATATATATAACCATACCTATACAAGCATATATTAATGCTTTTATCGCATTAGCTGTTATATCTTTTTTTACTTGATTTGATATTGATCCAACACTAGTTGTTGCCATATATTTTTTATTAAAATACTCTTCAACCTTATTTGTCTCATCATTATCAAGAACATTATCTATCGTAACGTAAAATCTATTATTATCTATTTTATCGATATTTTCTACTTTATATTTTAATTCATCTAAATCATTTTTTATATCATCATAATTAAGACTATTAGATGAATTAATTTCTATTGTAGATCCTCCTTTAAAATCGATACCTAAATTTAATCCTTCAGAATATATGTACATTAAACCAAGTGCAACTATTATAATTACAGCTGTAAAAATAATATTTTTGTGTTTTATAAAATTAAATTTCATCTCTTTTTTTGGCTCTTTATATCTTATAAATAACATTTTATGATTTTCAAATTTTTCTGTATTTACAAATAAACTTAATATGTATCTATTTAAATAAACCATAATAATAAATGTTACTATAATACTTATAATAAGCATCGTTGCAAATCCTTTTACACTACTTTCTCCAAATATAAATAAAATTATTGCAGCTATTAGTGTTGTTAAATTGGCATCAAGTATAGATATAAAGGATTCTTTACTACCTTCTTTATATGCTGTTTTAAGACTAACTTTTCTATTTAATTCTTCTTTTATTCTTGCAAAACTAATTACAGCTGAATCTACTGCCATACCTATACCTATTACAAGTGCTGCAATTCCTTGAAGTGATAATCTTCCACCTATTAAATTAAATATAAGAAGAGTTAAAAATGTATATGCTAATATACTAACGCTTGCTACAATACCACTAAAATGGTATAAAGCAATCAATACTAAAGCTATTAAAGAAATTCCTACTACTCCAGCAATAAATGTTTTATTTAAAGAATTTTCTCCAAAAGATGCTGTTACTGTTTTAGATGAAATTTCAGTTAATTTAGTTGGCATACTACCACTATTTATTAAATCTACTAATGCCTGTGCATCATCCTTTGAAAAATTACCTTCTATTATTACATCGCTTGCAAATCCTTGATTAACAGTTGCAACAGAAAGACAATTTGAATTTTTTAGATCCCCACAAGCATAAAAAACTTTATTTGAATTATCATCTTCCAAATCATCAACTGTATCATCTAAATTCTCATCACCCATATAATATCCATATGACATTTTATTTTGATACATTCCTTGTATAAGTGAAGTGCCATCTACATAATCAAGCCATATAACTATTTCGTTATCTTCCATTTCACTAACTTTTTTTGTAGCTTCAAAAAATTTCTCATAATCTTTAACACTTAAAGATATATAGTATCCTTTTTCTGCACTATATCCAACGCTTGCCTTACCACTATTTAATACAGTACTATCCATAAGTAGATCTCCACTTATAGTTCTAAATGTTAAATTAGCTGTTGTACTTATTGTCTTTCTTGCCTCATCAATATTATCAACTCCAGCCATTATAACACGTATATTATCACCTTCAATTGTAATTTCAGGTTCACTTATTCCAAGTGCATTTATACGTTTATCTATAATTTTATAAGTACTATTTACCATATCGTTAGAAACACTTTTTCCATCGATACTTTTAACCTCGTATAGTACTTCAAACCCACCTTGTAAATCTAATCCAAATTTTAAATTTTTTATTGAAAAATAAACTCCAAATATAGAAATGATTAATACTATTATTAATATTAAAATTGAAAATCTAAGACTTGTATTATTATTTTTGCTTTTATTTTTTTTCATTTAAATCATCCCATTTCATATCATTTAAATTTGCTTTTATAACATTTTTCCTTATTCTTTCTTTTACATAGCCATCTATTACATCACAATCTAAGTTTAATATATCGTCAACCATTTGATATAGTAACAAATTATTTGCTTTAGACCATTTATTTATTTTTAGATAATTCCAAATATCTTCTTTTTTTATATAATCCAAATCATTTCTTTTAAGTTCAGTTACTTTTGCATTCAAGGCCGGTGTAAGTCTTTTATAGAGTTGTTTAACATCATTAAATTCTATATCCATAATTCCTCCAATTAAATAAATAAGGCTATATATACATTATATATTAATTTATTGATTTTTTAAAGTTTTTTTTAATATTTTTTTTAATTAACTGGATTTGTAATAACAGGTTCATTTAAAAAGCCATCATAATAATAATTAGGAACATCACCTTCTATTATTTTCATAACAATAGGTATACTTGCTTCTATTTTTTCACTTGAACTCATCAAAGGTAGCAAAATTTTTACTTCAACTTCTATTACAATGTTTACTTTTATTAGCGCATTATTAATACCATATGATTCAATATCTGTAGACAATCTGCAAAACATATTACCTATTAAATCTATTTTAACAGGTATTTTAGGAAGTAAATTATTTAAAAATATATTGTTAAATATCATACCAGTAGGTATCTCATATATTATACCATTTTTTAATTTATCATTATCATATATTGATAACGTTTCGTTAGAAAGTTTTAATTTTTCTACTTCTCCATGCTTTAAATAATTTAAATTTGCTAAAACACGATCGGATGCAGAAACTAATATTTTATTAATCGCCGGTGACATTAAATCTATACTTTTAATATTACCACTACTATCAGTAATCGTACTAAATAATTTATCAATATCCGTACTATTTGCTATATCATCAATTAAAGTACTACTAATTATATTAGATACTATCTTTTTAGTTTCAATCTCTGAATATCCTATAAATTCAGTTACAACATATTTATTTATTTTATTTAAAAAATAAAATACAAAAATAATAATAAATATTAATAATATTGTAATTTTATTTATTAATTTAACCTTTTTTACTTTTTTTCTTAAACGCATCCTCATAATAAATAATATGTATTATAAATATTTTTTAGAAAATAATAATACTGGTGATAAAATGATTAAAGATATTATGAGTAGTAAAATTATAAGCTCAGATACAAATGCAACATTTATAGAAATATCAAATCTCATGAAATCAAACAACATTGGATTTATTCCAATAAAAGATAAAGATAACTTTGTTGGCGTAATTACGGATAGAGATATATGCTTGTCTATTTCTAAAATTAAAAATTTAAATGAAACAATCGAATCATATATGACAAAAAGTATAATTTCTATAGAAGAAGACAGTAATATTTCAGACGCATTAAAACTTATGAGTAAAAACAAAGTAAAAAGATTACTTGTAAGAAAAAAAGATAGTATTACTGGCGTACTATCTTTATCAGACATAATTAATTATTCTGATTGTGATATATTAAATACATTAAAAAGTATTTTTTCTATTCATGATAATTTAAAAACTTTAAATTCCAATGTTAAAGACTTTAAACTTTAGAAAAAGTCTTTTTTATTAATCATTAGATTCTGTTTTACCAAATTCTTTTGTATCAAATATATAGTAATATTCTATTTCATTTTCCTTTTCATCTAAAATATCATTATCAATAACATACAAATAAATTCCATATTTATTATTTTTAGTTTTTATTCCAGATAAATTAGTATAAAATTCATATCTATTAGATGACCAGTCATCTATAAATGTAGCTAATACTTTTCCAGACGAATTTAATAATTCTAACTTTTTATCATCTAAAACCAATATATAATTATTATAGATTGCAAAAACATTATTATATTTTTTACTTGAAAATTTTAATTTTAATTTAGAATCATACACATCAAATTTAGTTTTATTTGCAACGATTAAGCCATCATCTATAATTGAAATCATATTAAATTCATTACCATCAAATAACAATTTACCATTACTATTATATACTTTAAAACTATCAATACTACTTTTATAAGCAAGAATGTAAACTACTTTACTTTTGCTATCTTCAATTAACGAAGATATGTTTTCTTTAACCGTGAATCCAACTTTACCAGTTTTTAAACTAATAAAATCATATTGATTACTATTTTTTGTTATTATGTAACCATATTTATACATTAAAGTTGTGTCTAATGACATAGTTGGTAAAACAATTTCTCCTTTAATATCTTTAAATGTTTTACCCAATTCTACATTATATAAATTATTATTACTATCTTTATATAAAATTCCATATAATTTATTTGAATATGAAATCATATGTGATACATATTTTTCATCACTTTCCATATCAAATGGGCCAAATTCTATTTCGTTATTTTCATAATTATATAAATAATATTTATCCTCTTTTATTAGTGCATATTTATCATATGCATTTATATATTTGCAATTATCAGTTTTACAAGTAACTGTTCCAACTAAAGTGGAGTTATTACTATCCGTTGTATAATAATATCCACTGTCCGTTGATTCTTTATATATATCTATCTTAAGTCCTTCTTTTTCCTCTTCTTTAAGTGTTCCATAAGAATATTTTATTTTTTTATTATCTATTTTGCATTCATTTAAATATATACTACCATCACTATAAATATTATGTACATCACATACAACATCATGCTTATCATACTTTAAAAGAAGATTTAGTTGTTGCCAAGTAATCATATCTTCATTTTTACTCATATAATCTTCTATAGTTTTCTCTATATTAGTACCGTAATCATTTAAAATTTTTTCATAATCTATAACTTCATTTATAGTTGGTTCATCTAACTCTTTTTTATTACGTGCTAAAACTAAAAAGATAATTATTAAAGCTATTACAATTAAAGATATAATTATTGCAAGTATTATAATTAGCTTTTTATTTCTTTTTTTTGTATTATCTATTAAACTCGATGTGTCATCTTCTACTTCAGTATCTTTCTCTTGTACAACTTCTTCATTCAATGATTCAGAAACATTTTTATTGATTTCATCTAATTCCTCTTGTAATTCATCTAATTCGACTAATTCTTTAGTTGCTTCCAATTCATTCATTTGACTTTCTATAAGCTCTTCAAGTTCTCTTACTTCACTCCTTGATGATGCTCTTTTAAGTTCATTTTTGCATTCTTCACAAAAAACTTCATCATCTAAAATTTCTTTACCACACTTCCTACACCTCATTAATATCCTCCTTTACTATAGTATTTGATAAATAATCGTGTACTCCCCTTTTATTTTTATCAAATAGTATTGTGAAAACTATTAAAGCTTCAACAACATAATTTACAACATAAATAATATTATTATATACAATATAATTATTTTTAGATAATAATAGCAAAAATATTATATTCGATATGCTTATAAGCACACCATTTAATATTAAACTTCTAATTAAAAAATTAATAATAGTAAGATCTTTTCCATTGTTAGATACAACTTTTATTTTCATAATTTTTTTGCCTAAAGTTTTACCACCGAAATAAAATTGTATTACAACAAAATAAAATAAAATTATAAGTATATTAAGTATCGTTGGAATAATAGAAAGTTTAATTAATTTATAATTATAATCAGTATCTTTAGTTGAAAAATCTTTATCCAATTTTTCTAATTTTGAATTATAAACATCTTCAGTTATTTTTTCATCGTCAAAATCTTTTTTTAATGTATCTACTTCATCTACATAATTATCGTATTCTTTTGAATATTTATCAAATGTATCCATATATTTATTATAATCTTTATTTATATACACATTCGTGCTAATAATTGAAGATACCATAGATACTAATATTATATCAATTATATAAGCTATTACCCTTCTTAACGTTAGTGGCATCATATCACCTATTTCTATTTATTTTAATTATACCATGTTTCATAAAAAAAAGAAATCATTTTAAATTTCTTCAAAATTAATATATGCTTTAAAATTGTTATTATAAATAAAAAATAGATAGAAAATTCTATCTATTTATTGTTTTTTTCTTAAATAGTACAATGCAACTTGCAAGACCAATTAAAGCAACTATTCCAAATCCTAAATATAGTGCAATTCCATCAAAAGTATTTGGAACTTCTGGTTCATTATCAGGTTCTTCTACAACATTTGGATCTACAACTTCGCCATCTTTTTCAATAGTAACATTTGCTGTTGGAATTATTTGAGTTATTGTTTGCTCATATTCACCATCATTATTCCAGTCAAATGCTAAATCAAATGTAATATTTTCATTTTCTCTTAAATATTTTTCATTTATAAGAACCCAAGCACTTAATACATTATCCTTACCTTCATCTTTCTCATCGTTAAATTTATAAGGTTCACTATATTCCCCATTATTACGTCTAGTTTTGAAAGTAGCTAATGCATCATAACCAGTTGGAGCAGTTACTTCTATACCAACCCACCAACCGTCAACAGGTCTTTCAAGTGTTTCATCAGCTTGAGCCCAATCAAGTGTAAATGCATCATTGTATTTAATAGTTACAAAATTACTCTTATCATTAGAAATTGTAGCACTAGTTGGGTTAAGTAATCTTACACTAGCTAAATCAGCTAATGGATAAATATTCTTTCCATCTTTTTTCAATGTTATATCTTCAATTTTTATTTCAACTGTAAATGTTTGATCTTCAGTTCCATCATTATCCCAGTCAAAAACCCACTTTTTAGATATTACATCACTACCAGAAATTTTTGCTGAATAAATTGAACTAAAACTAACTCCACTCCATGCACTTAATTCATTTGCATTTCCTTTATCAGCATAATCAGAAAACTTTTTAATTTTTGATTTAGCTCCATTTGAATCTAAATTCCAATATACTGCATCTTCACTAGCATCATCTGGTTTTGTAATTTTAATACCAAGCCAAGCACTTCCACCTGGACGACCATCCTTACTAGCAGATTCATCCTCTTCTTCAATATTTAGTTCTTTAGCACTATATTTAACTGAAACGTTTACATTTTCATCCTCGCTTGTAATAGTAGCCTCTCCTGATAAAGATGTTGCGCTATTTAAATTTAACGCGTGTATCTTTGGCATAGCAACCAAGCACATCATAAAAACTGCTACATAAATAAATAATTTCTTTTTCATCTATCTTATCCTCCTCTATCGTAATTTAATTTTAACATCATTAATAGTTTATGTCAAGATATTTTAAGTTGATAATTATTTTTATGCTTCCTTTTTACACTTATTTTTGTATTGAAATATTTATATATTTTGATATAATTATTAAGGATGTGATACTATGAATGAGTCAAATAAATTGACAAATAAAGAAAAATATAAAAATAATTATACTAATTCTAAAAAGAAAGTAAAAAGAAGAATTAAATGGAAAAATGTTATATTATTTTTATTTATTATTATATTTTTTATAATTTTTATTATATCAGTTATCAATATAATAAAATGGAAAATTGATTCTACAAATACTGAAAAACAAATAAATAATATTAATGATAGCGCTACTGTAATAGAAAAAGAAGACACAGAAAATACAGAAATTATCGAACCTGAAGAAGAAATCCCAAAATCTAATCCATACTGGGATTATATAAAAATGAACTTAATAGATGTAGATTTTAGTGAACTTAAATTAAAAAATAATAGAACTGTAGGATGGATACAAGTAAATGGTACAAACGTTAATTACCCTTTTGTTCAATACACAGACAACAGTTATTATCTAAAGCATTCCTTCGATAATTCCTATAATAGCGCTGGATGGGTATTTATGGATTATAGAAACAATGTTAAGGAATTTAACAAGAACACTATAATTTACGCTCATGGAAGATACGACAATACTATGTTTGGTTCTTTAAGAAAGATACTTACTAGTGGTTGGCTTAATAATGTTAATAATTATGTTATTAAGCTTTCAACTGAAGAAGAAAATACTTTATGGCAAGTGTTTAGTGTATATAGAATCCCAACAACTAATGATTATTTAAAAATTGATTTTTCAAACGACGAAAAATTTTTAGAATTTGCAAACACACTTATTAATAGAAGTGCATTTAACTTTAATACCACAGTATCGGCAAATGATAAAATTCTTACTCTTTCAACATGCTATAACGATGATGACAAAGTAGTATTACACGCAAAATTAATAAAAATAGAAAAAAAGAATAATGAAAGCAGATAATATATCTGCTTTTATCTTTCTTCCCTTGATATATTTAAAATAATACCAATTGATATCATAGTTATAAGCAAACTAGAGCCACCATATGATAAAAAAGGTAAAGTTACACCCTAAGCCTTGCAATTATAACTTGTTTTACCTAGGATACATTTACAAAATAACTGTTTTTAAAGTTGTTATTTTAATTCTGAAAATTTTAAATGAACATATATTTTTTTATCTTTATCTATCTCAACTCTATCTACTAATCTTTTAATTTGATCTTTGGTGGGATATTTTAAAGACATATAGTCTGAAGCAGAACTTTTAAATCGATTAAAAACAATATTATTTGATGTTTGTTTTTCATTTAATTGTTTTTTCTTGTTTAATTGCTCAAGTTCTAAATTCAATTTATTAATTTCTATTTTAGTTTGCTCATATATTCTTTTATACATTTCTTCATCAACTAAACCTTTTACTTTATCCATATACAAGTTATCTATTGTCTGCTTATGAGAATTTAATAAATTAGTCAATTTTTCTATTTTTTTATTTATTTCCTTAATGTTCTTAATGACAATAATTTGTGAATTGTTTTCTAAATCATTAAAATTATAATTCTTGAAAAAATTTTTACATACATTTTGTAAATATTCTAATATATCTTCTTCTAACCAATCATAATTAACTCTATGAGATGAACATATACCGAATTTTCCTTTTCTTGTATATAAATTGCATTGAGTATAATGCCTTATGCCAGATTTTAAAACATCTTTACTTATTCTTATGCTATGACCACATTCATGACAATAAATCATACCACCGAATAAATAGTCTAACTGTCTATCAGTAACTCTAATCTTTTTTTTACATTTAATAATACATTGTACTTTGTCAAATATATCTTTTGAAATTATACCCTCATGAGTACCTTTTACAACAATAAGTTCTTCTTTAGTGGTCTTTCTTAGCTTTTTAGAGTTATAACTTATTTTATTATGGGTATTTTGTACCATATTACCAATATACATTTCATTAGTTAAAATACCAAAAACAGTTTGTCTTTTCCATATTCCAAAACCATCATTTTCTGTTATAAATTTTCCTCTAGGCTCTTGTTTATAAACGATAGGAATAGGAATTTTTTTTAATGTTAATATTTCTGCTATTTTACTTGGGCTTTTTCCATTTAACGCTAAATTGTAAATTAACTCGACTATATTTCTAACTTTTTCATCAACAATTAATTTATGATTATCTTTAGGATTTTTTTTATAACCATATAATGGAAATGATCCAATATAGTCCCCTCGATTTTGCTTAGCTCTTAATGATGTTTTAACTTTTTTTGAAACATCTCTCAAATATAAATCATTAACGCTAAGTCTTATGCCAAGCATTGAATCACCAATATTTGAATCATAGGAATCATTAATTGCAATATATCTAACACACTTTTCTAAAAAATATTCTTCTATATATTTACCTGTTTTATATAATTCTCGACCTAGTCTTGATAAATCTTTAGTAATTACACAATTAATTTTTCCATTTTCAATATCGTTAATCATTTCACCAAATGCTGGCCTATCAAAATTTCCACCGGAATAGCCATCATCTGAATAGTGCTTATAAATCTTTAAATTATTAAATTTGGCAAACGAATCTATTATAATTTTTTGACTTTGAATAGACGAACTTTCTTCATTTTTATTATCTGCATCTGATAATCTTTCATAGCCACCACAGATATATTCCATTAATAAAATTCCTCCAAATATTTTAAATTAAATAAATTTAAAATATTACTATATGTAATTATTTGGTTATTATAATTTTTTTTTAAATATTGCATTAATAATTCATCTCCTATTTTTCAATATAAATGTTACATCACATTCTAAAAAATTATTTTTCATTTAAATTTCTTAAATAACATAAATAACCATCTTTTAATATTTCATCAAGCCTTATTCCATTAAGTTTATAAATGTATTTAATATCTAAATTTTTTTCCCCATTTTTATTTATACGTTTCATAAAGTCCCACCTCCATAAAACCTATTCAAAAAAAAAGAAATAATGAATGTGTTTATTAGACATTTTTATTCCTTTTGTATAAAATATGAAATCTTTTTATAATACTTTTTTATTCATTTATTATTTCAATTTCTTTTTTATTAAGCATCATTTCTGGTTTTCCCATATTAAGTTCATCTGAAACTGATAAATTAAGAGAATCTATAAATTTTTGTATTTCTTCTTTTTTCTTTTTTACATCTATTTCATCATTAGTACAATATTCAACTTCTAAAAACAATCCTAAATTGTCTACTTTTTCAAAACTTATTTCATATTCTAATTCTTTATATATTTTCTTTTCATTTTTTACTTCAATTAATTTTTTCATACCTATTTTTTGCAATATTGATATAATCATATCATAAGACTCAACTTTTGTTTCATATTCATTTGAATATAGCCATTTGTTACCGTCAAATACATCGTCTTTATAAGTTATCAAACATTCATTATTATTTCTTCTAATTCTCAAACATTCAGTCAATCTATTATTCGCTTTTGGTTTAAAATTATCTCTTTTAGGATCATAAAAATATTCATCTATAATTTTTTTTGTTTTAATATATTTAAAGTTTGATAAAACTTTTTCTACTTTTGAAGCATCGTCATATATTTGAACTAAAATTTCTATTTCTTTCATTCTAACTATCTCCTATTACATTTATTTTCATTTAACATTATAGCATAAATTCAAATTATTTTATATAACAGTTAATAAAAAAATAAAATTATATTACAAATTATAATTTTTTTAAATATTTAAATTTAAATTATTTTATAATAATATTTATGAATTGAATAATTATTTTTTACAAAATGTATTATGCAGCTTTAAAATTAATTTTTTTCAGTAATGGCAAAATTACCCCCTACTTTTATTTATAAAATTTTATATTTCTTATAAATTTTATAATTTTTTAATGGTTTATGATTTTATTAAAATCTCAAATTACATTTAAAATAAAGGTTTATTTTACTTGTCATTACCAGTTACATAGTAGGACTTCCCCCGTTACAGGTATTAAACCTACTACTACACTTAAATTAAGTATTGATTGAAATATAAGTCCAAATGTTATGCCGAACGATAAATATTTGCCAAATAAGTCATTACACTTCATACTTATTTTAAGTGAACTATAAAAAATTATAATAAATAAAGTAGATATAATTATTATTCCAAGAAAACCGAATTCTTCCGAAATTATTGAAAATATAAAATCTGTTTGAGGTTCGGGTAAATAGAAATGTTTTTGTATTGAATTACCAAATCCAAGTCCAAATAATCCACCTGGTCCAATACTATAAAGTGATTGTATAATTTGAAATCCACTGCCTAAAGGATCACTCCAAGGATCAAGAAATGAAAGAATTCTTTTTAATCTATATGGTGCCATTATTATTAAAGCAACTATCCCAATAACTCCAATAAAAGCAAATTTTAAAAATATTTTAATATTTAATCCCGCAACAAAAAGTAAACCTATTATGGATACTACAATTATAGTTCCTGTTCCAAAATCTGGTTGAAACATAATTATTCCAAATATACTTAAAGTTATTAAAAGTATTGGTAAAACTCCTTTTTTAAAATTTTTCATACTATTAGGATTATTAGATAAGTATTTAGATGTAAATATAATAAGTCCTAATTTTGCAAATTCACTAGGTTGTATACCAAAAGAGCCTATCCCAAACCAACTTCTTGATCCATTTCTTACACTACCTATACCTGGAATTAACACAAGTATTAAAAGTAAAATACATATTGCCAATATTTTGTTTGAATATTTATAATATTTTTTATAATCTATTTTACTTACTAAAATCATAAGAAATACACCAATAATAAAAAAGAGAGATTGATTTTTCAAATATTTAAATGGATCATTATATTTATAAGAAGCCCATACATAAGATGAAGAATAAATCATTATAACTCCAAATAAAGAGATTAATATTACGCTTATAAATAAAGTTAATTCCACTTTTTTTTTCATCTTATCACCAATATAATTTTATTTTATTCTATAAAAAAAAGAACATGCCAAAGCATGTGTTATTAAAAATGTCTAGAGCTTCCTCCACCGCCAGAGGAACCACCTCCGCCACTAAATCCTCCAAATGAACCGCCTCCACTATTAAATCCACCAGAAGATCCGCCTCCATTAAAGAAGATAAATGGCACCATATCAATGGTTACATATGACATTACTAAATATGATAATAAACTTGACAATAAGAAGCCAGCCAAATTTGTAAAAATAAAGAATAATATAACAAAAATAACTAGATATAAAACTGTAATTTTATTTTTATGTTTATTTGATCTTACAATTGTTCCTATAACAAGTCCAAATAAAATTCCAAAAACTATAAATACTGAATCATCATTACTTTCTATTGGCTCTTCGTATTCTAAATTTAAATTATTAAGTTTAACAATCTCTGAATAAAATGCATCATACCCATTCTTTACTCCATCATCAAAGTTATTGTTTTTAAGATAAGGTATTATATATTGATCTTGAAATCTTCCAGTTTTTCCATCTGGTAAAATTCCCTCAAGTCCATATCCTACTTCTACTCTAAATTCACGTTCATCAAGTGCGAGTAAAAGCAATAATCCATTATTTTTTTCTTCTGAACCAATACCAAAATCTCTAAAAATTTCTAATGCATAATCTTCTATAGACATTCCATCTAAAGAAGGTACTGTAACTACTACTATTTGAGTTCCATCTGCATTATTTAATGCAACACTCTTATTTTGTATATACTCTTCTACGCTATTAGATAATATATTAGCATAATCGTTTACATAAAATTTATCAGTTGGTTTTACTATAGCTTTAACATTCGATATAAAAGTTATAGATAAAAATGAAAGGATTAAATAAATAATCCTATTCGAATGAAATGTCTGGGACTTCAAGAGAATCCTCACTTGTCTCAAAATAATCTTTTTTATCGAATCCAAACATTCCTGCTAATATATTACTTGGGAAACGTCTAATAGAACTATTATAAGAATTTACAGCATCATTATAATCACGTCTTGATGTAGCTATTCTATTTTCAGTTCCAGCAAGTTCATCTTGTAAATTTATAAAATTTTCATTTGCTTTCAAATCTGGATAATTTTCAACAACTATAAATAAATTGTTAAGAGCACTAGTTAATTTTTGATCTGCTTCTGCCAAATCTGATGCACTATTTGCATTTACCAAATTTTCCCTTGCTTGCGTTATACTATCTATTACACCTTGTTCATGGGTTGTATAGCCTTTAACAGTTTCTACTAAATTAGGTATTAAATCAGTTCTTCTTTTAAGTTGAACTTTAATATCGGATAACTTATTATCTACCGTTTCTTCTTTACTTATAAGTGAGTTATAGTTACCTACTAAAAATATAGCTATCAAAGCAACAACTACCACAATTATAATTCCTACTTTTTTCATTTTTTCACCTTCCAATAAGATTGTAGCATAAAATATTTTTTTTTACAATACCACTCCAAATAATATTGCAAGCATACTAGCAAGTATCCCAACTAAACAAAAGATTTTTACTATTTCTCGTTCATTATATCCCTTTTTTTCAAATGAATGATGTATAGGTGTCATTAAAAATATTCTTTTATGTGTAAAATGATAATACACTCGCTGTATAATGCAAGTTAATGTTTCTATTACAAATACTATTCCAATTAATATAAGTAATATCTCATGTCTTGTTAATATTGCAATTGCCCCCATTGTTGCACCTAATGCTAATGATCCAGTATCCCCCATAAAAATTTTTGCAGGATTTAAATTAAATAATAAGAAACCAATTAAAGAGCCTACCAAAGAAAAACAAAATAATGATACTTCTTCATATCCTTCCAACCATCCTGTATTGTAAGTTATAATACCTAATGTTAAAAAAGCTATTAAAGACAGGCTACCAGCAAGTCCATCTAAACCATCAGTTATATTTACAGCATTAGAACTTGCCACTAAAACTAAAAGTATAACTAGTCCATATAAAAAACCTATATCAAGTTTTAGTCCTATTGTATGAATCCAAAGCAATGGTTCATTACCACTTACCATAAATAAATAAAAAAATATAGTAGCAACAAAAACTTGCATTAAAAATTTAGATTTTTCACTTAATCCTTTATTATTGTTCCTTTTTATTATTAAATAATCATCAATGAATCCTATTAAAGCATAAAGGATGAATGTTAAAATAACTATCAATATTGATGTATTAAATTCTATTTTACCAAATATAATCATAAGCATCATAACAAGTATTGTTGGTATAATAAAAATAAGTCCACCCATAGTTGGCGTTCCTTTTTTATCCTTATGCTTTTCCATTAAATATTCGCTTAATCTTTGTTGAGCTTTCAACTTTTTAAGGAACGGTATTAAAAATACAGCAATTGATATAGAAAAAATTAAACTTATCATCATAACAAGTACTGATTTAGTTAGTATCATAAAATCCCTCTGTAAATTATATTCACTATATTAAAATATATTAAAGATGCTATAAATAATTTATAGCATCTTTAATAACATTGATAGATTTTTTTATTTTTTCTATTTCTTCATCATTAAATGGAACATATATTTTTTCTTTTACACCGCTGTTATTTATAATAGCAGGAGTTGATATATATATTTCATTTTCATTATCATAAGCAGATACTGAAAGTATTACATTCTCATCACCCAAAATTGCATTTGTAATTCTAACTAAACACATTCCAATACCATAATATGTAGCACCTTTTCTTTCAATTATTTCGTATGCAGAATTTCTTACATCATCTTCTATCTTTCTTTTTTCATCATCTGTTAAATACTCATTTAAACTCTTTAATGCGATATTTGCATTACTCCAAGGTACAAATTCTGAATCTCCATGTTCACCCATTACATATGCATGAATATCTTTAGGACTTACTCCTACTTTTTCACTTATTAAATATCTTAAACGAGCTGTATCCAAAGTCGTACCAGTACCTAATATTTGATTAGTTGGAAGTTTAGAACATTTATAAGTTATATAAGTCATTACATCAAGAGGATTTGTTGCAACTAAAAATATTCCATTAAAACCACTTTGCATTACACTTTCTACTATGGATTTAAATATTTTACTATTTTTATGTATTAAATCCATCCTGGTTTCACCAACATTTTGATTTGCACCAGCAGCAATTACAACTATTTTAGCATCTTTGCAATCACTATACGAACCCATAGTGATTTTTATTTTTGTTGGGCTATAAGCAAGGCAATGGTTTAAATCCATAACCTCACCTTCTAATCTTTTTTCATTTATATCAATTAAAACTAATTCATTTACATAAGTCATTTGATTTAAAAGAGCATAACAATAACTCATACCCACGTTTCCACAACCAATTACTACAACCTTATTTTTCATATCATCACCAATTATATTATATAATATTTTTTATGATTCAGCAAGAAGTAAGCGAATTGTTTCTCCCTCATACACC
The DNA here is from genome assembly GCA_947628565.1 of uncultured Bacilli bacterium. GTDB lineage: Bacteria > Bacillota_I > Bacilli_A > RF39 > UBA660 > UMGS1613. The sequence goes on from CANRAH010000009.1 coordinate 29,084, forward strand.
ATTTCTCCAGCTTTAGGAGATTGATATTTTATTATATCTCCACTACCACTGTATTCTACCTTGAATTTTTTTAATTCCTTTAAAGCCTCTTTCACAGTCATACCTTGAACATTAGGAACACTAGCATATTGTTTATCAAAATAATTATATTCTCTTTCAATTGCATCATCCTTTTGTTCAATATCTAAAATATCAATTGCACTTAATAAAACATTTTTAGCAATAGGAGCTGCAACGGTCCCACCATATTGTGTTATTCCTTTTGCATTATCTATTGCAATATAAACAACTACTTTTGGATCATCAGCTGGCAAAAAGCCTATAAAACTTGTAATATAATTACCACTTAAATAAGATCCATTTACAGCTTTTTGAGCTGTACCAGTCTTACCACCTACTCTATAACCTCCAATATATGCATTGTGTCCTGTTCCTCTTGCAACAACACTTTCAAGCGCATATCTTACTTTTTCACTTGTATCTTCACTAATTACTTTTCTAACTACGCTAGGTTTATTTTCAAGTATAACACTATTTGTTTCTGGTTCATTCAAACTTTTTACTATATATGGTTTATATAGTATTCCTCCATTTATCGCAGCAGATACTGCAGTTACTTGTTGTATAGGGGTCTAATAAATGAAACTTTTTACCTAAATTTAAAGAAGTAGTATATATACTTTCTCCTGTCTTAATAAAAATATCTAATTTATTTACTTTATCACTTTGTTTATTAACTATTATTTTATCAATTAATTCATTAAATACGTCACTATAACATTTATCATCGTCCAAACTCTTTTCTAATGCATTTTTTATTTTATCAATTTTATTTTCTATATAGTTTTTATCTTTCTTATTACTTTTTAATTCATTAATTTTATTTTGATATATTATTAAATCTTCATTAATTATATCTATCTGTTTTTTATAATCATCTTTAGATAAGTATTCTTCCATGACAAGTTCTAGTAATTTATCTTTTTTATTATTTAAAAGAAATATTTTTGATTCTAAACTTTTTATTTCTATTTCATTATTATTTGTTTCTAAATAATTCTTACATTCATTTAATATTTCATCAAAAATAGTATTTCTTCTTTTAAACATCTTATTAAACATATCTTTAAATATTTCATCTAATTCAAACTCAAATACCCTAGGATTAGAACAACCTTTTAAACTTTCTTTTCTATATACTTGACATTCCCATACAGGATTATTTTTTCTTTTTCCAGCACTTGATCTATGATATGTTAAGTTATGGCATCCACAATAAATCTTACCTGAATAAGTATATCTATTTTGAAATACTGCTTTATTCACTACACGATTAGCAAAACTATTTTGTCTTTCCTTTAATTTATTATTAGCTCGCTCCCATAGCTCTTCAGATACTATTGGTGGAACATTGTTATAATCTTTATAAATAATCCAATCAGATTCATTTAATCTTTTCTTTTGTTTAGTACGATAATCTAATACTTTTGATTTGTGTCCACAATAATACCCTTTATATTTAGGATTTTCTATAATTCTTGTAAGTATTGTTGTATCTATTCTTTTTCCTATCCTACTTTTATATCCTAAACTAAACAAATATCTTGATACTTTAGATAAGCCATCAGTAGTATTAGCATATCTATCAAATATTATTTTAATCATTTCAGATTGTTCTTCATCTATTATTAGTTTTCCTTTATCTTTTACATATCCATAAATATTAGAGCATCCTAGTACAATACCATTATCAATACTTCTTTTCATACCAAACGAAACTCTTTCTGATAATCTTCTAACTTCATCTTGAGCAATAGAAGACATCATTGTAAGTCTAAGTTCCGAATCAGGTAATATTGTGTTTATATTATCATTTAAGAAATATACACCAACACCATTAGATAAAAGTTCTTGTGTATACATAATGCTATCTAAAGTACTTCTTGAGAATCTCGATATTTCTTTAGTCAATATTAAATCAAATTTATGACTTTTGGCATCTTCAATCATTCTTAAAAATTCTTCTCTTTTTTTAACCCCAGTACCTGATATTCCTTCATCAATATATGAACCTATAAACTCCCAGTTAGGAACTTTACTAATATAATCATTAAAGAAAGATATTTGGTTAGACAGGGAATGTAATTGTTCATCTTTATCAGTTGATACTCTTGCATAAAAACATACTCTTAAATTTAATTTTTGTAATGGGACCCCTTTCATAATATTATTCCTAACTGTATATAAATCCATAATACATCTCCTAAATTAAAATTTTATAATTATCTATATTATTTATATAATCATCATCAATCCTACTTTTTTCTAATTCTTGTTTTTTTAATAATCTATTAATACAAAAGTTATACATTCCATCATCAATAGCATTTTTTTCTCTTAAATATTCAAGTAATTTAATACTTATTTCTATTTCTATAATCTTTGATGGAATCTTACCTATATTTTTCATATGTTTTGTCCTTTCTCTTAAGTTTATTTTTATAAAAACTAAAAAAGAACACAATTATTTAAATTCTACAAAAAATTTAAAAACTTAAATACTAAAGAGCAAAATTAGAGCAAATTATCATTTGAGTTTTCAAATAACAATTTAGTTTTTAATAATTAATATTTTATAATTTTTCTTGTTATTTCGTAGCCATCAATATCACAAATAATAATTTTTTCTGTTATAAAATCGAAAATAATTCTGTAAGTATAATTTTCCTATCTTATATGATAATCTTTCAAATAAAAATATCAATTTTTTATATTATTTTTAATAAGGATGATAAATAATTCCGATATTCTTTAATCTTATTTACTAAATAAGATTAACCAATATAGTTGAATTAAAAATTCAACATCAATACTATCATATATTCTTAATATAGTTTTTCAGTGCATCGCATAATTATTTTTTTATATTTTACATTATTATGACCATTTACATTCACAAATTAAGTTAATTTCATGAACAATTTATTTTATTCCTTACTCAATTTATTACATAAAAAAAATATGCAAGTTTTTTCATTATTCTTACATATTTCACTATATTATAGCACTTAACAAGATAGATTCAAGTCGATTCTAGTAAGTTTTTGATGCGAATTAGGACTTTATTTGACTATTTTATTAGTGTTTCAAGAAAAACAGCAACGCCGTCTTCATCGTTTGATAAAGTAATATAATTCGCTTTACTTTTTATATCATCTGTAGCATTAGCAACTGCCACACTTAATCCTGCTACTTCAAACATAGAAATATCATTTTTATCATTCCCAATAGCAATTGTATTCTCAATAGGTATATTCAAATATTTTGATACTATCTTTACCGCATTTCCCTTAGAACAATTTGAATTAGAAACACTGAACCATTTTTCTTCATATGAGTTATTTTCATTAATTTCATCAACCATATGTAATTTATTATCCTCAAATAATATATTCTTTATTTTATAAATTTCTTCAATTTTTTTATCAATAAACATACATTGTTTAACATTACATCCAGTTAGTTCTTTTATATAATTATGTTTATTTAATAATTTTTGATTTGGATTTCTTATTTCTTTAGTAACATATTCATAATTTTCCATAGTTAATATTAATCTAATATCCTTTAAATATGCATATTTTACCAATTTGATTACTGAATCATTATCAACAAAAGAATTAAATATAATTTTGTTATCATTACTATCATAGATTTCTGATCCATTGGATGATACGATAATACTATCAGAGCCTGACTCTTTCATTACCTCAAGAGTTTGATAACGAGGTCTTGCTGTACAAATAATAATTTTATTACCGACTTTTCTATTTTTTTCAATTGCTTTCTTTACCCTATCGGAAATTATTCCATCAGTTTTTTTTAATGTACCATCACTATCTATAAAGATTAATTTTATATTTAGCATATTAATAAGTTGTTTTTTGTTAGAAATACACTTTATTCCTATCTCATTGAGCATATTTTTCAGTTTAATATATTTACTATCATTAGGTATATACGCAATAATAGGTTTTCTTTGATAATGAATAAAATGTTTTTTTAACCTTAATAATTCATTTTTATAACTATTATTTTCATTGTAATAATATGTAAATAATTTTTTTGTTTTATCTATATAATTATTAGAAAAACAAGATAAATCATAATTAAACCTTATTGGAATTATTTCAAGAGATGAATCAAGTAAATTTTGAATTATAAAATTTTCATCGTCTTCTATAATGATTATAGCTCTTTTATCTTTTATATTTTGCATTTCATTAAAAACGTCATAATCTTCCATATTAACTCCTATAATTGTTTCTAGATAAAAACTCTTCATAATATTAATTATACCATAATTTATCTTTTTTAATTTTTTTTAGTGTTTTTTCTTCAAATTTTTTAGCATCCAATTTAGAATATAATTTAATATTAATATGAATATTAGGATATGTATTAATAAATTCAACTATTGAATCTTTAAAAATAAAATCTGATAAATAATGCCTAACTCCAATAGTTAATTCCATAGTATTTTGATTATCGAATTTTTCCAAGTTTTGATTCAAAATACTAAATGCTGATTTTAAATTTTCATATAAATTATACCCATCTTCAGTTAATTCAAAATTCTTATTATCTCTAATAATTAATGTTTTATCCAATTGTAGTTCTAATTGTTTTATATTATAACTTAATGATGACTGAGCAATATTCAAATTTTTTGATGCATTAGTAAATCCATTATAATAAACGACATAATAAAAATATTTAAATAAATTTAAATTGAAATTGTTCATAGAATCGCTCCTCCAAAAAAGCAAATAATTAATATAGTATAGTATATCCTAAAATTGATATTTATATAATGTTTTTACAATTTTTTCATACCTTTAATAAAAGCATATAAATGAATTAAATGATGTAAATTTTTTAAATCTATGTCACTTAATTAATTAATTATAATCAATATCAAACTCTAGATTAAAAAATCCAAATAATTTATCAATCTTCTTAAAATAATCTAGTTATTTATTATAAATATTAATGCTATTTATTCTGACAATACCTTTAATTATCGATTATATAACATTAAAATACACATTTTTGTTCATTTCATCTATATTTCTGCAAAACAATTATAATTAAATCTAACATAATATTGTTTAGTATATTTATTAGTTGTAATAATGGTATCATTTATTAGACAATAAGGTGTATTGGTGTTACTGATACTCCTTGACCAAAAGCAGTTGTTGCAAGTTCCAAATCACCTATTTTATTTACATCAAATAAAATTCCACTAGATTCTCCATTTAAATCAACTCCAGTTTTTTTACCAAAGCCAAAAAGATCTATATAATTAAATAATTTTTCCTTGCCTAATTTTAAACCTAAATTAACAAATCCTGTATTACAAGAATTCTCAACTACTTGCAAATATGTTTCCGCACCATGTCCTCCAGATTTCCAACAATGTAATGTCGCACCACCAACAACTACTGATCCACTATCAAAAAAATTATCTTTTTCTAAATCAACTATTTTTTCTTCTAATGATGCTGCAAGAGTAATTATTTTAAATGTTGAACCAGGCTCATAAGTCATCCAAATAGGCAAATTTCTATTTATTTCTTCCACAGTATAATTTTGATAATTACTTGGACTAAAATCAGGTTTTGATGCAATAGCAAGTATTTCACCAGTATTTGGATCCATAACTATTCCAAGAGCCTGATCTGGATTATATTCACTTACTGCTACATTAAGCTCACGCTCTAAAGCTTCCTGAAGTTCAAAATTAATAGTAAGAGTTACATTGACTCCATTTTGTGGTTGCTCATATATTTGTGACATAGATAATTTATTTCCTTTAGCATCACTAAAATATTTTATAGAGCCATCACTACCTGTTAAATAATTATCATAAATAAGTTCAAGTCCACTTAGTCCTTGATTATCTATACCAACAAAACCTAGCGTATGAGATAGTAATGTGTCATAAGGATAAGCTCTTTTTGCTTCTTTTACAAGATATACACCTTCATATCCTAACGCATTTATTTTATCTGCAATTTCATAACTTAAATTTCTTCCTTCTGGATGTACTCGTTCTATAGATGTCTTTTTTGATACATGTTTATACATATCATTATAATCTACATTTAAAATAGAGGATAAGCTCTTTGCAACTTGTTCTTTGTCTTTTATTTGATTTGGTATTAAAACTAATGATGTTGTAGTAATATTGCTAGCAAGCTCTACACCATTTCTATCATATATTATTCCTCTATTAGCTTTAAGAGGTAAATTACGACTCCAAAGACTTGTCGCGTATTTATTTAATTTTTTATAATCTATTACTTGTATATAAAATACCTTGCCGATTATAACTAAAAATAAAAATATTGTAATTAATATAATTATTTTTATTCTTGTATGTATATTTTTAAAAAACATATTATCACCATTAAAATATATGTTTAAAAGAAAAAAATAGATTTATTAAATAAATCTATTCTATAAAATATCATCTATAAAAAGATAACCATTATTTATTAAATCGACCATTTGAATTATGTCCGGTCTATTAAATTTTTCTTTTAATTCTTGAGTATCAATAAAGAAAATATACTCTTTATTTAATAATAACTCATATATATTTTTTAGGCCATATGAATTTAAAAGATCAATATTTTCTTTTATTAATTCATGGTTACATGCCATATTAAGTACTTTATCATACCCTAATTTTTCTATCAACTCATCCATTTGGTTATCATTGATTCCAATTAATTTTATATCATCTATCATAATGAGATCTCCCTAAAATATCTATTTTATTTATACATTCATTTATTTTTTCTAATTCAATATCATCTAACATAGAATTAATACATATTGCATACATAAGAGAATCTTTTGAAATTTCAATGCCATTTTTAATTAATGTATTTAAGTATCTTAACACTTTTAATCTTGAAATTGCAACTCCATAAAACCTATACACTAAAGGATCTTGTGGTGACATATAATTTTGATCTAATTGTTTTATAACATCATTGTTATATATTTGACTTGAAATAGAACTATTATCATTATTTTTTATTATTTCATCATAAATTCCTTCTTGTTCTATTTGTGGCTTTGATGCACCATATAACATAAATGTATCCTCTGGTTTTGAACCATATATAATTGATTTAGGTTCTACAAATATGCCTTTAAGTCTTAGTGATGAATAACTCGCATTATATGGAGAAAAAAGTTCTCCTCTATTTTCCAAAACTGCTAATTTTCTTGCATATTTTATTCTATAAAAATTAACAGTAGATGAACTAGAAAGTCTTGATAAATTTTCTCTACAATAACCTATACAATTTGATCCAACCTCAATTGCTATATCAAGATTTTTTTGAATTGATTCAAAAGTTCTAAAAACACTTAAAGTTAAATTCCTTCTTATATGTTCTTTTCTAATACCATATAAATTTAATGCATCAATGATTTTTCTTATAATTGTAGGAGTCTGTGTAAAGAAAGTAACACATTTATCATATGCATCTTTAATATCTATATCTAAATCCTTTAAAATTTTTACATTTTCTAAAAATCTTTTTATACAACCAGTTTGATATACTTTTTTAGAATTAGTCCTAACTTTTGAATCATTATTTGTTCTTCTTTCGATTGCTGGATATAGGATTGTTGGAAATTTTTTTATAATATTAATTATATTTCCTTCTTTTGCGATTCTAAGAACTTCCTCCATATCCTCTCTTGATGAAAACAATAATATATTAGTAAGAATTTCTGGTTTAGTATATATAAATTTTAAATAAGGAGTTGATTGTAAAAAATCTAAATTTTCTTCTATTTTTATAATATTACCGTATTTTAAAAGTCTATTTTTATTTTCATCATTGTTTAAATATATTTTGTCAAAATCAAGTGAAAATTTACTAAACAACACTTCTAAATTTTTAGAAGCTATATTAGTGACCATAAGATCTTCTTCTTTTATTACTTCTTCCTCATCATATGAATTTTTAGAAAATTTATTTTTATATATGCTTAAATTAAAAGCATTTAATTCTGCAAAAAGTTTTATTTGATCTTCTACTTTAATATTTAACTGATCAAGCGCTACTTTTATGCTATCAAAATCTACTATAAAATCATCTTTTGTAATTATAGAAAGGACATGCTCATAAAAATTAGCTTTAGAAAGATTTTCTTCCATTAATTTTTTGTTTTCAGTTGCTTTTGCCATTTCTAAATTTCTTTTTAAATTAAGTATAGTTGCTTTTTGAATATCACTTAGGCCTATTTTTAGAATTGTATACCTTGTATTTCTGTCAAGTTCATTGATTGCATCAATAAATTCTATTTCAGATTTACTTAAATTAACTTTTTTAGTAACTTCTTCTTTAATAAATTTTATATTTTCTAAAGTTAAATCAAATATTCCATTATCTGTTATAAAAGGGATTATTTCTGAAAGTGAAGAATAAAACTTTTCATCTTGTTCTTGTTCAATTCTTAATTTTAAAATTTCATCTTCTAATATATGTATAAATTTATCTTTCTCACTCATTTTATTTTTCTCCCTTCGAACTACTATAAGTATTTGACAAATGATTTAATTTTAAAATTTGTCTGTTCAATAAAGTTTCTATTTCTTCTCTTTTTCTCAAGGCTTCATCAGGCGTTAATGAACTAAAATCTGTATTTAATAAATCTACAATATAGTCTATTTGATCTCTTTTATCATAACATTCTTTAATAGCGGAAGCAAAAATATCATTTCTTTTTTTATCATTATTACTTGAACCTTTAATCTTTATTACAAATATTATATTTACATTGTTTTTTGAGTCTATTTTAAAATTTGTTTTAAATTTGCTAAAAAAGAATAATGTATTAGATATTAATTTTGATTTTACTTTATATTTATTTAAAAATTTAGAACTATAATTATCAGATTTAACTTCTACTGAATCAAATTCAAAATGATCTGAATCAATATTATTTTTTAATAGCATTAACACATTTGAAATGCTAGAACTATTAATATTTCTATCATTAATCATTTCTAATTCAACATTGGAAACTGGACTATCATTATCATCTAAAAATACATAAATATTTTTAACTTCAGGCGAATCGGAATAAAAATTACTTCCTGTTTGTACAATCTCATCACTTGGGATAATGCTTTCACTTATTTTTAAGATTTGTAAATATGCATCAGTCAAATCATCATAATAGCTATCAAACATCTGTCTATTAAATTGACTAGGGTCCGTTGAATAAAGTTCTGTTGCATCCCTAAAAACAGAATATAATGCTGTTAATTTAGTATATTTATTAAATATTTCAGAATATTTATCATAATCATATTCACCTTTATAATCATCTATAATATTTTTTTTTAATTCTAGTAATTTGTTTTCTATTTGAATACAAACATCCAGTTTTTCTTCATCTATTTTTTTTAAACAATCATAAAAGTTAAAACTTTTTGAACTACTTTGATTAGTAGTTTTTACTAAACTTTCCTTAATATCTTCTTGAATTATCTTAACATTAGATTTACTTAATTCCATTATAAGGAAAAGTTTTTCTTGACTTTCAAGTTGACATTTATCTAATAACTGTAAAAATAAATCCGTTTTTTTCTGATCCATCAAACCATTAAAATCGTCATTTAAGATTAAAGTTTCAGCAGCATCGTAAAATTCAAGTTCTTTTCTAACAGTTTCTTTGGATACTATAGGAACATTTATGCTTTCGTGTAGTAAAATTATATGTTTTTTTAATTCTTCATTGCACTTTTCTATTTGATAAACAAAGATTTGGGAATTAGTTTGTCTTAAATTATTTAAAGTATTTATAATTTCATTTATTTTATCTAAATCATATTGTACTTTAACCCCATAGATATATTCTATACCATTACATATTTCTACAAATAAATTTACATTAAAAATATTAGATACACTATATGCGACTTCTAATTCATTTATTTTTTGCTTTAATAGTTTATTTTTTTCTATTTTATCTAACGTATCTTTTAGTAAATTTTTATTTGTAGCAATTAATTCTTTAATTTTTTTAAATAAAGCATTTATCTCCATTTATATCAACTCCTAGTATCTTATTAAATTTTAACAAAAATAATGAAAAAAGTCAATTGAATATAAAAAATATGAATAATATCATTCATATTCCTTTTCATTTAAATTTTAATATCCTCATAGAATTTAAAATAGTTATTAATGTTACACCGACATCTGCAAAAACAGCTTCATACATATTAGCTAAGCCAAAAACACTTAAAATAAGTACAAGTGCTTTAACTCCTAAAGCAAAAACTAAATTTTGCTTAATTATTTTACTTGTATATTTTGAAATATCTATAGCTTCATTTATTTTTTCAAGGTCATCAGTCATTATTACAACATCACTTGCTTCAACTGCAGCTTCAGAGCCTAAAGCTCCCATCGATATACCTATATGTGAGATTGCTAAAACTGGTGCATCATTAATTCCATCACCAACAAATGCTATAACTTCATCATTTTTATTGACTAATTTCTTTAATAAATCACATTTATCTTGAGGTAATAATTCGTATTTTACATTATCTATCCCAAGTATTTTGGCCGTTTCAATGGCTTCGTTTTTAGTATCCCCTGTAAACATTTCACAAATTATTTTTTTTCTTTTTAATTTATCGATTGCAGTAATAGCTTTATCCTTTATCTTATCTTTTATATGTATTCCTGCAACTAATTTATTATTTATACAAACATATATGTAATAATTTAAATCTTCACTTTTACAAAATTTATTATTACCAATTTTTATTCTATCATTTCCAATTTCAAATGAAATTCCCATACCTTTATGTTCTTCATAATTTTTTACATCACTAAAGTTAACATCTATGTTAATAAGATTAATTAAACTTTTTGCTATTGGATGATTAGAAAAACTTTCTCCTTTAACAATTATTTTTTTTATGTCATCTTCAGTATATTTACTATCTTTAATATCTATTTTTATATCCTTAAAACTTCCTGATGTAAGAGTTCCTGTTTTATCAAAAACAATTCTTTTTATATTTTTTAAATTATCCAAATAGTTACTGCCTTTAACTAAAATTCCATTTTTTGAGCATTTACCAATGCCAGCAAAATAACTAAGTGGAACTGATATAGCTATTGCGCAAGGGCAAGATATAACCAAGAATACTAAAGACTTATATAACCATACATCAAAATTATCAGATGTAAATATAATTCCATATAAAAATGTAAAAATTGAAAGTATAATTACTATAGGCGTATATATTTTTGATACTTTAGCTACAAAAGTTTCAGTCTTTGCTTTAGTGTTTGTAGCATTTTCAACTAATTCTAATATTTTATTTACAGTAGAATCCTCATAAAGTTTATTAACGCAAACTTGAATTAAACCATCCATCACAATCATTCCAGATAAAACTTCATCGTCTTTTTTTACGTTTTTAAGCTTTGATTCACCTGTAAGGGCACTTGTATTTAAAGAAGCACTTCCTTCAACAATTACACCATCTAAAGGTATCTTTTCTCCTTCTTTTATAATTATTATGTCATTTATTTTTACAGAATTTGGATTAACTTTTTTAACATTACCATCGATCATTATATTTGCATATTTAGGTTTAATATCCATAAGTTCCTTTATAGATTTTCTAGAATTATTTAAAGCTTTTGCTTCTAAAATTTTACCTATTTCATATAAAACTATAACCATTAATCCTTCTATATGTTTTCCAATTAAATAAGCCCCTATTATAGATATTGAAATTAATAAATTTTCATCTATGCTTTTATCATTTATGAGTATTTTAAAAGCTTTTATTAAAACTTTAAAAATAAGTATTATATACGCAATTAAAAGTAATATATCATTTTCTATGTAAAGTCCAAATAATCCTAATGATATACCCAATAAAAGTCTTATGATATCATAAGAAGTACTATCTTTTTTTTCTACAATATCATAAACTAAAACATCTGGTTCTACTTTTGAAATTATTTTTCTTATATATTTTAAAACATCTTTATCATAGTCAGTTTCAAATGTTAATTTTAAATTTGAAAAATTAACACTAGCATTTTTTATTTCTTTATCATGATTAAGTTCTTCTTCAATTTTTCTTGCACAATTAGCACAATCTAAATTTTTTAAATTATACTTATATTTCATCTAAATGCTCCCATCCTAATTTAAATATTTTTTCTACATGCTCATCCGACAAAAAATAATGAACTTCTTTACCTATTTTTTTACATTTTACTAATTTTGAAGATTTTAATATACGTAACTGATGTGAAACAGCTGATTGACTCATATTTATAGTATTAGCTATATCATTAACACATAAACATTTTCCAAGTAATACATTGATTATTTTAATTCTTGTTGAATCACCAAATATCTTAAATAATTCAGATAAATCAATTATCTTATCTTCATCTAATAATTTCATATATCCTCCTTTTATATGAATAATTGTTCATATATTAATATTATATAACTTAATATCATGAAAATCAACACTATAAAAATAAATTGGCATTATTTTGCCAATTTATTTCATTATATTTACATTTTCAAGTGTTACTTCTAAAATTGAATCACTATTTATATTTGAACCACTTTTGATACTTTGAGTTTTTACATATCCATTGCCTTCTATCTTATAATCAATTCCAATTAAATTACATAATCTTATAACATCATTTCTAGACCAATTACTTATATCTGGCATTGTATAATTTGAACCATTAGTCAACAAGAAAATTTTATCACCATAGATTAATTTAGAATTTTTAGATGGATACTGTTTTATTACCGTACTTCCATCACCTATTACTACACTAGAAATATTATTTTGATTTAATATCGTTTTAGATTCATCAATATTTTTATTTATAAATGTAGGTACAATATATTCTTCATATTTAGAATTTACCTTCCCATCATCAAAAATTCCTCTATATTTTGAAATATTTTGCACAAGTTCCTTTATTGGTTCTTGAAGGACATTGTTTACATTTGAACTTGGTTGTTTAGCTAAGGCATATATGATTATTTCAGGATCATCTTTAGGATATATAAGCGCAACTGAAACTATATAATCATTATTACCTGTTAAATAAGAACCATTTTCAAATATTTGAGCTGTTCCTGTTTTACCTATCATGTTATATCCTTCTAAATAATATTTTTTACCAGTTGGACTATCTTTTGATATAACACTTTCCATTAAATCTTTTATTTTATATATAGTAGATGAACTAACAATTTTATCACTTTTTTCTACTTCTGTTAATACCTCCTCACCAGTAGTACTATTTTTAATTTTTTTGATAATATGAGGTTTTAACATATATCCATCATTTGCAACTATTGAAAGAGCCTGTAATTGCTGAATTGCAGTTGTTGATATTCCTTGGCCGAATCCAGCAGACATAATCTCTGTCTCATAATTAAAATCAATATGTCCATTTTCCTCGTTTGAAAGCTCAATTCCAGTCTTCTTATTAAAGCCAAAACTTTCAAAACATTCCTTTAACTCAGCTGCACTTAAATAATCTTTTATTATATTTATTACTGCAACATTTGACGAATAACTAAATCCAGTATCATAAGTTAAGTATCCCCAACCAGCATTATTCCAATCGTGCATTACAGTTCCATCACTAAATTCAAAACTACCACTTAAATATGATTTACTTCCGTCATATTTTCCTGTTTCTATTGCACACATATAAGTATATATTTTCATAACACTACCTGGCTCGTATGAATATGAAATTAGTGGATTTTGATAACTCATATTACTAGGTAAACTATTAGGATTATAAGATGGACTAGTAGCGCTTGCCAAAATATCACCTGTTTTAGCATCCATGACTGATACTAAAGATAATTCTGGAGTATATTTACTTTCTATTTCACTAATAAAAGTTTCAGTAAATCTTTGAATATTAGAATCAATTGTAAGATATATATCATATCCATCTTTTGCCTCGATTGTAATTTCTGGTGTGTCTGGTATTTTATATCCATACTTATCTTGTTGATATTCAGTATAGCCATCTTCACCCTGAAGTTTTTTATCAAATTTGCTTTCTATTCCAAGTTCTCCTACTATAGTACTATCCATAGTCTGATAACTATCATAATCAGTAACATTTACTACAATAGTAGCTAAAGTATCGCCCCAGGTTTTAATAAATAACGTACTAGTACCTACTTTTAATGTATCGATAGTTTTATCTGTAACATTTATTATATCATCGTTTGTTACTTCTATTGAAATACCACTATAATTATCAAAATAATTTTTATAATATGTATATAAATTATATGTATCACCTAATTTTATATTTATTCTCGTATACTGTTTAGCATATCCAATTATGTATGAAGCAAAATTTCCATTTGGATAATATCTATTTATAGTTTCAGTAAAGGATATCCCAGGTAAATCTAAATTTTCTATTGCCAACTTTGTAAGCTCTGTTAAGTTTCTGCCTATATTTCCAAATTCAACTTGTTTTGATTTACTATTTAATCTTTCTAGAATATATTTATAATTATCTTCACCTAAAATAGAAGCTAACTTTGTAGCAGTATATTCCTTATCTACAACATGTTTAGGATCTTTTTCATCTACTGTCCTTGATGAATCTAAATAAGCAATTAGAGTATACGATGATATATTTTGAGCTAAAACATTTCCATCAGTATCGAATATACTTCCTCTTTTTGCAATTATAGCTTCTTTAACAGTATTTCTATTAGACGCAAACTCGTTCATGTTAATACCATAAACACTACTTGATAAGCTCAAATAACAAAATTGTAAAAATAAAATAGCTAATCCAATAAAAAATACAATAAAACAAATATTAGCTGCGTTCCATTTATTTTTACTTTTAACTTTTCCTTTCATATTCTCTCCTATCAATATAATATCTATAAATATTATAGCATTTTTAAATTTATAAGTAAATAAATAAAAAAATAATACTTTAGTTATAAAAAAAATTGGTATTATAGTAACCAATTTTTTTAATTAATTTGTTTTAGGTAATGATTTATAACCATCCCATCCTGCTATATATCTTGTTAATATTTCCAAATCCTTTTCATCTACTTTTCCATCAACATTTACATCAGCGTTTAATAATGCTTGATTATCTAAAGAAGAGTTCCCGTTTAAATAACGGGATAAAGTGGTTCTATCTTTAGCTGTTACTTTTCCATCTTTATCTACATCTCCATAATTAGCTTTAAGGCCACTATCATTAGAACTTGGTGTTTGACTACTTTGACTTAAGTCCTCATAACCATCCCATCCTGCTATATGTTTAGCTAAGGCATTTAAATCATCATTATCTACTTTGCCATCAGCGTTTACATCAGCATTTAATAATGCTTGACAATCTAAAGAAGAATTACCACTTAAATAACGTGATAAAGTAGTTCTATCTTTAGACGTTACTTTTCCATCTTTATCTACATCTCCTAATGTTGCAGTTAGATTACTATAATCACAAGTTATTTTTGAATTATCTTTATCTAAATCCTCATAATTTGTCCATCCTGCTATATGTTTAGCTAAAGCATTTAAATCTTCGCTATCCACTTTACCATCAGTATTTACATCAGCATTTAATAATGCTTGACAATCTAAAGAATTATTTCCATTTAAGTAACGTGATAAAACTGTTCTATCTTTAGATGTTACTTCTCCATCCTTATCTACATCTCCTAACGTTGCAGTTAGATTGCTATAATCACAAGTTATTTTTGAATTATCCTTATTTAAATCCTCATAATTTGTCCATCCAGCTATATGTTTAGCTAAAGTATTTAAATCTTCACTATCTACTTTACCATCAGTATTTACATCAGCATTTAATAGCGCTTGGCAATCTAAAGAAACATCTCCATTTAAGTAACGTGATAAAATTGTTCTATCTTTAGATGTTACTTCTCCATCTTTATCTACATCTCCTAATGTTGCAGTTAAATTGCTATATTCACATTCTATACTTTCTGATTTCATTGGTAATTTATTATATCCTTCCCAATTTGCTAAATGTTTAACTAATATAGATAAATCATCCAAATCTACTACTTTATCTAAATTTAAGTCAGCATTTAACATAGCGTTACAATACAATTCATAACCTTCCCATCCAGACAAATAACGAGTTAAATAAGTTCTATCCTTAGCTGTTACTTTTCCATCAAGATCTATATCTCCATATAAAACCGTTTCATCATTAACTGTACAATTATCACTTATTTCAACTGATAAATTATAATTATATATTTCGCATTCTTCAGTATTATTATAAGTATATTCTAATTTATTTGTATTTTCATTAAAATCTATTAAAACGCAACCAGAAGTATCTATTTTATTAAGATCACTTTCATTTACATAATTTGAAGACACTAAATCATCGATATCAACTGCTACCTTTTCGTCTTCATCGACATTCAATAATTCCAAATTTTGTGCCTCCCACCAATTTTTAGCTGCATATTCTACTTTTTCTATACTACCAGCTAAAATTTTCTCATTTGATTTTTTAGTAATTAAGTATACTGATTCTACTACAATAACTGCCAATAATACAGCTATAATACTAAATAAAACCTTCTTTTTCATACGTCCTCCTATCTATAGCAATTCTATCATAATACATATAAAATGTCAAACAATAAGTAAAGTATTTTAAACATGGTTTACATAATAGTTTTATCTTATATATTTTAACCATCCTTCATAATTACATATATAATTTTAGTACTTTTAAATTTCTATCGTTATCAATTACTAAAACAATCATATTTACTATAATAACTGATTTGTCAAATTACAAATCAAATTCTTCTTCCACCGCCAGAATGTCTAATACTAGAGTTACTACCACCAGAATGACTTCTATTAGAATGATTATTACTTTGATTATCATTTATTCTAACAGAAGTTGTATGTGTTGTAATATATCTATTTGATCTTTTAGTAATTTGTATACTTTTTTCATTTATATAATAGTTTGCATTGGCACTTGCTTTTATAGTTTTATTTTTTGAAATAAGGATAAATGTTACAATAAATGCAACTATGATGGATAATATAAAATTAAACATAAATGAAACATTTTTTGTTCTATTAATAATATTGCTTTCATAGTTATTTGAAATATAATCAATACTTGCATAATTATTAGAAGTCTTGATAAATTCTTTAAACATTTCGTAATATCCTTTATCCTTTTTCAGAGCTATATCATCTAACATCTTCTCTATTTCATAATTGTTATATACCATAGTTGCATTCCCAGTTAGTGATATATACGTATCAACATAATTATCATCATTTGTAAAATTAAAATCAATTACGAATAATATTCCATCTTTACTATTTCCAATACCAAAATCATTGTAATCATAAAATTCTAAAGCATAATCTTTAGTAGTATTCTTAAAATGATGTCTTACTGTAACTAATACCATATCCATATTATAATTTTGTATATATTTATAAACATCTTCTTTTAAATCTTCTTCTTCACTCGATGTTAATATTTGAGCATAATCATAAACTTTAAGGGTATTATCTAAAGCATAAACATTATTTGTGTTAATGAAAACAACAATTAAAGCAAATAAAATTCCTAACTTTTTCATATTATCACCTCAAGTATGAAATAATTAAAAGAAAAATAAATGTTAAAGCAAATACTAAAGCAAAAATTATTACTGCTTTCTTTTTGTCGATTGGAATATTACCTATTAATTTGCCTGTTTCTCCATTCATAGCAAATGTATATATTTTATCCTTATATTTTATATTTAATATCCATACTGGAAGTAATACATAAAAAGAACCTTTATCACTTAAATTAATAGAGTTATTTATAGGAACTACTGTATTAAATCCAACTATATCCTTACTCATTTCATCTATGAAAGAATTTTTAGCACGCGCTATTGCATCTTTACTTGCAGTTATTTTATCAACATCATATTTTTCTGATAAAAATCCTGAAAGATATGAATAATTAAATTCCTTTAAATTAGAATAATCAAATGGTTCTATAGAATTCATAATATCGTTACTAAATCGTTTTGAACCATCGACAGGAACATAATTAAATGTCATACTTCCACCTCGCGTTGCAAGATATGTATCTGTTTTTGTATACATATAGTTACCACTTCTAAAAGTAGTAATTCTTTTGCAATCTGCTTCGATAATGCCATCAGCATCAAAATTATATAACCAAAAAGGAATATAAATACCTGTTATTTCATCAATATTTTTCTTATTATTAAATTCCTTAGGCATCAATATTTTACCTTTACAAAATTTTTTAAAAGCATTAATAGCGTCTACTTTTTTTGTTTTAAATGGAATAACATAATCAGGATTAAATTCTCCTGTTAATTTATCCATTATAATTGCTGTATTTTTGCAATAAACGCAAGATGTTGATGAAGTGTTTTCCGATGCTATAATTTGAGCCCCACAATTTTTACAAATATATCCATAATTTTCACTATTACCTTTTTTCGAATATTCAATATTATTTTCTTTCTTGATAATATCTAATTCATTAAGTGTAAATTCTCCTCTACAATACTCACACTTCCATTTTTCTAAATGTGGATCATATTTTAATACTGCATTACAATTTGGACATTTGTGATCTAAAACATTATTCATACCTCACCTACTTTATCTATATAAATTATATCAAATAGTTTAATTTTTTTGAATATATTTATTTAAATATTTTAAAAGATAAGTAAAATTACTTATCTTTCAACTTTTCAAGCACGAAATAACTGCATTCATAACTGCATAAATTTTTAATATAATCATCTTTAAATTTTATATCGTTCATCTTGTTGCATATTTTATTAAGTTTATTACAAAAACCTTTTAATCTTAATTTGCCATATGACCAATCACCAATTATATAATCGTATGGTTCAAAATAATCAGTATACTTTTCTTTAAACGCATCTAAATCGAAACCATCTTTATATTCTTCTATAACTTTATATTTAACATTATCTACTTCTATCATTTATACACCTTCTTGAATGAATAACTTACTTCTTTATATTTTACCATATTTGAAGAAGAATTCCAAGTCATAAATCCACCAGTAAGTCCATTATCATATAAAGCTTGTATCTGATCTGATACTTTATTACTATCATATACCACTGATGGTGTTTTAGTTGAATTATACGTTTGAATCCATGTTCTAACAATTGCTGGAGTTGGAATTACCTCTTGCTTGGATACAACATACTTACTCCAAGCATCTAATAATTTATAAGGTACTGTCCAAACTACTTCAGAAATACCATATTCATGAGCATTAAAATGATCTGGATAAGGCATTCCACTTATTACATCTACAACATTTGATATAGCGGGCCAGAACTGCCCATAAGCGGTTACATAATTTGATGCGCTTTCACCAAATACATCGACGGATATATACGCATTAACTTCATGAAGTGCATCAGCAGCATACATTACAAAAGTTTGTATCGCTTCTGATTTTGTCTCATCATACGAATTACCTAAATTTATGCTTCCTGCACGTTCTAAATTAGTCGTTCTATCTGGAAAACGGACATAGTCAAACTGAATCTCATTAAATCCAATTTCAGTAACAGCTTCTTTTGCAAGTTCAACATTGAACATCCAAACGCCTCTTTTATATACACTAGGCCAATAAGATCCATTATGCGAAAAAGGTTCACCATTACTACTTAATATAGTTTCATCAGGATGATCCATAGCATAATAAGAATCTTTAAAAGTAGTAATTCTACCTATTAAATAAAATCCTTTATCTTTAGCTCTTTTTACATATTCTTTGTATTTTTCATAATCATTTAATGCATGATTATAATTAGTTATTGAATACTTCTCCATAACAGGAGAATTATAAGCTGGAGAAGTATTATCCTTTATATCTATTACAAAGGCATTTATATTATTATTTAAAGCAAAATCTATATATTCATCTATGTTTTTTATAGCTCCACTATTAATATAAAGTGCTCTTACTTCATCAGGCATAACATTATTTTCAAATTTAGGTTTTTCTCTTGGATAATAATCTAAAGTAGTAGCATCACCAGCTCCTAAAGAATTTCCCATTTTTTCCATATACTCTTGTATATTATTTTCATCATAAACTTTTATACTTTCCTCATATGTATTAACAAGATATTTAGAATATACGTATCCTTTAACATTACCGTATTCAATTTTATATTTATTTACAGTCCCATCTTCATTTAATTTATCAAAACCTAATATTTTTAATTTTTCACCTTTTTTAGCATAGGACAATATATTAATATTATCACTTTTTTCGTATATTGTTAAATTAGTTCTAACATACATTTCAGACTCTTTAACAGTATCTTTTAAATTGTCAACTAGATTTTCTTTATTGATTAAATAAAAAGTATCTTTATATTTTATCTTAACATATATATTATCAGCTATTTTTTCATTATAATCATATAAAATTACTGAACTACCTCTTACAAGAGATTTCTTTTCTTTATCCATGGTTAAAACATCTACTTTAGGAAAATCTCCTGATACATACTTATTTTCTAAAGTTTTTTCATTGTCTTTCATATATATTAAAAATATACCTAATGTGATAATTATTATTATTAAAATTATTATAAATTTTACTATTTTTTTCTTCATATAACCACCAATAATAGTATAACTCAAAAACCCTTTTTCTTACATTTATATAGACAAAAAGTAATATGGATTAGATATTACTTTTTATTATTGTTATAACAAAGCAATGCATTTTTTAAAAACATTGATATACAAACAGGTAAAAGCCCATCTTTAACTGGAGTTATCAAAGATGCTTTTTCCTTTACACTATCAAAATCTACATCGCCCAAAAGCATACCATCCTCTATTTTAAGTCCAGCATCTATTACAATTGCATTTTCTTTAATCATATCTTTCGTTATTAAATTTTTTACACCTGTAGCACTTATAACTATATCAGCATTACTTGTGAATTTTTTTAAATTTGAAGTTTTAGAGTGGCAAATAGTAACAGTTGCATCCTCATTTAAAAGTACATTAACTATTGGCCTACCAACCCTTTTCCCTCTACCAATTACAGTAACATTTTTACCAGATAAATCTATATTATATTCTTTAAGTAAAGACATAATAGCTAAAGCTGATGATGGTATAATTGTTTTTCTTCCACTTATTAATCTTCCTACATTTATATCTGTAAGTCCATCTATATCTTTACTGTTTATTATTGTATTTAGCAACCTTTTCTCATTATATTTTTCAGGAATTGGAAGTTGTATTTTAATACCATTGACATAATCATCATTGTCAAGTTCTTTTACTTTATTTATTATTGTAAGCTCTGGCGTATCCTCTTCAAATTGATGATACCTGAAATAAATTCCAACCCTATTACAAGCTTCTTCTATTTTATTTATTAGGTATTCGCTTTCATCATTTTTACCTATTTCAATTAAAGCAACGGATGGTCTAATAATACATCCTTTTATAGATTGCTTTATTTCCTCTTCTATTTTTTTGCTTAAATCTATTCCAAGCATTATATTATCCATTTAATCATCTCCATAAATTCTTACAGCTTAATTATAGCAAAACTGTATATAGCCTTGTCAAGAATTTAGTCGATGTTTAAATTTAGTTTACATTTTGAATGTAAAGATTAATTTTTTAAATTAGTAAGTTCGTTATAACATATATTAAAATATTTAATAAATTCGTCTAATTCTTCCTTTGTAGTTAAATACGAAAGACTTATTCTAATACTAGATGTTGCTCGCGCTAAATCTTGAGTTAAAGCATAAACTATATCCGATTTAGTTGATGACTTAGAACAAGCACTTTTTGTAGATATATATATTTCATATTTTTCTAAAGCATGTAACATTACTTCAGGTTTAACGCCTAATACGCTTATATTAAGTATATGGGGGATAGAATAATCATTACTATTTATTTTAACCTTATCATATGAACTTAATTTTTCCTTTAAATATGTATTAAGTTCTTTCACATATTTT
The DNA here is from genome assembly GCA_947628565.1 of uncultured Bacilli bacterium. Lineage (GTDB taxonomy): Bacteria > Bacillota_I > Bacilli_A > RF39 > UBA660 > UMGS1613. The sequence goes on from CANRAH010000009.1 coordinate 51,308, forward strand.
TCTTTTTGATCTATATTTTCTAAAGCGAGTCTCAAAGCTTTACTCATAGATACAATCAAAGGAAGCATAGGTGTTCCACTTCTATATATTGATAGACTTTCGCCTCCATGTATCAAAGGTGTAAGTGACACTTTTTTATTTCTTATCAATCCACCAATTCCTTTTATACCATAAAACTTGTGAGCTGAAAAACTTGCTAAATCAATATCTGTTAAATCAACATTTATTTTTCCTATAGCTTGTGTTATATCACTATGCAAAAAACATTTAGGATAATTTTTAACTATATTTGATATTTCTTTTATAGGTTGGATTATACCTGTTTCACTATTAACTAAAGCTACACTAACAAGTATAGTATCATCATCTATTAAATCTCTTAAGTTATCTAAATCTATTAATCCATTGCTATCTAATTTTAAAACATCTACTTTATAGCCAAGAGTTTTTAAATATTCTAAAGGCTTATTTACAGATGAATGTTCAACGGGAGATGTTATTATATGTTTTCCCCTATTTTTATAATTCATACATACACCTTTTATAGCTAAATTATTTGCTTCACTAGAACCACTAGTATATATTATTTCACAATCATTTAAATTTAATAATTTTTTTATTTGAGAATCTGCACTTGAAATAAGATTTTTAGCATCGACACCTAATTTATGAAGTGAATTTGCATTACCGTAATACTCCTTTGAACACTTTATAAATGTATCTAATACTTCATCACTTGTTTTCGTTGTCGCACTATAGTCTAAATATATCATAATATCCTCCTAAAAATAAGAAAGTTTTACTTTCTTAAATTTTTACTAATCATTTCCATATCATTTGAAAGTTGTTCTATTCTAGAAATTATTCTTTTAGCTTTAACTTCATCTACACCATTTTTAGAATTAGAAAGATGGCTTTCTAACTCTTTTAAAGTTAAATTTGAAGTAAAAAATGTCGTTAAATTATTATCCATTCTATATTGTAACAAAGGACATAATACCTCGTCTCTATTCCAAGCGGTAAGCCCTTCAGCACCTATATCATCTATAAGAAGTAAAGGTACTTTTTTTACATATTCAAATTTTTCATTAAAATCATCATAAAAATGTTGTCTTATGAATTCTGGATAAAAAATTATACAACTTTTATAATTCTTATGAGCAAGTTCATTAAATATAGCTGCAATAAGATAAGTCTTACCACATCCAAAATTTCCATGCAAATAAAGTCCTTTAGTCTTTTTTGATGCTTCATAGTCATCTAGAAAATCCATAAGATAATTTATAACTGCAAATCTATTTTTATCAGATTTGTATATGTTGTTTAAAGATGCATCCTTAACATATTCAGGTGCATTAAAATATTTGACATTTTCCAAATATTTATTCTTATTATACATAATATTTTTATATTTGCAAGGTTTATATATAAAAGTTACATTGCCATTTATATTTTCGGGTAAAAAACAATATCCTTCAACTTTATTTTTACAATCCAATAAATTTTTGCACTGCAAACAATTTTGATATTCGCATATGCTATCCTCAAGTAATGATGTATATTTCATAAGTTCTTCATCTTTTATTTTTAAATTTTTTGTAATAAGTTTAAAAGTAGAATTTGATTTTATTTTTTTATATTCATCATTTAAATTTAAATTTTTTAACTCATCTATAGATATATTATCAAGTATATTATGCATATTAACTCCTCTTCATACGACTTTCTAATTTTTCTATTTCTTCTATAGAAGCTGTATCTTCTTCTATTTCTTTATTAAACCAGTCTGGTGTTATAGACTTTTTAACAATCTTTGGTGTACTTTTCCTTTTTTTGTACTCTTTTTCAGCAATATTCATAGCATCCTCAACCGTTTCAATATTACTTTTACTCCATTGTGACGCTATAACTTCGACAAAAGATTTAATAAGTTTATTATTATTTATTTTTAAAACATAATCAATAAGTACATTTACAACACCAGGTTTTAAATTTAAATCTATAAGCAAGTATGAAATGATAGCTAAATCACTGCTTGTTGGGTTACCAGTTTTACACTTGCTACATATAAAATCATATGGACTTGTAACTTCAAACATATGAATCATTCGAGACCTGTTAGAAGTATCCAAATTATCCTTTCTTAAATATTCAGGTTGATTTTTATATATTATACTTGGAAGTTTTCCCATGTTATCAAATCTGTAATATTTATTTGCTATTTCTTGTAATTTCTTCTTGTCAATAGTATGCTTTTCTGTAATAGAGTTCCTTATAAGCTCTATCATATCATCGTTATCATAATTGTAAACATATGATATTTTATATAAGAAATCCTTAGTATCTTTAGTTATAGATTTTTTATTCAACATATCATCATTTATCAAACTTAAAATAGTATTAATATCTATTTTAGATAAAATTTCTAATTTCCTGTAATTTGATTTTTTAATATCGTAAATCAAATTATCTGTTAAAGGTGTACTATTAAATTCAAATACATCGCTAAATTTACTTGTTACATCTTCATATTCTTTTAAATTTACTTTAGGTATTCTAAAATAATTAACTATTCTTTCATATTCTAATTTACCAACAGCATTATATATTGCCATATTAAGCGCTGGATTATTTATAAACTCTTGAGCGCTTATAGGTGAATATAACTCGTATACAAAATTATTTACATTACCTTTTTTTACATATGTCTTAATAAGACCAATTGCTTCTAATTTTACTCTAGCATCTATAAGTTCTGAATTACTTATCATCATATCTCTTAATATATGATGATGCGTCCATTCATTAGATAAAAGTTCAAGTTTATCTAAATAAGACCATAAAGTATAATATAAACTTATAGCATTTGCGCCTATTATTGGTTGATATAAAAGTATAAGCAAATTTCTGTCATTATCATTTAATATTGTTTTATTTACAACTATAAATGTATCTGCTGGAAGGACATTTACCATTATATCAACTCCAATCTATATATAGTTTAACATAACTTAAAAAAAAAAGATAGAAAAATCTATCAATTAATAATTATTTGCTTTTCTCTCAAAATAGCTTTGTGGATGAGAACAAACTGGGCAAACTTTTGGTGCTTCTTTACCTACAACGATATGTCCGCAGTTTCTACAAATCCAAATTGTATCACCATCATTTGAAAATACTAATTTATCTTCTATATTTTTAAGTAATTTTTTATATCTTTCCTCATGTTCTTTTTCAATTTTAGCAACACTTTCAAAAAGAAATGCTATATGATCAAAACCTTCCTCTTTAGCAGTTTCAGCGAATCCTTTATACATATCTGTCCATTCGTAATTTTCACCTTCAGCTGCTGCTTTTAAATTATCAGGTGTAGATTTAATCTCACCACCTTCAAGTAATTTAAACCACATTTTTGCATGCTCTTTTTCGTTATTTGCTGTTTCCTCAAATATAGCTGCTATTTGTTCATAGCCATCTTTTTTAGCCTTGCTAGCAAAATAAGTATATTTGTTTCTAGCTTGGCTTTCTCCTGCAAATGCTGCCATTAAATTTTGTTCTGTTTTACTTCCTTTTAATTCCATAATTACTCTCCTTTTTTATATTATTAGTATATCACATTGACTTTAAAAGTCAATAATCAAAACTAATTTATAATTACAATTTCAGAAGAATAAAAATTTTTAAGTAATCTTACATATTTTACATTTGGAATAACACTTATTCCAGATGTAATAATTACATATTTGTTATCTACATTAAATTTACCATATATATTTCTTGGAAATAATTTTTTAGATGGAGAAATTAATCCACCATGTTTAATAAAAATCCTTAAAAATCTAGGAAGTATTCCTCCATGCATATGACCCGATAATACTAAATTTACATTTAAATTTTTTAAATATTTTTTGCTATTAATATTACTTGGAGAATGACAAAGTAATATATTATAATAATTATCTAAACAATTTATATTTTTTATATATTTTGAAAAAATATCATCGGATTCTTTTGATATATAATATTCAACAGGAAGTGTAAGTCCAATAAAATTAATATTATCAATTATCTTGTTTTCATTATCTAAAACATATATATTTTTTATTTTTTTTATTTTTGAAAATAAAATATTATTAAATTTAAATCTACTATTTTTCTTATCAAAATAGAATTCATGATTTCCTATAGATATTATGACCTTACACATATTGGATAAATCATTTAAAAAATTAAGTAAATATTCTTCATCCTTAATATTGGATTTATCTGTAAGATCTCCCGTAATGCATATAAAATCTAAATTCATATCTTTTAAATTAAATATAATATTATCAAGTTTATCTTTATCAGATTTATCGTAATAATGTATATCAGAGATAAAGGCTATTGTCCTATCAAGATTTTTTATTTGATATTTTTTAATTACTGCTTTCATTTTCACCACGGTAATTTTTTATAAAATTTTCTTTATATTCAAGTAATGTGTTATTTTTTATACATTCTCTTAAATCTTCAGTAAGCCTTATCAAAAATCTAACATTATGTATTGAAAGCAATCTTTGGCCTAAGGCTTCATTTGCAACTATAAGATGCCTTATATATGCTTTAGTATAATTTTTACAAGTATAACAATCACAATTATCTAAAATAGGAGTAAAATCATATTTATATTTAGCGTTTTTTATATTTATTTTACCTTTATTTGTAAATGCATTTCCATGTCTTGCTATTCTTGTAGGTAAAACACAATCAAACATATCAATTCCTCTTATTACACCTTCAATTATATCTATAGGATCTCCAACGCCCATCAAGTATCTAGGCTTATTTTCTGGTAAATGTGGCATTACATAATCTATCATTTTATACATTGTAGTTTTATCTTCACCAACACTAGTACCACCAATTGCATATCCATCAAAATCCATTTTAACTGTTTCTATTGCGCTAAGACGTCTTAAATCTTCGTATTCACCACCCTGTACAATACCAAATAAAGATTGTCTTTCATTGTTAAACACATCTTTACCTCTTTTTGCCCATCTTAAAGTTCTTAAGGTTGAATTTTTTGCATATTCATAGTCAGCTGGATAAGGAATACATTCGTCAAATGACATAGCAATATCACTATCTAATTTATTTTGTATTTCTATTGAAAGTTCAGGTGTTAAAAATAATGGTGTACCATCTATATGACTTTTAAAATGAACTCCTTCTTCAGTTATATCCTTTTTCTTATTTTTAGCTAAACTAAAGACTTGAAATCCACCACTATCTGTAAGTATTGGACCATCAAAATTCATGAAACTATGTAATCCTCCACACTTATTTATTACATCAACACCAGGTCTTAACCATAAATGATACGTATTTGAAAGTATTATCGCACTATTTAAATCTTTTAATTCCTCTTTTGATAATGTTTTGACTGTAGCTTGTGTTCCAACCGGCATAAACATTGGTGTTTCATAACTACCATAATTTGTATGAATAATACCACATCTAGCATTTGTGTTTTTTTCTTTTTTTATAAGATCATATTTAATTTTCATATTTCACCTCAAACTTAATACATTATAGCATTTTAGCTAAAATAAGTAAACCTTGACTTTTAATTGATGTTTAAGTATAATACATACTATTGAAAAGGACGTGTGATGTAAATGTACGAACAGGATTTTGAATCAAATGCAAAAAGTGAAATTTTAGCATTTTACAAAGAATTAAATGTAAATGACGGTGTTTTAACCGCTAAAGACATAATAAAACTTAGAAAATCAGCTTTATCTTTAGTTCCTATTCTAAATAGAGAAAAACTTCCATTTATATATAATTATATAAGTGTAATGAACAGAATTAAAACTAATCCAAAAGGTTATGGTATAACTAAAAGCATAGAAAAATATATTCTTTTTATGCTTACAGTTGATCCAAATTTCGATGCTTATATCATAAATGAAACTTCAAATAAAAAAGAAGAAATATATGAAAAGCTTATAAACAGATTTGGATTATACGATCCATTACTTATAAAAGTTGAAAAATTTTATATAGATTTTTTCTTAGGTAATACTAAAAAGGATCAGTTAAAAGAAAAGATAGCTAGTAAAATTATATAGTCTATCTTTTTTTTAAATACTCTACTACATTATCTAATCCCATCTTCCTTGAGCCTTTCACATAAATATAACTATCAGTTATATTTACACCATCTAAATAATTGATTAAATCATCTATACTTTTAAAATTTTTACCTTTTATATATTTAGAATAATTACCTATAGTTAATACATCCTTATTTTTAATTTTCTTTAGCATTTTATTTATTTTTTTATGCATTTTAATAGAAAAAGATCCAAGTTCTAATATATCTCCTAATATAAATATTTTATTACTATCAATATCTTTCATATAATTTATTCCAGCTTTAGTTGATTCTAGTGATGCGTTATATGAATCATTAATAAGAATACTATTTTTAAGTTTAATAAAATTCATTCTTTTATCACTAATTTTAAAAGTTGATATTCTATCTATAATAGTATCAATATCAATACCATAATATTCACAAACATTAATAGCAAGTAATATATCTATTATAAAGTGTTTTCCTGGATTATTAAATATTACTTTATATTCTTTATCTTTTTTTATATTAAATTCTACTCTATCAATATAACTTTTTATATTATAACATTTTAAATCATTGTTTTTATTTACTCCACATTTTATAGCATCTATATTTTTTAAATATGAATCATCACCATTTACAATTAAATTTGAATTAATCATACCACTAGTTATACTATATTTTTCCTTAAATATATTTTTTCTTGACTTAAAATATTCTAAATGGGATGAACCTATATTAGTTATAATTGACATATCAGGTCTAGCCATTAATGATAACTTTTTAATTTCACCTAAATGATTTGTACCAAATTCCATTACTATAATATCATTTTTTTCATTTAATTTAAATAAAGTAGAAGATACTCCAATTATATTGTTTTTACTTCCTTCATTTTTAAGTACATTATACTTACTTGATAATATATGATAAATTAAATCTTTAGTGGTTGTTTTACCATTAGAACCAGTAATTGCAATAAGTGGTATATTATATTTATCTTTCATATATCTTGCAATATCAAATAAAGAATCTAATGTATTGTTAACTTTAATATATTTTTCTCCTATTTTACAATCTGTAATAGCACATATCGCACCTTTTTTTATAGCCTCATCCAAAAAATCATTGCCATCAAAATTTTTACCTTTTAAAGCTATGAAAACATCATTTTTTTTAATATCTCTTGTATCAGTTTTAATGCTGCCAATTTTTTTATCACTATTTAAAGTACTTTTACCCCTTACAATACTAATTAACTCATTTAAAGTCATATTACCACCAATTAATTATACGTATAAATATTTTAATTATTACTATATTTTATTTTTTAAAAAAGTAGACTATAATTTTAGTCTACTTTTTTCATATTACTTTATTTAAAGTACTTAATTTTTTTAGTTTGTTTAGTTAATGTTTTAATTTCATCATAATCCATATTTGTTTCATATATTTTGAATGATTTTAAATATTGCTTTAAAAAATAAATTTTATCAAGATTATTTGTAAATATCATATCGCATAATTCTAAAGCTTGATCAACATATATTTCATCATACCATTTTAAATCCATAAATTCACTTGAATTTAATGTATATCTTTTTTCAACTAAATCATCATTATATTGCTCACTTTTACAATAATTTAATAGTTTTATAAAAAAATTAACATTATTTTGCCAAATTACAGAATTTAAAGATCCGTTAGGGCATCTAATTTCTATAGTATTACCATTAGAAAATTTATCTATATTGTAAACATTTACATTTCCAAAATTGAGTGCGCTATAATGGTTACATCTACCACAACTATCTATAATATAATCAGCAGAAAGAGCTACTTTTTTTAATTCTTGATATTTATTCCATAAATATTGACTAATAGGCATTGCATACTCATTAATCCATGGTCTTGCTGTTAGATGTTCTCCAAATGAAAATCTAAATATTATATTTTCATATACTGCCCAGACTTTAATAAGATTTAACCAGTTGTCCTTATTATCTCCTAATATATTAGAACCAATATGTATATGTCCACCAGAATTTTTACCAATAGATGATAAAGGAATTAAAATAGAACATACATTATCTAAATTTTTCCAATTTTCATTTTTATCACTTAATATTGGTGAATTTATTTCAATACCGTTTTTTAAGGATGCATCATATACAGTTTTCCAATTTGAAAAATATTTATTTATCTTTTCTTTTATTTTTTTTGATTGTGCATTTTCAACTTCAATTTCCATTCCAAATGTAACATTATGCTTAAAACCTAATTCGCTTCTTAATTCTAAATAATATTCATCAATTAAAGTTATTAATTCGAGTAAATCAGTACTTTTCATTTTTGAAAAATTATCATTAGATTCAGGGTTAATAAATTTAAAAATAGAATAAGAGCATTCATGAGTTATATCTTTTATATGTTTATTTTGTAAGCCTATCATAGTTTGATTTCCTTATTTCTAATTTTTTTGATAATTCTGAAACATCTAAATTTGGATATTGTTTCTTTATCCTTTCTACATCATATTCAAAATCAAAATTACTAAATTTACCACGAATTTTATATATTACTAAACAGCAAAAAAGTGATGCAATAATATATAAAGTTGTAACAGCAAAATCGCCTTTAGCTAAGTATGTCTCTACATAATCATCATCTTTAGTATGAATAAGTGCTTTTAAATATGGCCCTTTAGATAACTCTTCATCACTTAAATTATTTTTTGTTTCCACCTTTTGTTGTATAGGTTCATCTAATGTTTTTAATAACAAATCTTTATCGTTTTTATTTACTAATTCTAAAACATCATCTAAAGAAATATCTTTTATCGAATACACTTTTATATCTCTAGAATACATTCCATCATCTAAATTTTTCCACTCGCTATAATATGTAATATTCATATCTATATCATAAGAACCATATTGTTGTTCATACCTTATATTACCAAAGCTATCATATTCTTTTAATGTTTCAGAATATATTTTATATTTATTTTTTTGAAATGGAACAGCAAAAAAGGATGAAAAAATTGAAAATACAATTCCAGCACATAAAGTATATGGAACAATAAGTTGTCCTACTTTTAAAGAAAGTTTAAATGATTTTAAAAAGCTCATCTTAGCATTATATCTTTGCGGATGCTTTGTATAATATTCCATTTGTTCTATTTCTTTTTTCAGTTTAAGTAACATTTTTTTAGACTCTTTATTCATATTTCCCCCCAATACGAAATATAATAGCATAAATTTTAATAAAAAACAATAAAAAGCCATAAAGGCTTTATTTAATATCTTTTTTTAATTCAAACAATAAATTTAATGCTTCCATCGGTGTCATATTAATAGGATCTATTTCCTTTATTCTTTTTTCTACCTTGGATTCTTCTAAATCAAATTCGAGTGGTAATGATTCTTGTATTTTAATATCTCTTTTTTGCTCTTTAGATTCGTATACACTTAATATATCACTTGCTCTTTTTATTACGCTATTAGGAAGATGAGCTAAACTTGCAACATGTATACCATAACTTTTATCTACACTTCCATCTTTTATTTTGTGTAAAAAAGTTATTTTGCCATCTTCTTCATTAGCTGAAACATGTACATTTTTTAAATATTTTAAATTATTTTCTAAATCTGTAAGCTCGTGGTAATGAGTTGAAAACATCATCTTACATTTAGTGTTATCATGAATATATTCAATTATTGCTTGAGCTAATGCCATACCATCAAATGTTGCTGTACCGCGTCCTAATTCATCAAAAAGTATCAATGATGATGATGTTGCATTAGCAATTGCATTACTCGCTTCATTCATCTCTACCATAAAAGTAGATTCACCGCTTACCAAATCATCAGATGCTCCTATTCTTGTATATATAGCATCAAATATTTTAAGAGTCGCACTTGATGCTGGAACAAAGCATCCTATTTGAGCCATTATAACAGTTATTGCAAGTTGACGCATATATGTACTTTTTCCAGCCATATTAGGACCAGTTATAAGTAAAATATTTGTATTTTTATCCATATGTATATCGTTAGATACATATTCTATTTCCTTAACTTTTTCAACTACAGCATGTCTATTATCTTTTATATCTATTATGTTTTCATCTGTCAAAGTTGGTCTTACATAATTATTCTCTTCTGTTACTGTTGAAAACGATTGAAGTACATCTATTTCACTTATAACCTTAGCAATTTCCTGCAATCTTGATATATATTTTTTTACTTCCTCTTTGATTTTAATGAAAATTTCATATTCCAAATTAATTATTTTTTCTTCAGCATTCAAAATCATAGATTCTTTTTCTTTTAATATTGGGCTAATATATCTTTCGCAGTTAGATAATGTTTGCTTTCTTTCATACCCATATTCTTCTTTAACTTGTCCAGTCATACCTTTAGATATTTCTATATAATAACCAAATACTTTATTATATCCTACTTTAAGGGTTTTAATTCCTGTACGTTCTTTTTCTTCAGCTTCAAATTTAGCTATAAAATCCTTACCATTAGATCGTATATTTTTTAATTCATCTAAAGATGCATCATACCCTTCTTTAATAATATAGCCTTCATGTATTGTGACTGGTGGATTTTCGTATATTGATTTATCTAGTAATAAATATAAGTCATCTAACGTTTCTATATCACTAAATCCTATTTGATTTAAAATATTTTTTATATCTGGTAAAACCTTTAAAGATGATTTTAACTGCAATAAATCTCTCGCATTAACATTTCCAAATGCTACTTTACCACATAACCTTTCAAGATCGTAAACTTCATAAAGTAAATTTCTCAAATCTTCTTTTAAAATAAATTCTTCAAGTAATTTTTCTACTACATCGTATCTTTTATTTATTTCATCCTTATCTATTAATGGATTTTCTATATAAGTCTTTAGTAATCTTGATCCCATAGCTGTTTTGGTTTTATCCAAAAGCCAAATAAGTGAATATTGTCTTTGTTTAAGCCTTAATGTTTCAGTTAATTCCAAATTCCTTTTAGTATGAATATCCATTTTTAAATAATTTCTATTAACTTTTACTATAGCCTTTTTTAAATGAGTTAAACTAGTCATTTTTATAGAACTTATATAAGATATAAGACTAATAATAGACTTAATTAATCTATAATCTTTTATATCACTATAAATATATTTATATTCATCATCTTCATTTATTAAATCTGATAAAGTAATAGATATATTATATTGATTTTTAAATAAATTAGTTATATTTTTATCAAATTCAGATGCTACAACAATTTCAGTTATATTAGCGCCTAAAATTTCATTTATTAAACTGTTTACGTTATGATCAAGTAAACTTGTATAAATAACTCCAGTTGTTATATCAGTATATGATATAGCATATGAATCTTTAAAATCCATTATATTTCCTATATAATTAAATTCATTTTCCTTTAGTGCATCTGTATTTAAAATAGTACCTTTACTAATAATTCCAGTTATTCCACGTTCTACTATTCCTTTAGCATTTTTAGGATCTTCCAATTGATCACAAATACCTATTTTATAGCCCTTTTCTACCATCTTTTCAACATATACATCGATAGCATGATACGGTACCCCACACATTGGAACCCTTTCATCTAATCCTGCATTTCTTCCAGTTAAAGTTAATTCCAACTCTCTTGATGTTATTACAGCATCTTCAAAAAATGCTTCATAAAAGTCCCCTAATCTATAAAATATTATTACATCTTTATATTTATTTTTTACATCTATATAATGTCTCATCATAGGTGAAACCCTATTTAGATCAACATCTTCCATTTTCATAAAACCACCACTATATTTATTTTAACAAATTATGGAATTTAAATCTATATTTAAAAGAATAAAGTTAAAATTTTTAAAATAATTATCTTACTGTAAATTATTTTTTTGTCGTTAAAAAAAAGAAATTATTTAATTTCTTCCTTCTAAAATTATCAATTGTTTTTTAAATAATTTAATGCCTCATCAAATGTACCTACACCTACAATTTTTATTTTATAATTATATTTCTTTTTTACCTTTAGTGCTTCATCTAAATTTTCATTAGGTACTATAAATAAATCGGCTTTGCTTTTAACTGCACCTTTTATTTTATATTCTACCCCTCCTATAGCACCGACATTACCGTTTTTATCAATTGTTCCTGTTCCCACAATTGTTTTACCTTTTGTTATATCTTCACTGACTAGCGCATTATATATTGCAAGACTCATCATAAGTCCACCACTAGATCCAGATTCATTTTCAGCTATTTTAACATTTATCTTAGGATTTGTTTCATATTCATTTAATTCATTTAAAAGTAACCCTAATTTTTTATTATCATCACTTAAAAATATATATGCATATTTATCAAATACCTGGTCATTATTACTTACTTTTATATTTAATTTATCACCAACATTATTTTCATTAATTATACTTGAAATATCATCTAAGCTAGATACATTTTGACCGTTTATAGATAATATTTCATCCCCTGTTATAATATTTGTATTACTACCATCAACAACATATGTAACAACTATCTTATTCGATATTATTTTAATATCTTTATTTGCTTTTTTATAAGCTGTTAGAATTGCATTACTGACAGATTCTTTCATAAATACTTTATCCCTTAGCGTATAAGTTTCATCCGTTTCATTATCTAAAAGTATTTCATCCATTTTAAATATATTCCAATCTTTATTAAATAGTGAAATCATTAAAGTTGGTATAGTCGCCCTATACTCCTTTACATATGCAAGATTGAAACTTCCTTTACTTTCATATCCTGATATTTCTATTTTATTTTCAATATTACTAATACCTCCAGGTGCATCTATATAATATGGAAAATGAACATTTAACAAAACAAATAAAATAATTAAAAATAATATAAATTTGTAATTTTTCTTTAATACATTTAAAATGTTTTTCATATCATCACCGTTATATATTTATGATATCATTTAAGCAAATATTTATCAATACTATTTTTATCATAAAAAAATAGTATGTAAATATACATACTATCTTAATTTTAAAACTTTTTGAGCTCCATCTATTCCATATTCTTCAACAGATGATGTAGCTCCATCATCAAATGAATAATCAAAATACTGAGAATCATTTGTATCATATAAATAATATATATTGCTTGTATCATCCGTTTCATCATAAATATCGTATGGCATATCAGTAAGTAACATCATAACACCCTTATACTCACCATAAAGTTCTGGATGTTCTATGAAATTATAATAATCTGCCTCACTTTTATAAGTTACACCATATATAGTATAAGTACCATCTGGATTTATGACACCTTCATCTGTTTGACTAGATACATTGTTAGAATTATTTGAATTATCATTTTGATATCCATTATCAACTGAATTATTAGAATTCTGATATCCATTATCAACTGCAACATCAGATTTTTCATTACTATTTGGAGCTAAAATTTCGCTTACCAACATTATTACTCCATTATATTCACCATAAAGTTCTGGATGTATTAAATAATCTTCATAAACACTTTTACTTTTAAATGTCAAACCATCTATAGTATAAGTTCCGTCCGGATTTACAACGCCTCTTTCTTCAACTTCAGGTACTATAACAGTATCTGTAACAGTTTTATCCTCAGTTGGTGTTTTTGGTGGTTCAGTAAGTAATTCTCTTTTCGCTTTTTCATAATCTTCAACAGTCATTTTATCACCTTTTGAAATAATAAGTTTTCCATCAGATGAATAAAAATCATATTCTGAATATACATACTTTCCTACATCTTCGTTTTTTATATAGTTTCCATTATCACCCAAAGTAAATCCATCAGGTACTCCATTAGAATTTACACCAGAATCAACTACGTTGCCAGATTCATCTTTAACCTCATAACCCTTATCTTTTTCAATTACTATATCTTCGCCATTTTCATCAGGAACTACAGTTAAAGTACCATTTTTAGTATCTATAACTTCTTCATTTTGTTTGCTTTCAAATTCTTCTTTTTCTTCTTTAGATTCCCATAAAGTTCCATCTTCAGATTCTACTATTTTATTTTTATCAAGTCCATTTGAAGGATTTTGATATTCTTTTTTTTCTGTAACAATATCATCATCAGTAATAGGGTTTTCATCTTCAAATACACCTAAATCTGTAAGTAATTTATTATCTATATCTTCTATTATATCATCACTAGTCAATGAATCTAAATCATCTTGTATATTAGATGGTTTATCATTATCTAAATATGTATAAGAATCTTTATCACTAGGCAATTTTTCTTTATTGCCTTTGAACTTATTAGATACAGCCTTACAAAGTCCTCCTATAGCTAATCCTAAAAAGGCAACACCAACTGATATTAAAGCAATTAAACGTATTTTTTTGTTCCCCTTTTTTTTCGTTAATTTGCTTGCCTCTTCCTCTTCAATTAGATTGTCTAAATATTCCATTTCTGACATACCAATAACCCTCTTTCTTCAAGTACGTTATATATTAGCACATAAAAAAAGTTTTGTCAACTATTTTTACATATACTTATTCATAGCTTTCATCATTTGATTTACTTGCTTTTGACTTGGAGTTCTTCCCATTTGCATCATCATAGCTTTTATCATTTGTTCATTTATTGGTGGATTCTTCTTTAAATATTTTTTCATAAAAAAGCGAGCTAAGAAAAATCCTATAATCATTCCAATAACAAGTCCTATTAAAATATATACAATATCCATAAAATCCTCTCTTTCTTTAAATATTTTACTATACTATTTATACTTTTTCAAGTATTATTTAAACTTATCTTTTAACCAAAAATATT
>CANRAH010000010.1 GCA_947628565.1 uncultured Bacilli bacterium
ACCTGATTCTGTAAACACTTGAGTCATTCCAATTTTACGACCTAAGATTCCTTTCATATATATCCTCCTTATTTAATAATTTTGATATCTACACCACTTGGGATATCTAAATGAGCAAGTGACTCAATAGTTTCCTTCGTTGGATCAGTGATATCGATTAGTCTTTTGTGTGTTCTTCTTTCAAATTGCTCACGTGAATCTTTATCTTTGTGAACAGCTCTTAATATAGTGATTTTTTCAATTTCAGTTGGTAGTGGAACTGGTCCAACAACTGTACCACCATTTCTCTTTACTGTTTCAACAATTTTAGCGCAAGCTTTGTCTAAACTTTTATGTTCAAACGCTTTTAATTTGATACGAATTTTAGTTTTTGACATAATTTCCTCCCTTCGCCTATATCCAGTATAGACTTGCTCCGTGTAAAAACCTAATAGTCAGATTATTTTGCCTTACAACTTAACCTGGCGTATCAGCAACCTTACACATCAATGCACGCCACACATACAAGATTATACGTGATTTAATAAAAAAAATCAACACTTTTTTGATAATTTTATTAATTTTTTAAAATAAATATACTAAATTTATTCATTAAATTAAAATTGAAAATAATTAATAAATCTTCGCTCCCTTATAAATGAATTAGTATAACTATAAAAGGGACTAATTTGCTTTATCATCTAAAGTTATTTATATATAAAATTTTTATCATTGTTAATGATAATTTAAGCATTAATAAATTTATATCTACTAAAATACTAATGCAAATTAGAGTATAACAAATAAAAGTAAACAGTTTTTCTGTCTACTTTTATTGCATCGTTCCATCTATAGTTCTCAACTTTAATTCATTTATCTTAACATTAAATAGTTTTCAAAATTTTATAATTTTGGAAAACGATCGGCAAGCTCTCGCACTTGTTGTTCAAGATTAGTATGGGTAGGTGTTGAAAAATAATCGTTTTTAATTAGCATATCATTTGATAGTTTTTTAATTTGCTTTTCGATTTGAATTGTTTCATAAGGGCCAAAGACATAAACTTCACCATATTTATCTCTTCCAATCATACTACCTCTTAATCGATGGCTTAAATATAAAGCTAAAGAAGTTAAAGATCCTTTTTCTAAATTAAAATTTAATAATTTTTTAATATGACTGTTGCGTCTTAAACATAAAATAAACTCTTCCAAAAATTGATCAAAATCAGAAATATTTATATTGTAAAAATACTCTTTACATATATAATAAACTATCGTATCCCATATATCTATTTTATTTAACAATGAAGGATTATAATAAAAGTCCATCAATCCATCTGATAACTTTCGTTGCACTTCTTTGCTTATCTTCATGGGGATATCACCACTTTCTATATTTAAATTATACAAGTGGATTAATAAAATGTCAACTATATTTATGTCATCAAATCTTAATCTTAAAGGTATTCTAACTACTTTTTTGAAATTACAAAACCGTTCTCTATAAAAAGTATTTTATCTAAGATAAGTTACTTTAATTTTTAAAACAGTATTTTAGTCCAACAAACAAAAATTGAGATATCCCTTTTAACTTAATAAACTTGATATTGTAAGCAATATTAATTTATAAATTTATTTAATATTCTTTAATATATTTTATTAGGTGATAGTTTGAAAATAGTTCCTAGTGTCTCTGCACCTATTTATACTTCTTCTGCCTTTATACTAGGCATATTGCTCTGCGATAATTTAACTCCTGCTGAACAAAATTCTCTTGGTAACTGGTTTATGATGGTCGGGCAAGCACTCTCCACTAATTCTGCACAACAACAACTATTAAATAATAGAAATGGCACATCAACGCAATACAATTCGCACATAATAAATGATAATGCTCTTGAACAATTTAAAAATTCTGCAGCAAATATAAAAAAAGAAGTAAACAATATTATGAATACTAAAATATTTTAATATTGTTTACTTATATAACATTTTTTTATATTCTTCATTATTTCCCAAATACATTTTTAATCTTTTATATGCACTTAATTCTAAATTATTTACAGCCTGAGGTGTTATATTTAATATTTTTGCACACTCTTCCAATTTTTTTGATCCAATATTTTTTAAAGTTGATGCATCTTTACCAAGTCTTAATAACAAAACTTGATATTGTTTTTTAGTTAATAACTTTTCTACTTTTTTCCAAATTGAAACATCACTAATTTCAAAATCAAAATCTATAGGAAAACAATTATCTGACATTATATCTACATCATTATATCCTATAAACTCATCATTATAGTTTTCTATTGGACTTAATAACAAATTTATTTTTGAAAGTTCAGAATTATCTATATTTAAATTTGAAGATTTTTTAATTTGATCATAATCAAATTCAAAATCATAAATTTTATATTGCTTTCTAATCAACCCGTAAACTTTCTTAGCATAGTCTTGAGGTAATCCTAAAAGTTTTCCCTTGCTTAATATATATTGAAATAATTTAGAACTTATTTCATTTTTAGTATAATCATAGAAGTTTAAATCTGAATTTTTCTTACATAATTCAATTGACTTTATAAGTGCAACAACACCTTCTTGAAATAAATCTTCTATATCTATTTTAGATAAATTATATCCTTTACTATATATTACCGCAAGTATCAATTTAAGGTTTCTATTTATTAATACCCCTCTAGCATTTTCGTCACCATTTCTGTATAAATTTAAATAATGTTCTATATCTTGTTTTGACAATAAATCAAGTTTTATAATATCTGAAAAAAATTCAACGTTATCTTTTGTCATATTTCCCCCTCTTTTTTCAGAATATATTATCATTAAAAACATTATTTGTCAATAAAAAAAGATAGGAATCCTATCTATTTTACAAATGGTACTAATGCCATATGTCTAGCATATTTAATTTGATTAGCAATTTTTCTTTGATGTTTAGCGCAAGCACCTGTAATTCTTCTAGGTAATATTTTTCCTTTATCTTGGCTAATATATTTTTTTATTACCTCAACATTTTTATAATTAACATCCTTACCTGCACACATCTGACATACTTTTTTCTTTTTTCTATAAAATTCTGCCATTATATCCTCCTATTATTCTAGGAAATTATCATCGATAGAAACACTATCTCCAAATTCAGCAAATGGATCATTTTCAATATTAACCTCTTGTGAATTTTGTTCTTGATAATCATATGGAGTTGGTTCATAATTTGAATTATCTTGCATAGCTCTTGCACTTTTACTTTCAACAAATTCAAAATTATCTAAAGCTACATCCATAGTATATCGTTTATTTCCATCTTT
Organism: uncultured Bacilli bacterium; assembly: GCA_947628565.1. GTDB lineage: Bacteria > Bacillota_I > Bacilli_A > RF39 > UBA660 > UMGS1613. The sequence goes on from CANRAH010000010.1 coordinate 3,309, forward strand.
ATCGTCATAATTTCCAGTTTGCAATCTTCCCTCAATTGCAATTAAATTACCTTTGTCAAAATATTTAGAAATTGTTTCAGCTTGTTTTCTCCAAGCAACTACGTTTATAAAATCAGCATCTCTTTTGCCATCAGCATTTGCAAAATTTCTATTTACAGCTATGCTAAATCTTACATATGCTGTGTTTTGTTGTGTATAACGTAATTCTGGTTTAGCTGTTAATCTTCCTAATAATAATACTTTATTCATAATATCCCCCTTAGTCTTCTTCTTTTATTATAATATGTCTTATAATATCATTACTGATTAACGCTAAACGATCAAACTCTTTTACTGCCTTATCAGTTTCTAATTCAATGTTAACTACGAAGTAATATCCGCTTTTGTAAGTATCATTTCCTACTTTAATTTCATATGCTAAAGTTTTTTGACCCCAAGCATCTACTGCTGTTACTTTAGCTCCATTAGACTCTAATGTTTTTTGAAAATTTGAAGCAACCTTTTTTATTTCATCTTCACTTAATGTAGGTCTTACAATAAACATAATTTCATAATTTCTCATATCGCACCTCCTTATGGTCTTTGGTTCTTTCGAACAAGGAGTAAATTTCTTACTCGATTAAGATTATAACAAACTTTTTATAGTTTGTAAACCTTTATTAATTATATTTTAAAATTTTTGAAAAATTATAAATTATTAATATTAATACATAATAATATTGGTGATTATATGTATTATTTAAATTATTTTTTTCTTTTTTCAATAATAGGTCATTTTATAGAATGCTTTTTTTATTCAAATGGTGAAAGTGGTATATTATTTTTATATTGGACACCTATATATGGTATCGGAACTATAATCATACTTTTTATAAATAAAGTAATAGATAAATTTAAATTTAAAAAATTTTCAAAAGCTATTATCTTATTTTTATCATGCGCTATTTTTCTTGCTATAATCGAAGCTATAGGTGGATATTTAATTAAATGGATATTTGATTATGAACTTTGGAACTATTCTAATCATAAATTTAATATTGGAAATTATACATCTTTAGAAATGTCCGTTTTATGGGGACTTAGTGGCATATTGCTTATTTATTACTTAAAGCCAATATTAGATAAAATAATACAAAAAATACCAAGATTTATTACAATAATTCTTAGTATTATATTTATATTCGATTTAATATTCACTATTATCATAAAAAGTTAAACATTAAATCTAAAATAGCAAATATCGCCATCTTGAACGACATAGTCTTTTCCTTCAAGTCTCATTTTGCCTGCTTCTTTTACCTGTTTTTCTGATCCATAATGTTTTAAATCTTCATAACTCATAACTTCTGCCTTAATAAATCCTTTTTCAAAATCAGTGTGTATAATTCCTGCACAGTTTGGAGCTTTCATCCCTTTTTTAAATGTCCAAGCTCTACATTCATCTATTCCTGCTGTAAAAAAAGTTTGAAGACCTAAAAGTGAATATGAAGCTTTTATCAATTTATCTATTCCACTTTCTTTTATACCAAGTTCTTTTAAGAATTGATTTTTTTCATCATTTGGCATTTCACTTAAATCAGATTCCATTTTCGCACATATACTAACGACTTCAGCATTATCTTTTAATGCATACTTTTTTACTATTTCAACATATTTATTATCTTCACTCATCAAATCATCTTCTGATACATTAGCTATATATATTATTGGTTTACTAGTTAGAAGATTAAAAGGTTTAATATATAATTTTTCATCATCAGTTAATTCTATTCTTCTAATTGGGATATTTTTTTCTAATGCATCTTTCAATTTAGTAAGTATCTCAGCTTCTTTTATGACCTCTTTATCCTTAGATAACATAGCTTTCTTACCTATTTTATTAAATCTATTTAAAATTACCTCTAAATCAGCTAAAATTAATTCAACTTCTATTATTTCAATATCTCTTATAGGATCTACATCATTTTCTACATGTATTATATCCTTATTCAAAAAACATCTTACAACCTCACATATTGCATCTACTTCTCTTATATGTGATAAAAATTTATTACCTAAACCCTCACCTGTTGATGCTCCTTTTACAAGACCTGCTATATCAGTAAACTCAAATGTTGTTGGAACTAAACTTTTGGGTTTATATAAATCATTTAAAAAATCTAATCTTTCATCTGGTACTGTTACTACTCCTACATTTGGATCTATAGTAGCAAAAGGATAATTAGCAGCAAGGATATTCTGTTTAGTTATTGCATTAAAAAGTGTACTTTTACCTACATTAGGTAATCCTACTATTCCAGCTGTTAGACTCATAAAACCACCTCACATATTAGTTTACTATATAAATTTTTAAAATACAAGAAGAAAATAAAATTATTAAAAAAAGCAAGGTTTTAATTTAACCTTGTTTCCCCTTCTATTCTAAAAATAGAACTACTCAGTAATCTATGATTACAATATCATTATATTATCGATATATTACTTAATCAATAACTTTAATATATTTAATTGGAAAAATTAAATATATTGTGTAAAAAAATGTAAAAAGCAAGAAATCTTGCTTTATAAAGTTATATTAGTATTAATTCCTATTGGAATACCTAGTAAGTACCAACCAACAATTATAACAAGCCATGTTAATGATAATATAAGTATTGATGGCATTATTTTTTTCATTGTATTTATTATGCTTCTATTCGAGTCCTTATCATATTTATACATAAATCCTATTGCAACTAATAAATATACATAAATTGGAGAAAATAATTTTCCAACAGAATCTGCTGCCATAAATAAAGTTTGAGTAAATGACTGGCTTATATTTGCTCTCATAAGCAAAGGTACAAATATAGGAGCAATTAAATTCCATTTTTGAATAGTTGATGGAATAAATATTGATATTATAACAATTGATATAAAAGCAAGTAAAATTAGGATAACACCAGATATATTGCTAGAACCTATAAAGTCAATTATGTTTGTAGTTATAATTGTTGAAAAATTTGTCCAATCTATTATTTCATATAATATTGAGGAAAAGAACAATAGTACAAACACGTATCCTGTACCTTCGAATGACTTAGTAAGTGCTTTACTATAATCATTACTATTTTTGATATTTCTTGATACCGTTCCATATATGAACCCACATACCATAAGTATAGCTATAATCAAAAACAACAATCCTTGACTTAATGGTGAATCACTACCAAATAATTTTCCTATATATGTTGCTTCGTTCATATCAAGTAGTATTCCAGATTTTGGCAATCCTGGTATTATTGAATAAATAACTACCAATATCATTATTATAAATGCAAATAACGTTACCTTACCTGCCTTTGATGATGTATTTAAATTATCTTTTTCTTCATTTCTTGCATAATGTTTAGCTAAATGTTCAAGTACAAATGTACCTACTATAGTAAGTATTATTGTTGAAGATATAAGTATGAATAAATTTGATAGCAATTCATAATTATAATTTTCAACAATTGCAGACGAGGACAACTCAGTTATGTCACCTAGCATATAAGCTTGATAATTATAAATAAGTCCTGTTCCATAGCCAATTGTTATAGCAATAAACATTGAAATAATTCCAAGAGAAGAATCCCTTCCTATATATTTATAAAGAATTCCTGCAAGAGGTAATAATAGTGCATAACTATAATCGCCAAATATTGTCGATACTATTCCAACAAACATAACAATCATCGTAACATATTTTGGCTTTATCTGCTTAAGAGGACTGAATAAATGTTTCAAAAGTCCACTTGCTTCAAGAATAGATACAGCTATTAAAGAAAGTATCACAAGTACCAAAGGTTCTAATGTTTGAAAATTAACCAAAGAATTATTTAATATATATGTAATTCCCGATGTCGTAAATAAATTTTTTGCAGTAACTAATGTTGTTTCAAAAGTACCTGCTTCTGTTATGCTTCCACTAATTTTAAATAAGTTAAATAGTAAACTTATAACTGCTACAATTACACAAAATAAAATAATTTCAATAACAGGTCCTATTGTTCTTTTTTTCCTTTTCACTTTGACCTCCTAATATTTCTCTACTTTTTTTAATTTTTTATTAAAGTCTAATCTATCCAACATAATAGATCTATTACACTTCAAACATTTAATTTTAATATCTGCACCAATTCTTGTAATTTCCCATTCGTTTGTTCCACAAGGATGGTTTTTTTTCATAATCACAATACTTCCTAGCTTATATTCTTTATCCATTATGTACCACCACCTGATTATATGGTATCGTTATATTATTTTCATTAAATGTTAATACTATCTCTTTTCTTATATTACGTCCTAAAGCAAACTGTTCAGAATAATTAGATAGGGCTACTATCCTAAATTTAATAGAACTAGAAGCCAATTGTTCTATGCCTAAGCAAGAAATATCATTTAATTTATAATCACTTTTTAGTTTAATACATAAATCATCTAATATTTCTTTAACCTTTTTAATATCAGAGTCATAAGACACATCTATATCTACAATTAAATTAGTACTTCCCTTACTATAATTTATAATTTCAGTTATATTTCTATTATAAATTATTTTAACTTCACCTGTATAAGCTTTTATTTTAGTAGTTCTTAAGTTTGAAGGCAAAACTTCTCCTTTAAAATCATTTATGCAGACATAATCTCCAACTAAATATTCACCCTCAAATATTATAGAAATTCCTACTATAAAATCTTTAAGTAAATCTTGTAAAGCTAGACCAATAACAATCCCAACAACACCAAGTGATGCTACTAAAGATTTAGTATCAATTCCATAAGTTTCTAAGACTATAAGTATTCCTAACAAAACAATAGAAAATTTTACTATATTATTTATTAAATTAGCTATTGTTCTTTTTTTAGCAAGATTCGTTTTAGCGTTTTTTAAATTAAATATTCTATATATAATTTTTTTAGAAATAACGCATAAAAACATGCAAATTACTATAACAACTATAGGTACTATAAATTCTTTTTTTAATATTTTTTCCATTTTACTCCTTAATATTTAATACCTCAAGAATTCTGTTTAAATCAGCTACATTCGTAAATGGTATTATTATTTTTTTATCTTTTATTCTAACTTTTGTATCTAATCTATCCCTCATTAATTCTTCTACATATTTATATTCGCTATCAGTTTTAACATGTCTTGTTATTTTTACTTTTTTCGTTTCAGTTAAAGCTTCATCTTCCAAATCTCTTACAGGAAGCTTTTTATCTACTATTTCATGCGCTAACTCAACAATTTTTTCATTATCTTCAAGTTTACTTAATACACGAGCATGTCCCATACTAAGCTTTCCTGATGCCACCATATTCTGAACTTCATTTGGTAAACGAAGCAAACCTAACATATTAGTTATATGACTTCTACTTTTTCCAATTTTTTTAGATAAATCCTCTTGTGTTAAAGATAATTTATCTATCATAGATTTATATGCAACTGCTTCCTCTATTGCATTTAAATTTTCTCTTTGCAAATTTTCAAGTAATGCAATTTCCATCATCTGTTCATCATTTAAATTACGAACTATTGCAGGAATCTTAGTAAGTCCAGCAAGACGAGATGCCCTTACTCTTCTTTCTCCAGCTATTATTTCATAACCTTTAATACTCTTTTTTACTATTATAGGTTGAAACACACCATGTTCTTTTATAGATTCTTTCAAATCTTGTAATGCCTCATCATTAAAGACTCTCCTTGGTTGATAAGGGTTAGCTCTAAGCTCATCCAAATTTACCTCGATTATTTCCTCATTTGTAGCAGTTTCATAAACTGTTTTTTCAAATGTATCTAAATCTAAATTTTCTGAATTAAATAATTGTTCTAAGCCCATCCCAAGCGCTCTTTTTTTAATTTCCATTTCTTTCAATCACCTCTTTGGCTAAATTAATGTATGCCTCTGTTCCTCTACTTCTAGGATCGTATGCATGTATTGGTTTGCCATGGCTTGGAGCCTCAGATAATCTTACAAGTCTAGGAATTATAGTATCATACACCTTTTCTTTAAAATAACTTTTAATTTCCTCTACTACTTCTAAACCCAAATTAGTTCTATTATCTAACATTGTTAAAAGAACTCCTTCAATATCCAAACTTGGATTTAATTTTTTCTGCGCAAACATAATTGAATTTAATAATTGCATTATTCCTTCCAATGCGAAAAATTCACATTGAACAGGAATTATTACAGAATCAGAAGCCGCTAAAGCATTTGTTGTAATTAAACCTAATGATGGTGGGCAATCTAAAATAATATAGTCAAATACATCCTTGATTTGCCCCAAATATTTTTTTAATTGCATTTGAGGCACAAATCCTGGAGTTTCTCTTGCTATTTCCATTAATTCAATATCAATACCAGCTAAATTTATAGAAGCAGGGATTAAATATAAATTTTTAAATTTTGTCTTTGCTACTACACTTTTGGCATCTACTTTATCAGTTAAAAGCTCATATAAACTGCTTTTTAGTTCACTTTTACTAACCCCTACACCAGTAGTACTATTTCCTTGAGGATCCATATCTACTAAAAGTGTTTTTTTACCTAAAAGTCCTAGGGAAGCTGCTAGATTTATACTTGAGGTTGTTTTTCCAACCCCGCCTTTTTGATTAACAAATGATATTATCTTTCCCATTTTTTCACCTTTTTTCATTTTTCTTTTATATATAATTAGTTTAACATATTTTTAAGAATAAATCTATCTTTTAGAATAATTTTGCATCTTATAAAAATATAAAATATTTATTTTACTTTATAAATAAACCTAATATTATTTTGTAAATAAATTTTATTATTTGTTTTATTTAAATTTATATAGATTATATGCTATTAACATTAAATAAAATAACAGTTCTAATTTCTGTTATTTTTATTATCATTTCTTATTTTATTTGCCATTTCTTTTATTTTAGTAAATCTATGATGTAATCCAGATTTAGTTATAGGGGTATCAGTTTCTAGACTTATAATTTCACTTAATTCATGTAATGATGCTTCTTTATATTTCATTCTATATATAGCAACTATTTTAGTTTTATCATCAAGTAAATCAAGGCCCCCTATGCTATCTATCAATTCTATATCCTTAACCTGATTTGTTGCCGTCTCAATTACTTTATCTATATTTGCTTGTTCACAATTATTAAGCCTATTTGTCATGTTTTTGTGATCCCTATATATTCTTATATCCTCATAATATAAAAGTGCTTGTATGGCATTTATCATTCTTAAAAAATCTCCAATTTTTTCTGCTTCTTTGACATATACCATATATTTACTATCTTTTTTTATTACTTTGCTGTTAAGTTCATACAAATTTAGTTTATCCTTTATAAAATTTGCATATTCTAAATTTGATAGAGTAAATTGTAAATGGTATCTTGATTTTTTGGGATCATTTATACTACCACAAGATATAAACACTCCTCTTAAATAAATTCTTGTTAATACGTCATCATCACATATATAACTTGGTGGTATATTTGTTTTAATTCCTAAATCATCTATAATTTCATTTACTTTAGAATTTACCTCAAGTATATAAATATAATTTTTACTATAATTATATCCACGCCTTACTGTAATTTTTGAACTTACATTATATAAACTTTTTATAAGATTAAATATATGCCTTGCTACAGATGCATTTTCTGTAGATATTTTAATACTTTTGTCTATTACAGCACTTGTTTTAAGTATTGCTGAAAGAAGGGATATTGCTTCTATTTTCTCTAGTTCTAATTTACTTAATTCATTTTTTACTATCCCTGTAAAAGACATATTATCACCTCTAGTTTAAATTGTTTGCTATATCTATAAATACATCTATAGATAGTTGCTCAGCCCTTGATGTTAAATCTAAATTATATTTTTTAAGAATACTTTCTATTTTATTTAAATCATAATTTTTTAAATTATTTTTTAAATTTTTTCTTTTTTGATTAAATGAATCCTTAACTAAATCAAAGAATATTTTAGAATCTTTAAGTTTAACTCTATCCTTTTTATCAAACTCTACAACGATACTATCAACATTTGGCTTTGGTATAAATACATTTTTTGATACATCTAATATCTTTTTTACATCAAAATAATAATTTAAATATACAGATAATGAATTATACTCTTTAGTATTAGGTTTTGCTTTAAATCTATTCCCAACTTCCTTTTGAACCATTACTACCATCTTATCAACATCTATTTCATCTTTTATTATTTTCATTATTATTGGAGTAGTTATATAATATGGAAGATTTGCAATTACATATAACTTTTTATATTCATATTTTTTTATATCATTTGAAATATCTGCATTAAGAAAATCTTTATAAATTATCTCTACATTGTCACAATCGCTTAAATTTTCATCTAATATTAATTTTAATGATTCATCTATTTCATACGCTATAACATTTTTAGCATAAGTTGCAAGCATATGTGTTAAAGCTCCCGCACCTGGACCTATTTCAATTACTAACGTATCTTTTGATATAAGTGATTTTTCAACAATATTTTTTATTATATTTTCATCTGTTATAAAATTTTGACCATATTTCTTTTTAAAATTAAATTTACTCAAAAGTTTCTTCGATTTATTATTATAATTCATAAATCCTCCTACTTAAAATGGGGTTTAAAACCCCCATCTTTGTACACTAAAATTAGTATTTAAACTAGTTGCATGACCTGTCAAAGCTTCCTTTTGAGAGGAAAATGCCAAGTCAATCCAAACTACTCCTTCATTCCATGCTTTTCTCATAGTAGAGCCTGTATCTAAAACAATTCCATAAAATTCATCTAATATACCATTATCAACTTTAATAACAGTTCCGCAAGGAAATTCGCTATTATCAGCTGCAAGAATTCTTAAAGGGCCATAAGTACTATCATTATAATATATACCATCGTATATTAAACTATGTTTAGTACCTTCCTTTGTTTTACAAGATACATTTCCAACAGAGCTACATCCAGGGCAATCAGGACCATAACCTGTAAGTCTTCCTTTGTATTCACCAGCTTTTCCTGATCCCACTTTTACAACTTCATTTTTTGAATCACTTATATGCACATAAGTAAGCCCATCATATGTATAATCAAGACCATTTTCACCTTCAACTAAAACAACTTTATCTGCTGTTGCGGGAATATTTTCATCGTACACATATTCTGTATCATATGGTTTTACTTCATTAATTATAGTTCCAGTTTTATCTTTATTAGGATTTTTTAATGTGATTCCTGTATTATTCATTGTATAACCTATTATAACTATAATTGCCAAAACAGATATGAACAATGAAATTTTAATTTTTGTGCTCACTTTATCACCTCTATAATCCAATTAAATTATACCAAATTTAAAGTTTTAAGTCAAATAATTCGCATGCGTTTTCAAATGTTTGCTTTATTACAATATCTATATCGATGTTTTTAAGTTCAGATATTTTTTTAGCAACTAAGTATACGTTACTTGGATTATTTCTTTGGCCTCTTAAAGGTTCTGGAGCAAGATATGGGCTATCAGTTTCAATAAGTATATCATTTAAGGATATATTTCTGACTATATCTTTTAATTTTTCAGAATTTTTAAATGTTAATACTCCACCTATTCCTATCTTATAGCCTAACTTAATAAATTTCTTTGCCATATCTAAGCTTGATGAAAAACAATGAATGCTACCCTTTATATTATATTCCTTTAATATATCATAGGTATCTTTTATAGCATCCCTTGAATGTATTACAACTGGCATATTATATTTTTTTGCAATATCAAGTTGCTTTTTAAAAACTTCTTTTTGATATTCAACATTATCCTTTGTATAGTGATAATCAAGGCCTATCTCACCAATCCCAACTATTTTAGGATTATTTAAATTATCTATTATATTTTTAAAACTTTCTAAAGTTATGTCATTTAAATTTTCTGGATGTATTCCAAGAGTACCATAAACATTATCATATTTATTAACAATATCTATAACCTCATTATTTGTCTTGTCATCACAACCACTTGCTATCATTAATCCATCCATATTTTTAATTACAGCATCAAGTGATTCATAATCACTATAACTTAAATGACAATGTGTATCTATAAGCATCTAAATCACCAAAAAAATTATACCATATAAAGTATAATTTTTCTATTCTATTTTATCCAATAATTTTACTATAATAATGACTGAATAAAGAATAATTAAGTATATTAATTCTAATATATTTCTACTAACCATAAAACTTCCTACAAATAAATAGGTTACAAATATTACTGCTGTAATCCATAAATATTTTGAAATGCTTTTATCTTTTGTCATATTTTCCCCTTTCATTAATTTATCTTTATGGTTGTATGAGCAACATTAAAACTATATCACAAATGAATATTTAAATAAACATATTTTTTAAAGAAAGAATCGACAAAATACTACTATTTACGTTAAACTTTACAAAAAAGAAGAATTAATCATTCTTCTCTAATCTCATAAATAAAGGTTTTGGATCATTTAAAGTAATTCCAACTTTTAAATTTCCAAATGTTTCTATAGATTTTAAATCTGTTTGATCTGTATTAAGTTGTTTAAATATTTCGTTTGATGTACGAGGTAAAAATGGACTTAATAAAACAGCTCCAATTCTTATTGATTCAAGTAAATTATAAATAACTTTTTTAAGTCTTTCTATATTTCCTTCCTTATATAACGTCCAAGGACAAGTTTCATCTATATATTTATTTGATCTTCTAAATATTTCAAAAACATTATCTATTGCATCTGAAATTTTAAGTTCATCCATATTTTTTTCAACTTTTTCCTTAGCTGATAATACTGTGTTTATTAGATCATCATCTATCATATCTTTAACATCACTATTTGAAATAACATTATCAAAATATTTTTTATTCATTGATATAGTTCTATTTACTAAATTTCCAAGGATGTTTGCTAAATCCGAATTATACCTTTCTTCTAAAAGTTCATAAGTTAAATTGCCATCATTAGCAAATGGAATTTCATGTAATACATAATATCTTACAGCGTCCACTCCATACTTATTAACTAAATCATCAGCATATATAGCATTTCCTCTACTCTTTCCTATTTTATCATTGTTACTAAGAAGCCAAGGATGACCAAATATTTGCTTTGGCAATTCTAGATCTAAGCTCCACAAAAATATTGGCCAGTAAATACTATGAAATCTTACTATATCTTTTCCAATCAAATGAAGATCACATGGCCACCATTTTTTAAATTCCTCGTTAGAACCATCTGGATCATATCCTATATTAGTTATATAGTTTGTAAGTGCATCAAGCCATACATAAATAACATGTTTTTTATCAAAAGGAACAGGTATCCCCCAAGTAAAACTAGTACGTGATACACATAGATCTTGTAATCCCGGTTTAACAAAATTATTAATCATTTCATTTCTTCTTGCCTCAGGCTCTAAAAAATTTGAATTTTCCTCTAAAAATTTTTCTAACTTTTCTTGATATTTTGAAAGTTTAAAGAAATAAGCTTCTTCACTTGCCATAGATACTTCTCTACCGCAATCTGGGCATTTTCCATCAACAAGCTGTGACTCAGTTAAAAATGATTCACAAGGAGTACAATATAGTCCTTTATACTTTCCTAAATATATATCTCCTTTATCATACATTTTTTGAAATATCTTTTGAACTATTTTTTCGTGATGTTCATCCGTAGTTCTTACAAATTTATCATAACTTGTATCCATTATATCCCAAATTTTTTTTATCTCGCTAGCAACATCATCAACAAATTGTTTAGGTGTTTTACCACATTCTTTAGCTTTTAATTCTATTTTTTCACCGTGTTCATCTGTTCCAGTTTGAAAATATACGTCATACCCTTCTAATCTTTTAAATCTAGCTATTGCATCAGCAAGTACTATTTCATAAGTATTTCCTATATGGGGTTTACCTGATGTATATGCAATAGCAGTTGTTATATAATATTTTTTATTTTCCATATTCATTCTCCTTTTTAATAGTCAGATTGTCTCTTTATTTCATTTTCAATATCATCATCTGTCTTCAAATATTTCATAAATATTCCTTGACATATGCCATCACCTTTTTTTACAACGTAATCTTTATCTCCTTCGTTTTGTATTTTAATCCACATATGCCCTTCATTATCATTATTATTATAATAATCTTTATCTATTACACCTACTTGGTTACACATTCGAACGTTATATTTAAATCCCATACTACTTCTATCTATTAAAAGTAAAACATCATCATCTTCCATTAGTGCTTTAACTCCTGTTGGAATTTTTTTTATCTCTTTTGGTTTTAATCTATAATCATAAATTGCATAAAAATCATATCCAGCTGCATATTTAGTATCTCTTTTGGGTAACATATATGAATGATATAAATCTATATCATCTTTAATATCTTTTTTAAATTGGTCAAAGCTAATTTTTTCAAATTTTCTCATATACTTCTCCTTTAAAAAACTCGCGTCCTATAAGGACGTGAGTTTACGTGGTACCACCTTAATTTATGTATTTCTACACCTTTATAAGCTATAACGTGCTTAAACAAAAAACTCCAGACCCATTCGAAATACCTTATATTATCTATTCACACCATCATAGACTCTCTTCAAATATCCAGTATTCTTCTTTCCTTCACCGCTTTTTCATTTGTTAAATTTAGTTAATTATAGCACATTTTTTTTTATTGTTCAAGATACTTAGTCATAAAAGATGAAACAATACTTGCCATTTGCATTTCAGATTCACCTACTTTTTCATTTTCACTCACTATAAGTATCATGCCACATGCCTCACCACTTACTAATATTGTTGACATAACATAGCTACAAGTAATTGAATCATCATTAACTAATTTTAATTCTTTAAAATGATTTTCAATCATTTTATCTCTTCTTTTTATAGAATCTGTTATAAAATCACTTATATTTTTACCTAAATATTCCTTTTTTAATGGTCCACTTCCAGCTACAAAAACATCTGTATCAGTTATGAATATACTATGCTTCATAAATGTATATATTGCATCTGTAAGTTCTTGAGCTAAATCATTTATTTTATTCATCATTGAATACTTCTTTAATATAACTTCATCATTTTGAACAAATATTTCTAAATTATCGCCTTCTTTAATTCTTAAATTTTTTCTTATTTCTTTTGGTATTACTACTCTACCTAAATCATCAATTCTTCTAATAACTCCAGTTGCTTTCATATAATCCTCCTAAAGTTATTTTGTATTAAAAGTTTAGATTTATTCTTAATTTTTATAATATAATGTTTCTAATAAAAATAAGTAGCATTTAATACATATTTATTTTTTTAAAACGATATAATTATAGAAATATCGATATATTTTGTCATATTTTAGCACTCTCACTTGACAAGTGCTAAAATATGTGTATAATGTATATATGAGGTGATTTATATGGATAATAATATGTACGGTGAATCATTAAAAAATGTCCTTGAAAAATATGGAAGAGATATAGTTGCTGCCGCAAAAGAAGGCAAAATAGATCCTGTAATAGGTAGAGATGAAGAAATAAGAAATATAACTAGAATATTATCTCGTAAAACAAAAAATAATCCTGTTCTTATAGGTGAACCAGGAGTTGGTAAAACAGCAATTGTAGAAGGTCTTGCTCTTCGCATAGTTAAAGGAGATGTCCCAACTAGTTTAAAAGATAAAACCATTTGGGAACTTGATATGGGTGCTTTAATAGCAGGCGCTAAATATCGTGGAGAATTTGAAGAAAGATTAAAAGCAGTTCTTAAGGAAATTAAAGAATCAGATGGTAAAATTATTCTATTTATAGATGAAATACACCTAATTGTAGGAGCTGGAGCATTAGAAGGAGCTATGGATGCAGGAAATTTACTCAAGCCAATGCTTGCAAGAGGTGAAATACTTTGTATTGGCGCAACCACATTAAACGAATATAGAAAATATATCGAAAAAGATGGGGCACTGGAAAGAAGATTTCAGAAAGTATTAGTTCAAGCACCTACGGTTCTTGATACCATTACTATACTAAGAGGTTTAAAATCTAGATTTGAAGTATACCATGGAGTAACTATAAAAGATAAAGCTCTTATTGCCGCTGCAACACTTTCAGATAGATATATAACAGATAGATTCTTACCTGATAAAGCAATAGATTTAGTTGACGAAGCTTGCGCTACTATAAAAGTGCAAATGGAATCTGTTCCAACAGAGTTAGATACACTTACAAGAGAGATTATGCAACTACAAATAGAAAAAGAAGCTTTAAAAAAAGAAAAGGATGAAATATCTAAAAACAGAATTTCTGAAATTAATGAAAAATTAGATAAATTAAAAGCTAAAGAAACAGAGCTTAGAAACAATTGGGAAGATGAAAAAAACATAAATATCAATATAAATAAAAAGAAGGAAGAAATAGAAAAAGCCACATTTGAACTTGAAAAAGCCGAAGATAATTATGATTATGAAAATGCTGCTATTTTAAGACACGGTACTCTACCAAAATTGCAAAAAGAATTGGATGAGTTAAATGAAAAAAATAAAAATGAAATATTAAGTGATGTTGTTGATGATGAATCAATTGCAAGTATAGTATCTAAATGGACTAATATTCCTGTTAGCAAACTTGTAGGAGGAGAAAAAGAAAAACTTCTTCACTTAAAAGAAAATATGGCTAAAAGAGTTAAAGGGCAAGACAATGCATTAAATCTTGTTAGTGAAGCAATAAAAAGGGCTAGAGCAGGTATTAAAGATCCAAATAGACCAATAGGATCATTTATATTCTTAGGGCCAACAGGAGTTGGTAAAACAGAAGTTGCGAGAACTTTAGCTGAAGAATTATTTGATGATGAAAAACACATAATTAGAATTGATATGAGCGAATATATGGAGGCACACTCAGTATCTAGATTAGTAGGTGCTCCTCCAGGATACGTTGGATATGATGAAGGAGGACAATTAACAGAAGCGGTTAGAAGAAATCCTTATAGTATAGTTCTATTCGACGAAATAGAAAAGGCCCATAAAGATGTATTTAACATATTACTTCAAATATTAGATGATGGAAGGATTACCGATTCACAAGGAAGAACAGTGGATTTTAAAAATACAATTATTATAATGACATCTAATTTAGGAAGTGAATATATTTTAAACAATGATAACAATTCAAGTGAACTTGTTATGGAAGAATTAAGACATACTTTTAAACCAGAATTCATAAACAGAATTGATGAAATTATCATATTCAACAGTTTATCAAAAGAAATACTTTATAATATACTTGATAATATTATTAAAAACATTGAAAATAGGCTTTCTAATATGCACATAAAAATTGAATTAACTGACAATGCAAAAAAACATATAATTGATAATTCTTACGATGAAAAATATGGTGCAAGACCAATGAAAAGATTTATAAGCAAAAACGTTGAATCTTTAATTGCTAATTCAATTATAGAAGATAAAATTACTTTTGGTGAAACATTAGTTATTGATGTTAATAATAATAAATTAGAAATTATAAATAAATAAAACGGTGAAATTCACCGTTTTATTTTTTTTCTAAGTCTATATCCTTAACTGTATATAGATATACAATCTTACCTTGTCTTATATAGAAATAACACTTTTCATGCTTTTTAATTATATAATACATAACTGGTAATTTTAAATTATCTCTTACATCAAGTAATTCTTCAAATTTAGATACTTTTATTATATCTTTACCATTAAAATCTGGCATTGTTGTTGTTTCAACAATTAATCTATCATAAGTTGATAAAATTTTCTTAATAAATTTGTCATAATTTGTTTTCTTTACTCCTAACATTGATATTAATTTAAATACATTTGTTAAGGCTATAAATGTGATTACAAATGAAATAATTGAAGCAACAATATTTATAATATTATCAAACTCAAAATTAGCTTCCTCTGCAACATAATTTGAATCATTAATTTCATTATAATTCAAATTAATATTTATTGATTTCTCAGTCAAAGGAATTACAATAGACATATCATTCGAACCATTAATTTTTGAATTTCCATTGTTATCAGTTAAATTTTTATTAATTCTTAAATAAACTGTTAAATTACTAGTTGTTGTTATTCCATATTCAACTCTAAAATTATTAGCTAATCTATTGTAATAATCATAATCTATTGAAACAGTTTCATTAATGTCAAAACTATTTGAATTTTCAATTCTTCCTTGTTTATCACTTAACAATGTATATTCCTTTTCAAAGAAAGTACTTTTTCCTGATTCATCTAGAATACTTAATTTACCTATTATATCATAAGTAAAATCCATGTCTACAATATCATCAATTTGAAATCTATATGCGAAATCAATATCAATGTTTCTAATTAAACTAGCAACATATATCATATCTTTTCCAAGATAATCTGTCTCATAAAACTCATTTGGTTTAAGATAAACTCTATAATCCAAATTACTTGTTTCATTATAAGCAGTTACTCGTGCTTCATTGTATTGGAATGATCTTAAAAATGAAGCAATACATAATGATATAAATATTACAAATATAATAGAATATATTACAAGTCTCGGACCCCATCCAAGATATATACCAAAATGTTTCTTACTTTTTTTAGATTTAACTGGTTTAACATCTAAATCTGATAAATTTTCATCATTCTCAATAGCATCATCTTGTTTAACTTCATCATTGGAATTATCTATATTACTTAATGTTTCTTCAAAAATTTTTGATTCTTCTACTACTTCATTTTCACCTGTTTCATCATCGAATATTTTTTCTTCATCATCTGACAACTCTTCTTTAATTGGTTCGTCATTTGTTGTTTTTTCTTGGTCATCTGATAACCATTCCTTAATTATTTCATCATTTGAGTTTTTTTCTTCATTATCTGATAACTTTTCTTCAATTGGCTCATCATCTAATGATTTTTCTTCATCATTAGCTAATTCTTCTTCAATATACTTTTTAATATCCTCTTTTATATCTTCTTTGATATTTTTTTCTTCTTCTTCATCTAAATCTTTTATAGAATTGATCCTTTTTAATAAGTCATGATCACTATCTATAGGGAAATTCTTAATTCTTCTAATTCCATGATTTATGTCTTTTTGATCAAATAAATCGCTATTTTCTTTTTCATTATCAATGTCATTATGCATTTTATCCCCTCCTATAATTCTTTTAACCACACTGTTGGTAATCCGATATATGGAATATATACATTTACTTTACCAAGTATCATCTCTTGAGTAACTGGATATCCATCTTCAGCATTATTTGCATCACCTTTTGTATAAAAGTAATAGCCTGAACTTGTCTTAACCTTTCTTATAACCCTATGTACAATCATTATATTATTGCTCTGAAATGCAATAATTTGACCTTCATTAATTGATCCATAATCTTTAGTCTTTTCGATTATTGCCACATCACCTTTTTTTATTACTGGATCCATACTTCCAGTTGCAATCGCAACTGCATAATAATGGAAATACCCAGATGTAAAATATACTAATATAACTGTTACAACGGTTGGAACTATCAAGTATAATACATTACTCTTTTTATAATCTCTTGAAATTTCTTCATCCTTTTCCTTTTTAAAATAAGTATATTCCTTATACGCTAATAGTGCAGGTAATATTAATTGAATGTTTGAATATAAATATTCACTAGGATTAGGAACAATGGGTATCAAATATTGATATAGTGACATTACAAGAGAATATATAATTACTGGCTTATATCCGGCATTATATGAAATGTAAGTATATGCAACATTTGCGCTTATTGCAGGTAACAAAGTTATTGCAACAAATAAAAATGTTTCATAATTATTAGAAAAATCATTATACGCAATTGCACTTGATATATCGAAAAATATAAACAAAATACAAGTAATTACCATAAATGCCTTACTTTGCTCTACTTTTCTTAAAATATTGTACCTTAAAAATTCCTTTAAAATAACTGTCATTATTACAGGGAATATAAAAGTTTTAAATCCATACCAATTATAATAATCTTCAGCACGCGCATATCCTATATATATGCCAAGCAAATAAAAAAGGATGAAAAATATAAGCAAGTATATAATTGTATCATATATTACATCTTTTGTATGCCTATTTTTATCTTTCTCAAACCCCAATATGAATTTAAATACAATTAGTAAAACAAATAATACTAAATACTTATAATTACTTAATATACTTGATATAAAGCTATTCATTATTAAGAATAAAAAGAAAATAGCTTCAAAAATTATTAATTTTTTATAACTTTTTCTCATATTGCCTCCTAAATAGCCTTATTAAAATATATTAAAGGTATAAAATACATATAAATTAACATAAATTATACCTTTAATAATTATAGTATTTCTACAAATTAACCAGTAGTTTCTCCTTGAACTGTTTCATACGTTAGTGTTGTTTTTGGAATCGTTATAGTAAGAGCTTCATCTGTTGGTTTACCACTTGATAAATATTCTACTTTTAAAGTGAATGTATTTGTTCCAAATGTATCTCCACCTTTTGAAAGTGTAGTATCATTTCCAATAGTAGTAGCAGTAGTTTCTGCTGTCGTTGATGTTACTGATGCTGCCCCAACAGAGAATGTTGCTTTAATTGATTTACATGCTTCTGTTCCTAGAGCGCCTAATGTACCAGTACCACTACAAGTTAATTTACTAGTACTAATTCCAGTTAAATATGCAGTATAATCTCCTTCTGCTGTGATTGTTGCTGTACAAGTAACACTATCTCCTGGTTTAGTTAATGTAATTTCTACTCCTGAAATTGAAGTATCAGCTAAAGTTCCAGCTTTTGATGCTGAACCACTACCAGTATGGCTAGAGCAATTAAGTGTATTTTCTTTAAATTTAACCTTAAATGCTGATGCACTTGGTGTTACCTTTGCACTAGAATCGATTGTTAAATTAGCCGTGAATGCGGCGAAACCAATTCCTAGTCCTACAATAGCTACAACTAAAGCTACTATTGCGATTATTTTTGAATCTCTATTCATTGTTTCACCTCCTCACTTTTTATAGCATCTAAAGTATATTAATATATGTTATATATTTTCTACTTGCTATCCTTATGCTATCTAAAATAATTGTATAACAATTTAAATTTAATTGCAATAGTTTTAGTAATATTTTTTTATTTTATAGGTAGCAATAATAAAAGGCATAATATTAAATTATACCTTTTATATAAATTAAGCAGTTTTACCTTTAACTGTCTCATATACGAGTGTTGTCGTTGGAATTGTTATAGTAAGTGACTCATCTGTTGGAGTACCACTTGCTAAATATTCTACTTTTAAAGAAAATGTGTGTGTTCCAAATGTATTTCCACCTTTTGAAATTTTAAAACTTTCTCCTAAAGTTGCAGCATTACTAGATGATGACGTTGTTGCTGTTGCTGTTGCTGATCCGACAGAGAATGTTGCTTTAATTGCACTACATGCAGAGCTTCCTAAAGCTCCTAATGTAGCACCAGCACCTTTACAAGTTAACTTGTTTGTATTAATAGCTGTCAAGTATGCTTCATAGTCTCCTTCTACTGTTATTGTTGCTGTACAAGTAACACTATCTCCTGGTTTAGTTAATGTAATTTCTACTCCTGAAATTGAAGTATCAGCTAAAGTTCCTGTTTTTGTTGCTGAACCACTACCAGTATGAGTAGTACAACTAAGCGTACTAGCTTTAAATTTAACTTTAAATGCTGATTGACTTGGTGTTACTTTTGCGCTAGAATCGATTGTTAAATTTGTAGTAAATGCGGCGAAACCAATTCCTAGTCCTACAATAGCTACAACTAAAGCTACTATTGCAATTAATTTTGAATCTCTATTCATTGTTTCACCTCCTCACTTCATATAACACAAAAAGTATAACTATATTTTTTTCTTCTTATGCTACCTAGATTAATTTTATAACAAATTAAATTTATTTTCAATAGTTTTAACATCAATTTTTATTTTAATTTAAATAAATCTATAAATAAAAGATATAATGTCAAATTATACCTTTTATTATAATAATTTAAATTAAGCAGTTTTACCTTGAACTGTTTCATATACAAGTGTTGTTGTTGGAACTGTTATAGTAAGTTCTTCATCTGTTGGTTTACCACTTGACAAATACTCAATTGTTATAGTTAAAGTTTGTGTTCCAAATGTATTTCCTGCTTTTGAAATTTTAAAACTTTCTCCTAAAGTAGCGGCATTACTAGCTGATTCTGTTGTTGCTGTTGCAACTGCTGTTCCAACAGTAGATGCTCCTGTAACACCAACATCACCAGCATTAACAGTATATGTTGCTTTAATTGATTTGCAAGCTTCTGTTCCTAAAGCTCCTAATGTATCAGATTTTCCTTTACAAGTTAATTTGCTTGTATTAATAGCTGTCAAGTATGCTTCATAATCTCCTTCGGCTGTGATTGCTGCTTTGCAAGTAACACTATCTCCTGGTTTAGCTAATGTAACAGCTAATCCAGAAACAGACGTCTCGCTTAAAGTACCAGTTGATGTAGCTACACCAGTTCCTGTTGTGTTTCCACTAGTGCTGCAGTCAAGTGTCTTTCCAGAAAACTTAACTTTAAATGCTGATGCACTTGGTGTTACCTTTGCACTAGAATCGATTGTTAAATTAGCTGTGAATGCGGCGAAACCAATTCCTAGTCCTACAATAGCTACAACTAAAGCTACTATTGCAATCATTTTTGAATCTCTATTCATTGTTTCACCTCCTCACTTCATTAGCACATGGAAAATATAATTTATATACTTTTACTCCTATGCTACCTAAATTAATTGTATAACAATTTAAATTTTATTTCAATAGTTTTAGCATTATTTTTGATTTTAATTTTAAATAATTGCATAAATAAAAGGCATAATACTAAATTATACCTTTTATTATCTAACAATACAAATTATGAAGTTGCTCCTTTAACTGTCTCATATACAAGTGTTGTTGTTGGAACTGTTATATTAAGTTCCTCATCAGTTGGTGTTGCACTTGATAAATATTCAATTTTTATAGTTAAAGTTTGTGTTCCAAATGTATTTCCACCTTTTGAAATTTTAAAACTTTCTCCTAAAGTTGCAGCATTGCTAGATGCTTGAGTCGTTGCTGTTGCTGTTGCCGTTCCGATAGAGAATGTTGCTTTAATTCCTTCACATGCCTTGTTACCTAAACTAGCAAATGTATTTCCTGCCTTTGGATTACAAGTTAATTTGTTAGTATTAATAGCTGTTAAGTATGCTTCATAATCTCCTTCTGCTGTGATTGTTGCTGTACAAGTTACGCTATCTCCTGGTTTAGTTAATGTAACTTCTAGTCCAGAAATAGATGTTTCATTTAAAGTACCAGTCTTTGAAACTGAACCAGATCCAGTTGTACTACCTGAACCACAGCTAAGTGTGCTTTCTTTAAATTTAACTTTAAAGTTTGATGCACTTGGTGTTACTTTCGCACTAGAAGAAATCGTTAAATTAGCTGTGAATGCGGCGAAACCAATTCCTAGTCCTACAACAGCTACAATTAAAGCTACTATTGCAATTATTTTTGAATCTCTATCCATTGTTTCACCTCCTCACCTTATATAACATAAAAAATAAAATTATATTATTTCCTTTCTATGCTACCTAGATTAATTTTATAACAATTTAAATTTATTTTCAATAGTTTTATAACTAAAAGACATAATAATTAAATTATGCCTTTATTTTTATTATTAAATTTCTTTAAATTAAGCAGTTGCACCCTTAATTGTTTCATATTTTAATGTCGTCGTTGGAACTGTTATAGTAAGCTCTTCATCTGTTGGTGTACCACTTGATAAATATTCTATCTTAACTTTTAATGTGTTCGTTCCAAATGTGTTTCCCGCTTTTGTAATCTTTACAAGTTCACCTAAAGTTGCGGCATTACTAGCTGATGCTGTTGTTGCTGTTGCTGTTGCTGATCCAACAGTGAATGTTGCTTTAATCGCACTACATGCAGAGCTTCCTAAAGCTCCTAATGTAGAACTTTTTCCAGTACAAGTTAATTTACCTGTAGTAAGAGCCGTCAAATATGCATCATAATCTCCTTCTGCTGTGATTGTTGCTGTACAAGTAACACTATCTCCTGGTTTAGTTAATGTAACTGAAATTCCAGAAATACTTAAACCATCTGTACCAATTGTTCCTGATGATGCAGCTGATCCACTACCAGTATGGGTAGCGCAACTAAGTGTATTAGCTTTAAATTTAACTTTAAATGCTGATTGACTTGGCGTTACTTTCGCACTAGAAGAAATTGTTAAATTAGTAGTGAATGCGGCGAAACCAATTCCTAGTCCTACAACAGCTACAACTAAAGCTACTATTGCAATTAATTTTGAATCTCTATTCATTGTTTCACCTCCTCACTTTCATAGCATTCAAGTGCATATTTTAAATATATAATATATCTTTACTCCCTATGCTACCTAAATTAATTGTATAACAATTTGAATTTATTTTCAATAGTTTTAATTATATTTTTTATCTTATAGATAACGATAATAAAAGGCATAATGTTAAATTATACCTTTTATAACTATAAAAATATAAATTATTTAGTTGCACCTTTAACTGTTTGGTATACAAGTGTTGTCTTTGGAATTGTTATATTCATAGCTTCGTCTGTTGCTTTACCACTTGATAAATATTCTATTTTAACAGTAAGTGTATGACTATTAAATGTAGTTCCTGTTTTTGTAAGTTTTAAACTTTCTCCTAAAGTTGCAGCATTACTAGATGATGCTGTTGTTGCTGTTGCAACTGCTGTTCCAACAGAGAATGTTGCTTTAATTGAACTACATGCAGCGCTTCCTAAACTACCAAACGTTCCTGATGCTGCACTACAAGTTAATTTACTAGTGGTAATTCCAGTTAGATATGCAGTATAATCTCCTTCTGCCGTTATTGTTCCTGTACAGGTAACACTATCACCTGGCTTAGTTAATGTAACAGCTAGTCCAGTGATACTTAAACCATCTGTACCAATCGTTCCAGTGGCTGTTGCTGCACCACTACCTGTTTTAGTGTTACAATTTAGAGTAGTACCTGAAAATTTAACTTTAAATGCTGATGCACTTGGTGTTACCTTCGCACCAGAATCTACTTTAAGATTTGTAGCAAATGCAGCAAATCCAATTCCTAGTCCAATAATAGCTACAACTAAAGCTACTATTGTGACTAATTTTTTATTTCTACTCATTGTTCACCTCCTTACTACAATATAGCATTATACATTCATGTTTTATTTTAATATGCTACCCAATATAATTTTATAACTATTTAATTTTAAATGCAATAGTTTGAAATTATTTTATATATCTTTTTTAATAGCTTTTTTTAAAATATTTATCATATCTATTAAATAATAAATAAAATGTTTATCTAACCCTACTATATCTAAAGTTATAGTTAATTCTTCTTTTTTCATTGAAAATCTAAATTTTCGTGTCAAGGCTATTACATCTAAAAATAAAAGTTCTCCGTCTATTTTTTTAGTTAGTTCTTTTGATAGTGTAATTGATACAAAATTTTTAGTTTGATTAACTTTATTTATAGATAAATTTTGCATTTCACGTTCAAATAGTTCTTCATACATATATATTATTACATTTTTATCAAGTATTCCAAATCTATCTTCTAGTTCTTTTTTAGTAGATTCTAATGTCTCTATGGAATCTATTTTATTAATTTTTTGATGAATTTCAATCTTTAAATCTTCTTCTTTTGCATATTTATCATCTATAGTTGTTTCAACATCTATTAATGGCTGTGTGCTTTCTAAATCATTTTGAACATTAATTCCTTTTAATTTATTTACTTCTTCATTTAACATATTTAAAAATAATTCCACTCCAACACTATCTATAAATCCTGACTGTTCTTCACCTAAAATATCTCCAGCACCTCTTATAGATAAATCTCTCATAGCTATAGAAAATCCTGATCCTAATTCCGTAAATTCTTTTATTACGTTTAATCTTTTTTTTGCCACATCGGATAAAATTTTACCCTTGTTATACATTAGATATGCATAAGCTATTTTATTACTTCTTCCAACTCTTCCCCTTATTTGATATAACTGAGAAAGCCCATATCTATCTGCATCTATTATAATTAACGTATTTACATTTGGTATATCTATTCCTGTTTCAATAATCGTTGTGCATAAAAGCACATCGTAATCTTTATTTTGAAATTTATACATCACATTTTCAAGTTCATCCCTTTGCATTTTACCATGACCACATATAATACGAGCTTCAGGGATTAAACTTTCAAGTTCTCTTTTCTTTTTTTCCATACTTGATATATCGTTATATAATATAAATACTTGTCCTGATCTTGATAATTCTTTATAAACAGCATCTTTTATTACATTTAGATTTTCTTCAAGTACATAAGTTTGAATAGGATATCTATCAATCGGAGGTGTCTCTATCAAAGATAAGCTTCTAACTCCTGCAAGTGACATTTGTAAAGTTCGAGGTATAGGTGTTGCTGATAATGTTAAAACATCTATATTATTTTTATAGGATTTTATTTTTTCTTTATGCTTAACACCAAATCTTTGTTCTTCATCTATTACAAGTAATCCTAATCTTTTACATACAACATCATCTGAAAGTATCCTATGCGTTCCAATCAATAAATCAACTTTTCCTTCCTTTAAATCAGCTAATATTTCTTTTTGTTTTTTCAAAGGTACAAATCTATTTAAAAGTTCTATTCTAATTGGAAATTCTTTAAAACGTTCTATAGCATTTGTATAATGTTGATTAGAAAGAATCGTGGTTGGACACAAAAATAGTACTTGTTTGTTAGAAATAATTGCTTTAAATATAGCTCTAAATGCAACTTCGGTCTTACCATAACCTACATCTCCACATAACAGTCTATCCATAGGAACTTTTCTTTCCATATCCCTTTTTATTTCCTCAGTTACTTTTAATTGATCTTTTGTTTCTTCATAAGGAAACTCTTTTTCAAATTCTATTTGTTCAACAGTATCTTTAGGAAATGCATATCCTATTTGTGTTTCTCTTTCAGAATATAATTTAAGCAAATCACCCGCTATACTTTCTATCTTATTTTTAATTCTTATTTTTGTTTTCGTCCACTCTGTACCACCTAATTTATTTATTTTTGGTACAACTCCTTCATTAGATGAATATTTATTTAAAAATTCTAGTTTTTCAACAGGTATGTATAATTTATCTTCATCTTTATATTCTACTGTAATATAGTCTTTTTTAAGACCGTTTTTACTAAGCGTTTTAATACCTTTATAAATTCCTATGCCATGAGTTATATGAACTACATAATCACCTATTTCAAGTTTATTAATATCTCTTATTTTGGCTCCCATTTTAAAATGAGATTTATATGCAATACCAGCATCTTTTTTATTAAATAATTCTTTTTCTGATATGACGACGTATTCATCAATAATAAATCCACTATATATCTTTTTAACAACTAAATTTATTTTATTTTCAATTATATTATCAAGATTTGATATAGTAACATTTTTGTTATTTAATGATTCTTCTATTTTATTTACTTTATATCTATCAGAAAGACATATAATAACTGTTTTACCTTCTTTAATATATTGATTTAATCTTCTATTTATAGCTTCAATACCACCAGTAAAATTTTCAAGTTCAAATGTATTGTATTTAGTGCATTTTTCCTTTATCTTATTATCAAAAGATACAAAATCAATACAAGGAACATTATATTTATCCAATAATTTATGCATAAAAACAGTATTATTATCTAGATTATTTGTTTTTTTATAATCATCCATTTCAGATAATAATAATTTATAGTTATTATATAGTTCATCTTTATCATCATAAATCAATATAGCATCATTTAAATAATCAAGTATTGACGATGGTTTAATATAATTTATAATTTCTCTTTGCTTTAACTCTTCATCTAATTCTTTATCAACAATAAATTCTGTTGTCGGCATAATAGTAATTTCATCTAAATTTGTTTTAGAAATTTGTGTATCAACATCAAATTCTGTAATACGATCTATTTCATCTCCCCAAAACTCTATTCTAATAGGATTAGAATAATTTATTGGAAAAATATCTATAATAAAACCACGTATAGCCATCTCACCTGTTTTATTAACTATAGATTCTCTTTTGTAACCTATTTTATATAGTTTATTTATAAGATTTTCAAATTTTACACTTTTGTTTAATTTAAGTGATATAAAAGAATTTTTATAATCTTTAGGATTTGGCAAAAATCTTAAAAATCCCATTAAATTCGTTATCACTATTCTATTTTCAGTTAATATATTTGATAATGTATCCAATCTAGTAAATTTAAATTCAGGACTTATTGCGAGTGCTTCACTAGTTAAAAAATCATCCATTGGAAAGAAAGACACTTGAGGAGTATAGTTAAGTAATATTTGATATAATTTATTTGCTTCATATATAGACGATGTTACACATAATATACTTTTATTTTCTTTTTTAAATTTTTTATACATAAAAATACCTTTAAGTTCTGGTGTTAAACCTGATATAAGGCTTCCATCTATGTCGTTTAATATATTGTTAAGAAAATTCATAATACCTCCTTTCATGATTAAAATGATACACTTGGTATCATTAATTATATTTATTCATTACATTATCAAACGGTAATTTTAAATAGTCTATAATTATACTAGGGATTTTATCTATTATAGGATTAATTAAATCTAGTTCATCCTTACTAAATTTGCCTAATACATAATCTTTAGTATCAATAGTTTTATCATTTGATATACCTACTTTTATTCTTTTATATTCATTTGTAGACAAATTTTGTTCTATATTTTTAAGACCATTATGCCCTCCACTAGAGCCTTTATATCTAAGTCTATATGTGCCTACCACAGTATCTAAATCATCACAAATAATTAATATATCTTTAACATCTATTTTAAAGAAATTTACAAAATCTCTTATAACCTCTCCAGATAAATTCATATATTTTTGCGGTTTTAATAGAATTATTTTTTCACCATCATAATTAAATTGTGTATAAAGTCCATTAAATTTATTTGAATTTAATTCAACATTAAAATATTTAGCAATACTATCAATACACATAAATCCTATATTATGTCTAGTTTTATTATACTCAAGTCCAGGATTTCCTAAACCAACTATAAGTTTCATAAATCACTTCTTTTCTATTTTGTGATATATATCATATACTTCACTTTTTTTCATTCCACGCTCTTTAGCCACTATTTTTATTGCTTCCATTACGTTTTTAGAATCTTCTATATAAAGATTAACATGTTCTTCTACACTTAAATTTTTATATTCAATAACTTTTTTATTTCCTTCTATAACTATTACTATTTCACCTTTGTATTCATTATTTTGTTTTACTATTTCCTCAATAGTTCCTCTATAAATTTCTTCGTATTTTTTAGTTATTTCCCTACAAATACATATTTTTCTATTTTTTCCTAAAATACTTTCTAAATCTTTTAATGTTTTATTTATTCTATGGGGAGCTTCATAAATTATTAAAGTAGCATCTATGTTTTTCAAATATTCTAGTTCTTTTCTTCTTTCACTATCTTTTGAATTTAAAAATCCATAATAGTAAAATGGCATTGGACTAATACCAGATGAAGTAAGCGCTGGAATAAGTGCAGTTGCTCCAGGAAGACTTATAACATTATATCCATTTTCTATTGCGCATTTTGAAAGTGTATATCCAGGATCACTTATTATAGGGGTCCCTCTATCACTTACAAGTCCAACATTAAAACCATTTTTTAAATATTCTAATAGTTTTTGTTTGTTTTTTGCTTCATTATATTCATGTGAAGATATTAATTTTTTTTTAATATCATAATACTTAAGTAATTCACCTGTTACTCTTGTATCCTCACAAAATATAACATCTACCTTTTTAAGTGTATTTATTGCTCTAATTGTTATATCTTCCATATTCCCAATTGGCGTTGGAATTAAATATAAAGTAGGTGAGTTATCATAACTTTTTTGTGACATTTCATCACCTGTTTAAATCATCACTGCAAAATGGATATGGACATAATTCTTTAACTGTATAAGACTTTAAATCACCTGTCATACTGTAACAATTAATTTTTGTATCTAAATCACATAACTCTAGTATCATCTGTCTACATACAAAACAAGGAGTTCCTATGTTTTTAGATGATGTCATTACATTTATTTCTTTAACATCTCCTTTTGTATATCCACTTGTTAGCATTGAAAAAAGTGCAACCCTTTCTGCACAAGCACCAGCACGGTAACTTGCGTCCTCTACATTAATTCCGTAAAATTCTTTATTATCCTTTGTAACAACAATTGCTGCAACAGGGAAATTAGAGTAATTTGCATATGCGTTTTTCATTAAATTTAATAATTGTTCTTTCATATTTTTTTCCTTCCTTTTTAATTATTCAAAATATTTTTTAATATCTAAAGTATATTCTCCATTTTCTAAATGTGTATAAAGTGGAGGTAATATTTTTAATCCAGGTTTTCCATTTTTTGCTCCTTCAATAAGCATAATATTAGCATCCTTATTTTTTTTAGGATATACAAATCTTATTCTTTTTGGTTCTATATTATTTTTTCTCATCAATTCAATTATTTCTACAAATCTATCTGGCCTATTTACTATAGATATAACGCCATTATTTTTTAATAATTTTTTAGCAATAATAAATAATTGTTCTAAATTAAGTTTTACTTCGTGACGTGCGATAGTTTTAAAATCAGTTTTATTTATATTAGATGTTTCCTTATATTTAAAAAATGGTGGATTTGATGTAATAACATCAAATGTATCTGTTTCACATGTATTATAATAATCATTTATATCTTGATTGATTATTGTTATTTGATCTTCTTTATTATTAATTCTTATAGATTCTTTTGCTAAATCAAAAACATTTTTTTGGATTTCTACACCAATAATTTTAGCATCTGTTTTTGTTGAAAGTATTAAAGGTATGACACCATTACCACAACCTATATCAAGAATTTTGCTTATTTTTTTATTAAGTGTTACAAAATTTGGCAATAATACAGAATCCAACGAAAAGCTAAACATTTCACTATCCTGTACAATTCTTAAATTTTTATATCCTAGTAAATAATTAGTTACTTTCATTTAAATCAACTTCTATTATCCTATTATCGGAAAGTTCAGCTTTGTATTTTCTTTTTAATATATCTACACTTATGACTTTACCAATGCCTTCATCTGTTTCGACTTTTTTTCCAACTTTAGGTAACCCTTTTGCACACTCTTTATAACATTCATCTTCATATTTTAAACAACAAAGTAATCTCCCACAGGCACCATTAATTTTTGTTGGATTAAGTGCAATATTTTGATTTTTAGCCATGTTGATAGATACAGAATCAAAGTCACATAAAAATTTTGAACAGCAAAGTTCTCTTCCACAAGATCCAAATCCTCCAACTTCTTTTGCTTTATCTCTAACACCAACTTGTCTTAATTCTATTCTTGTTTTATATATATTTGCAAGATCCTTAGCAAGTTTTCTAAAATCAACTCTACTTTCAGAAAGAAAAGTAAATAATAATTGACTTCTATCGAACGTGTAATTAGCCTCCAATATATACATATTTAAATTATACTTTAAAACTAATTCTCTACATTTTATTAATGCCTTTTTTGCATCTTCTTGATTTTTTAAATGCTTTTCTGTATCCTTTTTAGATGCAATACGTACAACTTCACTGAGCGAAGTTGTTAATTTTTTTGAATCAATATTAAAGTTTGATTTTTCTACATTGCCATATTGTAATCCTCGTTCTGTTTTAACTATAACATTTGAATTTTTTTTTATATCTAACCCATTTGGAGAAAAATAATATATTTTACTATTTTTTTTGAATGATACTCCTATTACCTCTATCAATTTAATCACATCCTTCTAGTTCAATTATTAATTTATCCATAAGTAAATTTGGATTAATATTAAATTTAATTAATTCCATCAAATTCATTATTACATTTATTTTTAAAGTTAAAGATTCAAGTTTATTGCTTTTTGCTATATTATTTAAGGTTTCTTCATAATCATTAAATATTTCTATATTTTTATCCAATTTTATATTTAATAAATCTTTATAAAATAAAAGAATTATAGTAAAAGCATTATAAATTTCATCTTTCTCTTTAAAATGATCATGCCAAAGTTTATTCATATATATAATTGTGTTTGTATGATTTTCTTCATAATAACTAATAAAATTTATAACTATATCTAACATTGATTTATTTTTATCTTCTATAATAAAATTAGATATATCTTCTGTATTATTATAAAGATAATGTGCGATTTTCTCTAAAGTAGAAAGATTTTCAAGTGTAACTTTATTTTTTAAAGATAAAATTTGACATCTTGATACTATTGTATCTAATAATTGATATATATTATCAGTTATCAAAATTGCAATTATACCCTCTTCTGGTTCTTCTAAAAATTTTAATAAAGAATTAGATGACGATATATTTAATTTTGAAGCATCATTTATTATATATACTTTTTTATTTCCTAATATTGATTTTTTTGAAAATTCATCTTGTAAATCATCCAATTGTGTTTTTTTTATCCACTGACCCTCTGGATTAATAATTTTAAGTTCTATAAATTCATTTTTATCTATATTTGAACATTGATTACAACCATTGCAATTATTTTTATTGCTATAATTTTTAGGGCAAAGCAAGTACTTTGCAAACGCAATAGCTAAATTCAAAGCTTGTGGATAGCCATTAGTCTCTATCAAATATGCATGATTTAGTTTATTATTTTTTAATGAATTAATTAAAGTTTTATATACTATATTTTGCTCAAAACTAAAATCATCTAACATAAAGTCCTCCAATGTATTTAAATCACATAAATATTATATCATGAAAATTATTAATTTTAAGAAAAAATAGCATTACGCTATTTTAAATTTAACTTATTTTTAATATTTTATTATACTTTTAGTTTATTAAATTCAATAAATTAATACCATTATAACTATAAGTGATAAAAGAGCTGGAACACCAAGTAAGGATATTAGTAAAACAGTAATTATATTGATAGGTATAATAAGCCCTATAGGTTGTACTATTAAATTATAAGCATATAACAAAAAAGAACTAATAACAATTCGCTTAATTATTTTAAATATAAATTTTAACATATTGTCCACCTAATTTATATTATGTTTTTAATAATTAATTATGAATCTTTATTAGTTATATCCATCCTATTTTCCAAAGCCATCTCTAATGTTAAAGAATCAACATAATCTATTTCAGCTCCTATTGGAATACCATAAGCTATTTTTGATATTTTAACATCTAAGTCTTCTAATATTTTTGATATATATAATGATGTTGTTTCACCTTCAACACTTGGCTTTAAAGCTAAAATAATTTCTTTAATTTTATCTTCTTTAACTCTAGAAATTATATTTGAAATATTTATATCTTCGGGATTTATTCCATCTATTGGTGAAATTAACCCATCAAGTACATGATAATATCCATCATATATATTTAGCTTTTCAAATTGTATAACATTTTTGGGTTCTTCTACTACACATAAAATTTGTTTATTCCTATTTTTATCTTTGCATATTTCGCATAATTCATCTTCACTTAAATTATTGCATTTGATACATCTTCTTATTTTTGTTTTTGAATCTTTTAGGGAAGATGAAAATATATTTATAGTATCATTATCAAAATCTAATATTGATAAAGCAAGCCTTTCAGCAGTTTTTTCACCTATTCCAGGTAGTTTTTTAAAACACTCTATCAAATTTAAAATTGTACTTGGATATTTCATTAGAATAGACCAGGCATTCCTTTAGTATATACACCCATTTTTTCTTCAGTTTCTTTATCAATTTGCTTCATAGCATCATTAAATGCAACAGTTATCATATCTTGCAATAATTCAATATCATCATTTTCAAGTTTATCCATGTCTATTTTTACATCTAATAATTCTTTTTTACCGTTCATTTTTACTGTTACTATTGATGACTTTCCAATGAACTCTTTAGAATTGATTTCGTCCTGAGTTTTTAACATATCTTTTTGTAATTTTTGTGCTTGTTTAAGCATTGCTTGCATATTCATATTATTCCTTCTTTCTAATTATAAACAATCAAATCTTCAAACATTTCTTCTATTTCGTTTGTGTTAACATTTGATTTTTCAACATTTTCATTATTTTTAAATATATCATCAAGTGAAATATTTTCATCCTTATATTCATATATTTTATTTTTAGATTTCATATTTTTATTAAATTCTACTTTAATTGGTTCCCACTCTTCCTCACTAACAGCGATAGGTTTATAATCAACATTATACACCTTCTTTAAAATATTTTCTATTTCAATTAAAGATAAATTAAAACATTCTTCTAAATTCTTAATTTTATAAACAAATATTAGATTTTTATCTCCTTTTGCTTTTAATTCTCCATCCAATATCAAAGATACATTTGAACTATAAGTAGGATCCATAAGTAATTCTTTTATGTCGTCTAAATTATCTTTAAATGTTATTAACTCTTTTTTATCAAACTTTGCCAAAGTATTTGTTATTCTAATCTTTTTTAATTCATCCAATTTATCTTTTGTATCATCTGATAATTCTTTTTTATCATATTTTTTTTCTGCTACTATTTTCTTTTTTTCTTCTAATATTGGTATTTCTTTTTGAGGTTCAATTATATTTTTTTTATTTTTTAATTCAAATATTTTAATCATTGCAAGTTCACAAATTAATCTTGTATTATTAGTATTTTTACTATTTTTAATTGAATCTAATAAAATTTCTATTGAACTATATATATCTTCTTCTTTTACTATGTTGCACATCTCTTCATACATTAATTTTTCTATATCATTATCAAAATATGAAGAATTATTAAAATATATTAATGTATTTTTTAAAAATTCTATTGTGTTTTCTATAATTTTAGTTAAATTTTTGCCTTCTTCATCATATTCTTTAATTAAATTAAATGTTTCACTTAATTTACCTTGATAAATTTTCGTTAATAATTCTTTTATCTCATTATTAGTTATAGTACCATATACAGCATGGACATCGGAAACTTCTATTTTATCAAGTGTATAATTTGTTAATTGATCTAGCAATCCTAAAGAATCTCTTAATCCGCCATCAGAAAGATGCGCAATTAAGGAAATCGCCTCTTCTGTTATATTTATATTTTCCTCTTTACAAACATATAAAAGTCGTTCTTTTATGTCATCAACACTT
Organism: uncultured Bacilli bacterium; assembly: GCA_947628565.1. Taxonomy (GTDB): domain Bacteria; phylum Bacillota_I; class Bacilli_A; order RF39; family UBA660; genus UMGS1613. The sequence continues at coordinate 36,800 of CANRAH010000010.1, forward strand.
ATTTTTTTAAAATCAAATCTTTGACATCTTGATAATATTGTAGATGGTATTTTATGTGGTTCTGTTGTTGCTAAAATAAATATAATATGTTTAGGTGGTTCTTCTAATGTTTTAAGTAGTGCATTAAATGCTGCTGGTGTTAACATATGAACTTCATCTATTATATATACCTTATACTTTCCAAAAGAAGGTACTAAACTTACTTTATCTCTTAATTCTCTTATTTCATCAACACCATTATTTGATGCTGCATCTATTTCAATAATATCAGTATTTTGTTTGTTATTGGTTTGCGTACAACTTACACATTTATTACAAGGTGTAACATGATCTAATGATTCACAGTTAACTATTTTAGCTAATATCTTAGCTATACTTGTTTTACCAGTGCCTCTTGGGCCAGTAAACAAATATGCATGGTTTATACGATTATTCAAAATACTATTTGTTAATGTTTTTACTATTACTTTTTGTCCTACAACATCATCAAATGTTTTAGGCCTATATTTTCTGTATAATGCTTGATACATGTTTCACCTCTAATCATATAAATATTATACACTTTAATATTTCAAAAAAAAAGTACTTATCTTTTTTTTTGAAAAAAGGTTTGTACCATTTTTTTACACTGTTCTTCGCACACTTTTGAAATAATTGCTACATTTTTTAAATTTTTTGTATCACCATAATTTAAATTAGATACTCCATAAACAATTTTACTTATTCGTGCCTGTTCAATTGCTCCACAACACATTTTACATGGTTCCATAGTAACATATAATGTGCATTCATCAAGACGCCAATTTTTTGTTTTTTTACATGCTTTAGATATAGCAATTATTTCCGCATGTTTTGTTGCATCTTTCAATTTTTCTTTTTTATTATATGCTTTGGATATTATTTTATTATTTTTTACTATTATTGCTCCAACAGGTACTTCATTTTTTTTTAATGCTTTTTTTGCTTGTTTTATAGCTAAATTCATATAATAATTATTCATTCATTCCTCCAATATTTCACGTGAAACATATTTATTTTTTTCTAATGTTTCACGTGAAACATTAGAATTTTAATTTTTTATTTATATTCATGTTTCACGTGAAACATGAATAAATTCTATTTTTATCATACTCAATGTTTCACGTGAAACATTGAGTAATTTATTAATGAATAAAAAAAAGCACACACATTTAGAGATTTTTAAGGCTGCTGTTTTCCAACTCTGACCTGGTTCAAACATAAATGTTGTGCATTAATAATATATTATAAATAGCTAAAAATATCAATTGTTTAATAAAATTATAAAAAAAATAATCAATGTTTCACGTGAAACATTGATTATATATATAATTTATTTTCTGGGAAATATTTCCCAAGCATGTTTCACGTGAAACATATAATTTTATTCATTGCTTTCAGTATTATTACTTTCTTCATCAACATCCTGATTATCATCATGATCAATAATAGCAATAGTACTAACTTTCTGATTATCTTTAAGATTTATTAATTTAACACCTTGCGCAACACGTCCAGTTGATGAAACTTGAGTAAGTGGTAATCTAATTATCATGCCACTATTAGTTATAAGCATTAAATCTTCATTTCCATTAACAATTTTAAATGAAACTATATTTCCATTCTTTTCTGTAACATTTAATGCTTTTACACCTTTACTACCTCTATGTGTCATTCTATATTGATTAATATTTGTCTTTTTACCATAACCATTTTCTGTTACAACAAGTACATCAGCATTTTCAGGAGATATTTCCATTCCTACAGCCTTGCCATCACCAACAGCAATTCCTTTTACACCAGAAGCAGTTCTGCCCATAATTCTAATTTCTGATTCATTAAATCTAATTATTCTTCCATTTGATGAAGCTATTAAAATTTCAGAGTTACCTTCAGTTATTTTAGCTGAAATTAGTTCGTCATCTTCTTTTAAAGTTATTGCAATTTTTCCATTTGTTCTAATATTTTCAAATTCTTTAATATTGGTTCTCTTAATAATTCCACTTTGCGTACAAAGTACAACGTAAGCTGGAATTTCACTTGGAGTAGCTTTAAGCATAACATTTACTTTTTCATCTTTTTCTAGTGGTAATAGATTTATTATTGGTAAACCTTTAGATTGCCTATTAAATAATGGTACTTCATATCCTTTCATTCTATATACTTTTCCTTTATTAGTAAAGAATAATATATAATCATGTGTTGTCATATAAAGTATATTTTCAACAAAATCTTCTTCATTCGTAGTCATTCCTTTAATTCCTACGCCACCTCTATTTTGAAGTTTATAAGTATCACTTTCAACGCGTTTAATATATCCTTTATTTGTCAAAGTAACAACTAAATCTTCGACAGGAATTAAAGATTCATCATCGATAAAATCAATTGCTGTCATATCTATTGATGTTCTTCTTTCATCAGAATATTTATTTTTAATTTCTATTAATTCTTTCTTTATTATATCTAATATTTTTTGTTCACTACCTAAAATAGATTTTAATTCTTCTATTAATTCTAGTAAATTTTTTAATTCTTCTTCTATTTTATTTCTTTCTAGACCAGTTAATCTTCTTAATTTTAATTCCAATATATTGTCTGCTTGAATCTGAGTTAACTTAAATCTATTCATAAGTTCCATTCTAGCATTTTCATCAGTATCGGATTCTTTTATAATTTTAATAACTGCGTCAATATTATCAAGAGCTATTTTATATCCTTCTAATATATGAACTCTTGCTTCAGATTTTTTTAAATCAAATTTTGTTCTTCTAATAATTACTTCTTTTTGGTGATCTATATATTTTGAAATAATATCTTTAAGTGGTAATGTTTTTGGTGTTCCATTATCTAGCATTAAAAATATTATTCCATAATTTGTTTGAAATCCAGTATGTTTATATAAATTATTTAATATAACTTGAGCATTTGCATCCTTTTTTAAAGTAATCGTTATTTTTACACCATCTTTTAAATCAGTATGATAATCTGAAATACCATCTATTATTTTGTTATGTACAAGCTCTGCTACTTTGTTTTTCAAATCCATTGTATTTACGCCGTAAGGTACTTCAGTAAATATTATTTGATTATGCCCTGAGTGTTCTTCTATTGATGCGCGACTTCTTATTGTAATTGAACCTCTACCTGTTTCATATGCTCTTCTTATCCCAGAATTTCCTAAAATTATGCCTCCTGTTGGAAAATCTGGACCTTTTATATATTCCATAAGACCTAATGTATCGATTGCTGGATTATCAATATAAGCTACACATCCATCTATCACTTCTCCTAAATTATGTGGTGGAATATTTGTAGCCATACCAACAGCAATACCCATTGACCCATTTACAAGTACATTTGGAAATCTAGAAGGTAAAACTTTAGGTTCTTTACTAGTTGCATCAAAATTATCATCCATATCAACTGTATCTTTATTTATATCTCTTAAAAGTTCTAATGATATTTTAGAAAGTCTAGCCTCTGTATAACGATATGCAGCGGCACCATCACCTTCTATATTACCAAAGTTTCCGTGTCCGTCTACTAGCATATATCTTTGATTAAAATCTTGAGCTAAACGAACCATAGCATCGTATATACTAGAATCACCATGTGGATGATAATGTCCCATTACATAACCAACTGTAGTAGCTGATTTTTTATGAGGTTTGTCAGGAGTATTTCCTTCTTCATACATAGACCATAATATTCTTCTGTGAACTGGTTTTAAACCATCTCTTAGATCAGGTATTGCACGTGAAGTTATAACACTCATTGAATAATCAAGAAATGAACTTCTTACTTCACTTACAATATTATTTTCGGATAAGCTATCTCTTTCATGAAATTTATCATTTGAATCGCTTATTTCAATATTTTCATCTTTTATTTTGTTTTCATTATTATCCATGCTTCACCTCCTAAATATCAAGATTTTCAACAAAAATGGCGTTTTCTTCTATAAATTTTCTTCTAGGTTCTACCTCATCACCCATAAGTTTTTCAAAAATTGCATCAGCAGCAACACAATCATCTACTGTAATTTTTCTTAAAACACGTTTTTCTATATCCATTGTTGTTTCATTCAATTCTTCAGCGTCCATTTCCCCTAATCCTTTCATACGAGCTATTTCTGCTCTTTGACGTACATTTTCAGGTAAAGATGCTAAATATTCATTTTTTTCTTCTTCTGTTAAAACATATTTTCTAGTTTTTCCATGCATTATTCTAAATAATGGTGGTTGAGCTGCATAAACATGACCCGTTTCAACAATAGGTTTAAAAAATCTATAGAAAAGTGTAAGTAATAATACTCTTATATGAGCCCCATCAACATCGGCATCGGTCATAATTATTATCTTATCATATCTTAATTTATCTAAATTAAAATCTTCACCTATGCCTGTTCCAAACGCTGTTATAATAGTTCTAATTTCTTCATTACCTAAGGCCCTATCTAGTCTTGCTTTTTCTACATTTAATATTTTTCCTCTAAGTGGCAATATTGCTTGGGTCATAGAATCTCTACCCTTTTTAGCACTTCCACCAGCTGAATCTCCCTCGACTATAAATATTTCAGATACTTTAGGATCTTTGCTTTTACAATCAGATAATTTTCCAAAAAAATTACTTATTGCAAGATCACTTTTTCTTGTTATTTCTCTTGCCTTTTTTGCTGCATTACGAGCACGACATGCAAGTATTGCTTTTTCAACTATTATTCTTGCTTCATCTGGATTTTCTAGTAAAAATTTTTCAAAACCTTCACTAAATACATTATCAGCAAGTTTCCTTACTTCACTATTTCCAAGTCTTCCCTTTGTTTGACCTTCGAATTGTGGATTAGGATGCTTACAGGAAATAATCATAGTTAGGCCTTCCTTAACATCATCTCCTGTTAATGATTCATCTTTCTCTTTTAAAATACCTGATTTTCTTGCATAATTATTTATTACACGAGTTAAAGCCCTTCTAACACCTTCTTCGTGTGTTCCTCCATCGTGAGTGTTTATGTTATTAACAAAAGAATAAATATTATCATTATATCCATTTGTATATTGTAGGGCAACTTCAAATACAACATTATCTTCTGTTCCTTCTAAATGAATTACATCTTCGTGTAATGGTGTTTTTTCTTTGTTTATAAATTTAACATATTCTGATATTCCACCTTCATAAACAAAAGTTTCTCCTGTTGTATCTTCTTCATCTCTATCATCTCTTAAAGTAATTTTAAGTCCTTTATTTAAAAATGCTAACTCTCTTATTCTAACTTTAAGTGTATTATAATCATATATATCAGTATCAAATATTTCAGGATCTGGTTTAAAAGTTACAGTTGTTCCTGTTCTATTTACATCACAAGTTCCTATTTCTTTTAATGGTTCTTTTGTGTGTCCACCATCTTCAAAACGTATAAAATATATTTTTCCATTTTTGTATACAGTAACTTCTACCCATTTTGAAAGTGCGTTTACAACTGAAGCACCTACTCCGTGTAATCCACCGGAAACTTTATAGCCTCCACCTCCAAATTTACCACCTGCATGAAGTACTGTATAAACAGTTTCTACTGTACTTTTTTTAGTTTTTGGATGTATATCTACAGGTATTCCACGTCCATCATCTTTTACTGTCACTGAATTTCCTTTATTTATAATAACTTCTATATTTTTGCAGTATCCAGCTAAAGATTCATCTATTGAGTTATCTACTATTTCCCAAACTAGATGGTGCAACCCTTTAACATCTGTTGTTCCAATATACATACCTGGTCTTTTTCTTACAGCCTCTAATCCTTCTAATACTTGAATATCTGATGCATCATAATGATTTATTTCATTATTCATCTAATTTCACCTCTTTTATTTTAATTATTTTTCCATTCTCTATCTTAAATAATTTTGACTTTTTTATCAATTTATTATCCAAATTATTTAAATCTGTAGTAGTTATAATTGTTTGTATATTTTTACTTATGTATCTAAGTAAATTATTTTTTTTATCATCATCTAATTCACTAAATATATCATCAAGTAAAAGTATTGGTGTTTCTTCCTTATATTTTTCAAAAATTTTTAATTCAGAAAGTTTTAATGATATTATAGCTATTCTTTGTTGCCCTTGTGAACCATATAATTTTAAATTTTTATCTTTCAAGAAAAATTCTATATCATCCTTATGTGGTCCTATTGACGTTGACAATATTTTTATGTCATAATCTAACCTTTTTTCATATTCTTTTACCAAATATTCTTTCAAATTTGGATCTTTTAAATCAATATTATCCATATTAATACTTGGTTTATATTTTATTTTAAAACCATCCAAAGACATAATATCTTTATATATATCACTTATGTTTTCATTTATTTTTTTAATAAATTTATCCCTCATTTTATAAATAATTATTGATTTATCAATTAGATATCCTGTTAAAATTTTTATATACGTTAAATCTTTAGATAATTTTTTACTTATTTTTTTTAAATATTCGTTTCTAAGTTTTAATATTTTATTATATTCATTCATAACTATATAATAATTACTATAAAGTTGAGATAATTCTAAATTTAAATATTTTCTTCTTTCCTGTGGTGAACCTTTTATTAATTCTAAATCATCGGGATAAAAAATAATTATATTCAATATTGAAATATAATCACTTATCTTTTTTATAGTATCATTATTATATTTTAAAACTTTAGTTTTATTATCTATATAAATGTTTAACTTATTATCAAAATTTTTTTTATTAAAAATACCTTCTATAGTTAAATATTCTTCATTTTCTTTAATTAAGTTATTATCTATAAAATTTCTATGTGATTTTGTAAGGCCTAAACAATATATACTTTCAAGTAAATTTGTTTTACCTTGTGCGTTATCTCCGTATATAATATTAATTCCTTTACTTAGAGTAACATTCAAACTTTTATAATTTCTAAAATTGTGCAACTTTAATTTTTTTAAATACACATTAATCTTCTTTTCATCTTAAATCCCCCTATTTTGAGTTTTTATACAGTTTGAGTACTCCTATACACACTTATAATTATACCACAAATAGAATAATAAAAAAAGAAAATTATTAATTTTTATCTAATTTTCTTTCATATAATTTAGATTTTAACATTGTTGCCCTTATAATTTGATTCTCAAGTGAATAATAAGATATATCTAAACCTAATTTTGAATCATTTTTAAACAAAACTTCACTTTTACTATTATTCTTATGATATCTTTTAATTTTATTTAAAGCTATCCAAGTACTTTGTTTAGTTCTAATAGATGATGTAGGAAAAAATATTAAATTTCTACTTTCTTCTATTATAATTGGAAATTTTGCTTTTATTCCAGTTAAACTTTTTGTTCCTATACATCTTCCTTGATATGAGCTTCCATAAAATGCACAATTTTCTTTTATTATTGAATTTGATGATTTATGTATTATATATTCCTGTTCTTCTTCATATACTTTAGATGTTTCTAAATCAATTGGAATAATAGCTAAAGTTGATGAATTTATCTCATATTCTTCCATACTTTTCCCCCTTTCTTGCTATCTCTTATACACCTTATTACTGTCGAAATTAATTGAATTATGTCGATAAATTAAAATTTTTTATATAAAATTAAAAGTTATTACCATAATTTGATAATAACTTTATCTTTTATAATATTAAATTCTTCTTTCAGAACTATTTTCTTTTGCTTGTTGGTATGCTTCATCTGTTGCAGTTATTCCTCTTTTACCTGAAGCTCTTTGCATATCAAAAAATTTTACTTGAGCTTTCGCTATTTCTTGTTCATCACCAGTTAATTCTGCCTGATGTAATTCTTCTGTAACATTTTTTTCAACGCTACTAATTGGAATATTAACATTAAATTGTGAATTAATTTTTTGTCTAAATAAATCTGAAGTTTCTGGTAATGTTGGATCTTTACCTTTAAAACATAATAGATCATCTAATGTAATCTCTATTATTGCACCACCTACAGCAGAAAGCTGCATTCTAGTTTCAAAATTTTGAATAAAATTTTCAAAATTATTATAATAACTATTTATATTTTTTTTATATTCCTCTTGAATTACTTTAATTATCGAATTAGTGATACGACCTAATTCAATTGTCGTATATTCTTCAATATTTTCAAGGTTTGCTTCACAATCTTCTATTGCTTGGTTATAACCTTGTACTACAGGTGGAATATTATCAGCATTATTTATCTTATTTTTTACATTTCTTATAATTCCAAGTTGACCAGCTTTTTCTCTTTCTACTAATTTTTCAAATGTTATCATATAATCCTCCTTTGAATTAATAATATTATTTTTTTAATAAGAATACAATATAAATTTAATATTTTTTGATAATTTTACAATAAATTTTACATCATATTTTAATAAGTTCTTATTGGAAGTATTAATTGCGTTAAATCATCATTATCAACATAATTAATAATAATTGGTTTTATTTCTCCATTAAATGATAATTCTATTTCATTACTATCGAATGTTTTAATAGCATCCATCATATATTTTGATGAAAATGATATCTTTATATCACTACTATTATTTTTTTCTATTTTTATTTTAGCTTCGACATTTCCTATTTCTGGAATATTAGATGATATTATCATCATATCATTTTTTGTTTCTAACTTAATTGTATTTTTTTCTTCATTATTAGTAAATAGAGATGCTTTATCTATTGCACTATAAAAATTATCAAGATTTACTTTTATTTTTAGTTCAAAATTATCAGGAATTAACTTATTAGTATCTGGATAATTACCATTTATAAGTCTCGTCATGACAATTAGATCCTTTATTTTAAATATTACTTTATTAGAAAATATGTGAAGTTCTATTTTTTCTTCATCTTCTGGTAACATTTTAATTATCTCATTTAAATTTCTATTTGGAATTATAATATCAATATTATTTTCTATATTGTTATCAAGTATAATTCTTTTTTTTGATAGTCTATATGAATCTGTCGCAGTAACTTCCATTATATTTTCATTTATTTTAAAATTTATTCCAGTTAAAACTGGTCTAGATTCTTGTGTAGATGTTGCAAATATTGTTTGATTTATAGTTGTTTTAAATACATTTGAATCTATTAAAACTGGTGAATTAGTAAACTCTAAATCAATGCTAGGAAATTCAGAAACATTATTACAATTTAATTTAAAAGAAGAAGATTCTGTTGTTATTAATACCTGAGAATCTATTATTTCTTCTATGTTGATAATTTCATTATTTAATTTTCTTACTATATCATATATATATCTTCCAGAAATTAATAAGTCCCCTTCTATTTCAATTTTCTCAATTTCATTTGCCTTTATAAATGATTTTATAGCAAGTTCATTATCTGTGCTTATTAAATATAAGCCTTCTTGAGTTAATTCAAATTTAATACAATTTAATATTGGTATTAAATTTTTAGTGGAAATTCCTTTTATAACATAATTTAGGTGTTCCATCAATACTTTTTGTTTAATTGAAAATTTCATATTATTCCTTCTTTCTATGTATTATTATTTTTATTGATGTGTATAATGTTGATAACCTCTTTTTATTCTTTATTTATAAGTTAATTTTATTGTGCATAAAAAGTTCATATTTAAAAGTTTTCTACATTTATCTTATTTCGTTAATCATTTTTTGAATTTCACTATTTAAATTATCATCTTTTAATATTTCTTTCTTTATTTTATCTACAGCATGCATAACGGTAGTATGATTTTTTCCACCGAATTCTATTCCTATTTTAGTAAGATTTTCATCTAAATAAACTCTACATATATACATAGCTACCATTCTAGGAATTGCTATATCATTGCTTCTTTTTTTACTTAATAATTCTTCTTGAGTTAAATTGTAATGATCACAAACAATTTGTAGTACTTGATCCATCTTATTTTTTGCTACTATTGTTTTTACAAAATAGTCTTTTAATGCTTCTATTGCAAGTTCTAATGTTATATCTGAGCCATTCATCATAGTAGCATAAGCAAATACACGCGTAATAGCTCCTTCAAGTTTTCTTACATCACCTACACAATTACTAGCTATATATTCTTTAACATCTTCTGGTACCACACCGTTAATTTCATTATTTTCTATTTTTTTATTTAATATAGACATTCTAAGTTTGAAATCAGGTGGTAAAATATTAACTTGTAATCCCCAATTGAATCTTGTTTTAAGTCTTTCTTCAAGTTTTTTTATATCATCTGGTGATCTATCTGATGATATAATTATTTGTTTTTCATTATTATATAGTTCGTTGAATGTATTAAAAAATTCTTGTTGAGCACTAGTTGCCCCTACTAAATTATGTATATCATCTATTATAAGTACATCTATATCTCTATATTTGTTTTTAAATTGTTTAATAGCTTCCATATTGTTAGAGCCTGCGTTTTTTCTACATATATCTACAAAATCTGATACGAAATTATCGCAAGTGATATATAAAACTTTTTTATTACTATTTTTAACAATGTAATTTCCAATTGAGTGCATAAGATGTGTTTTTCCAAGGCCACTTGAACCATATATAAAAAGTGGATTATACATTTTACCTGGTTGTTCAGCAACTGCAAGTGCACTAGTTGCTGCAAATTTATTACTTGGTCCAATCATAAAGTTTTCAAATGTATATTTAGGATCTAAATTTGATTCATATGTTTCATAATTAGGAACACCAATTATTTCATTGTTAGGAGTTAAATTATTTTCAACCTCTTCTTCAATAACATAATTGAATTTGAAATTTGAACCTGTAATATCAGTAAATATATCTTCTATTAAATCATTGTAATTTTCACTCAAATTCTTTTTATGTATGTGATAAGGAACTAATACGGTAGCTATATTATCTTTTAATTGAATTAATTTTGTTTCAGAAAACCAAGTTTCAAATGCTATATCTGATATTTGAGTTTTCATTTTATCAAGGAATGAATTCCAGATGTTATTTAAATCCATAATACTACCTCCTTAACCATATACACCTATATTTTACAATATTTTTTCATTAAAAACAATAAAATATGTGTATAAAAAAAAAGAATTTTAACTTATGCACAATACTAAATTAATTAAAATAGTTATCTACAGAAGTAAAAATTATTATAAACATACTTTGTGAACAATTAAATATTATTAAAAAATAATATCATAAGTATTTTATACACAAAAATGTTCATAACTTTATGCACTAAAACATGTGAACATTTTAATTAAATTGTTTATAAGTGTATAAAAATGTTTATAACTTTTATACACATTTTACTTATGAACATTTTTGTGTATAACTTAAAATTATGACTTTTTGCAAAAAATGAAATAATTTAATATTTTATATTTGAGTTTTGCATTTATTATGATATAATATGTCTAATTAAAAGGAGGTTTGGTTTATGAATAATAATTTAAATATGATAAATGATATAGTAAATAACTATAGCATCAATATAAAAATATTTAAATTTGGAAAAAATTTAGCATTTTTGATAGGAACTAAATTGTATGAGATAAATGATGAATCTTTAAAATTGTTAAATAGGATTATTATGTATCCATTCAAAATAGAATTTATTGGAGCAAAGAAAAAACAAATAAACTATATTATTAATTATTTTAAATCTAAAAACGATATAATCGATTTTGTTAAATATTATCCAAATGAAAATAAATTATCAATTTATGATAAAGCAGAGGTAGTTTTGGCTAAAAAAGAAAATTTAATTAATTACGATAAAACTATATTTGATTTTAAAGATAAAGATAGAGTTCTTAGTGAAAGAAAAGTAAAACAATTATTAAAGAAAAAAAATAATTGACAAAAAAGTAAAAAATATATATAATTTATAAAGCAAGCAGAAAAAATAGATGATGGAGGTGTTAAAATGAAAAGAACATATCAACCAAATAATCATAGAAAAAGTAAAAAATTAGGTTTTATGGCTCGTATGAAAACTAAAATAATTAATAATAGAAGAAGAAAAGGACGTAAAGTTTTATCTCATTAATATTCCACTGATTCGTCAGTGGTTTTATTTTTAAAGGACTGATCATATGAAAAAAATAAATATATTAAAAAATAGTCGAGATTTTGATAGAATAATAAAAAATAATAAACCATATAAATATAAAGATTACATCATATATTTAGAAAAAAATACGAATGATATTTATAAATTTGGATTATCTGTTGGAAAAAAAATAGGAAATGCTGTGAATAGAAATAAAATAAAAAGGCAATTAAAATCTATTATTGATAAAAAAGACTATCAAAATAACTTTAATTGTATTATAATAGTAACTAGAGCAATAATTATGAAAACTTTTAAACAAAGAGAAGAAAATTTATTATTTGCTTTAAACAATTTAAATTTAATAAAGGAGAAGGAAGATGAGCAAAAATAAAAAATTATTAGTAGTTGTGTTTTTATTAGTATTGCTTATAACTGGATGTACGAAGCAATTAAAAGACGCAGATGGAAAGATTGTACAAGATGAAAAAACTAAACAAACATTAGTTGAAAATATTCTATGTAAACCAGTAGAATTAAAAAAAACATATGAAGATGCAATAAAACAAAAAAAAATAGATTATGATAAAATATATGAAGATGGTGACATATCAAAAAATGATTATCAGAAAAAAATAAAAAATATTTTAAATATTGATAAGTTACCTGTATGTACTGAAATATCTGTTGTTGAAGGTGGTTATGAAACATTTTGGACAAGTGTGTTTGTAAAACCATTAGCATGGGTAATAGTAAATATTGGTAAAATTTTAAAAAATAGTTATGGACTTGCTATAATTGTTGTAACGATTTTGATAAAATTGATATTATTACCATTTACATTAAAATCATTAAGACAATCAGAAAACATAAAAAAAGCACAACCATTACTTCAAAAAATAGATAAGAAATATGCTAATAAAACTGATCAACAATCAATGATGATGAAATCAAATGAAATGATGGCTGTATATAAAAAATATAAAATAAATCCTGTTTCAGGTTGTTTATTAGGATTTATTCAAATTCCACTTTTCTTTGCTTTTTATGAAGCATTATATAGATTACCTATTTTATTTGAAGGAAAATTTTTAATCTTTAAAATGGGAATGACACCATTTGCAGGAGCACAAGAAGGGTATTGGTATTATTTAATTTTACCTATAATAGTAGGGTTAGTTACTTATTTTTCATTTAAGATGAACAAAAATACAATGCCAGATGATCAAATGAAACAAATGAATATGATGTTTAATATTATGATTGTAATGATTTTTATAACATCATTTAGTATGTCGACAGCAATCATTATATATTGGATAACGAATAGTTTATTAACAATAATACAAAATTTATTAGTTAAAAGGAGTAAGTAATTATGATACAAGTTTATAAGTTTGAAAGTGAAAATGAAGAAGATTGTAGACTAAAATGTCTAGACGAATTAGATGTATATAATAACGAAATATTAACAAAAGAATATGAAGAAAATAATAAGTTTAATATGGAAGTTATAAAAAAGGAAGATGTAAAATTATTTATAAAAGATTATCTTTTAAAAGTAACATCATTAATGGGAATTAACGCGAAGTTTGAAGTGAATGAAGAAGATGATGTATTTAGTGTTAAAATGTTTTCAGATAATAATCCTATATTAATAGGAAAAGATGGTAAAACATTGACCGCACTTCAATTATTATTAAGACAAACATTAAGTAATCAAACAAAATTTAATATAAAAGTTAATTTAGACGCTTCAAATTATAAGATGAAAAAAGAGAAATATTTTGAAAAAGATATAAAAAATATAATAAATGATGTAATTAGGACAAAAGATGAAATAAAATTAGATCCTATGAATTCATATAAAAGAAGAATAGTGCATGAAGTAGCTAGTGAATACTATAATATTGAAACAGAAAGTTTCGGTGAAGAACCTAATAGATATGTAGTAATAAGATATGTAGAGAAATAGGCTCTACTTTTTTATTTATTTCTAAAAAATATGTTATAATATATTTTATAAAGAAGGTTTTATAATGAACAAAGGATACGTGTATAAAGACGGAAAAGTATTAATAATAGATGAAAATGGAAAACAAAAAGAAACAGAATATTATGATAATTTAGATGAAATATTAATAAAAGAAAATTTAATAGAAGAAATGAAAAAAAATTAAAGAAAAATAAAACGAATAGTAAAAATAATAATAAATTTTCCGTAAAAAAAGTAGAAGATAAAAATTATATTAAAAATTTAAATGTAACATTAAGTTTATTTTATGATTTAGGTTATCATGAAAAAAAATATTATAAACTTTATAAAAAAGGAAAACTTGAAAATAAATTACAAAAGTGTTGGAGTGGAGAAGCCATAGAAATAGCAAACTCTTATTTTGAAGAAAAAAGTCCAGTTTTAGAAAAAAAGTATAAAAGAGTTAAAAATTAATATACCAAATGAGGTATATTTTTTATTTCTTTTTTGATATAATAACGAAGTTGGAAGTGATATTATGAATGATACAATAACTGCAATATCAACTACTTTAGGTATAGGTGCAATATCTATAATTAGAGTAAGCGGTAATGATGCAATTAAAATAGTAAATAAAATATTTAAAGGTAGAGATTTAGAAAAAGTAAATACACATACCATTAATTATGGATATATCATGGATGGTAATATAAAAATAGATGAAGTATTAGTAAGTGTAATGCGTGCTCCTAAAACATTTACTCGCGAAGATGTAGTAGAAATAAATACACACGGAGGAATTGCTATTACTAATAAAGTATTAGAATTATTACTTTTAAACGGATGCAGATTAGCAGAACCTGGTGAGTTTACTAAAAGAGCATTTTTAAATGGTAGAATAGACTTAATAGAAGCAGAAGGTGTTATGGATTTAATAAATGCAAAAACGGAAAAATCTAGAAAAATAGCAATGAATGAAGTAAACGGAGAAGTATCAAAACTCATTAAAGATTTAAGAAAAAATATAATAGAAATACTTGCTAATATAGAAGTTAATATAGATTATCCAGAATATGAGGATATAGAAGAAATGACAAATAAAATAATTTTGGACAATGTAGAAAATATAACTTTAAAAATAAATAATATTTTGAAAAAATCAGAAGACATGAAAATAATTAAAGAGGGTATTAAAACTATTATAATAGGTAGTCCTAATGTAGGAAAAAGTAGTATATTAAATAGACTTCTTAATGAAGATAAAGCAATAGTTACTGATATTGCTGGTACTACACGTGATATAGTAGAAGGTAATATTCAAATAGATGGAATAATACTTAATATATTAGATACAGCTGGTATTAGAAAAACAAATGATGTAGTTGAAAGTATAGGTGTTAAAAAAAGCCTAGATTTAATAGATGAAGCAGATTTAATACTTTATGTACTTAATAATAATGAAAAAATTATAGAAGAAGAAAAAGATATACTTAATAAAATAAAAGATAAAAATCATATTATAATAGTAAATAAAATTGATTTAGAAAAAAATATTGATTTATCTATGCTTGATAATTATATATTAATGTCTATTAAAGATGATGTTGGAATAGATGAATTAAGAAAGAAAATAAAAGATATGTTTAATTTAGAAAAGATTAATACAAGTGATTTTACATATCTTAGTAGTGCTAGAAGTATATCTTTATTAAAAAAAGCATTAATATCTTTAGATGATGTCAAAAAAGGTATAAAAGAAAACATGCCAGTTGATATGGTAGAAATAGATCTAAAAAAAGTTTGGAGTACTCTAGGTGAGATAATAGGTGAGACTTATTCTGATGAACTTATAGATCAATTGTTTAGTCAATTTTGTTTAGGAAAATAAATGGATATACTTCATTTTTTTTCTTGGATAATTTAAATAATTATTGTTAATTATTAAAAATGATAGTATAATATCAGGGAATGAAGAAGGTGTAAAAATGTATGAAGTCATAGTAGTAGGTGGAGGACATGCTGGTTGTGAAGCAAGCCTATCTTGTGCAAGAAAAGGGCATAAAACTTTACTTGCAACAGGAAACATAAAAAATATAGCAGATATGCCATGCAATCCATCAATTGGAGGAAGTGCTAAAGGAATAGTTGTAAGAGAAATAGATGCTCTAGGCGGAGAAATGGGGAGAAATGCAGATAAAAGTATTCTTCAAATAAAAATGTTAAATAGTGCTAAAGGTCCAGCAGTGCAAGCTCTTCGTGCTCAAGCAGATAAAATAACATATCCAAAAAATATGATAAATACATTAACTAACACCTCTAATTTAGAAATAAAAGAAACTATAGTAGAAGATTTAATAGTAGAAAATAATGTAGTAAAAGGTATAAAACTTGAAGATGGAACTGAATTAAAAAGTAAAATAGTAATACTTACAACAGGAACATACTTAAAAGCTGATATTTTAATAGGTGATACAAGAAAAAGACAGGGTCCACATGGTGAAAAACCAAGTAATCATTTAAGTGATAAGTTAAAAGAGTATGGATTTAATATAATAAGACTTAAGACAGGTACACCTCAAAGAATAGATAAAAATTCAATAGACTTTTCAAAAACAAAAATAGAACAAGGTGATGATAGATACTATACATTTAGTTTTGATAATAAAGTTTATTATGATAAAGATTCACAGATTCCATGTCACTTAATTTATACAAATGAAAAAACCCATAAAATAATTAAAGATAATTTGAATAAATCAAGTATGTATGGAGGACTATCTGATATAAAAGGAGTAGGTCCTAGATATTGTCCATCTATTGAAGATAAAGTTGTTCGTTTTGCTGATAAAGAGCGTCATCAGTTATTTTTAGAACCTGAAAGTATATATTACGATGATATATATATTCAAGGCTTTTCAACAAGTATGCCATATGAAATTCAAGAAAAAATGGTACATAGTCTAGAAGGATTAGAAAATGCTAAAATAAATAAATATGGATATGCAATAGAATATGATGCTATAGATTCAAAACAATTAAAGCAAACATTAGAAACAAAAATTATAAAAAATTTATATACAGCTGGTCAAATCAATGGTACAAGTGGATATGAAGAAGCAGCTTGTCAAGGATTAATAGCAGGAATAAATGCTTCGCTTTCACTAGAAAAAAAGGAACCATTAATTTTAAAAAGAAATGAAGCATATATTGGGGTATTAATTGATGATTTAGTTACTAAAGGTGTAATAGATCCATATAGACTTTTAACATCACGTGCTGAATATAGATTATTATTAAGACATGATAATGCAGATATTCGTCTTAGAGAATATGGATATAAAGTGGGATTAGTTTCTCAAGAAAAATATGATAAATTTAAAGAAAAGAAAAATCAAATAGTAACACTAACTGAATATTTAAAAAATAATAAATTAACACCCAAAAAAGAAACAAATGAAAAATTAATAAATGTAGGAATACCAGAAATAAAAGAAAGCATGACTTTATATAATTTAATAAAAAGACCTGAAGTAAAAATCGAAAAATTACAAAGCTTTTTAGATAAAAATTACGACATAGATGTATTGGAACAGGTAGAAATAAATATAAAATATGAAGGATATATAAAAAAAGCAATAGATGAAGCAAATAAAATGGTTGATTTAGATAACAAAAAAATACCAGAAGATATTAATTATGATAAAATACATAATTTGGCAAGTGAGGCAAAGCAAAAACTAAATCAAATAAGACCAACTTCAATAGGACAAGCATTGAGAATTAGTGGAGTAAATCCAGCAGATATATCGCTAATTATGGTATATATAAAAAAGGAGTATTTCTATGAATCAAAATAGTTTTATTGAAGAAGTAAAATCTTTAGGTATAGAAATAACCTTAGATCATATAAAGAAATTAGATAAATATTATGAATTACTAATAGAATATAATAAAGTTATGAATTTAACAGGAATTACAGAATTAGAAGATGTATATTTAAAGCATTTTTATGATTCACTTACTATAGCAAAAATAATAAATTTAAATAAAGTTGAAAATTTATGTGATTTAGGTAGTGGCGCTGGATTTCCAGGAATAGTTTTAAAAATATTTTATCCAAATCTAAAAATAACTTTAATAGATTCATTAAATAAAAGAATAAATTTTTTAAATAAAGTTATAGATGAATTAGGATTACAAAAAATTGAAACTATTCATACAAGAATAGAAGATTATGCAAAAATAAATAAAGAAAAATTTGATGTAGTAACTGCAAGGGCAGTAGCTCCTTTAAATATTTTACTTGAACTTGGAATAAATTTAGTGAAGAAAAATAAATTTTTTATTGCAATGAAAGGTAATATAGATACAGAAACATCTTATCAAAATGCATTAAATAAATTAAATTGTTATGTTGATAAAATTATTAAGTTTAAATTGCCAGTAGAAGAAAGTAGTAGAAGTTTAATAAAAATAATTAAAATTGATACTACTCCAAAATTATTTCCCAGGAAATATTCTGAAATTAAAAGTAAGCCTTTATAAGGCTTTTTTTGTGCAAAAATTATTTCCCAAAATTATTTCTCAAAATTATTGCAATATTTCCCAAAATGTTGTAAAATGTTGATAAGAATAAAAGGAGGTGGGCAATGAACGAAACACCTAGAGTCATAGATGTCGATGTTAATGAGATATTACCTGGAAGATTTCAGCCTAGAATAACATTTAATGAAGAAGAAATATTAGAACTGACTGATTCAATAAAAGAACATGGTATTATACAACCTATTGTAGTTAGATCAATTGGAGATAAGTATGAAATAATAGCTGGAGAAAGAAGATATAAAGCAAGTGTTTTAGCGGGAAAAGAAACTGTACCAGTAATAGTTAAAAATTTGAATGATAAGGATAGTGCAGAAATAGCGTTAATTGAAAATGTTCAAAGAAGAAATCTTACGCCAATTGAAGAAGCTTTATCGTATAAAAGAATTTTAGATATGGAATATATAACACAAGAAAATTTGGCTAATAAGTTAGGTAAAAGTCAATCAGCTATTGCAAATAAAATTAGGTTGTTAAATTTAACGGATGAAGTCCAGGAGGCTTTACTTGATAATAAAATATCAGAACGTCATGCAAGATCGCTTCTTAGAATTAGTTCTAAAGAAGAACAAAATAATATGTTAAAAAGAATAATTGATGAAAGATTAACTGTAAGAAGAACTGATGAAGAAATAAATAAACTTTTAAGTTCAGAACGTAGTGAATTGAGTGATTCACAAGATATAATTAGAAAAGAGGATATAAATATGAATGATAATAATATAAATATGGTACCAAATCAACAACCAGGAGTTCCAAGTTTTGATGCATTTTCAGTACCACAAGCTCCAGTACCAACATTAAGCGCAGTAGAACAACCAAGTGCTGGTCCACAAAATTTTGATATATTTGCTGGAAATTCAACACCTGCAGTTGATATGCAAGGTATGAATACTATGGTTCCTCCAGTAGAACAACCAGTATCAAATGGATATAGTTTTGATATAAATGGAAATGTAATGGCAGCTCCAACACCAACACCAGCCCCAGTTCCACCAGTAGAACAACCAAGTGCTGGTCCACAAAATTTCGATATATTTGCTGGAAATTCAACACCTGCAGTTGATATGCAAGGTATGAATACTATGGTTTCTCCAGTAGAACAACCACCAGTAATGTCACAACCAGTGGAACAGCCATCAAGCGAAGTACCTTTTGTTGCCCCACAACCTCAAATGTCACAAAATATGCCAAATATGGTTAATAATGACATTAATAATACACCTGCAATTAATCCAGAACCATTAAATTATCAAAATAATACGTTTAATATGGATATATTCAATCAACCTAATTTAATGGCACAACAACCATCCCCTGATTTAAATATTAATAGTGCTAATCAGCAAGAAATTCCAACAACAGCTCCAATATTGGAAAGTACTCCAGTACAACCAGCAGAAACTCAAATTAATGTTAACACTAACGGTGTAACACAAGAAAGTGAAGATTTGTTTAGCTTTTCAGCACCAACGCCAGCCCCAGTTCCACCAGTAGAACAACAACAAATTTCAGAACAAAAGGTTGAACCAATAATAGTTACTGATTATACAAAACAATATGATCCAGTAATGCCACAAAATAATGCTCCAACAATTGAGAAAGCTGATTTTAAAGAAGTTATAAATGCAATAAGAGATTGTTCAAAGAAAATTGAACAATATGGATATAAAATTGAATTAGATGAATATGATTTAGCAAATATTTATCAAGTAGTAGTTAAAATTGAAAAGTAACTACTACTTTTTTAGTACATATGGCATGATTTTTCATATAATTATATGAGGTGAATATATGAAATTTGATTATACATATGGTAATCAATATTATAATTATTATTATCCAATAGGTCTTAAAAGTGTAGAATATGAAATAATGGCGAAGAAGCAATCTCAGGATATCCAACCAGGGATGGAGTATCTAATGCAACCAAGACCTGTTTTTGACAATCCTAATTACGTCGGAAGTAATAAATTAAAAAATAAAGTTGCTATTATAACAGGGGGAGATAGTGGATTAGGTAGAGCTTGTGCTGTTGCTTTTGCAAAAGAAGGCGCAAAGATTGTTATTCCATATTATAATGAACATATAGATGCAAATGAAACCAAAGAATATATAGAAAAATTAGGAGGAGAATGTATACTTTTAAGTGGAGATATAGCAGATAAAAATTTTTCTAAATATATAGTAGAAGAAACATTAAAAAAATTTGGAAAAATAGATATTTTAGTAAATAATGCAGGAGTGCAATATCAACAAGATGATTTAATTTGTATAAGTGATGATCAATTTGATAGAACAATGAAAGTAAATATATATGGTATGTTTTATTTAACAAGAGAAGTTTTACCATATTTAAATAGTGGTGCATCAATAATTAATCTTTCATCAGTAACTGCATTTTATGGAGATCCACAACTTATAGATTATGTTACAACAAAGGGGGCAATTGTTGGCTTTACAAGAGCATTAGCACGTAATTTAGCACTTAAAAATATAAGAGTAAATGCAATCGCACCCGGATTCTTTTGGACACCACTTCAACCAGCATGTTGGGTTAGTGAAAAAATTCCATCATTGGGTTCAGATTCAGCTATGGCACGTGGTGCAATGCCTTATGAACTTGCTTCAACATTTGTATTCTTAGCTAGTGATGATTCAAGTTATATGACAGGTCAAGTAATTCATAATAATGGTGGGCAAGTAATGGCATAGCAAATTTATAATTGTTTAAGATAAAAATGTAGATTTTATATCTACATTTTTAATTTATAAATTCATTTAATTCCATATTTATTTCTTTTTTTGAAATTGGATTTTACATTGTTCAATATATTCATTATAGAATAAATCTGATGCTATTTTTAATTTTTCCATAATTTCATCGGTAGAAATTCCCTTTTTTGCATACAATTTATTTTCTAAAACTTTTGGTACAGGTCTTTCCATTATTTTTAATATTAAAACAAGATAATTAGTAAATTCTGCAAGAAAAAAATTTCTATTTGCTGGATCAAAGGATTTTCTTCTTGATTCAATATCTTTTATTCTATCCATAGGAGAAACAATTCCCTTGTCTGTAGCCATTAAGTCTGTAATATTTAATATTATATCGTACATAGTATATTTATAGTTTTCAAGAAAAATCGTTATATCATCTTTAAAGGCTCCATCTTTGAAGTGTGGAATTCCATTATCATCTACAAAAAAACCAGGCTCTGCTAATTCATTAGACGAACATCTACCTCCTCCTAAAAAAGAATGTGTTATGCATCCAATTGCTTCAGTTTCGTAATTTGCATCTATCAACATTTCAAAACCTCTTATTGTATGTTCAAATGTATGTGTTTGTTTCCTTCCAATATCGTGTAATAATGCTATTGATTCAATTTTTTTAGAATCTAAACCAATAGCATTTGCCAATTGTGATGCAAGTATTGATGAAAATAAAGAATGGCTTATCCAAGAAGATGTGTTTATATTTCCATCATTTATAGTATTATTTCCAAGATGTTTTCCGCTTTCAATACATTTTTTTGCTAAAAGATAAATATTTTCCTTTACAGAATCATTAAAAACAATTTTATTTGGTATAGATTCTCCTTGTGTAAGTAGATAAGCTTCATTAATTGAAATATTATTATAATATTCTTTAATTAAAATACATAGATTATTTAAATCTGATATTTTAATTCCTTTAATTAATAATAAAAATGCATCAAAAACATTATGATAGTTTCTTTTTTTATCGTTATTTGACAATGATAATTCAAATGCTTTTTGTTTATAATAATCATTCTTAAACATAAGTTTCATATAATCACCACAAATAATATAACATAATAACAAAAAATATACAATTAATGTAAAATAATTTATAAAAAATTGTAAACATTATAAAAAGATATGAAAAAATTAAAAAATATGATATACTATTCATAGTAAATGAGGTGTATGCAAATGTATAGTGATGAACAAACATATTATGATCTTTTAAATATAAAAGAAAATGCAAGTCAGGACGAAATAAAATCTGCAATGATAGAATATCTTTTAAGTCCTAGACTGGATCAAAACATAGACTCAAAGAAAATAGAGGCTTATAAAATACTTTCAGATCCTGAATCTAGAAAAAAATATGATGAGTTTTTAGAAAATAACAGAAAAGATTTTAGAACTTATTCATATTTTTCAAGTTCTAACGAGCCAGATCCGTTTATTTTGAATGAACCTGAAGTAGAAGTGAAGCCAATAAGACCACCAAGAAAACCTATAGAAGAGCCAGCAAGTGTAGGAAACTTTGGTTTTTTAGATGAAGAACCA
>CANRAH010000011.1 GCA_947628565.1 uncultured Bacilli bacterium
GGCGGTTCCGACGAGATTCGGACTCGCGATCTTCTGCGTGACAGGCAGACGTGATAACCACTACACCACGGAACCATTGGTTGCGGGAGCTGGATTTGAACCAACGACCTCTGGGTTATGAGCCCAACGAGCTACCAGACTGCTCTATCCCGCGATATGAATAATTAATGGCGGAGAAAGAGGGATTCGAACCCCCGCGCCGTCGCCGACCTCCCGGTTTTCAAGACCGGTCCCTTCAACCAGACTTGGGTATTTCTCCAAAAATATTTATAAAAATAAGATGGTGCCTGAGACCGGACTTGAACCGGTATGGGATTTGACTCCCGCAGGATTTTAAGTCCTGTGCGTCTACCTATTTCGCCACTCAGGCAAATAAAATGGTGTCCCGCTGGAGATTCGAACTCCAGACCCTTTGATTAAAAGTCAAATGCTCTACCGACTGAGCTAGCGGAACAAATTTTAATGGTTGCCTCGGCTAGATTCGAACTAGCGCATGCCACAGTCAAAGTGTGGTGCCTTACCGCTTGGCTACGAGGCAATTTACACAAAATTTGTAGCATACAACTTTTGTCTAAAATCAATGGTGGAAGGGGATGGAGTCGAACCATCGAACCCGAAGGAACAGATTTACAGTCTGCCGCGTTTGGCCACTTCGCTACCCTTCCTTAAATGGTGCCGGAAATAGGACTTGAACCCACAACCTACTGATTACAAGTCAGTTGCTCTACCAATTGAGCTATTCCGGCAAAAAAAATGGTGGGCGATATAGGACTCGAACCTATGACCCCTTGCTTGTAAGGCAAGTGCTCTAACCAACTGAGCTAATCGCCCATAAAAAACGTTGACGTAATTAACTATACCATGTACACTCAATTTTGTCAATAGAATTTCAATCGTTTTTTGAATTTTTTAAGTATTCTTCTATCCAAATTGGCAATTTATATTCAAGGCTTCTAAAACCTAATGATGTTTCGTTAATCTTTTTCCTTTTTACAAACTTTTTCTTATAATCAATATTTTTGATACTCAACTTCAAATGGCCTAGTTCCTCATCAACATCTAAAACTTCTACTGATATTATATCACCTATTTTAACAAAATCGTTAATATTTTTTACATATCCATGTGAAATTTCCGAAATGTGTATTAAACCAGTATAATAATCATCGCAAGAAACAAATACTCCGTATGGTTCTATACCAGTTACTGTTCCAGTTATAATTTTACCTTTCATTATTTTTGTCATAAAAGTTGGAAAAACCAACATTCACCTCTTCTTCCTATGAATTCGGTGAAAAATTAATTATTTTAATACTAATACCTATTACTTTATTATATGCGTTATTTAAAAATTAAAACATAATAAGCACAATCACCACTTAAATTATAACATATTTAATGAATAATGAAAAGACTTTACAAATAATAAATTGTACTATATAATACACTATGGTGATTTGAATGAAGAAAAAAAGCAGTACAACTGAAGAACAAGAAGTCAAAATAAAAGAAATAATAGAAAAATTAAGGCCATTTCTAATAAGTGATGGTGGAAATATTGAGTTTATCAAGTACGAAGATAATATTGTTTACATAAAAATGATAGGAGCATGCGCTAATTGTCAAATGTTGGATTTTACATTAAAAGATGGTATTGAATCGGCTATAATGAGCGAAGTTCCTGAGGTTAAAGAAGTTATAAATGTATTTTAAACTTCTAGCCACTCAATTTCAATAATATTATATTTAAATTTTAAATATTTATAAATCTTTTTCAAGAATATTTCATATGAAATATTCTTTTTTATATAAAATAATATTTTATCTTCACTAATTTTTTCTTGAACAATATCATCATAAGTATCAAAATAATACGATGGATATAACAATCTAGATAAAAACAATAAAGCTTCATCATAATTTAAATTTGCTTTATCTATAATATTAGTTGCATCATCAAAACATAATTTTTCATTTATAAAATTAGTTTTTATATATGCACCAACATCTCTTGATTTATTATCAATTATAATATTAAGTGGATTCAAAAATTCGTTTAATGTATCATTATAATTTATTCTTCTATGGCATATATTAAATTTAATATTGCTTTCATTAACGTAATTTAAAATACTAATTGCAGTTTCACATAAACCTAAATAATAACTAAAACTGTCCCTTAACAATTTATATTTAAATCCAAACTGATTTATTTGATATTCATAATAATCTATTTTATCCTGCCATAAGTTTTTCCAATTAAGTTTGATATTTTTTTCATATACTTGAACATCATAATATAAAATATCTGTAATATCAATTTTTGATTCACTCAAATAATTTATCTTAATTAAAATATAAGCTTTATTCTGGTAAAATGTCATTACACTATTTTGATTATTCATTATAATTTCATGACAGTATCGATTACTTGCTTTTAATATATAATAAATCTTAAGTATTTCTTCAATGTTACTATTTAATGGTTCAAATAAATATTGATGGTCATTTATAATAAATATATATTTATCATCAATTTTTCTAAATTTATTTATTATTAAACCATAATAATAATTAATTAAATTTTTCATAATATTTCCTCTATAAAATTTTATGAAACAAAAAAGAAATAATTAACTTATTTCTCTATAACAGATTTTATTTCTGCAATTTTGTTATTTAACTCAGTAATTTTTTGTTCTAATTCTTTATTTTTATTATACTCTTCAAAAAATTTAGCTTTGTAATCTATGATAACATTATTTTCAACAGCGTCCTGATCACTTATTAAACTTGGTTGTGGTTCTACTGGCTCTGTTGGTATAGTTACTTCTGCAACCGGTGCTACTGGTTCTGTTGGTACTGTTACTTCTGCAACTGGTTCTACTGGCTCTGTTGGTATAGTTACTTCTGCAACTGGTGCTACTGGTTCTGTTGGAACCGTTACTTCTGTAACTGGTGCTACTGGTTCTGTTGGTACTGTCACTTCTGCAACCGGTGTCACTGGTTCTATAGGTGTTGGTTGTACAATTTGATTTTCGGACATATTTTCATTTTGTGTAGAAACAACAGTAGTTTGTGCAATATTATTTAATCCATTTTCATTTGAATTATTTGGTAATGTCAAATTAAAATCTTCTTCTAGAATACTTTTCATAAGTTTAAATTGCCTCTTGCTAGCAATTTTTAATAAATTCAACATATTCATATCTAAATATTGTATTTCATTACTTGTAGTTTTATTCTTCTTATCTTCTACAATTGTTGTTATAGATTTTTGAACATTAGCCCATTCATTTGCATCACTAATTTCAACACCAACCATATAACCTGTATACACTTGACCTGATGGAGTATTTTTCACTTCTTTTCCAACTTGAACTACATATAGAATAATGTAACCATTTTCGTCTACTTCACCTTCTGTATATATAAAATAATATTTAGAGTTATATAAATAAAAAATGCAACTTACTTCTTTTTCTAAACCATTTTCAAGTATTATTTTTTTCTTATCCATATCATCACCCTTTTATTCTAAAATAATTATAATCTAATACTTAAAAAAAATCAATACAAAAGATGTTAATAATAAACATCTTTTAAATAAAGTCCACAAGCAGGTACACAAATTCCAGCACATTTTCTATCATGTGAATCTAAAATTTTAATTATATCCTCACTTTTATATTTTCCTTCACCTATTTCGATAAGCATACCTATTATATTTCTTACCATATATCTCATAAATCCAGTTCCAAGTATAGATATTACTATTTGATTTACACTTTTAATATCTCGCATCAAATTAGTTTGAATTATAGTTCTTTCATAGTCATCTTTTTCTTCATCTGCTTTTACAAAAGATTTAAAATTATGTGTTCCTTCTAAATATTTTAAGGCTCTTTCCATTTCAGGTATATCTAATCTTTTATTATATTGAAATACATAATCCTTTTCTATTGGATTATAATCTCCCATATTTATTTTATATATATATTCTTTTGCCTTAACATTAAACCTAGCATGAAATTTTTCATTAACCTCGCTTACATTTTTAACATATATGTCATCAGGTATTAAACTATTTAAAGCCGCCTTTAATTTTGTAGGAGTTATAGATGTATCAAGATCAAAATGGGCTTTTTGATTGTAGGCATGAACTCCTGCATCTGTTCTTCCAGATGCACTAATGCTTACATTTTTTCCACCGTTTATTTGCTTTAATGCTTTTTCCATTTCTCCTTGAATAGTTTTCATTTTAGGCTGCTTTTGATATCCTGAATATTTTGATCCATCATATGAAAATGTTATAAAATATCTCACAAAATCACTTCCTTATATATAGTCATAATAAATATAGCAATAAATATTAAAAGTAATAGTAAAGATTTAATATTTAGATTTTCTTTTTTTACACTATAAAATTTTAAATTTAAATTGATTTTTTTATTATCAACATTATCTTGCGCAAATAAAATTCTTGAAATTAACGAATATTTTATAAAAGACTTGTTCTTATTACTAATTCTTTTTATTTTAGCAATATAATCACTAGACTGATAAAAACAAATTATAAAATAAATACTTAAAGATATATTTAATGAACAATCCTCTACATCAATTTTAAATAATTTTAATGGTGTAATAAAAGTATATATTGCGCTATTCAAAGACTCAAAACTTATCATGTTAATAAATAATTTAACTAAAATTATTATTAATATCATTTTGTATGTTAAAGTAATTAAACCTAATATATCTCTAAAGAAAAGTATATATGTAACTAAAAAAATAAGCAACAAAAATATATTTTTTTTAATAAAAAGTATATATTCTTTTACACTTTTTGATAAAATAAGCATTATTATTATTTCAAGCACGATTACTGATAATATTAAATATATTGATTTTGCTACGCAAATGGTAACAATTAGCAAAAATAATACAATTATTTTTACAGATGTCAATACATTATCAAGAAATTTATTTCGCATTTCTATAAATGTCCTTTATTAAATCATTAATATTATCTGTACGCGCCAATTTAACATTTTTAAGTTTAAGTGCTTCTTTTTTAAATTTTAATATATTAGGAACTTCTAGTTTTAAACTGTTAATTAATTTTTCATCTTCAAAAGCATCATACTTATTATCAAAAGCCTTTATTTTATTATTTGATACAGCAATTATTTTATCTGAAATACTAAACATAAAATTTGAATCCATAGAGGATATTAAAATTATTTTATCCTTCTTTTTCCTTTTCAAAATTTTAATTAAACTTTCTATACTTTTTTTATCTAAAGATCTAGTAGGATTATTTAAAATAATTATCTTAGAATCTTTTAAAATTAACGAAATAAGGGATATTTTCATTTTTTCACTACTAGAAAGTTCTAAATGATTCTTTTTTAGTATATTAGAATTAAGTTTAAATAATTCTAATAATTCATTTAAATATTCTAAATCAACCTTAGAATTTGCAAATTTTATATCTTCTAAAATATTTATATTAAATAAATTAAAATCATTTCCTAAATATGCTATATCATTTCTTATCTTACTTTTCTTTTTATTATCTAATTTAGAGTCTATATTATAATTAAGGATTTTTATATTTCCACCTTTAATATTATCCATAAAATAAATCAATTCTAATATATTATTTTTACTAATATCTTCACTAATTAAGGATGTTATTTCATTATTTTTAAAAGAAATTGTGATATTATTCAACTGTTTATAACTGACATTCTCAAATTTTATTTCCATATTTCATTCACCATTTCTTTACTGTCTAATATAAGTCTATCTATTAATTCATATGATTTTAATTTATGAGACAAACTCGAAATAAAAGGTAAACTGACATTATTTTTTAAAAATAAATTTTCATCATCTAAAAGCTCGCTTGTCTTCTTATTAGAAATTATTTTTCCATCGTTTAATATTAAAGCAAAATCTGAAAATAAAAGATCTTCTTCATTATTTGTTATAAACAGTATTGTCGTATTTTTTAACTTTTTTAAATAATCGATAACAAGCTTTTTATAATATTTATTAAGCCATTCAAATGAATCATCTATTATTATAAATTTAGGTTTATGTATTATGCAAGATAAAAATAAAATAAGTCTTTTTTCCATAAGCGATAAATCATTTATATTATTAAACAAAAGATTACTTATATTAAATTTATCACAAATATCATATACAATTTTTTTAGCTTCCTTATTACTATATTTTAAATTTAATAATGGGTATATAAGGTTATATAAAACTGTATTATCCTGCAAATCACAGAATGGCGCAAATACTCCTATTTTTTTAATAATAAATTTTATATTATCTTTAGACACTATTTCATTATCAAATATTATCTGTCCATTATAATCAATTAATCCTAAAATACATTTAACAAGAGTCGTTTTACCAGAAGAATTAGGCCCAATTAAAACATTAAAAGTATTTTCTTCAAGATCAAATGACACATCATTTAAAATATCTTTATAATATAAATTTTGTATTTTTATTATACTGGACATAACATCACCTTGAGTTTATATTATAGTATAGTTTTTATTTAAAGTAAAGTTAAATATCAAAAAAGCATAAAGATTTACTTTATACTTCATATTTTCTTTTGATATGGACTTAATTCTTCATATACTGTACTTTTTAAATTATTTAAATTATTTTTTATTTCTTCAATTATTTCTATTTTTTTATGAATTAATTCTTCTTTACTATTTGCTCTAAGTTTTATAATTTTATCACCTATGTTTAATTTTGATGTATAAATGGTAAAGTCAAGTTTTACATTGCCATCTTTATCTATAAACTTACATAAACCTTTTACATCTTCTATTAAAGATAAACCTTCGTGAAAACCACCAGCAAATTTATATTTACAAGGGATTATTTCTTCCCCTTCTTTATCTATACAACCATATAGCTTTTGGCCATTTCGAACTATTGCCAAACCTTCAGAAAAATTTTCAACATATTCATACTTAAAAGGGATTATTTCTTTTCCTTCTTTATTTATGTATCCATATAGTCCTTGATCATTTTCAACTAATGCTAAACCTTCAGAAAAGCTCCTAGCAAATTTATATTTACAAGGAATTATTTCTTTACCTTCTTTATTTATATATCCATATAAACCTTGTTCATCTTGAACTACCGCTAAGCCTTCGGAAAAATCTTCAGCATATTTATATTTACAAGGAATTATTTCTTTACCTCCCTTATTTATATATCCATATAAGTATTGATCATTTTGAATTCTTGCTAAACCTTCGTGAAAGTCTCTTACAAATTCATACTTGCAAGGAATTATTTTCTTTCCATCTTTATTTATATAACCATATGGCCCTTGATCATTTTCAACTATTGCCAAGCCTTCTGAAAAATTTCCAGCCCCAATATATTTACAAGGGATTATTTTCTTTCCATCTTCATTTATATAGCCATATAAGCCTTGATTATTTTGAACTACTGCCAAGCCTTCATGGAAACTTCCAGCATATTTATACTTACAAGGTATTATTTCTTTTCCATCTTTATTTATATAGCCATATAGTCCTTGTTTATTTTCTACTAACGCTAAACCTTCATGAAAATCACTTATATATGCATATTTACTTTCAACACAATCTTCAAATTTTAAAAATGACATACAAAACCTCCAAATCAATATATTCACATCTATTATATAATAATTAGTAAAATTTCGTCAATAGTACCAAGAATAAAATAGTTGCTAAAATTAAAAAGATATTTGTAGTATAGTTTTATTCTAAAGTAAAGTTAAATATCAAAAAAGCATAAAGTTTTACTTTATACTTCCTATTTTCTTTTGATATGAATTTAATTTTTCATATACTGTATTTTCTAAGTTATTTAAACTATTTTTTAATTCTTTAATTATTTCTATTTTTTTATGAATTAATTCTTCTTCACTATTTGCTTTAAGTTTTATAATTTCATAACCCATGTTTAATTTTGATGTATAAATGGTAAAGTCAAGGTGTACATTGCCTTCTTTATCTATAAATTTATATAAACCTGCTACATCTTTTATTAAAGCTAAACCTTCATGAAATTCGTTTGCCTCGTCATACTTGCAAGGAATCACTTCTTTTCCTTCTTTATTTATATATCCATATAATTCTTGATCATTTTGGACTACTGCCAAGCCTTCAGAAAAGTCTCCAACCTCAATATATTTACAAGGAATTATTTCTTTCCCTTCTTTATTTATGTATCCATATAAGCCTTGTTCATCTTGAACTATTGCTAAGTCTTCAGAAAAGTCTCCAATCTCAATATATTTACACGAAATTACTTCTTTTCCTTCTTTATTTATGCAACCATATAAGCCTTGCTTATTTTGAACTGCTGCTAAGCCTTCATGGAAACTTCCTACAAATAAATACTTACAAGGAATTACTTCTTTTCCTTCTTTATTTATGCAACCATATAAGTCTTGCCTATTTTGAACTGCTGCTAAGCCTTCAGAAAAGTCTCCAATCTCAATATATTTACACGAAATTACTTTTTCTCTCATTCTATCAAT
Organism: uncultured Bacilli bacterium; assembly: GCA_947628565.1. Lineage (GTDB taxonomy): Bacteria > Bacillota_I > Bacilli_A > RF39 > UBA660 > UMGS1613. The sequence continues at coordinate 8,585 of CANRAH010000011.1, forward strand.
ATAACTCAATTTATTCATTTTATTTTTAACTATTGCCAAGCATTCATAAAAATATTTATACTTACAAGGAATTATTTCTTCTCCTTCTTTATTTATATATCCATATAAGTTTTGATCATTTTTAACTGCTGCTAAGCCTTTAGAAAAGTCTCCAACATATTTATACTTACAAGGAATTACTTCTTTTCCTTCTTTATTTATATATCCATATAAACCTTGATCACTTCGAACTATTGCTAAGCCTTCGGAAAAATCACGTGCAAATTCATAATCACTAACAATTACTTCTTTACCTGTCCTATCAATATAGCCTATTTTACCTTCCTCATTCCTAATAAACGCTAAACCATCAAAAAAACTTTTTACACATATATATTTACTTTCAACACAATCTTCAAATTTAAAAATATTCATTCAAAGCCTCCTAAACAAGCTTATTATATAATAATTTATAAAAATTTGTCAATAATAACAAGGGTGAGTATATGAAATTAGATACTAATATAGATGAAATATTTGAAACTATTAACTCTATGAATGGGAAAAGCAGTGATATCGTAACTAGATTAATTAAAAAAAAGAATTATAGAGTTGGATACATATTTTTAGAAAGTGTTAGTAGTGATGATAAAATAAGTGACTTTTTAAATAAAGCTATTATTAATTTGGACAGAAAAAAATTATTTGATTCATTTTATGAACAAGTTAAAAATAGTATTTATAATAGCAACCTAAAAACATGTGAAACATATGAAGATGTTTTTTATTATCTATCTAGTGGTTTTACGGTAATTGTTGTAGATAACTCTTCAAAGGCAATAATAATTGAAACAAGAGCAGACCTTGATAGAGGTGTGGTTGAATCAACTAGTGAAACTATTATTCGTGGCCCAAAAGATAGTTTTACTGAAAATCATAATAAAAATTTAGGTTTAATAAGAAAGAGAATTAAAGATCCAAATTTATGGTACGAAGATGTTAAGATTGGAAGAAGAAGTAAAACTAAAGTTACAGTCGCATATATAAAAGACATTGTACCAAACTGGAAAGTTGAAAAAATACTTGATGATCTAAATAAAATCGATATAGACGCAATTCTTGATAGTGGTTACATAAGAGAACTAATAGAGAAAAATCAAAAATCTGTTTTTCCAAAAGTTATAAGTACAGAAAGACCTGATCAAGCATGCACTTCACTACTTAATGGTAAAATTGTAATACTTGTTGAAAATACACCTTTTGTGCTTATATTACCAGCAGTACTAACTGACTTTATTCATTCACCTGAAGATAATTATCAAAAATCATTTAATATATCTTTTTCAAGAATAATAAGAATTATTTGTTTCTTTTTAGCTTTGATTACACCAGCACTTTATATTGCACTTATGACTTATAATCCTGAAATAATACCTGATCAATTACTAATTTCTGTTGCTATTCAAAGGGATGGGGTACCATTCCCAACAGCAATTGAAGTTTTATTATTCGTGCTTACATTTGAAGTATTAAGAGAAGCAGATATACACTCTCCATCATTTTCAGGTAGTGCGATGAACGTTGTTGGAGCTTTAATATTAGGTGATGCTGCTGTTGCTGCTGGAATAGTTTCTCCAATTGTTATTATAGTAGTAGCTGCAACATCAATATCAGAACTGGTATTTTACGACGTAGATGTTATTGATGCAGTTAGGGAATGGAGAATAATTTTCATATTAGGTGCAACATTTATGGGCATTGTAGGATTTATGCTTATATTTATTATTTTTATAGCAAAGCTTACAAGTTTAGAATGTCTTGGTACTCCTTATCTTACTCCGTTTAGTCCACTAAGTATAAGTAGCCTTAAAGATAGCATAATTAGACTATCTAGGAAAAAGTTAAAAAATAGACCAAAATATCTTACTAAAAACGTAAAAAGAATGGGTGATACAATTGAAGAAAATAATAGTTAGTTTAATAATTTTACTTTTTATAAGTGGATGTTGGAACTATAAAGAATTAAATGATTATTCAATAGTTACCGGGATTGCTATAGATAAAAACGATGATAAATATGAAGTAAGTGTTCTTATATCTAATGCGCCTAAAAGTAGTGGTGATAATAAAGATTCATCTCAATCACAAATAGTCGTTTATTCCGAAGAAGGCAATTCATTATTCCAAGCATTAAAAAACATTGGATTAATATCTCCAAAAGAACTTTATATAGGTAGTTTCTCTATACTAATGATATCAGAAGATATAGCACGTGAAGGGCTTGAAAATGCTATTGATTTATTTGTAAGATACACAAGTGCAAGAAACAATTTTTATATAGCAATTGCTAAGGATGCCAAAGCTTTGGATACTCTTAAAATATTAACACCTTTAACAAGTTTTCCATCGCAAAATATATCCGATAATTTAAAGTCAACCACCGCACTTCAAGGAGCTATTGCTAAAACAAGTTTTAATGATTTACTTTCCATTCTTTTAAGGGATGGAATTGATCCTGCTATTAACTCTATTAGCGTAGTTGGTAATCCAGAAGAAGGAGAAAAAAAAGAAAATCTTGAATCCAGTGAACCAAAAGCATATATAAAACTGGGAAACTTAGCTATATTCAAAAATGATAAACTAGTAGACTTTACTACTCATGATGAAAGTTTAGGTATCAATATTGTTAATAATATGATTAATGAAATGTATCTTTTGTTAGAATATAATGATGGTTATGTAGTAGTAGATACTACATCGTTTAAATCGAATATTAAAACAGAAGTAAAAAATAATAAACCTATAATTAATATAAATATTGAAGGTGAAGCAAGAATAATAGAAGTAAAAGGTGATATAAATTTAGAAAATTCTGACGTAATAGAAGAGTTACAAAAAAAATCAAATGCAAAAATTAAAAATCATATAATTAAAGCATATAATAAAGCTATTAAATATAAATCCGATGTATTCGGATTTGGACTTAAATTTTATCAAAACCACCCTGAATATTTTAAAAGTGTTAAAAATAATTGGGGAGAGATTTTAAGTGAAATTGATTTGAATATTAAAAGTAATTTGATACTTAAAACAAAAGTATCTTCTAAAAATAGTTTGGAGGAAATACATAGTGAAAAAAAAGATTACTAATTTTGAATTATCTACTTTAAATTATTTTATTACAAGGGCTTTTCTTATTGGTATTACTTTTAATGCCTTAATAAATTCTATGAAGCAAGATAGTTATATTATTCCTTTATTAAGCATAATACCAGGGATTTTATTTATATTTGTTATTGACTATATTATGAACTATGAACCTTCATTAACTTTACCCGAAAAAATAATAAAACTATTTAAAAAGAAATTAGGTATAGCTATAATAGTTATAAGTGTATTATTTGCATTTTTTATGTGTACCTTAAATTTTCTTAATCTAGGTAATTTCATACAAAGTCAATTTTTAACCAAAACACCACTATTAGCTATATCAATTATGTTTTCACTTGCAAGTTTTTATATTTTAACTAAAGGAATAAATACACTATCTAGAACAAGCAATATACTATTTTATTTAAATATATTTCTTTTAATTATAAGTTTTCTTGGCCTTTTCCAATCAATTAAAATATCAAATATAAAACCCTTTTTAGTATCAAGTGTTAAAGATTACACAAATGGACTTAATTGTTATTATGCTTTTAATATCGCACCTATGATTCTTCTTTCTATAATTCCTAAAAATAACATTGAAAATCCTAAAATTAAAAAATGTTTAATAATATCATACATTTTATCAGCCATTACTATATTTGCTATGATATTTGAAACACTTACAGTATTCGGATATGAGCTTTCCTCTTTATATGAATATGCTGAATTTCATGTATTAAAGCATGTATCTTTATTTGGTCTTAATTCTAGAATAGAAAGCATTTTAGTTATGCAACTTTTATATGATATATTTATTTTCAATGTATTTATAATTTATTTTATTTCAAATAACATTAAATCATCTTTTAATTTTAAAAAAGTAAATTTAATATATTTAATAACTTGTGGTTTATTAATTATTTCTACATTCATTTTATCAAAATTTAATATATATTTGGATAATTTAATGGTTAATGTTATTCCTATAGTTGCAACTATATTTACTGTTTTTTTAATAACAGTTATATGCATAAAAATAAAAATAAGTAATAAATGATTACTTATTTTTTACATTATAAAGAAGTATACAGCTCCAACAATAACTAATATTATTAGTATAGTTAATAATACTATAATAAATTTATTGCTCTTTTTTATATTATGATTTATGTTTTTTAATTCTTCAAAATCTTTTTGTGTAAATCCAAAACTTGATGTATAAAATGATTTATCGATTTCATCTTTTTCTTCTGATTCCTGTTTTGACATTTGTTTTTCTTCATCTATAATTTTTTTTATGGAAGAAACATCTCCAACCATAGTATCAGATTTAAGTTCATCAAGTAATCCAACATCATCAGTATCCCCAAGATTAGATAAAGCTTTTGTAGTTGTTATAGTATTGATTAACTCTTTTAATTCCTCTTCTTCTTTTTCAATATTGTATTCCTTGTTTTTTTTATTTAAGCTTTTAAGCACTTTATATTGTTCTTCATCTAAACTACGATACTTACTATCTAAAGTAGGTGTATCTTTCACTTTAGATAATATATCATTTATATCGTAATTTTTAACTTCCTCTTTTTCCTCTATAATTGGTTCTTCTTTTTCTTCTTGTTCATATAAAATATTCTTTAACTCTTTTCGTTTTTTAAAATTTTCTCTATTTTGAAGCATTTCTTTTACTTTAGAAATATCTATTTCATTAGTTTTTTCTATAGTAGCTACTCCTTCTATGTTTGTATAGCTATCTAAATCTTCTATTTGCTTATATAAGCTTTTATTCTTAGTACTTCTACCTAAAGTTGCTGTCTCACCTTTATGATAACGTTCCATTCTACTAGCCATACTATCACCCTAATAATAATATATCATACTTTTAAAAATAATAAAATATTTTACTTGCTTTTTTCATATAATTTAACTATAATTAAGTTGGAGGTAGTATTATGAAATTAAAAGTTAATAAAGACTTATGTATTGGATGTGGTGCTTGCCAAGCAACATGTCCAGAAGTATTTCAATTTAAAAATGATGAATATGCTAGTGTTATTGTCGATGAAATTAAAGAAGAATTAATTGATGATGCAATGGATGCAATGGATGGATGTCCTACAGGTGCAATAGAAAAGATAGAAAAATAAACCATATTAAATGGTTTTTTATTTTATAATAAATATTAGCTTAAAGAAAAAAATTAAATAAATATTAAACTTAATCTTTTATTTCACTATATAGTTTTTTAACTTCTTTTATACTAAGCTCTCTATATTCTCCCGTTTTAACACCATCGAGAGTTAAAAAAGATATGCTTTCTCTTTTCAATTTTAAAACCTCATATCCCAGCATTTCAAACATTCTCTTAACCTGATGATTACGTCCCTCATGTATTATAAGTTCCACTAAACTAGAATTTGCTTTATTGTCTATTTTAAGTATTTTTGCCTTTGCTTTACTCGTCTTTTTACCATCAATCATTATTCCATTACAAAGTTTTTTTAGATTATCTTTTGTAATTAAACCTTTTATTTTTGCAATATATACTTTTTCAATTTTATTTTTAGGATGTGTAAGAAAATTAGTTAATTCTCCATCATTTGTTAAAAGTAATAAACCTGTAGTATCATAATCTAATCGTCCTATTGGATATATTCTTTTATCAGTTTTAATTAAATCTAATACCGTTTTTCTATTTTTATCATCTTTAGATGTTGTAACAACACCTCTTGGTTTATTTAATAAATAATACACTTTATCCTCTTTAGGATTTATTGGATTTCCTTCTACTTCAATACAATCATTAAAATTTGCCTTAAAACCCATATGAGTAACTAAAGAGCCATTAACTTTAACTTTTCCTTGTACAATTAATTCTTCTGCTTTCCTTCTAGAACAATATCCTGACAGCGCAATAATTTTCTGTAAACGTTCCACTTGTATCACCTTTATAATTATACCTTATTTTAACTTAATAATCAATTGAAAAATAAATTTACTACAACTATACTTGCAATTATACCAACTAAATCCGCAAACAAGCTTGCAAAAAGACTATACCTAATTTTTTTTATACCGATACTACCAAAATAAAGACTTACAACATAAAATGTCGTATCTGTACATCCTTGTATTACAGAACCAAGAAGTCCTATAAAACTATCAGGTCCTTTAGTTTCAAATATATTATTTAAATAAGCAAGAGAAGCACTTCCTGAAATAGGTCTTACAAGAGCAAGAGGTAATACTTCAACAGGGACTTTTATTAAAGCAAAAAGTGGTTTAAAAAAATTTAAAATAAAATCTAAGACACCACTATTTATAAATATATTTATTGCTAATATCATAGCAATAAACGTTGGAAATAAGTTAAATATCATAGAAAAACTTTCTTTAACGCCTTCAATAAAGGTATCATAGATATCTATTTTTTTTAAATATCCGTATAACACTATAAATACTACCATCAAAGGTATTATTAAATTTGATAAAAAATTAATTTTTATACCTCCTTGCTAACAGTCTATCTATTATTATTCCACCAATTGTTGCAAACGTTGTACTTATTATACAAGCAAGTACTATTTTAGTAGGTTCTAAACTTCCATACATCATTCTAAGTGAAATAATAGTTGTTGGAATAATTGTAAGACCACTTGTATTTACAACTAAAAAAGTAATCATAGATCTCGATGCAGTATCCTTTTTTTCATTTAATTTTTGAAGTGATGACATAGCTTTAAGTCCAAACGGTGTAGCTGCACTTCCAAGTCCAAAAATATTTGCAATCATATTACTTGCAATTAAACTAAGGGCTTCATGCCCTTTAGGTATATCAGGAAATAATTTAGTAAGTATAAAAGATAATTTATATGATAACTTTTCTAAAAGATGAGATTTTTCAGCTATCTTTGTAAGACCCATCCAAAGAGCAATAACAGGAAATATTTTAAATAGCATATCTAAACTTATTTTTGTGCTATCAACTATTGTATTATTAAGAATTTCTAATTTTCCTGTAAAAAAGCCATAAAATGAACCTATTACAATTAATATCATCCATATAATATTTACCATAAATTTGATATCCATTCCTTAAATTTAGTAAATAATGATTTCTTTTTATTAGATTTTATAGTTTTAATAAATATATCTTCTTCATGTATTTTTTTATCACCTAAATATATATTTAATACTCCTATTTTATCATCATCTAATATTTTTCTTTTTTTTTCTAAACTATATTTAAATAGTAAATTATCTTCTTCACTATTACTAATTATATAATTGTAATCATTTTTTATATATAATTCATATTCATCATAATAATTATCATTATATATATTTATTTTTCCTTTTTTTAATATATTAATATTTGTATAATTATTAAATCCATACTCAAATAAATTTTGATGATCTTGCCAGTCATTTCCATCATTTAATGTTACGACTACTAAATTTAAATTATCCTTTGAAGCTGTTGATACAAGAGTCCTTTTTGCTATTTCAGTGAATCCTGTTTTACCACCTGTTGTATATTTATATATTGAAAGTAACTTATTTTTATTAGTCCAACTATATGTATTTTTATTTGTTTTTAAAGTATATTTTTTGGTAGAAGTTATTTCTTTATATTCATCAAGCTTCATAGCATAACTTGTAAGTATAGCCATATCATATGCTGTTGAATAATTTCCTTTTTCTTGATCTAAGCCACTTGGATTATTAAATGTTGTATTTTTCATTTTTAATTCTTTTGCCTTTTCATTCATCATTTTTACAAATGTATCAACATCACCACCAACATATTTTGCTATTGCAAGTGCCGCATCATTTCCACTTCTTAACATAAGCCCATATAGTAAATCTCTTAATGTAAGTTCTTCACCTATTTTTATATATATACCAGATCCATAGGCATCATTTATCTCATCACCAACAATCACCTTGTCATCTAATTTATTAGATTCAATAGCAACTACCGATGTCATTATTTTAGATATACTAGCTACACTTCTAACTTCATGTATATTTTTTTCATAAAGAATTCTATTAGTATCTGTATCCATTAATATCGCACTTCTAGCGCTTGTTTCTATCGCACTTATTTTAAAAGGAATTAATAATAGTAATAAAAATATAACTTTCTTCATACCTTCACCTAAAAAATTATATGAAAAAAAGGACAAATTATGTCCTTATTATTTTATTAATTTTTTCTTTTTTTGATTTAAATACTCTTCTTTATACCAAGTTGCAAATTGCCTTTTCGCAGACGCTTGATCAGGTCTATTATTTATTTCATAATCTGTCATTTCTGCAAGAGTTTTCGAATAGTTATCCGGAATAAATACATACCACAAATTTGATTTGAATTTTTGTGCCCAAGAGCCCCTTTTTTCTTTAGCTAAAGTTCCTTTGCTTTCACCATAAAATTGATAAAAATTTTCCCCATCATAAAATGTTAGGCAATCAACAAACCTACAAGTTCTATTATTGACATTTTTCATAGTTTCAAGTAAACCGTCTATATCATAAGATACCTTACTTCTTTTCACAAAGGCACCAGGATAACCTGGATTATTAGGATAATTATCTATATAAAATCCTGTATCAATTACAAAACATGGCTTTTTTATTATTTCATATGCATCTATAGCTTTCTTCTTTGATATTTTTTCAATATCATTAACGTCTAATTCCTTGGCATCATAAAAGTAAAAATCAACGTCTATTTTTATTTTTTCAAAATATTCTTTAATTGATAAGTATTTCCCTTGATTCCCTGTTACAAATGTTAAATTTTTCATACTACATACCTCTTTTATAATGATATAATTTTTTTACCAATGGTGAATATTTTAAATCCGATAAATCTTTATTTAAAGAATTAGCGAATTCCTTTGAAAGTAACATACTTGCATATGTTAAATAATAATCATTTATAATATCATCATCATATTTCCTTTTTATACTTATAATATTTTCATAATTATCAGGTAATATATCTTTATAATATTTATCTAATTCAGTTCTATTATCAAAAAATATTAAATTATTTTTATATTGATAGTTAAGGTTACTTCTACCATGACAATAATCATATTTATCGTGTACTACTGGTATAAACATACCCGATTCAACCATAGTTGATTCTAGAAAACTTGAAGCCGCACTAGTTTCATAACCACTTAATATTTCGTAAACATCAGATAAACCAAGACTAGAAGAGAAAAAAGGTAATTTATTATACAATTCTTTTAAAAATTTATCTATTTCATCAGGCTCAATTAGGAAATCTTCATCTCCTTTTTCATATCCAATCAATAATTCATATGCATTAGACAACGTCGCAATTTTTGGCATCTTAATCCCATATTTTGGCTTTGTCTTTAAAATTTCTTCTACTATGCTTATATCATCACAGTAGTACAATAGGCAAATAGTCATAGGTATTAATGTAGATGATAGTGATATAAAGCTATGTTCAACATCAGTAGTATTATACGTAATATTAGTAATACCTTCAATTTTGTTTTTAGAAAATAGATATTTATTTAAATTATTATTAAAAGATATTTGAACTCCATAATTATCAGCACTATAACTACAAGATATAATATTTTTAAATACTTTTAAATTTCTATAAATTATATCTCTTGGCGTTACCGACTCACATATAATATTATTTTTTTTACTTAATACCTTTGATAAATAAGTACTAACAACATTTGATCCACCAACACCGCTAACTAGTGTTGAATCTTTTATGCTAGATAAAATATCTTTAATTTCTTTCAAATCACTTTTGGAAAGTGAATCAAAAACTCTTTTTTCTAATTTGTTAAAATTATATAACATGTTTTCTTCTTTCATTAAAAATTTCCTCCTTAAACTAATAATATCATTTAAGTAGGAAATATATCGTCAACTTAATATTTTTCACTTAATAATTCCATTTTTCTTACTCTTTTTAAATCAAAATGTCTAATATCATTACGTAACTCACAAAAAGCTACACAGTACCAATCATTGTTATATAAGAATAATTCTCTTGGATGAACCACTCTTTCAAGTTCACCTTTATCAAATGAATAATATAATATTTTAAGTTTTCTTCTCTCCTTAATTGCACGAGCAAACATATTATATTTATTTAACTGTTCTCCATTTAAATTTAATTCATCCTTTTCATTTTTACTTCCTATATAGATACCTCTTATTTTATCTTTTAATAAACTTAATTTTTCTATATCATTTTGATTATTCGATAATTTTATACATTTATCAATTAATTCATAATCCTCTTTTTTGAATCTCCTTTTAGGTACTCTAATAGATTGATTTAAAACATATCCCCCATATGGCCCCATAATCGTATCAATATAAATTCCTGATGCTTCTATCTCCTCTTTATAAATCCTAATCATTCTAGGAGAAACTTCTAAAAGTTCTGATAGTTCATTTATACTATATTTTTTACCTGTACTTAAATATTCAATCATTGTAAGCACATTACTAATCTTTGACATAATACACCTCTTATACTATATCGTATAATTTACACTTAATTAAAATATTTTATAATTCCTTCCTTTATTGAATTAGCTATTTTATATTGATAATCTGCTTTTTGCAAAAGATATCTATCATTTGGATTTGACAAAAATCCAGCCTCTATAAGTACTCCTGGAATTGTTATTTTTCTATTCATAAGCATAGTTTTAATCTCTTTAACTTCTCTAGTCGTTTTTAAATCTTTTTTTAATTGTTCTTGCATAAGCAAAGCTAAGTTATAATTTTTATCATTAACATCATCGTAAAACACTTGCGCACCACTCCAAGTAGATGAACTTATAGAATTTAAATGTATTGAAATATATATATCAGCTTTAGATGTATTTATAATTTTAGCCCTATTGTTTAAATCACTCTTTTTTCTTGAACCAGTATAATTTTTGCTTAAATCGTAATCACCATATCTAGTCAAATATACTATTGCACCTTCATTTTCTAAAACTGTTTCAAGCTTTTTACAAATTTCTAAATTTATATCTTTCTCATAAATATTTTTATAAATTGTACCTGGATCTAATCCACCATGTGCTGGATCCCTTTATGCACGGACATAATAAAATTAACAAAGATAAAAGAAAGTACATAATACTTAAAACAACCTTATAATTAATTGGTTGTTCTTTTATTTTACTTATTTAATAACTTAATTTTTTTATTATTCTGCAATCCATAAACAATATATTGTTTCTGACAACTCTATATCTTCTGGCGTAAAAGTATTAGTTATTGTTTTGGATGCCCCAAAAACAGTTTTTTCAGCATACATTAAATCAGAATCAAAAGTTGTTTGTGAAACATATTCGACAGCAAAAGGTTTAAAATCAACTTTCATACATTGTTTTAAAGTCTTCCCAGAAGCTATTGCAATAGCTTCTGCTTGTTCTTCTGCATCCTTATAAGCTTTTGCTAAAATATTTCTTTTACATTCTTTTTCATTTTTAATGCCAAAATTAATTTGACAAGCTGGAGCATTATTCAATTTTGATAAAGATTCCATAATACTAGCAATTTTTTCCTTATTATAATCAAATTTAAGTTTTGCACTTTGACTAAATGAATAGCCGTCAAATTCATAGTTTCTAGTTATTTCATTGTATTTTTGATCTTCCTTTACTACAAAACTTCTTGTTTTCATTTCATTTTTATTGAATCCATTATTTAGTAAAATCTCATTTACAAAGTTTTCTACATTCTTAACTCCTTCTTTAAGTGCTTCTTCATAACTTTGTCCTTTTGTATAAAAATTAATATTCAATATTGTTTCATCCGGTGTAAAATATTCTGTCCCTTTTCTTTGTACGATAATTTCCATTTTTTAAATACTCCTATTTCATTATTTAATTAACACTTGGCGTTCTTGTTCAATTTTTAATTTTTTTCTTTAATCTATTAAACATTTCAAAAATACTGATAAATTCTTTTTCATAATCATCTGAATTACGAAAATTATATAACTTTTCTGCAATATCTTTTCTTTTTAATTCATTATTAAATAATCCCGTTTTTACACTACCTTATTGCATACTTCCTAATATTAGACCAATTAATTCCTCAATATTTTGTAAATAAACCATCATTGCTTCTACATAATCTTCATTTGTTCCTTCATTATTCTCAATATAGGTTATTTCCTTGCTTTTTAAGAATTCAAATTGTATGCCTCTTTCAGTTGCAAATTTTAATAGAAATGCTAATATTACTTTTTGTTTTTCTATTATTTCATTATTCTTTTGATCTATATTCAATTTAACAAATTCATCCATATATGATGTAAATATTTTTTGCTTTTCTTCTATCATTTTGACATACCCCCAGTTGATAATTCTTCTGATTGTATCATATGCATTTGATATAATGAACTAACACTTTGTAATTTCTTTTTCATATCAGTATATTCAGGTGGTAATGTAGTAACAGCTCTTTTAGACATTTTGTCGGCCATATATGCTTCGTTATCTTTTACTTTTTGTCTATCATTTTTAGCACGTTCATATAATTTATCTACCTTAAGTCCATCGTTCCATTCTTTCCTATCTTCTGGTTTCATTTGTATTTTTTGTGCTTCGGCATAAGCTTTTTTCTCATCTTCTTTTAATCTTTCATTTTCAGCATATAATACGTGAGTATTATTTTCAATTTGTATTTGTTCTTGTTGTAATCTTTGATTATTTGTTAGAATTTTATCATAAGTTTTAATGGCAGAAGTTGCATATTTCTTTTTTTGATCTATTGTATCTCTTTCTTCTTGTATATTTTGTTTTCTTTCTCTTTCAACTTTTAAAGCTTGATCTAATAAAACTTTAATTTCATCTATTCTATCATTATATTTCCAATATTTTTTGCCTGTAAGAATTGGATTTTGTAATAAACTTTGAATAGTTTCTAAATCTAGTGTTAATTGATCAGATGCTCTTAATTTATCTAGTGCTTCTGATGAAATAGCAATAACCTTTGGTGGTAATGCCTTTTTAATTTCTGCTACTTCTTTTCTAATTTCTTTTTGTAAATCCAAATTTTGCTTTTCAGAATAAGTAGCAGGTGTATTTAAAGTGATTGCAAGAGCATTTAATGCTTGTTCTAAAGTATTTTCGTGTTCTTTTTCAAAAGAATATATTTCATCTATCTTTGCTGATTTTTCATCATGTTCTTGTCTCTTTTCATTGCTATCTGTTATAGACATTCTTTCTTGTTGAAAAGGAACTTTCGATTTATTCATTAAAGAATGCCTAGCAATAGTTTCAAATTCTTCTGCTTTTCTCTTATATTCTTGCCATTCACTATCTTCATCTTTTGAATACGGAATTTTATCTTTAACCTTATCATTTAATTTTAAACAATATTCCATTTGTTTAAAAAATTGTTCTTGTAATTTCTTTAATTCCGAACTTACATCTCGTCTGACTTCATTAATATTTTTTATAGCTTTTGCTGCATCTTTATTTTGTTCTAGTTCTTTTTGAAAAGGTTCAAATGGCATTATTTTAACAAACATATTATTAAGTTCAATTAGTTTTATTATATTCTCTAATATTACTTCCAATTCTCTTAAAGCAACTTTGAATGTTTTTAATTGTTTATTTGCTTTATTGTTTAAATATACATAATCAAACTTACTAATAGTTTCCCCTAATATAAGTTTATAATCTAATAAACTATCATAATCCATTAATAATTGCCTAAGTCTAAATGATTCTATAGCCATTATTGTAACCTCTCTTTCATACTATTAATTACACTCAAAACCTCATCATCATCAACACTTTCAAGTGTAATTTCACCATTTTCCATTACTACCGAATTTACATATAGAGCAATATTATTATTTTCTAATACTTTTCCATCAGTATAAACTAAATAATTACCATTATCATTTTTTACATAAGAAATTATTTCATATTCTTTTTCATTGATGATTATTTTATTATCTTTTCTTTCTTGTTCCATAAACTACCTCCATTCCTCGTTTAAAGTACTCTCTATTTAATACTATTATATCATAATTTTTTCTAATTTTTCAATATTATATTCCATTTAAAATAGTAAGTTTTTGACTAACAGTGTGATTTTTAATTGAACCATTAGTCTTTTTTATTATGAATAAATATATTTTCTATTCATAGTGTTAATTAAGAATTAAAAATAAAGGGGGTTTTTAATGGGAAAAGAAGTTAATTATATTATTGAAAATAAGATTATAACAAATACTTTAAACAAAGAAGATTTTATAGAACTATTTAATAAAAAATTAGCTGTTATAATTTTAAACCTTGAAAATGTAAGTGACTGTAATTTTTTTTAAAGCGCGATACAATTGTATTGTAGTATTACGTGCTTTCAATATATGAAAGGAAATGAATTTGTGAAAGATCAAGGAAAGGTGATAAGTAGTAGTTTTAGTAATACTGAATTTTTAAATGATTATAATATTGATAATGAATCTAGTGATAACTACCTAGAAACAATAGAATTTAAAACAATTAAAAAATTATTATGTGAAGACAATTTAGAATATATAACAGAATATTTAAAAACATTATTAAAAGTCTCTAAACCTAATAATCCGTATTGTTTTAGAAAAAATGGACTTATAGGATCATATCATACACCGGGAAAACGTGGCATTATTTATGTCAGACTATCACAAGAAGATTTAGATAGAGAAAAAGGAAATGTAAGTAAAAGTATATTAAATCAATTACTTATGCTACTTACATATTGTAATGATAAAGGAATCGAAGTAATTGGAATTTTTTATGAAGAAGATATAAGCGGTAGTGATGGAACTCGTGAAGAATGGAATAAAACTTTATTATTCTGTGAACTTGGTAATACTGATGTTTATGTTTGTAAAACACAAGCTAGATTTGCTAGAAGTATTGAATTTGTAGAAAAGTACTTACATAAAAAATTTATTGAATGGAATATTAGGTTTTTAAGTATAGTTGATAATATTGATACTTACAATAAAGGAAATAAGAAATCTAGTCAAATAACTGCTATGGTAGATGAATGGAAAATTGAAGAACAGTCAATTAATACCAAAAAAACATTAAGAGCTAAAAATGACGCGGGACAATGGACTGGATCGTTTGCTCCTTATGGTTATATTGAAGATCCAGAAGATATGTATCATTTAGTAATTGATGAAGAAGCTGCAAAAATTGTACGAGAAATATATTCTATGTATGCTAATGGAATAGGATACTATAAAATTTGCGAGTCTCTTAATGAAAGAAAAATACCTACTCCTAGCAAACATAAAAAATTACAAGGATTAAAATTTGTATGTCCAAAGTGCCCTAATGGGGCTGAATTTTGGAATACCGATACAATTAGAAAAATATTACTTGATGAAACTTATGATGGTATATTGATTCAACACAGAACTGAAAGAATTGCTTATAATATTAAAGGCTATAAAAAAATACCTAAAAACGAACAATCTATAATTGCCTGTGCTCACGAAAGAATTGTTGATCCAGAAATATCAAAAGTTGTACGTAAGAAATTCGCTGATAGAAAAGCAAAAATCGATTTAAGTAATGCTAGACAAAACGCAAAAAAACTTATAAAAACTATTCAAAACAATTTAAAAGATTATGAAATATCAGAAGATAAAATACTCATATTAAATAATGCTATTAATAACCTTAAAAATAGTATTATAAGTAATGATTTAAATGATATTTCTTTAAAGTACGATACTTTAAGAGAAAAAACTTTACTTCTTAATAGTGAATTATATTCTAAAATTATGGAACAAATTGATATTTTAACTACAACAACAAATAGATCACGCCCAGGAAAGAATGGTGAAGTACATATATTTAGTAAAAAGGTATATTGTGCAGTTTGTGGTAAATCTTTTCAAAAAAATTTATGCAAATCTGGTCCAAGAAAAAATTCATTTATGAAACCTTACTTACATTGTAGAAATCATAGAAAAACTGCCAGTATGAGTTGTGATAACACTAGTTATATTAGATTTGAAGTATTAGAAGATCTAGTATTAAATGAAATTAATACTATGATAGATAAATATGCTAGTCAAAAAAGTTTAGAAAAAAATTACTACGCTAAAAAAACACAAAAAGATTATGAAAAAGATTTAATTATACTACAAAAAGAAAAAGAAGACATTAAAAAAAAAATAAGCAAAATAAATGATCGTTTCGCTATGCTATATGATGATAAAGCTGATGGTATTGTATCTGCTACTGAATTTGTAATGCTCAAGAAAAAATATCAATATGATATTAATAACTTTAATATTAGAATTGATGAGATTGATAAAGAAATACATGAATTAAAAGAAAAAACAAATATGGATGAAAGTGAAAGAAGTATATTAGAAAAATTTACTAGGCAGGGTATTAAGCACTTAGAAAAATTAGATAGATTTATTATCGATCAATTAATATCTAAAATAACAATAGGAAAAAAAGACGAAAATAATAATCGCCCTATTAAAATATTTTGGAATTTTACAGTTTAATATGTACCGTGCATAAGATTATCTGCCATGCCCTGCATCAACATAAATCACTTTTCCTAAAAGAGAAAAATTAGAACTAGTAGTATTCGCATTTACAAACTGATATGAACAACAAAATATAATAAATAAAAATAATGAATAAACTTTTTTCAGATTAAATCACCAATAAATTATATGAAAGAAGTGTATAATTAATAATAATGAGTGTAAATAATTTACACTTTAAAATAATTCCAAGGTTTTTTGTTTGGTAAATTTAAATTGAATGATAAAGTTTCACCTGTTATTGGATGCTTAAAAGTAATATTTTTGGAAAACAGTGCTATTTGTTCCCCTACTTTAGCATCCATATTATATTTTTGATCACCAAAAAGTGGATGACATCTAGATGAAAACTGAACTCTTATTTGATGTGATCTACCCGTCTTTAAATTTATACTAACTAAAGATAAATTATTTTTATAATCCAAAAGCTCATAATCCAAAATAGCATCTTTACCATTTTCATCAACCCTAACAATATTAGTCTTATTATCCTTTATTAATTTGTCCTCAAATGTACCTTTTTCATCTAATTTTCCAAGTACTACCGCATAATATGTTTTTTTGAATGTTCTATTTCTTACTTGTTCACTAAGTCTACTAGCACATTTACTGGTCTTAGCAAACACCATAACACCACCTACAGGTCTATCTAATCTATGCACTAATCCTAAATATACATTACCTGGTTTATTATTTCTTTTCTTTATATACTCTTTTAACATAGTTAAAAAATCTAAATCATTACTATCATCTTTTTGAACAGGTACATTTACTGGTTTTTCAACAACTAATAAATGATTATCTTCATATATAATATTAATCATCTAATGTAAACCTTCCATATATACCGCAAGGAAGTATTAAATTATCTTTTGTAACTCTAAGTCCCACTTCACCTGAATCAACTTTACCACTCGGATAAATTGGTAATAAGGTTTTTTTGAGTATATTTTCAAGAGCTATACTTGAAATACCTGTTGTATATGAATTTATTAAGAAAAATAAAGGTTTATCACTTAATATTTTTATGCATGCATTGATAAGTTCATATATAGATTTTTCAAATTTCCATACTTCGTTATTAGGGCCTCTTCCATAACTTGGAGGATCCATAACTATTGCATCGTATTTATTTCCTCTTCTATATTCCCTTTCAACAAATTTTAAACAATCATCAACTATAAATCGTATTGGTCTATCCTCTAAGTTACACAATTTTAAATTTTCTTTAGCCCATTCAGTCATCCCTTTTGATGCGTCAACTTGTACAACTTTAGCTCCTGCACTTAAACAGGCCATACTAGCAGCCCCAGTATAAGAAAATAAATTTAATACTTTAATTTCCCTATTACTATTTTTAATTTTCTCCATCATAAAATCCCAATTAGTAGCTTGCTCTGGAAAAAGACCTGTATGTTTAAAATTAGTCGGACATACTTTAAATGTTAAATGTTTATAACTAATAGTCCAATATTCAGGTAGTTTAGAATAAAACTTCCACTCACCACCACCTTTATTACTTCTAAAATAATGGCCATCAACATTTTTCCAAGCATCGTTATATTCTACATTCCATATTGCTTGTGGATCAGGTCTTCTTAAAATTACATTCCCCCAACGTTCTAATTTTTCTCCATTACCTGCATCTATGCATTCATAATCAGTCCATTCATCACTAATTCTTCTCATACTTCACCTTATTTCTATATCTTCATTAACAAACTCTTTATCTATTAATCCTTCGTGTATAAACTCTTCTTTATTGTTTAAATAAATTTCTTCTATTCTATCCACTCTACATTTTTCCGCTTTAATTATTGCTTCAACTTTATCAACTGCAACATCTAATTTATCATTAACGACTACATAATTATATTTCGTATATTCGTTGATCTCTTTATAAGCTGTTTTAAATCTTTCTAGTATTTTATCTTTTGATTCAGTATTTCTTGCTATTAATCTTTCTTTTAATATTTCCATACTAGGTGGCATTATAAATATGAAAAGAGCTTCAGGTATTTTTTCTTTTATTTTTAATGCACCTTGTATATCTATAACAAGTACTACACTTACTCCCTTATTTAAATCCTCTTCTATTTTAGCCTTAGGTGTACCATAATATTTTTCATTATGCACAATCGCATATTCTAAAAGCTCATCATTTTTTATACTTTTTTCAAATTCTTCTTTAGTAACAAAGTAATAATCTTTACCATTAACCTCTTTTCCTCTTGGGGATCTTGATGTCATAGAAATTGAAAGTTTAATATTCTTCATATTTTCTATAACCTTAGATATTATTGTATCTTTGCCAGCTCCACTTGGACCAGATACAACAATAAGTAAGCCTTTAGTTTTTTCTTTAATCATAGAATCACCACCTATAGTATATCATAATCTTTAATATTTTCACATATTAAATTATCACATAAATCCTTGTATTTTATATACTCTTTTTTATTTTTTATAGTCCAAGCTATTTTCATTTTATCAAATTTAAATGGTATTTGTTTCTTATATATTGAAATAAAATCTATTTTTTTTGTATATTTTTTAACTAATTTAAAATTCAAATCATTAAAAACAATTAATCCTACAATATAGTTTTTTCTATTTTTATATAACCAATCTATTACAAACGGATTCATACTGTGTATAGCAAACTCACCATTATAATTATCAAGTAATTTAACAAGTTTTTCTTCAAAATTAGAATTGTTATCCACATCTTTTATCTCTATAAGTAGAGGCACCTGTCCATTAACTA
This sequence comes from uncultured Bacilli bacterium, assembly GCA_947628565.1. Lineage (GTDB taxonomy): Bacteria > Bacillota_I > Bacilli_A > RF39 > UBA660 > UMGS1613. Next base: position 28,099 of record CANRAH010000011.1, read on the forward strand.
TGTGCATAACTTGACTTAATGTAGGAATTGTATATTTATTTTTAATTTTTATCTTAGATAATTGTTCATAACTTAAAGTTTCTATTATTTTATTAACACCACAAAGTCTAAATAAGTTATAATCGTGGTAAATAACTATATTTCCATCCTTAAGTATGTGTATATCTAGTTCAATTATATAATTTTTATCAACACATTTTAAAAAAGCTGATAATGTATTTTCTATACTATTAGAATTATACACACCTCTATGAGCAATTAATCTATTTTTTAAAAATCTAATATCTTTCATATTAGATTATATGAAAAAAAAAGAAAAAATCTATTTCTTTTTTTCTTTAATAATATTAATTATACTATTATTTTTAGCATAATTAGAAATAGCTTTAAAATTTCCATCATAGTTGTATCTTTCTTGACCAAATGATAAACACATTTTTTCCCATGTCTTTTCTTTTTTTAATAATCTTTGTACATTTTTATCATAAAATGCTTTGTTACCTTCTTGTTTAGTTAAATCAACACATCCTTCTTCTCCATAAAGTTTTGCTTGTAAATCCCATTCTAGTTTGTCACAGTGATATGCAAAAATGGCTTCTTTAGTTTGTCCTTCATCGAACTCTAAAAATAAATCTTCTATATCTTTAGCATCTAACACTTCATTCAATATTTTATGAACTGCATTATGCTCTAATTTTTCTTTTTCTTCTTTCGATATTTCAAATTGAGTTAAATCACCTATTACTGTTTCTCCTATTTCATGAATTGCAAGCATCATTATAACTTTCGTAATATCAATATTATATTGATATTCTTTATAAATAGCTAAAGCAAGCATTTGTACCGAATATACATGTTCTGCAACACTTTCAATTCTTTCTCTTTTGACATGCCAATCTTTCCATCCAGTTCTAATAACATTTTTAAGTCTATTACAAAGCACATAAAATTTTATAACATTTTCTTCTTTTGACATAAATACCTCCCTAAAATATTATAACATATTATTAGCTTTAAATATATTAATTTTTAAAATGTCCAAATCTTGCTAGTTCTTCATAACATATATTCTTTAAATTTAAATCTTTTATTATATTTTTAGGCTTGCATTCTTCATATAAATTATCATTAGCCTCTATATTTCCTAAATTTGTTTTGATATAAATAGCAAGTGGACTTTCTATCCCTATTGCATATGATAATTGTACTTCACACCAATTATAATCATCATTTGACTTTAAAATTTGTTTAGCTATTTCTCTTGCTTTATATGCACCAGATCTATCCACTTTGGTTGGATCTTTACCTGAAAAAGCACCACCTCCAACATTAGCAAAAGATTCATAACTATCTACAACTATTTTTCTACCAGTTAATCCAGCATCACCTTCAAATCCACCTATTTCAAACCTACCAGTTGGATTTATTAAAAAATTCTCTATTTCAATATCATACTTTTTACATATTTTGTTGCACATATTTTTAATTATATTATCTGTAACATTTCTTTCCTGTTCTTTATTTTGATAGCATATAGTAAAAGTTTTAATTTTAATCAATTTATTTTTATCGTTATATATACCAGTAATCTCGGCTTTACCATCTGATAAAAATCTTTTATCTTTTTTTCTTAATTCATCGTATGACTCACTAAGGGTTTGCAAAATTACCATTGCTGTAGGTAATAAATTTGATGTATCACGGCAAGCATATCCAAACATCATTCCATTATCGCCAGCACCACCTACATAATCATTAGTACCAAGTTCTATATCATGACTTTGTCTACCAGTATTATCTATTATTTCATAATCTGTACTATAACCTACATCCTTTAATACTCTTCTTACAACCTTTTTAATATTAACTTTAGCATTAGATGTAACCTCACCTGTTATAAATATTTTCCCTTTTCCACCCATAACCTCAATTCCACATCTTGAATTTTTATCAAGTTTTAAATATTCATCAAGTAAAGCATCACTTATTTGATCGCAAACTTTATCTGGATGTCCTCTAAATACAATTTCATTACTATAAATTTTCATACTCATAACTCCTTTCATACATCAAATAAAAAATACTCAAGATAACCTTGAGTATAAAAGTTATCTTATAGTTCTAGCATTACCACCTAATTTAATAGGTTGGTGTGACTTCATTGGGCTAGTCCCTCCATCACTCTTTATAAGATGTTAACTAGATTATAGCACATATTAAACTATATTACAATAAATTTTTTATTATATTTTTTCATATTTCTTTTTAAAATATTTAACTATAGGCTTAACAGAAATCTCGCATCCACATACTTTCTCAATTACTTCCTTTGAATTATAAGCCTCACCATATCTATATATATTTTTAATCAAATATTCTGTTATTAATTTAATTTTACCTTCTTTAAGTAAACCGTCTATAGGACCCAAATCTTTTTCAATAGCTTCTTTAAACATTCCATCATATATTGTACCTAGTAAATATGAAGGGAAATATCCAAAACTTCCTTCAGACCAATGTACATCCTGAAGTATTCCTTCGCTATCATTATTAATTTCTAATCCCAAATATTCTTTCATTTTCTTATCCCAAAGAATAGGTAATTCATCAACTGATATATCACCACTAAATATTTGTCTTTCAAGTTCATATCTAAGTATTATGTGAAGACAATACGTCAATTCATCAGCTACAGTTCTGATTGGTCCTAGCTTAACTCTATTTAATAAACACGCAAATTCATTTATATCTATATCAAGATTTAATTTAGATTTTATTTCATCGTAAATTGGATACCAAAAATTAATGTTTCTACCCAATATATTTTCGTAAAATCTAGATTGACTTTCGTGAAGTGCATAAAGATTATCTAAACACGAATTTTTATATTTACTTAATTCTGGCATAATATTTTGTTCAAATATTCCATGCCCTCCTTCGTGTATAATAGTTGTTACAAAATCAATTGGATCGTTTGTATGCGCAAAAGCTATGCGTAAATCATTAGGCCCTATTTTTTCTGTAAAACCATGGGGATAAATACCTAGGGCACCTTTATTCATATCAAATCCAATATAATTAAGCAAAATTTTCGCACATTCAATTAATTCACTATCACTATATTCTTTATTATAGTCTTTAGCTTCTTTTAAACTAAATTTTTTAATTAGTGGGATAAGTTCTACTTTTAATTCATCAAATAACTTATCTATCACATCACTTGTCATACCCAGTTCGTACTCGTCTAACATAACATCATACAAATATTTATTACTATCTATATAAGAATAATATTTTTTAGTTAGTTCTATAGTTTTTTCTAGATAAGGCTTAAATAATTCATAATTATTTGATTTTTTAGCCTCTTCCCATACATTACAAGATATACTTAAATGCTTCTTATATTCTTTATAAAAATTAGATGGTACTTTAATATTTTTTTGATATTTTTTATATAAATTTTTAATATATCTTTGTTCTTCTATGCTTAAATTTGAAAAATTTGAATCATTAATACATCCTTCTAATAATTTTTCATATTCTTTTGAAGTTTCTAATTCAAACAATTCTAATTCAAATTTGTTTTTTATATCTATTAAATAGTTTTTAGAATCATTAGGACTATTTACTCTAAGTTCCCATCCTAAAATATTTATAATATATTCAGTTTCAGTTATTCTTTTTTGATAGTCTAATAACTTTTCATACATGCTATCCCTCCTGAGTTTATTATACCACAAAAAATTTTATTGTTAAAAGAAAAACCTTGAAGATATTCTCCAAGGTAATAAACTTCTAACGTTTTGAGAATTGAGGTGCACGACGAGCAGCTTTTAAACCTGGTTTTTTACGTTCCTTAGCTCTTGAATCACGAGTAATAAAACCAGCCCTTTTTAATATTTTTCTATAACTATCCTCATTTGCTTCATTAGCTTTATCATATTCAAGTAAAGCACGAGCGATACCTAAGCGGATTGCGCCAGTTTGACCACTAGCTCCTCCACCACTTACTTTTACTTCAATATCAAATGTATTTTCATTATTAGTAGCTACTAAAGGTTGTTTTAAATCCATTACATATGTTGCATATGGCATAAATTCATTAACATCTACACCATTAACAGTTATTTTTCCTTTTCCAGCAGTCATTTTAACTTGAGCTACTGAAGATTTTCTTCTACCTGTTCCTATAAATACTTTAGCCATCTAAAACCCTCCTTATTTAATTTTCATTTCTACAGGCTTTTGTGCCATATGAGGATGTTCACTACCCTCGTATACGAATAATTTTTTAGCTACTTGTCTTCCTAATCTTGTATGAGGAATCATACCTCTTACTGCTCTTTCAATCATCTCAATTGGATAATTTTCTTTCATCTCTTTAGCAGTTCTCTCTCTTAATCCTCCTGTATAACCAGAGTGATTATAATAAATTTTATCATTTAACTTATTTCCTGTTAAATTAACTTTTGAAGCATTAATTACTATTACATAGTCTCCACAATCGATGTGTGGTGTATAAGTAGGTTTATGCTTTCCACGTAAAACATCAGCTACTCTAGTTGCCAAACGTCCTAAACTAACGCCAGAAGCATCTATTACATACCAATCACGTTTTACTGTTTCTTTTTTTTGCATATATGAATTTTTCATAAAATTTCCTTTCTCCAATACATATAGCAAGTTTTCCCAAGACTTACTAAATGTGGGATTAAATGTACCAAATAAAATGATACTAAAAAATAATAAAAAAGTCAATAAAAATATATTATTTTATTCACTTTTTATTACTTTTTTAATTCAATTTTGTACTAAAATTTATTCAAAATAATCAAGTTTCATATGCTCTCTAACACGTTTCATTACTTCCATAGCTTTTTTCCTTGTTGCTTCTGTACCTTCTTTTAATATTTTTTCAACTTCTTCTGGCCTATTTTCATAGTATCTTCGTCTTTCTTGTATTGGCTCTAAAAATTGCATAATATTATTAATAAGTTCCCTTTTACAGAATACGCAACCTCTTTGTCCATTTTTACATTCTTTGCAAACATTATCAATATTTGGATTTTTCATTAATTTATGATAATAATACACCATACAGACATCTGGATTTGCAGGATCATCCTTTTTAATTTTAGCTGGATCTGTTACAGCTGACATTACTTTTTTAGCAACTTCTTCCTCACTATCTGATAAATATATACAATTATTTAAAGATTTACTCATTTTTTCATTTCCGTCTAATCCTTTAATTCTTGGATTTTTACTAAGGACAGGTTCAGGAACATTAAAAGTTTCTCCATAAATTTTATTAAATTTTCTAACTATTTCTCTTGCTTGCTCAAGATGTGGTAATTGATCTTCTCCAACAGGAACTAAATTTGCATTAACGCAAGCTATATCTGCTGCTTGTGAAACTGGATAACCTAAAAAGCCATAAGTTATACTTTCACCATTATTACCAAATAGTTCCTTCTTTTGAGCAACTTCAAATTTAGTGGTAGGATTCCTAAATAATCGTGATACAGATACTAAATTAGAGAAATATACAGTAAGTTCTGCTGTTTCTGGTATTAATGATTGAATATAAATATGTGCTTGTTTAGGATCTATTCCTGCAGCTAAATAATCTAAAGCAACTTCATACACATTATCTCTTACTTTCTTTGGATTACTAAAATTATCAGTTAATGCTTGAACATCAGCTATTAATATATATGTGTCATAATTATACTGCATCTTTATCCTGTTTTCTAAAGATCCAAAATAATGTCCTAAATGTAATCTTCCGGTAGCTCTATCACCAGTAAGTATCGTCTCCATAATTTCCTCCTTTATATATACATTATTTCAAAAAAGCATATTACTTAAAATATGTTTTTGAAATGTAATATTTAATTGTACTATTATACTCAAGTTCATTATACTCAAGTACAGTTTTAAGTCCCGTAATATCGCTATAATAATATAATCTATTATTATAAACAAAATATAAATAATCATCTTTTACATTAACTTGATTGGTTTTTATAAAGCAAATAAAGGAAAGTATCTTTATATTTGCTTTATCAACTCTATATAAATTATAGCCATCATTACTATTTTCAAACAAATAATAATACTTATCTGTTTCTATTGTTTTTTCATAATCGGGAAATAAATTATCTAATGATGTATAATCAAAATATAATTCATTATAAGCTTTAGATTTATTTATAATTTCCCACTTACCATTTTTATAAAATTTAATTTTATCTTCATTTGATACTATATTTATTTTTTTTCTTTCTATATCAATCTCATATTGAATTTCATTATCCTTATCATATAAATATATTTTTTTATCTACAATTCCTTCAATATAAGAATCTAGCGATATTTCATATTTTGATTTTAAAGTAGAAACTTTATTAGTTAAAATATCAACAATATAAAAATCTTTAAACTCATAATTATTATTATAATCAGCAACAATATAATAATTATCAACGAATGCACTCAATTTGTTATTATAAACATCATTTTCAAATAATTTTACATGATCATATAATGAAATTATACCATCATACGTCGTTATAGATATATTATAATCTTTAATATTATTCGTATAAAACTTAACTCCATTTACTTTCTTTTCATTATTCAAATTATCAGTAAATTTATCTATGTTATAAATGTCAACACCTAAAACATATTGATCAAGTAATTTATCATAGCCATATATATCATGATAGTTATAAATAATATTACCACTATAACACATAAAATCTGTATATACTTTACCATCTATAACTGGAAGTAAACATTCATAAGTATCATCTTTAAAATAATAAATTTGACTTACAATCTTTCTTTTTTCACTTATATTTCTATTTAATCGCAAAATGTATTCTTTATTTAAATATTTTATTTTTATTGCATACTCATCACTAAGTCTTTCTTCAATAAAAACTTTATTACCATTAAAATTTATTTTATATTTAATTAATTTCACATTTAAAGAGATTTTAACAAGAAATATAAGTACTATAAGTGAGATAAATAAAAATAGTATTTTAAATTTTTTATTCATACAACATCACAAAAACTCAATTTTGTATAGAAATATACTTTTTCTTCTCGTTCATCATGTATTCTGTAATTTCAGTTTCTATCTCATCAACAGCTCTTTTAGATATTTTAGATAAAATCATTCTTTCCTTTACTGTATCTATATTCACTTTTCCCCAGACAATACCCGTGTTAACAGTTAAATCGTTAAACATATCTGGAGTTACTGCCAAAAATATATATCCAAATACTAATCTTTTTTGAGCTAATATAATTCTTTTATTTGTAAGCACAACAGCATATGTATTAAAAAAATCAAATGCTGAAAATCCACTTTGTGCTGCAAAAGCATATCGTATAGTTTCACCAGGATTTAAATGTTTTTCCACTACCTTTGCATGACGCTTTGTTCTCCAAGCAATAGTCGATGGATATTTCTTTTTAAATTCTTTGATTGAATTATATATTGTTTCCATATTTTACCTCACTTTATAATTCCACTTTCTTTAAATATTTCAATAAAATAATTTTCATCTGATAAACCAACAGAATAATTTAAAATATTATTTGCTTCAACTATAAGAACTAAAGGAATATGAATATCAGAATCATATCCAAGTTCTAGTAATTTATTTTCAAAGTCGAGATAATCATTGGAAGGAATTGTCAAATAATATATCATAAAATTATATTCTTTTGATAATTTATTTAATATATTGATAATCTCTTCACTTTCCTTAGTATCATCTCCAATTAAAAATACAGATTTATCTAAAGAATCCATTATATCAAACAATTTAGAATATTCAATATAATTAAAATTACTTGCATTCGTACTTTTTAAATCATATTTATCCAATATTTTTAAATATTCATCTTTTGTTTTTATGCCTCTAATATTTCCTATTATTTTCTTATCCTTAATAAGAACTACTATTTGATCTTCTACAGAACTTACTTCTAAAATTGCATTTAACCTTTGTTTTTGAAACTCACTAAGTAGGTATGCATTTACCATATTATATTTAATATCTAGTTGGTTACATATATCTTTTAAAATTTTGTCTTGCTCATCTATACCATTAATATAATCATATGGTATGTATAATAATGATAAATCAGCTTCTTTATACTTAAATATACTATCAATTATACCATCGACTTTACCAATTACTTTAGGTATTATATTGTTATTTTGTAAAAACAAATTTAAAGACTCTTTAGATTCAAAATCTATTATTGCATCTTCTATCTTTCCATCTTTAAATATTACAATAATGGTATTTAAATATTTATTGTTTATAAGTTTTTCCAAATTTCTCTTTTCTATAATACTTAAAGAAGATGTATCAATATACATATAATCTACTTCATATTTATCAAATAATTCGACTGGATATTGTGAATAATTTTTTTCATCAGTTATATATAAAACCTTAACATCATCAGTAATAAATTTTTTTATTTCATTTATTTTCTTAATATTATCTAAATTAAGAGCTATAAAAACAAGAATAAAAACTAAAATCAAAATTATTATAAATATTACAAATTTTTTTAATGATGAAAAAGTCCTATGCATATTTCATATCACCTATTTAAGAAATTAAATTTAATTTTTTAAATTCTCTAACTAATTGTGATGATGTTCTTTCGCCAGAGAAATAACCTGTTATTTTACCATTTTCAACAATTATTGTTAATGGTGTACCTATACTTCCTTTTGCAACAAATTCTTCATCATCATATCCTAAAGTTTCTAGACTTTTAAAGAAATCATCTGTTTCAGAATCAGTTAAATCATCTAAATTTACATAATTAATTTGAATCTCATAATTTTTTGCTACATAATTCAAAGCTGGCTTAATAGCTATACAATGAGGGCAAGTTGTCTGTCCTATAACTATTATATTTGTTTTATCTTCTGAAATCAAATTACTATATTCATCATAATCAACAAAAGTAATATATTGTTCAGGTGTATAAATAGCGTCACTTTCTAACAATTCATTCTCTTTAAAAAATTCAACATATTTTTGACCTGTTGTATATCCTATGAAAGAATCAATGACTTTACCATTTTCAACGATGACAGTAATTGGTGTCTCATGCTTTTTTATGTTTAACTTATTCATAACTTCTTTTTTTTGAGCAGAATTTAATTTAATTGTATCAACATAGTAATAGTCCATATCATAATCTTCAGATATAGTTTCAAGCATAGGTGTTACTTTTTCGCACCAAGCACATTCAGAACTTGCATAATATATTACCGTCCTATCCTTTTTATTATAGTATTTATTAAAATTTTCCATTATTTCTTTAGATTCCTTTGATGCAAAATATCCATTTTCTTTTAATTTTTCAAAAGTAAATACTCCTGTAATGCATAAAGCTATAACTATCAATATAACTGTTAATATTATTGTATTTTTTTTCTCTTTTGACATAAATACTTCCTTCTTTCCTAAAATTAATTATAACATGTTTTTTTTATTTTTTACAAATTTTTATATTACACTTTTGAATGAGTAGTAATATTAACTGCAATATCGTGCATATTTCAGCTACAATTCTTTTAATAATTATATCAATATAATTATATTATAATTACTATAAAAATTCAATTAGTTTATCGTTATTTTTTTATTAACAAAAATTTTTTTTCTTCATCTTTAATAGAAAAATAATTTTTATTTGAGCTTTCAATATTTCCTAAAAAGACAACTTCTTTTTTTCTAGTATCACTATTAGATATAACTTTAACGTGATATGGATTTAAATCACTAAATTTAAAATTTATATCTAAAATTTTTTTCATAGAACATAAATCCAAATTTTTTTCAAACGATATAAACTTTATTGTATCATTTGAAGGCAAATATTTAACCATAGATCTTGGAATATATTTACTTCTCATTATATTTAATTCAATATATTTTGTATCTATATAGAGTACAACATACATATCATTATCGTTTTTTTCTATATACCTAGATTTCATATAATTTGAAAAATCAGAGTTCAAAATAAAATTTGCTTGATCATAAAATGCTTTATCTAAATTATTATCAAATTTTATTTTTATAGGATATTTTCTATTCCCTGATGAAAAATAAATTTGATTGTTATCAATCATTAAAGTCACAAAAGTCCTAGCATAAACTTTATTTGCAATGTCATCTGTAGCTTTCCAACGTTTTATCATTTTCGGTTCGTAATCACACATAATTTTTGGTGGTTCATTGTATGGACTAAATACGCTGAAATTATAATCTTGAGCTATTTCTTCATCCATAACACATAACTCTTTTAATTTAAGTAACTCAAATTCATTTTCTTTAAATACACTATGTAATCCTAAAATAATTTCTTTTAATGATAAATACTCTTCTTTATTCATATTAAACATCCCATCTAAATCAATAGTTTTTATCTTATCATAATTTTATTTTTTGATTATAAAGTTTTTTAATATTGTTTAATCTTTTAATATATATTATATTCTTTAATAGAGCGCAAAGACATTATATCATTTTCTATCAATTATTACATTGATATTATAAAACTATTTCATATATTTAAATACTAATTTTTTAATATCTTCTTCTTTAGTTTGTTTTACAGCAAAATTTAATAATTGATTATAAAATATAGACACTTCCAGATAACTATCGCAAGTCATTTCATCCCCTATAGTTATATCTATAAAATCTGTGGCATTCTTTACTCCATAAATATCTTTGAAAACTGATAGAGTAATTATATGATTATTTTCTTTTAAAGAAAAATAATTACCACCTTGATAAAATTTATCAATTGTTTCAATTTGAGAACCATTTAAATTCATGCATAAATCATTAAATGCATTATATAAATTTTTGTCATCATCATTATCCTGAAAAGTGAAATCTATAACATTATAATCCTTATTAGGATCATCTTTTCCATAAATGCTAAAAGCTCTAAATCCATAGGTTGGAAAGCCTTGATCATTCATAATAAATATTTTTAAAAACTTTATAAGCTCGTCATTTTTTTTATTGATAATAAAAATACCAGGTCCTAGATATGTATCATCATATAGAACAAAATTTTTCATTTTAAACCTCCTGAGTTTATATTTTTATCATATATACCAACAAAAACATCTGTGAATTATTATACACTAGTTATTTTATTTAAGCAACATAGTTAAAATAAAAAAAATTTGAAATAATGGCATTAAAAAATCAAATATTAAATATTCGATTTTTATCTTATCCTTACTAATAATTTTCTTACGCAAGCGTATAACGATGATATGAAAAAAGATGCAAACACAGTTATAGGAAAATATATAATTATAATTTGTTGACTTGAGTTAGTTACAAATTTATATAGATATTCATAAACAAATACATCTATTAAACTTGAGGCAAGATAAATATCTAAACTAATATTAGAGAAAAAGTTTGCTATTTTCCTAACTATCTTATTATTTATATTAACATTATATAGTAACAAAAATAATAAGTTTGATTGAATAAAAATTAATAATGATTCGTACTCTGGCATTTTATTGTTAAGTGGAAACAAACCAATTATACAAACTAAAACAATTAACATTATTAAATTTAATTTATTATATTTAGGGTTAAAAAAAGCTATACTTTTACCACAAAAATAATAAGCAATAATATAAATTCCAGTCCAATATGAAGGAATGTGAAAAATAGAATCAAACATTTCATTAGTGAAAATTGGAATGATAGTCAATAAAATTGATAATGCTGTAACAATTTTTTTAGATTTATCATCGAAACTTTCATAAGCTCTATTTAAAATTGGCGTCATCAAATACAAACCAAAAAACATTTCAATATACCAAGAATAATTGCATGCATTAAAAGAGCTTATTTTATATATTACAGCTTTCAAATCTAAAGCAAATAAATTCCCATCTTTTATTCCTAAAATAATTAACTCAATTACGCTATAAAATAGCCATATAATAAGTATATTTAACAAGCCTTTAAAAAATTTTTTATTATAATCCTTTTTATTATTTAAAAAGCCTGTTATCATAATAAACAAAGGTACACAGGACATACAAAAGTTACGTATACCAAGTTGAATTCTCATACTTAAACCAGTAATACTATTATAATAAAATTCAGTATTATGAAAAAAATGTACAGACACTACAAGAACAATGGATAATATTCTAAGTAAGTCTAGACCAAATAAGCGTTTATTTTCTGATACTTCTTTCATCAAAACCCCCAACCTTACTATACATAATCATTATATCATAAATTGTTATATTTTCATATAATATTCTTTATATAAATTAAAATTTTGGTTTAATAATATGGTTCACATAAAAGCAAATAAAAACGAATTAACATTAAATGTTAACTCGTAATTTATCATCATCTTCTTTGTCATTCTTTTTTTGAAATTATATCAATAATTTTATGTTTAAATTAATCGGATTTGATGAAATTAAAATTTGAATTTATAGTCTATTCTCCCTTTATATATCGTTAAATCAGCTAAAAATATATAATTAAAATCCATAGCTTGCATTATTCCAATTTTATTTTTCTTTATAATAATTCCGGCTGTTGCTTTATTAGAATTAATTTCAAGCCCACTTTAACATTTTTTAAATCTTATTAATATCTGCAAACAAATTACAAATTGTATATCACCTATAACTTTTGATTGAGTTATTTTTTCATACATTTAGTAATTTTCTTCTCATTATCAGCATATGTAGCACTAAATTTTATACCACTCAAATTATTATTAATTGCTTCTTTTTCAAAATCTATAACATCTTCTGGTAGTTTATCAATATCACTCCATATTAATTCTGAACATTTTTCCGGTTCCATAATATTAATATTTCCAAGATAATTACTAATTTCAAAGTAAACATCATAATAAGGTGGTAATGACTTATTTTTTCTATTAACAACAAAAGTATCAATTATATCTTCCACTTTTATTGTTATGCCTAATTCTTCTTTTGCCTCTCTTACTGCTGCTTCATATGCATTTTCATTAGCATCTATATGTCCAGCTGGTAAAGCAAGAAAACCTGGCCAAAGTTTAGTGCCTTGTCTTCGTTGCAATAAAATTTGTTGTTTTTCATTTCTTATTATTAGATATATTGATGACAAAAATTTTTCTTTTTCCATAAAATCAACTCCCAAATAAATTAGTAAATTACATATGCTTAATGTAAACTGTCAAATTTTCCTTTATTTATATTCTTTTCCATAACAATTTTTAAGTATTTCATCTTTTAATAAAAGATAATACACAATATGATCAATTGTTTTTTTACTTCACTAATACCCAATTGTTGTTCTTCTTGTGAATCAGTTTCTAGCATTAAAGCTCTTTTTATATTATATTCTAGCCATTCTAATCTATCATTATTAGCATAATATAAAACTTCCCAGTCAATATTTTTACTCAATTTTCAATTTTCAAAATAACTGTTTATAAATGCCCTGAATAATTCAAAATTAATATTACACGATTCATAGCCCGACCAACATAGAGCTGATGTAAATAATTCTAAATATGGATTAAAATATCTCAAACATTCTAAATCAATAATTTTAAAATTATCATCCAACCACAAAACATTTTTACTATCCAAATCGTTATGACAAACAGCAATATAATTTGGTAATTTATCTACTACTTCGTTTCCCTTATTCATACTATCATTTAATATGTCTAACTTATTAAATAACATATCATAAATTGGAGATTTTTAATCTTTAGCTAAATTAATGTAATATTGCAATTAATATTTTTGGCTTTTTCTTTTCAAGTATCCTCATTTAATGTAATATTATGAATTTCTGACAATACTCTTCCTATTTTTTCACATATTGCATCAATATTGTTTGCTTTTAATATTTCTTCATATTCATCAGCTTTTTCAAAATTTTCTAATGCTGATGGCCTTTTCATTATATTTGGGTTTAATAATTTTATTATATATTTAGATTTATCAGTCGTTATCTTATACATTTTATGAGTTAATCCACCGCTAATTCTTGATGGTCTATCTGTCATTTTACCCAAACCCAAATTATATACTAATTTTTCAAAGAAATCATTTATATTCACAAAATCAGCTCCGTATATATAGTATATTTAATTTTTATGTCTTTTTTAGTTTTTTAGGTTCACAAACACTTATAAGTTTATTATATCATATTTATTTTAGTTTTTATATTATTTAAATAAAAGTCAATAAAAAATGTCATTAAATATGATAACATTTTAAATCTAAAATTACAACTTTTACTAAAGCTTTGGACCACTTTTTTCTAAATTATCTGTGAATTTATATGTATCTTCAAAATCTCTTTGTGAAATCCCATACATATCATTTGTCTTTGTTATATTAATATAGCCACCGGCAGCAATTTGCATATCAGAACCCCATTGGTTTAAGATAATATTGTCTGGAATTTGAACGAATATTTGTGTCCCACCCTTTGGGCGACATAAACTAGGATTTTCTGGATCCACCTCATATTTTTCCTTAAAAATTGTATCATCAATAATCCATTGGTTAGGATGATTATTATTATCTATTATAATATTTCCTCGTTCGTCAACTTTTGTTGCAATCCATCCAGGTTGATTAGTTTGTTTATCAACTTGAACTTGAGCAACTTTTTCTTGAATTTCATTTCCTTTTGAATCGACACTCCAAGAAACAACTGTTTCACCAACACGTCCTTGTCTTGCAATTATTCTAGAAATTTTTTCTGCTTGACGTGGTATCATAGTGCCGTTTTCAATTCCTTGCTTTACATAACTAGCAACTTCAACTTTTATATATTCTCCCACAAATATAACCTCCTCTAAGTCAGATTATATCACTCTTTTTGTTAATCATCATATAAATTTTAAAAAAAGTATCATAAATTTACAAATCTTTTAAAAATTAAGATAATTTAATTATTAAACTTTTTAGTATTTTCATGAGGTTTTACAACTTTTAAGTAACAAATTACAACTAATATTTGTTTACTAAAAACATTTTCAAATTGTATGCCGAATTCTTACTTTTTCTTCTATTGCAATCTTTGCACAACATTTGAAGATTACTTGTACCTAGTTCATCTCCAACCATTGTCCATGGGACAATATGATCTAATTCTGAAGTAAAAATATCAATTTGATGATTGCATATATTGCATTTTCCATTTTGCTTATTTATCAAGCCATATCTTACAGAATAATCATACTTTTTTCTTAAATTCTTTTTTGTAAAATAAGCATATAGATATTTATATAGTATTTTACTTTCTTCATAGTTCAATTTGCATAAAGTTTTTTCATATACTATTTTTTGAGTTGTTATTATTTTATTAGCACTACATAAGTATCTTTTTTTCAGTTCTTTTTTTACATTATCTTCTGTCATTTCTGACACAATTGTTTCAAATATACTAATTAACATACATTTATATGTTTCATTCATAAAGAAATCTTTTGTTATACCATTTCTTTCTAATAAATCATCAATAGCAAGTGCTTTTTCTTCTATCATTATAATAATCCACCAATTTGCTCATTGCTAACATAGCCTAATACAACTTGTATATCTTTTTTAGCAAGAGCAATTGTTGCCCCCTCTCCTCTAAATGCTAATCCTCTTTCTACAGCATCGCCAGTATTCTCACCAACGTCATCACAAAAAACACACTTAATATTTTCTAATCCTAATGCTGCAGGATAATTACTTAAAAAGCTTTTAAAATTCTCTTTTAATAATTTTTGTTTATTATTAATTAAATTTTCACAAATTTCTGGAAAAACATACATTAAATATCTTAATCCGCTAATTTTTGTAATTGTATCAGATCCCGGTTGTTGAAATGATACATTTGATAATTCCTCCCATGACGACAAGTAATTATTAAATATTGTAACAAAGTTGTTGATAGCATCCTTTGGATCAGGATAAGCAGGAATCACTTTACTATCATAAAATCTCTTTACCCCATATAATTTAAATATTTTTGAAACTTGCGTTTCTTGATATCCTTTTTTTATTTTATCAGCGCCGAACATAATTCTTTGATAAAGTGGTGAAGAACTTTCACGATTAATAGCCTCTAATAAATCATAAGTTATTTCATCATCGCCAACAAGTAATCCTAACGATTTTTTAATATAACGTAACAAATTAGTAGCAACTTTATCTTGTTTTTCATTTGTAACCATAAAAAGCTCTTTTCTTTGATTATCACTAATGTTATTAAAAACGCTAAAATTCATTTCATAGATAGTATCATTACTAAAAGTAGGATCTATGTAATCAATATCAAATGCAATAATACGATGCTGTCCATCAATTATTTCTAATTCATTCTCGTGTTTTGAAATTTCTTCAGGTGTTTCTGGGAACATAATATAATATTGTTTTTCTTTTTTTGTTTCTCCATTAGTATTAATGGTTATGTCTTCACATTGGACTTTCAAGCCTCCCTTAACATTAATAATCGGAGAATTTGGAATAAGTCCTAGAGATTTTTTACCCTCTACTTTTGTTTTACCCGCAACATATTCACTAATTTCACCAACCTTTTTTTCTATCCATGGCCTTTGAACATCCTGTTTTTCACCTGCTATATATTTTCTTCTTAATTTTGCAACTAATCTAGGATCAGCCACCATAGAATAGAAATCAATATCCTTTTGTTTAATTTTTTTAACAATTATCTTTTTCATATTATCTCTTCCTTCACTAATATTATAATAAATTAGATCTAAAATGTCAAGATCTTAATTTCAGATCTAGAAGTTTAAATCTTTTTTAATAATTATTTAATACTCATATAATATTTTTAGATACGTTTTATTTTCGCAATTTAAAATTCATAATTAAACATTTATTTTAACCTTGTTTTATAAAATTTTGTAACATTTTAACGTCATCTAAAATGTATTTAACGATGTTTTCACTTTAAAAAATCATAATATAGAACAAAAAAAATCCCACAATTCCTTTATTTATAAGAATTTGCGGGATTATTTTCCACACAATTTTTATATTTCTATCACTACCACACAAACAATACAATCTCATATTATCCTTATTTATGGTATTATTTTTGCTATAGAAGATTTTATATAATTCAAAGTATATATTCACAATAACCTCTTGCTATGACAAATATAATATATATTAATTATATCAAAAATGTAATATAATACAAATAGATAGGAGAAAAAGTATGATTATAGGTATTTGTGGTAAGTCTGGTAGTGGTAAAAGCACACTAGCAAATCAAATAATAAAATTAACAAATAATAAAGCAGTGCATTTAGATATTGATAAAGTTGGACATAGTATACTATTATTACCAAAGGTTAAAGAAGAATTAATAAATTCATTTGGAGAATCTATTATTAAAGAAAACAGGGTTGACAGAAAAAAGCTTGGTGAAATAGTTTTTAATTCACGAAATGAAATGGATAAACTATCTGATATTACATGGAAATATATGCAAATAGAAATCGATAATTTTTTAAGTCATCATAAAGATAAAATTATTATTCTAGATTGGTTATTACTACCAATTTCAAAATACTTTGATATGTGTGATATAAAAATACTTTTAGATATCCAATATGACATAAGAAAGCAAAGAGCAATGAAAAGAGATAACATAACAGAAAAAACATTTAATTTAAGGGAAAAAGCAAGTATCAGTTTTGATGAAAGTACTTTTGATTATGTTTTAAAAACAAATGACCCGAAAGAAATTAAAAGGTTAATAAAATTATTATAACAAAAATTTTATATACGGGAAGGTTTGAACCAATAAAATATGGAAAAGGATTAATAACTAAACAGTTTTTCTTTTTAAATGTTATTTTTTATTACAGTTTATTTAAAAACTTATCTAAAAATTAATTTATTTTATCCATTCGTCTTTTAATAATCCTGTGATATATTCATCTTCAATTTTACCTGATCCTTTTGATACAAATTTTTTTCTTCTAATTCCTTCATCTTTATAACCAAATCTTAATTGCATTTTATGTGATTTTTCATTTTCCTTAAAATATCCATTTTCTAATCTTCGTAATCCTAATACTTCAAATGCATATTTTATTCTAGCACCAAATGCTTCAGTTCCATATCCTTTACCCCAATATTTTTCACTAATCCAAATGCCGCCACCAGCAGTCCCATTATGTATATCTATATTTGTTAATTGAGTTCCTCCAATTACTTTATTTTCACTTTTTAACTCTATAGCAAAATTATATAAATTATTGTCTAGTGATGTATTAATAAATTTTAAGGCATCTTCTTTAGTATACGGATAAGGGGCTCCTGCTAACCATTTTGAAACATTAAGATTATTTAATCCTTCAACTATATCATCCACATCTTCTAATCTATATTGTCTTAATATTAATCTATCTGTTTCAATAATTACATCTTTGTTCATCTTAACAACTCCTTATTATTTTTTTATAACTTTTTAAAAAGTTTTTTATAATATTTTTGATAACTTCCATTTTAATTATATCATACATTTTATATATTTAGATTAATCACATCAAAGATTTTAATAAGTAATATACTTTGAAACAATCAAAAAAACTTATCTAATCGTGATTTTTTATCAAAAAATACCTAAAAATTGGGACAAGAAAAAGCTCGCTTTTCCCTTATTTTATGGGGCTTTACGAGCTTATTTGCCACAACATTGTTTATACTTGTGGTCACTCCCACAAGTTCCTTATAATCTAATGCATATAGTATATATAGTATTATCGTTATTATCGATATTATAATGGATTTTGAGTCTGGTAACAAATAGTATTTATGGTATTTATAGTATTATGTTTACTATAAATATTTCATAAAATGGGAACAAACTGGGAACATTATTATCATTCGCTTACAAAGATATATTAACATATTATTATATTTTTTACAGCTTTTTAAATTTCTGATTTGATTCTAGAATTTTAGAAGTAATATAAATTCTTTTTTCATCAAAGTCTATAATTGCTTCAGCATCATATGGCAAAATACATCTAGGTACAGAATGGCCAAAGTTAACATTATATAAAAGTGGAGTCTTTAAATCTGAAAATACTTTTTTATATGCTTCTTTATATTCATAGTAATATTTTTCATCAATCGGTTTACCAACAATTACTCCTTTAACTAAATTAAAAATATTTCTTTCTTTTATTTCTAATAGTATTTTTTCTAAATTTTCAGGATTGGTTCTCATTTCTGAAGTTTCCAAAAAAAGGATTTTCTCTTTCCATTCATCATCAGATGGAAATATTTCATATTTTTTGTATATAATAGGTTCATCAGGGAAAGTAGCACCAGTTAATGCATCATATATGCTTTCTATACATCCACCATATAATTTTCCTGTTACAGTACCATGACCATTTAATGTTTCGAAGCCATGTTCTTCTTTATGAGATATTCTTGGTTTGCCAACTTCAGATACTCCATAACTTTCACGATCATCATACCAAATAGGACTAGATGTTATTTCAAAGCCATCTTCTTCATTAAAAAATTTTTCAAAATATTGTCTTGTATATGGTAGCATTTCATTATCTAATTCCGCTAAATCCACTAATAAGCATGGTCCATAAAAGGTTGATAAACCTAATTTATTTAACATTAAATGATTATTAGTAGTATCTGAAAAACCTGTAAATATTTTAGGATGTTTTCGCACTGCTTCCTTAAATTCTTCATCTTCCATTAGATAAGGAATAGTTTTATAAGTATCAATACCACCAATTGCCGTTATAATTGCTTTAATACTGTCATCCATAAATGCTTGTTTTAAATCTGATGCTCTCTCTTCCGGATGTTTTTCTAAATATTCCAAATCTTTTAAAGCATTTGGCATAATAACAGGTTCTAGTCCGAAATTCTTTAATCTTTTAATGGCAATTTCTAATTCATGTTTACAAAATGGCATTCCAAGTAATCCTCTTGATAAACTTACTATCGCAATTTTATCTCCCTTTTTTAAACAGCTAGGTTTTATCATAATGTATTACCTCCTATAAATACATTTTAACTATTTGTCTGTATAGAAAAAATTTAATACACTTAAAATATTATCATAAAATGTTCCCATTGGGAAACCCCTGATTTTACGGCTTTTTTGGCATTTTTGGGGGTTTTTTATGATTTTTTCAAAACCCTATGCCTCGCAAGTCCTTATAAGACCTACTATTTTCCACAGCAATTTTTATGTTTTTTCCCTGAGCCACTTGTTGGGCATACTCCAGTATTTATAGTATTTATGGTATTTATCATATTATTTTTATTTCCAATAATATAAAGACTAGGAACATTGGTATTTATAGTATTTGTGTTATTATTGTTACTATGAATACTTTTTCATTTGCAAACATTTTGCAAACATTGTTTGCATCCGTTTACTGATTTTTCTTATTTTTATTTAAAACCTTTTGGACAGCTATATCTTGGCCAACATTTATACAGCTCGCAAAAAATTCATTTCTTATTTTATAATACATTCTCCAATTTTCTTGACGTTCACTTTTAATTACTCTATGACATGCCTCAAAACTTTTTTGCTCGTCTAATCCAATTGTTTGGTACATAAATTCATTTTCAAGATTTATATAAACTAAAACATCAGATTCTTCAGCAGTTTCACCATAACATTCTCTATAAGAATCAGGAGTGTATTCACCTAGTAAAAACCAAATATCATTTGTTTCCTTAATGCTTCCTTGTGCATATTTCCAAAATGCATGCCTTACTATTGCATCATCAGAATCTAAACTTAATCCATGATCTAATTCGCATTTTAATTTTACTAAACGAGCATATCTTGCAACAATTGGATTTTTTTCTAATTCTTCCATTTCAGCTAAATCAGTCTCTAGCCAAAGCTTAGTTTCGCTAAACTCTTGTTTTATCTTTTCTAAAATTTCTTTTTCCATATATATCTCCTTCAATTTAAATATTCTAATTGTTTACATTGGTATATTCCTTTATTTAAAAGGGTTCATACTGATTTTTGCAAACATTTAACTTGTTTGCAAACAATTTGCAAACAAAATGCATTATTTTTCAACTTTTATAGTAATTCTAACTTCTTGTATTTTCTTTTGAATCCTTTATTTATAAGGGATAGATGTTATTTACCACAGCAATTTTTGTACTTTTTGCCACTTCCACAAGGGCAAGGCTCATTTCTTCCAATCTTATTTACTCTTTTTGGTGTAGCCTTTTTTTCTTTTCCACTACTTTCATTGGTTACTCCTTCAGCAACCTTTTTTCTTTCACTATTTTGTCTTACTTCTGCTTTTAATAAATAGGTAGTTGATTGAGCATCAATTCTAGCTAATAATTCATCAAAAAGTTCATATCCTTCTGTTTGATATTCACGTAATGGATTATTTTGAGCATAACTTCTTAAGTAAATTCCTTCCCTTAAATGTGCCATTGTATTTATATGTTCCATCCAATATGTATCAATTACTCTTAATATTATTGCTTTTTCAAATTCATTTAAAATTTCTTCAGGAATATTTTTAGTTTTATCTTTATATTCAGATATAATTTTTTGATATAAATATTCTATCATTTCATCTGAACTTTTATATTCTATTTCGTCAAATGAAACTTTGCTTTTAAATAACTCATTTATAGATTCCAAGATTTCTGATTTATCATTTCTACTTAAATTACTATCTTTATTTAAATGTGAATATACGATATCAGTAACATAATTTTTAAACATTTCATCTCTTATATCAGTTACTGTATCTAAATCTAATATTTGATTTCTTTTTTCATATATAATAGATCTTTGTTCATTTATTACATTATCATATTCAAGCAAAGTTTTTCTAAGGTCAAAATTGTTTCCTTCAACTCTTTTTTGTGCAGATTCAATAGAATTAGATAACATTTTATTTCTTATTGATACATCATCACTAAAGCCAACTCTTTGTAGCATTAATTTTGCTCTATCTGTTCCAAATCTAACCATTAAATCATCCTCAAATGAAACACAAAATTGACTTTCTCCTGGATCGCCTTGACGTCCAGAACGTCCTCTTAATTGGTTATCAATTCTTCTTGATTCATGTCTTTCAGTACCTATTACAAATAATCCACCTAAATTTTTTACTTCATCAGTTAATTTTATGTCTGTTCCACGACCAGCCATATTAGTGGCGATTGTTACAGCTCCTTTTTCACCAGCCTTAGCAATTATTTCTGCTTCTCTTGCATGGTTTTTAGCATTTAATACTTCATGAGGAATTTTCATTTTTTTCAATTTTTCACTTATAAGTTCACTTGTTTCTACAGCAACAGTTCCAACTAATATTGGTTGCCCTGTTTGATGTCTCTCTTTTATTTCATTTACTATGGCTTTATATTTTCCCTCTTTTGTTGCAAATAATAAATCTCCGTAATCTTTTCTAATTACTGGCTTGTTCGTTGGAATTGTTATAACATACATATTATATATATCTCTAAATTCTTCTTCTTCTGTCTTTGCAGTACCAGTCATTCCAGATAATTTTTTATACATTCTAAATAAATTTTGGAATGTTATTGTAGCTAAAGTCTTGGTTTCCTCATTAATTTGTACTCCTTCTTTTGCTTCAATTGCTTGATGTAATCCATCAGAATAATTCCTTCCTTGCATTAATCGTCCTGTAAACGGATCTACGATTACTATTTTGCCATCATTAACAACATAATCTACATCTACTTTCATAGCATAGTTAGCCTTTAATGCTTGGTTTATAAAATGCACTAACGTTGTATTTTTAATATCATATAAATTTTCAACATTAAATACTTTCTCTGCTTTAGTTATTCCTTCTGGATCTAAAGATACTGCTTTTGTCTTTTCATCATATATATACCCACTATTTTCTTTCAAGCTTTTAGCAAATCTGTCGGCCTGTATATACATATTTGCAGATTTCATAAATCCACCAGATATAATCAATGGAGTTCTTGCCTCATCAATTAAAACAGAATCAACTTCATCTATAATTGCAAAATTGTAATCGCGAGCAACTCTATCTGAAGCTTTTATTACCATATTATCTCTTAAATAATCGAATCCAATTTCATTGTTTGTTGAATAAAGAATATCACAGTTATATACTTCTTTTTTTTCTTTTGGTGATAATTCTCTTAAATTTACACCTACAGTAAGACCTAAAAATCTATAAATTTCTCCCATCCAATTTGCATCACGATCTGCCAAATACTCATTAACTGTTATAATATGCACTCCATTACCTGTAAGAGCATTCAAATATGCAGGCATCGTTGATGTCAAAGTTTTTCCTTCACCTGTTTTCATTTCAGCAATATTACCATAATGTATTGCAAGCCCACCTAAAACTTGAACATAATAAGGTTTTTCACCGATAACTCTATAAGACGCTTCCCTTGCTGTTGCGAAGGCCTCAACTTTTATATCTTCTAATGACTCTCCATTTTTAAGTCTTTCTTTAAATTCTTCTGTTTTAGCTTTAAGCTTTTTATCTGATAATTTTGAATATTCCTCATCCAAAGCAACAATTTCATCAGCAATTTTTTTAAATTTTTCTAATTCTTTATATTCATGATTAAATATCTTTTTAAATAACTTCATGTTTTACTCTCCTTTGCATATATCTATATTTTATCAAATATTATGAAAAATTAACAGTATAAATACAAAAAATAGGCTTATAAACCTATTTTATTTCTAATATTCCATAATTTCCATCTTTTCTTCTATATAAAATATTAACTTTACCAGTTTGATCATTTTTAAATGCAAAAAATTCATGCCCTAAAAGTTCCATTTGTAAGATTGCTTCTTCTTCATTCATAGGTTTATCATCGATAGTTTTTCTTTTAACAATATCATTGTCATTTTGTTCCTTTTCATCAAATTCCAAAACAAATTCTTTGTAAGTATCTATGTTTTTTTTCTTCATTCTTGTTTTGTTTTTCCTTATTTGACGTTCTATTTTATCAGATACTTTATCTATAGATGCATAAAGATCTTTACTTCCTTCTTCACCTCTTAAAATAAATTTATTTGCGTTTATTGTTACTTCAACTACTTGTTCTACACCTCTTAATTTTATCAATACAGTAGCTGTAATATCTTCTGGAGTTTCAAAGTATTTATCTAATCTTCCAATTTTTTCCTCAATATAACTTTTAATAGCTTCTGTTACTTCTATTTTTTTCCCATGAATATTAAATTTCATATAATCAATCCTCATCTTTCTATATATTTATTATATCACATTTTACGCAGTTTAAGATGAAAATAATATGAAATTAGCAATACAAAAAAACTACACTAGCGCAGTTTTTATTTCTACTACATTTTTAGCTTGTAACCCTTTATCGGTTCTTACTAAATCAAATTTAACGTATTGGC
>CANRAH010000012.1 GCA_947628565.1 uncultured Bacilli bacterium
TATTATGAATATTTAGAAGAAAATTATAAAAAGAAAAATAGTAAAGTAGTATCAAAAAAAATATATAGTTTGGATGTGTAAATATGTTAAAAATTAAAAATAATTTTGATTTAGAAAAAACAATTACTTGTGGGCAAATATTTAGATATAAAATTGATGATGGATTTATAATTATATTAAAAGATAGAGTTATAAAATTAGTTTTAGATAATGATTATATAAATATAACATCAAATAATGAGGATAATTTAAAAGATGTAATAGAAGACTATTTTGATCTTAATAGGAATTATGAAGAAATAGAAAAATTTATACTTGACAAAGATAAAAAGTTGACAGATGCTATAATCTTTAGTAAGGGACTTAAAATGATTCATCAAGACCCATTTGAAACTTTAATTTCATATATAATATCACAAAACAATAGGGTTCCTTCAATAGCAAACTCTTTAAATTTAATTTCTAAAAATTATGGTGAAAAAGTAATGTTTGAAGATAAAGAATATTATTTGTTTCCAAGTGTTGAAAAATTATCTAAATTATCTATCGATGATTTTAAAGCATGCAAAGTAGGCTTTAGGGATAAATATTTATATGAAATAGTAAATAATGTAAAGAATAATAAATTAGATTTAAATCTTATTTACAATATGAATAGCGAAGATGCTTTAAAATATCTTATGAATTTTAAAGGAATTGGTATGAAAGTTGCTTCTTGTATTTTGCTTTTTGCATATCAAAAATTTGATGTATATCCTGTTGATACGTGGGTAAAAAAATTTATGAAAGATGATTATAATATTGAAGGAGAAAAAAATATAAGAAAGTTTACATTTGATAAATATAAAGAGTATAGTGGGCTTGCTATACAATATATGTTTAATTATAAAAGGAATAAAAAATGATTTACAAAACATATAAATTTTGCTATAATCATTAAAGCGTGAAAGGAAGGTTTTATGACTAATAAAGATTTAGCTAATGCTATATTTCCAAATATTACAAAGACTATAGAAGATTATGAAAAAGAATATCCAAAAAGAAATTTACCTGATGGTGCGATTGTATCAAGATTTGCGCCATCACCAACAGGATTTATGCATTTAGGGGGACTTTTTCAAGCTTTAATTGATTATGTAATAGCTAAAAGATCTGGTGGGGTATTTTATTTAAGAAATGAAGATACAGATAAAGCTCGTGAAATAGATGGTGCCTTAGAACTTATTATGGATACTTTAAATAGTTATAATCTTACTCCAGATGAATATGAATATAATGGAAAAATGATAGGTAATTATGGCCCATATATACAAAGTGAAAGAAAAGAAATATACCATGCGTTTATTAAACATTTAATTGAAATAGGAAGAGCATATCCTTGCTTTTGTACAAAAGAAGAACTTGATTTAATGAGAGAAAATCAAGAAACTATGAAAATTAGAACTGGTTATCATGGTAGATTTGCTAGATGTTCAAGATTATCTATAGAAGAAGCAATTGAAAAAATAAAAAATGGTGAAAAATACGTAATAAGATTCAGAAGTAATGGAAACTTTGATAATAAATTTGTATTTGATGATTTAAGACAAGGAAAACTTTATTTAAACGAAAATGATATAGATGAAATAATTATGAAAAGTGAAAATATGCTTCCAACTTATCATTTTGCGCATGTAGTAGATGATCATTTGATGAGAACTACGCACGTTGTAAGGGGAGAAGAATGGCTACCAAGTGCTCCTAAACATATAGAGATGTTTGAAGCTTTTGGATTTGAAGCACCAAAATATATACATACACCTTTAATTATGAAAAAAGAGGGAGATTCACTTCGTAAAATAAGTAAAAGAAAAGATCCTGAAGCAAGTATGAGCTATTACGATAAGTTAGGATATCCTAAAATTGCAGTAATAGAATCACTTATGACAATAATTAATTCTAATTATGAGGAGTGGCATCAAGAAAATCCAGATAAGAAATTTACAGATTTTACTTTTAGTGCAGATAAAATGTCAACTAGTGGAGCATTATATGATTTAATGAAATTAGAAGATATTTCTAAAAATATAATATCTAAAATGACTAAAGAACAGTTATGTGAAGAATCACTTGCTTGGGCAAATAAACATAGTGAGTCTTTAAAAGATTTAATTTTAAAGGATAAAGAATATTATAAAAGTATAATAAATATAGAAAGAGAAAAAGAAAATCCTAGAAAAGATATAGCAAAATATTCAGATATAGAATCTTTAATATGGTATATGTATGATGATATATTTTATAATAAAGAAAAAGATTATGAATGGAAAAATGTAACAGATAAAAAGGAAATTAAAAATATTTTAGATACATATATGGAAAAATATATAGATTTAACTGATAAAGATAATTGGTTTAATAATATAAAACTTATGTGTGATGAATTAGGATATGCATCAAACATGAAAGAATATAAAAAAAATAAAGAAGCTTTCAAAGGTAATGTTGCTGATGTATCCACTGTATTAAGAGTAGCTTTAACAAGTAAATCCAATACACCAGATTTATTTGAAATTATGTCTTTGCTTGGTGTAGATAAAATAAAACAAAGATTTAATAAAATAGAGGCCTAATAGCCTCTTTTATTTATTTCTATTTGCATTTTATCTAGCATAAATAATTTAAAATATTTTAATTGTTTATGATTAGAAGAATGATCTTTTCGTTTTTGATCCATATCGAAATTGTATTCAAAAAACAATACAGACATTTCAATAAAAAATTGTTTATCTAAAATAAGTCTTTCAAATATTGTTGCTATATCATTGCTGTTTATATATTTCAAAGTGTTTTTTTCGTACTTTATTAAGTTGTCCTTTTCAGATAAATAATTATAAGAATCATTAATTAAAATTAAAAATATAATATTTTTATAAGGTGATTTTAATACATAATCATATATTTTTAGAAAAATTTCGCTTTCAAAATCATCATAAAATTCGTCTTCAAAATTATTTACTAATTCTAAATCTTTTCCATAATGGAAAAATTTTTCTTGCAAATTCATATATTCATTTACAAGTTCATCTCTAATATTAGTTGTTAAAACATTTATAAAATCCATAAAACCACCTAATTAATTATTAACAAATATATAATTAAAAGTCAATATATTTGTAAAAAATTATTAGTTGTGATATTATAATTAATAGTTTTGGAGTGATAATATGTCGAAATATATTGATGTAAAAGAAATTAATTCTTTAATAAAATCAATTTCTAATTTATATATTAGTGATATTTATAAAGAAATGTATAAAATTGAAGTAAGCGAAAATAAAAATTCAAGTCAATATAATGATTTAATGTCTAGTTTAAAAGAAAAATTAGATTTAGAAAAACAAGAATATGAAAAATATAATTTAACAACACCAAAAATGGTTGAATGGAGAGAATATTTAATTAAAAATAGATTAAATAATAATGGTAATAATATAGAAAGTGTAGTTGAATTAAATTATGAAAATTCGCTTATAAGAAGAATAATTAGCGCACTAAATAAAAAAATTTCATTATCTAAAGATGATATTAGTAATAACTTAGACTCTTGTGAGGAAATTATAACTTTCTTAAAAAAAATAGGAATAGATGATGCTGATAAAGTAGTTCAGGATTCTTTTTATTTTAATGAGCAAATTAGTAGATCTATATATAGCGATTTATTAAATGCTTTTATATACATAGTTAATGAATTGCAAAAAAAAGAAAATTATTATAATATTAAAAAATATTTACTTGCTATTAAATATCATCTAGCATATATAGATAATGAAGTTGAAAAAAACTTGATTTCAAGAAATTTTGAAATAGATCAAAATTTATATATTAATTCTAAAGTTACTGCTGATTTAATTGGAATTGATGGCAACATGTATGAATTGTTAAAGGATTCATACAATGTAGATGTATGTCTTTATCAAATATATAAATTACTTGATACTGGCGATATGATTTATGGTGATTTAAAGGAATCATTATCTTCTGTTTTAAGACAATGTTTATTGAGAGCTTCTTTTGTGCTACTTAATGATCCTGTTATTGAACATATAAATTATGAATTTCATAAGCATATTGAATCAAAAGACTATTTAGATATACATAAATTTGATAAAATAAGTAGACAGTTATTAATAAACTGTTTTGATTGCATTAAAAAAGATAAAAGTAAAGCTTTGATTTTGTCATTGAGGCATAAATGATATAATTAGTATTGTAATAAAAATTAATTTGTGTTAAAATGAATATGTTACATTTGTAACATTTGGCCCGTTGGTGAAGTGGCTTAACACATAGCCCTCTCAAGGCTACATTCAAGGGTCCGAATCCCTTACGGGTCACCAAATTAAAATTTAAATAAATAATATATTTGTTTGAAAGAGTATATATAAAATATTTTAAAGAGAGTTAGTGCTAGGTGTGAACTAATAAATATTTATATAGAAAGACATCAAACTATAAATAATCGAGTAACTGCGTTAAAAGTTTAAAGTTAGATATAAATCTATAAAGCAAGGTGGCACCACGATAAATTCGTCCTTGTATTTATGGATTTTTTGTTTTAAGGAGGACATATGAAAAAAATTTATGTAAGTGAATTAAAAAATTATTTTAATCAAGAAATCGAGATAAGTGGATTTATAGATAATATAAGAGATTTACAATGGGTACAATTTGTAATACTTAAAGATTCTACAGGAAAAGTTCAAATAACTATAGAAAAATCAGATGAAAAAAATAAAGATATGATTGAACTTATTTCTAATTTAACTTTGGAAAGTACTGTAAAAGTAAAATGCAAAGTAATGGAAAATCCTAAAGTTAAATTAAATGGTATGGAACTTATACCAAGCGAGATTATAGTTACATCAAAATCTGATAAAGAATTACCAATCGATATTAAATCAAAAGATAATGCATTAAGAGAAACTAGACTAGATTGGAGATTTTTGGATTTAAGAAGAGAAGATAATCTTTTACTTTTTGAATGTGAATCTTATATTGAACAAATGATGAGAGAATATTGGTATAATAATGGATATAAAGAAATTCATACTCCAAAAATAAGCGCTCAAGCAGCTGAATCAGGTGCGGAAACATTTAAACTTGATTATTTTGGAGAAAAAGCCTGCCTTTCACAATCACCACAGTTTTATAAACAGATGACTATGGCATCAAATTTTGATAAAGTTT
This sequence comes from uncultured Bacilli bacterium, assembly GCA_947628565.1. GTDB lineage: Bacteria > Bacillota_I > Bacilli_A > RF39 > UBA660 > UMGS1613. The sequence continues at coordinate 5,230 of CANRAH010000012.1, forward strand.
TTGAAATAGGGCCTGTATTTAGGGCTGAAAATTCTCACACTAGTTATCATGCTTCTGAAATTGTTATGTTAGACTGTGAAATATCTTGGATAAATTCTGTTTCAGATGTTATGGATGAAGAAGAAAACTGGATTAAATACTTTATGACAAAGCTAAAAGAAAAATATGGTGAAAAAATAAAAGAAGTATTTAATGTGGAAGTAAGTGATGTTAAAGCAAAATTTCCTAGAATCAATTTTTACGATGCTAAAAAAATTATGAAAGAAGAATACAATTATGTAGGTGAAAATCCTAATGACTTTGAAAGAAAAGAAGAAGAACTTATGTGTAAATATGCACATGATAAATATTCTAGCGATTTTATATTTATAACTAATTATCCATATGAGGCAAGAAGTTTTTATGTAATGAAAGACGAAAATGGAGTAACACAAACTTATGACTTGTTATTTAAAGGTGTTGAAATTACAAGTGGAGCACAAAGAGAGCATAGATATGATGTATTAAAAAGTCAAATTATAGAAAAAGGTATTAATCCTAAAGATTTAGATTTTTACTTGGATTTCTTTAAATATGGATGTCCTCCACATGGAGGATATGGTGTAGGCCTTGCTAGAATAATGATGAGAATATTTGAAATAGATAATATTAGAGAAGCTACTTTAATATATAGAGGGCCTACTAGACTTAATCCATAAATTGATATTTTATATCAATTTTTTTCTTTTATTATAATATAAAAATTAGTATAATATTAATTGATTTTAAATAAATTTTATTATATAATAAATATAATGATAGGAGTTGATAAAATGGGTTTAATTAAAGCAATGGTATCAAGTGCTTCAAGCACACTTGCTGATGAATGGTTAGAGTATATATATTGTCCTAGAATGGAAGATACTGTACTTATGAGAAAAGGGATGCCTAAAAAAGGTGGATCTAATACTAAAGGCAGTGAAAATATAATAACTAATGGTAGTAAAATAGTAGTAGGAGAAGATCAGTTTTTAATAGTAGTACAGGATGGCAAAATAACGGATTTCACAGCAGAAGCTGGATACTATACATTTGATAAAGGAACAGAGCCATCAATGTTTTATGGAGGATTTGGGAAAGGTTTAATAGATTCTTTTAAAAAATTTGGTGAAAGATTCAAAAGTGGGGGTATACCTACACATGATGATAGAGTATATTTTGTAAATACAAGATATATAAAAGGAAATAAATTTGGAACGCCTGTACCAATTGCATTTAGAGATAGTGAATTTGGTATGACTTTGGATATTAGATGTTACGGTGAATATGTATTCCAAGTAACAGATCCAATTGCTTTTTATCATACATATGGTGGAAATGTAGAAGATGATTATGTTATAGATGAAAATTTCCAAAATAGTTTTTTAGCAGATTTTCTTCAAGCATTAAATCCAGCACTTGCAAAAGTCGCAATGCAAAAAATATCTTATGATATGTTACCAGGTGCAGTTGACGAGATAAGTCAAGCTGTAAAAGAGTGTTTAGATGCTACTTGGGGATCTCAAGGAATTAATGTAGTTAGAGTTTCAATTGCAAGTGTAACACCGACGGATGAATCAGCTAATGTAATAAAAAATGCTCAAAATGATAGACTATATGCTATGAATCCTGAGATGCAAGGAGCAAGAGCAAATGCTGCTGCTAGTGAAGCAATTAAAAGTGCTGCAAATAATTCACAAGGTGCTTTGAATGGGTTTATGGGTCTAGGAATGATAAACCAAGGCGGTTCTATGTTTGGTGCTAATATATCGACTCAATCTCAAGAACAGAAAAAAATGGAAAGTATGAATGTATCAGATGGTTTAATAAAAGAAGAGTCAAAAAGTGATATTATATGTCCAAATTGTGGAAATGTTATAGTTGGAAATTTTTGTACAAACTGTGGAACTAAAAAACCAGATGTAACTGATAAACGTTTCTGTTCAAATTGTGGTAACGAAGTAGATGTAAATTCAAAGTTTTGCCCAAACTGTGGAAAAGAATTATAAAATAAAACGACTATTATGTCGTTTTGTTTTTTATTTAAATATATTTTTCTTTGATGAGAAAAATGATGATTTAATTGTTTTTTTATTTGAATCTTTGTTATCCTCTTTTATATCATTTTTCTCAATAGATTTTTCATCTGATTTTATTTCTTGGTCTATAACTTTATTTTTATTATCTTCAAATATGGATTTATCGACTATAATTGTATCATCCAAATTTTTTTGATAATCTTTATCTTTTGTAATATCATTAACTTTTATAGCGTTTTTTAAGCCCGTTGATTTAATATTTTCATCATCTTCAAGTTCTATAAGCTTTAATAGTTCTTCAAGTGTAGTAAGTCCATTTAAGACTTTATTTATACCATCGTGTAGTAGGGAAGTTACATCACTACTATATACTAAATGTCTTAATTCATCTTTTTTTACATTTGAACTTATAGCATCTTTAATACTTTGATCTATTAAAAGTATCTCATGTATTGCGATACGACCACTATATCCATTTTTACATTTATCACATCCGACAGCTGTATAAATTTCGTTAACATCTAATCCAGTAACATTCTTTATTAAACTTTTTTCATATTCGTTGGTTGGTCTTAATTTTTTACAATGTGGGCAAAGTTTACGTGCAAGTTTTTGAGATATGATACCTGTTAGTGCACTAGCAAGTAAATATCTTTCTACTTCCATATCAAGTAAACGCTCAATTGTATTTAATGAGTCATTTGTATGTATTGTAGAAAGTACTAAATGACCTGTGATTGAAGCTCTTACTGCAATCTTTGCAGTTTCGGTATCACGTATTTCTCCAATCATTATAATATTTGGATCTTGACGTAATATAGATCTTAATACAGTTGCAAAATCAAGACCAATTTCACTATTAGTCTGAATTTGATTAACACCTTCAATATCCATTTCTATAGGGTCTTCTACAGATATTATATTTGTATTTTCTTTATTTAATCTTTGTAAAATTGAATACAATGTAGTTGTTTTACCACTACCAGTTGCACCAGTTACAAGTACAATGCCATTTGGCATAGAAATCATTTTTACTACTTTTTTATAATTTTCAGGACTAAAGCCCAGATTTTCAAGGCCAGATAAACTAAGCGAATAATCTAAAATACGTATAACAATTTTTTCACCCTTATTAGTAGGAATTGCAGAAACACGAAGATCAAGATCAATATCTTCAAGGGTAGCTTTAATTGCTCCATCTTGTGGTAATCTTGACTCTGTTATATTCATACCAGAAATAATTTTTATACGTGTAATCAAATTTTTAGCTATAGTATTTGGTATCTCTGTATAATCAGTCAATTCACCATCTATTCTTATTCTAGCTTTTATATAATTATCATATGGATCAAAATGAATATCCGAAGCACCTCTTTTTGAGGCATCAACTAATATTTCATTTACAATTTCTACAACAGGAGTTTTTTCAAAATCAAAAAATTTTAACATATTATCACCCTTTTTTATCCTATTTAGGACTAGATTTTATCCTAAATGTATTATATAATATTATTATAATAATTTCAAGATAATAAGGAGGTATTTGTGAAAAAAGATTCTAATAAAGGCTTTGTTTTAGTTGAGACTTTAATAGTTACTGCTTTTGTTGCAGGTGTTCTTGTTTTTTTATATATTCAATTTAATAATCTTAGTAGAAATTATTATGAATCATACAAATATAATACTGTAACTGGACTATACTCATTAATAGATATAGAGGAATTTTTCGAACTTGATATTAACCTGCCTTTAATTCTTGATGAAGTTAATAAAAATAGATATGCAGATATAACCGATTGCTCTTTACTTAATAATAATGAATATTGTAAAAAATTATTGGAATTAGAAAATATATCACATCTTTATGTTACAACTAATAATGTTAGTGGTATTGATTTATCTGTCGATGATGATTTTAGTAAATTTATATCTAAAATTAATGAAACGGGAACTCAAAAATATAGGATTATAGCAAGTTTTAAAAATGGTGAATATGCAACTATAAGGATTGGTGAAAATTATGAATAAAAAAGGTTTTACTTTGGTTGAGTTAATAACCACATTCTCACTAGTATCTGTAATTGTAATATTATTAATGAACTTGCTTGTCTTAATTAAAAATATATATAGCGAATCAAATGTAAAAACTAATCTTTTAATAAATCAAGGGAATTTAAATAAAGTTTTAAATGAAGCATTTAAAAAGGATAATTTAATATCTTATAAATCTTGCAATGAAAGTGATTTTTGTTATGATTTTAATTTTAGTGATGGTTCAATTAAAAGATTAAATGTAACCAAAGATAAGATAACTTTTGATAATTACGTATACAAATTGAGTGAAGATAGTAGTATTATTAATCCTACTGTTGAAAAAGAATATACATTAAGTAATGATCTAAATAGTTATGATAGTATGCTGGTAATAAAAATACCTATAAAAAATAAATTTTATAGTGGCAATTTTGGAGCAAATATAATATATCAATATAATTCTAATAAAATAAGTTTATAAGAATAATTGTTATTATTGATGATAGTAATCCACCAAAAATTCTGCTAATCAAGTAGGGTAAATACCTTACTTTTTTATTGTCTATAATACTAAAAACTTGCATATGTATACAAAAGCCACCAAATGAAATTAAAAATGAAGCTATAGCCGCCTTAACAGTAATATTTAGATTTGATAATGATAAATATTTTAATCCTTGTGTGATTTCAATAATACCATATATAAATTTAAAATTAGCGTTAATATTTAATATTTTGTTAACAAGACATGTAATTATTAAAAATGTTGTTATAATTCCTAAAATTAAAAGTAGTGTATCAATAGTTGAATTTATGGATTCTTTTAAAACTGATACAAAGTTTTTTTTATTTTTACTATTTATTTCAGCATATGTATTTTTTGAATCGCTTTTACCTAAAAATCCAATCATAAAACTTGAAATATAATGACTTATTAAAATTATAAGACCAAGCCTTTTATCATGCAAAAATGTATATCCAACAGTACCAAGAATGAATATTGGGTTATTAAAATGACAGAAATTTAAACATTTTTTTAAATCATTTATATTTATTAAATTATTTTTATATAAATCTAATAAATATACACTATTACTAGGAGTTCCACTTAAAATACTCATAACAAATGCAAAAGCACAATTTTTATTCACTTTAAATTTTTTCATGAGTGGGCTTAATATATAGCTTATATCATATATAAAATCATAATTAATAAGAATGTTTGAAAGTAACATAAAAGGTATTAAAGTTGGAAATAAATTATTTATACATATTTTAAATGATAATCTGATACTTTCAATTATCTCAAATGAATTAATTAACATAAAAGTAATAAAAAAACAAAATAAAAATATATATGTAATTTTTCTCATAATAAAATATATTCTGTAATTTGACAATATATCAAAAAGAATGTATAATATGTACCTGTTCAGGTGGTACTATGAGTAAAAAAAGATTAATTATTATGATTTTAATTATAGTAGTATTTTTATTTTTAATAGGATTATCTATATATTATTATAAAGATAAATACGAAATTTCTTTTGAAACTGGTACAGATGAACAGATATTAACGCAATATATAAAAAAAGGTGATTTAATAAAAGAACCTATAAAGCCAGAAAAAGAAGGTTATGTATTTATTGAATGGCAATATAATGGCAAAAAATACGATTTTTCTAGTAAAGTAAATAAAGATATGAAATTAACTGCAAAATGGCTTAAAGAAAAATATGTAACTGTAAATTATGTAACCAATTCAAACTATGAAATTGACCCTGTTAAAATATTAAAAGAAGATCCAATTGATGATTTGCCCGTTGCTTATAAAGATGGATATGAGTTTATAGGGTGGTCATTATATGGTAATTTATATAATGGTGAAATTATAAATGATGATGTTACATTAATTGCTTTATATAAAAATGATACTAAAAATGATACTTATAAAATAGGTGATGATGTTATGATTACGGGATCTTATTCAGTCTCAGCTTATTCTAATGATGCAATAAATAAAAAAGCAATAGGATGGAATAGAAAAATATTATATATAATAGAAGACGCTAATTACCCATATGTTATAGGGAATGATTACGGAGTTACTGGATATTTTAAAGCTAGTTCTATAGAAATAAATTAGTAGGAGGTGTGGTATGAAAGAAAATAAATCTAACGAAATTTTAACCGATGAAAATTTTATGAAAGCTTTAGATAGTAAAAGGGATAATATAATTTCTTATAATACATCAAGAAAAGAAATTTTGAGTGCTATAAAAGTACTAAAAGAAGAATTACAAAAAGAAAAAGAAGAACTTAAAAGCATAAAGGGAAAAATAAAATTTTTAAATCGTTCATTAAAAAGTAAAAAAATTTCGTTAAGCAGAACTAAAAAATCTCTTAGATTAGAAAGAAAATCAGTTAATGAATTGAATAAAAAATTTACTAGTATTGATGATTCAAATTTAGGTTTTGATGAAAATCAAAAAACTAAGATAAAATAAATTTATTTAAAAAAATACTTCCTTATAATTGTTAAGGAGGTATTTTTATATTAACCTTATTTCATCATTTGTATAAAATGGTTTGTTTTTATCAATTTTATCATAAAATAAAATTCCATTTAAATGATCTATCTCATGTTGAAATGCAATCGAAAGCTCTTCTCTTGCTCTTACTTTAATTTTATTTCCATCAACATCGAAACCTTCTACGGTAACTCTTGCATATCTTTTTATATGACCTTCAACTTCTCGATTAACACTTAAGCAACCTTCACCAGCTTCAGCAGCTATCATTTCTGTTGAATAACTTACAATTTTTGGATTAACAAATACATAATTATTGAATTTACCATCTTCATATTCGTGTACTATAACAATAATTCTTTCATTTATTCCAAGTTGTGGAAATGCTAATCCCATTCCTGGCCTTAAATCATATTTTTTTTCATATTCTTCTATTTGACTATATGTTAATTCTTTTATTATTTGATCTATTGTATCTTTATATTCTTTTGATAAAGGAAGTTTTGCATCTTTACTAATTTTTCTTAGATGCGGATCTTTTTCATCAAGAATATTCAATTTTTTAAACATAAAATCACTTCCAGCAAGTATTATAGCACAAAAAAGATAAAAGGGAAACACCTTTTATCTTTGATCAAATACTCTTGCTCCTATTACAATTACAAGTAAAATAAATAATACTAATATAATAGCTGCACCATATCCAGTTCCATATCCAGAACCTCCTTGGTTGCATCCACATCCACCATAAGGATATCCACCATATCCTTGGTAACCACCATAGTAATACATATAAACCTCCAATCTAGTCAATATATCTTATTAGTTTATTTTAATTTTGATAATTAAAAATACCCAGTGTATTCACAAAAATAAAATAATATGTTATTATATATTAAGAGTAGGTGATAGGGTGAAAAGTATAGGAAAAACTTTTAAAGATATGGATAAAACTTTATTTTTTACCGTACTTGCATTAATAATTTTTGGTACTCTTAATATAGTTACTGCATCTAGTAGAGAGGCAGTTGTAAATCAAGATGCAAATTTATTTTATTTCTTCTTTAAACATATTATAATTTTGATAATAAGTTTTATAGGTTTTATATTTGTACTCAATATACCTACAAAAAATTATAAAAAGTGGATTGTAATAATATATACTATAGTATTTAGTTTAAATGCCTATTTAATATTAAAAGGTGTATCTACAAGAGGAGCAAATAATTGGATAAATTTAAAATTTATGAAAATTCAGCCTAGTGAATTTGCAAAACCAACTTTGATTATAACTATGGCTGTATTATTTGAAATGTACTATAAGAAACTTAATAATAAAAAAGAAAAACATGACATGATAATATGGAAAATAATAGGTTTTGCTTTGATTTTTCCAATACTAGTATTTTTACAGAAGGATTTAGGGACTGCAATAATACTTTTTGGAATATTTGCTGTAATGTTTATATTTAGCCCAATATCAGCAAAAGAGAAGACAAAAGCGAGTATAATAGCAATTGGAATATTACTTATTTTATTAATTGCAAGAAAAAGTATTACAGGATATATACTTTCTGATACTCAGATGTCTAGATTAAATAACTTTACAAATCCATGCGCAAAATATGAAGGAACTGGTTATCAAGTTTGTAATGCATATATAGCAATTAATAACGGAGGGCTTACTGGTGTTGGAATAGGTAAGAGTACTCAAAAATATTCATATATACCAGAACCACATACGGATATGGTGTTTGCCATTATAGCTGAAGAAAATGGAGTGCTTAAATGTTCATTAATATTTTTAGGATATTTAATAATAATATATAGAATATTAAAACTTTCAACTAAAACAAAACCTTTAAGAAATAAATATATATGTATAGGAACAGCAACTTATATTTTCTTACATATATTTATAAATTTAGGAGGATTGTTTGGTATAATACCATTAACTGGTGTACCACTTCCATTTTTATCATATGGAGGAAGTTTTACTTTATCTTTAATATTAATGCTAGCTGTTATTCAAGTAATTCATATAGAATATAGAAATGAAAAAATAGTAGTTAAATAAAAATACTTGCATAAATTATGAAAATAGTGTATATTATTATTGTACTTATTTCTTGGTGGGGAAATTCTCCGATTTCCTACTAGGTATAAGCTTATATTAGGAAGGAGAAAATTATGGCTTTAACAAAAGATAAAAAAGCAGAATTAGTTAAGAAATATGGTAAGGATCAAAACGATACAGGATCTATAGAGGTTCAAATTGCAATACTTACTGAAGAAATTAATTCTTTAACTGAACACTTTAAAGTACATCCACAAGATAATCATTCTAAACGTGGTTTACTACATAAAGTAGGTCAAAGAAAAAGCTTACTTAACTATTTAATTAAGAACGATGTTACAAGATATCGTAAGATAGTTAAAGATTTGGGCTTAAGAAAATAATAAAAAAACGTAGACACTCTTTTTTGAGTGTCTTTAATTTGAAAAATTGTGTAGAGGTGATAAGGATGAAAAAAATATATGAATTAGATTTTAGAGGAAGAAAATTAATAGTCGAAATAGGGGAACTTGCTAAACAAGCGACAGGTGCAGTATTTGTTAGATATGGAGATACAGTAGTCCTTTCTACTGTTGTAGTAAGTAAAACTGCAAATGTATTATCCGATTTTTTTCCACTTATGGTTTTATATCAAGAAAAATTATATTCTGTTGGTAAAATACCAGGTGGATTTATAAAAAGAGAAGGTAGACCAACTGATCAAGCAACACTAGCTGCTCGTATGATTGATAGACCTATGAGACCTATGTTTCCTGAAGATTTTAAAAATGAAGTACAGATTGTTAATACCGTACTTTCAGTAGATCCAGATAATTCACCAGAAATGGCAGCAATGTTTGGATCATCTCTTGCAACAAGTATATCAAAAATACCATTTGATGGACCTATTGCTGGTGTTAAAGTAGGAAGAGTAGATGGAAAATTTGTAATTAATCCTACGGTAGAAGAATCTGATAATTCAGATATAGATCTTACTGTTGCTGGTACAATGGACGCAATAAACATGGTTGAGGCAGGAGCTAAAGAAGTTAACGAAGATGACATGCTTGAAGCTTTAATGTTTGGGCATGAGGCTGTTAAAGAATTATGTGAATTTGAGAAAAAAATAATTGATGAAGTTGGGGAAGGAAAAATGGAGTATGAGGTACTTGAGATATCTGATACTCTAAGATGTGAGATAAAAGAATATTGTAGTAAAAGATTAGATGAAGCATTAAGAATAAAAGATAAACTTACTAAATATAATACAATTGATTCATTAAAAGAAGAAATAGTTAATAAATATGAAAGTGAAAATAAAGATTTAGAAAAAGAAGAATTAGACAAGCTTTTAACTAGTGTAAAATTGGTATTTGGAGAAATTGAATATGAATTATTTAGATCTATAGTAGTTAAAGAACACTTAAGAGCTGATGGAAGAACTATGACAGAAATAAGACCAATATCAACAGATATAGATTTATTACCTAGAACACATGGTTCAGCATTATTTACTCGTGGCGAAACACAAAGTTTAAGTGTAACAACACTTGGTGCTTTAGGAGAACATCAAATATTGGATGGACTTGATTTAGAAACTGAAAAAAGATTTATGCTACATTACAATTTTCCACAATTTAGTGTTGGTGAAACAGGAAGATATGGAGCACCTGGTAGAAGAGAAATTGGACATGGAGCATTAGGTGAAAGAGCTTTATTACAAGTAATACCAAGCGAAGAAGAATTCCCTTATACTATACGTGTGGTATCTGAAATATTAGAATCAAATGGTTCTTCATCACAAGCTAGTATATGTGCTGGATGTATGAGTTTGATGGCAGCTGGTGTACCAATTAAAGCGCCTGTTGCTGGAATAGCTATGGGACTTATTACTTATGGTGATGATTATACTATTTTAACAGATATTCAAGGAATGGAAGATCATTTAGGCGATATGGACTTCAAAGTGGCAGGTACGAAAGATGGAATATGTGCCCTTCAAATGGATATTAAGATAAAAGGTATAACTAAGCAAATATTAAAAGAGGCTTTGGCTCAAGCAAAAGTTGCTCGTATGGAAATATTAGATAAAATAACATCTCAAATACCTGAACCAAGAAAAGAGGTTAGTAAGTATGCTCCAAAAACTATGACATTTACAATTGATCCTAATAAGATTAAAGAAGTTATAGGAAAAGGTGGAGAGATGATTACTAAAATTATTCTTGAAGCAAGTAATGTTACTCAAGTTAACGATGTAAATGCTGTTAAAGTTGATTTGGAAGATGATGGTAGAGTTATAATATATCATACTGATAAAGATATAATAGAAAAAACTGCTAAGATGATTAAAGATGTAGTAAGGACTCCAGAAGAAGGAAAAATATATAATGCAAAGGTTGTTAAAATAATAGATTCAGGATGTTTTGTTGAAATATGGCCAGGATGTGAAGGAATGGTACATGTTTCTGAACTTAATACAGAAAGAGTTGAAAAAGTAACAGATATAGTTAAAGAAGGAGATGAAATCATAGTTAAATGCCTTGGCTATGATAAAAGAGGAAGACTTAATTTTTCAAGAAAAGCAGCTATTAAATAGTTGCTTTTCTATTAAAAAAGTGTTATTATAAGGCTTATAGGAGGTTTGTATGGTTGAAGATAAGGAAATAATAGTTAAAATAACTGCTGATAAAAATGAAAAAACTTTCGCAATTATTAAACCAGATGGAATTAAAAATACAACAAAAATAATTGAAATGATTTATAATTCTGGATTAAAAATCGAAAAATATGAAATAAGAAAGTTAAATGAAGAAATTTTAAGAGAACATTATGCTCATATAGCAGATAAACCATTTTATCCTGAAGTTGAACAGTATATGCTATCAAGTGAGGTTGTACTTATGATTTTAAGTGGAGAAGAAGCTGTTTCAAAATTTAGAAAATTAATGGGGCCTACTGATAGTACTAAAGCACCAAAAGGTACTATAAGAGGAGAATTTGGAATTGATAAAACAAGAAACGTTGTACATGGTTCAGATTCAAAAGAGAATGCAGAAATAGAAATAGATAGATTTTTTAAACAAAAACAAAAGGTCAGATAAGACCTTTTATTTTTTCTGTATTTTTAAAATTTAGTTTAGCAATTTCTTCTAATTTTTCATATCCATATTTTTCATATATTTCTTTAGCTTGAGCTGTTGCAATATCACCAGCGCCTTTTTGAATATTTATACCTAAATTTTTTGAAATTTTATCCATTTCTTTGATAAAAATATATCTACTTATTAAAGAAGCACATGCAACAGATAGATGTTTATCTTCACCTTTAGTAAAAAAAGTAATATCCATAACTACATTAGATGAATCTTTTAAGTAATTAAAATATGTATCTCTTTTTGCAAATTCATCTATGATAATATATTCGTAATTAGAAATTTTATTTTTAAGTTTATATAAAACTTTATTATGTAGTATTGCTTTGATTTTATTCATATTTATTTCTTTTGAATAATATTTATTATAATCTTTATTATTCAATATTATAGATTCATAATCAATTTTATTAATAAATTTAGGTACAATATTTAAAATGTCATTATCTGTCAATTTTTTAGAATCTTTAACGCCAATTTCTTCCAAAAAACTTATATTTTCTTTTTCTACATAGCAAGCTGTAACAACAATAGGGCCAAAATAGTCTCCAGTTCCAACTTCATCTGAGCCAATACTAGAAGTGTAATATATTTTAGGATTTACTTGAGGTATTTTTTTTGAATCCTTGTTTTTACTTGACTTTACGCTTACTTTACCACTATTTATTTTTTCGGTTTCAAGCCAAAAGTCACTTGCTAAATCAGCATCTTTCCCTTGAAATACAACTTTACCTGATTCATATAAAGTAATGACTGTATCTCCATCCTTAGCTTGCCATTTAGCGTATTGTGGCGTTTTTTCTCTTTTGCACCAATTCAATTCTTTACTCATTAATTCTTGAGTTTTCTCACTCGCAACAAATGATACTACATTATTTTTTTGCATAACATCACCAAGATAATTTTATCACAAAAATTTATAAATTACTTTATTTTTGTAAAAAAATATAATATAATTAACATGGGTGATAGAATGAACATAGCAGATATAGTAATTATAATTTTTATATTATTTGGAGCTCTTTTAGGATTTAAAAGAGGATTTACAAGAGAACTTGTATCTTTTGTAGGTGTATTTTTAATAATAATATTATCATTTTTATTGAAAAATCCAGTAAGTGTATTTTTATATAATCATTTTCCTTTTTTCAATTTTGGTGGAATATTTAAAGATATAACTGTACTTAATATATTGTTATATGAGGTTATTGCATTTTTCATTGTGTTTTTTGTACTAACAATTGTATTTAAAATTCTATTGAAGTTAACTAAGATATTTGAAACATTATTAAATATGACTATAATACTTGGTATTCCATCAAAAATACTTGGATTAGTACTTGGTGCATTGGAATCAATCATATATGTATTTATTATTCTTTACATTTTAAATCTACCTATGTTTAATATAAATATAATAAAAGAATCAAATGTTGGGAATGCTATACTTGAAAAGACTCCAGTATTAAGACAAGTTTGTGATAAGTCAATTGTTGTATTTAAAGAAATAAATGATTTAAAAGAGGAATATGAAAATACAAATAATATAGATGAATTTAATAGTAAAGCACTAAAAGCTATGATTGATAACAATATAATAACATATGAAAATGCAAAAAAACTAATCGACAGTGGAAAAATAAAAGGTGTAACTTTATCTTAATCTTTTGAATAAAAGTGTAAATATTTACACTAGTAAATACATAATAAAATAATAAATAAAATTAAATTTTTAAAAAAATTATTTTTAATGTAATAAAACTATTTAAAAACAAATTTATCTATGCTAAAATAGATAATGTAAACAAAATTTAAAAATAGCGGAGTGGTAATATGTATGAAATACTTAATTTTATAGTTTCAAATATTTATCTTTATATTTGCATAGTTGTCGGTCTTATAATATTAACTTGTATATTAATAATTATGGCTTCAAATAAAAATAATAGAAAGAAAATCAAAAATGACTTTATAGAAGCTGAAAAAACGGAAAGTGAACTTGAAAAAATTGAAGAAAAGCCAAGTGAACTTGATAATATCATAAAAAAGATGCAACAAGATATGGAAGTAAAACCTGAAGAGGTCGTAAAAAGATTTGAAGAAGAACAAGAAAAGCAAGCTATTATAAGTTATAAAGAATTAGTAGATAGTGTAAAAACAGGAAAAATAGAAGTTATCGATGATGAGGAATCTGATGTAAACTTTGTTGAAAATTTAATTGACGAACCAATTAATATTGAAAGTGATGAAAGTTCCGTTACACCAGAAATGGTAAAAGAAGCAATAGAAACAATATCTCACGATTCTAAAAAAGAGGAACCAAAGAAATTTAAGCAAAGTGAGTTTATATCGCCAATATATGGTGTTATGGATACAAAGTTAGAATATCCTAAAGTTAGGAAACAAGAAAATATTCTTGATATTATGAATACAAGAGATTATAATGAGTTAACAGAAGAAATAAAAAAACAAGAAGAGTTTTTGCGAGTGTTAAAAGAATTTAGAAATAATCTTTAAATGTACTTAATGTACATTTTTTTAATTTCAAAAAGGAAATTAATATTTTTTCTAATATGATATATATAGAAGTCACTAGAAAGGAGAGTATGCAAAAAATCAGATATTATTTTGAAAAATATAAATTAATAATAGTTATTACAATTATAGTGATGGTTATTATTTCTTTTTTTATTCTTTTAATTAAAGATAAATATAATACTGTTGAAGAAGAAATTGTAACTGATATTGAAAAAAACGATACAATTAATTTAATTAAAGTTGAAATAAAGGGGCTAGTAAAAAATCCTGGCGTGTATGAAATTAGTGAAAATTCTAGAGTCATAGATGTGATAAATAAGGCTGGAGGACTTTTAGAAGATGCCAGTACACAAAATTTAAATTTAAGTAAAAAAATAGTCGATGAAGATGTAATAATAGTTAATTCTAAAGAGATGGAAGAATCAAATTTAAATGACTATGTAAATTCAAATACCAATACTAGCATAAATACTCAAAATAAAAATGTATCCGATGGTTTGATTTCTATAAATAACGCAACAATTGAAGAATTAGAAACTTTGCCACAAGTAGGTGAGAAAAAGGCAATTGCCATAATTGAATATAGAAATCAAAATGGACCTTTTAAATCATTAGATGAAATTATGAATGTATCTGGTATAGGAGATAAAATTTATTCAAAAATTAAAGACTATATTAAACTCTAATATATTTATAATAATACTTATTTCAATTGCTATAATTAGAGTTTCATACAAAGTTTTAAATATTAATTCAAATTATAATATAAATGATTCTAAAATAACTGGGATAGTTACAAAAATAAAAGATGATAAAAATATTATAATAACGCTTAAAGCAAAAGAAAATATTTTGGTATATTATTACGGTAATATAAATTTAAATTTAGGTGATAAAATTACTGTATATGGTACTTTACAACCACTTAAAGTTAATACTAATTTTAATTTGTTTAATTATAAAAAATATATGCTAAGTTTAAATACATATTGGAAAATGAATGTTGAAAAAATTAAATTAATACATAGAAATACTAATATTTTATATAAAATGAAAAATAATTTGATAGATAAAATAAATAATAAATCATCTTCACAATATTTAAAAGCATTTATATTAGGAGATACTAGTAATATAGATAGTAATATAGTAAATTCATATAAAGATAATGGTATAATTCATCTATTCTCGATTTCTGGCATGCATGTTACTTTTTTATCATCTATTTTACTTTATATATTAAATAAGATAAAAAAGACAAATTTTAATTATTTTATAATATCCTTATTTTTATTATTTTATATGTTTTTAACAAATTTTTCTAATTCAATAATAAGATCAACTTTGCTATTTATATGCTTTAGTATTAATAGTATATTTGATTTAAAAGTAAATAAAATGAATATATTTTTACTTATTTTAAGTATAACTATTATAATTAATCCATATAATATATATAATACTGGATATATTTTTAGTTATACTATATCATTTTATTTATTATTATTTAATAAAATTATAAATTCTAAAAAAAATTATATAACAAAAATATTTATAACATCTATTATTTCATTTTTAGTGAGTATTCCAATACTTATAAATAATTATTTTAGTATAAACTTAATGACAATTATTAATAATATCATATTTGTACCATTTGTTTCATTTTTCATATTTCCTTTATCATTTATTTCTCTTATATTACCCAAATTAGATATAATATATGATTTTTTAATTAATATACTTGAAAATTTATCACTTTTTATATTGAAATTTAAATTTGAAATAATTTTATGTCATATAAATTTATTTATGATTATATTCTATTATATTATTATTACATTTATTCTATATAAAATAAGTAAAGACAAATATATATATTTATTGTTTATAGTATTAATTATATTTGTACATTCAAATATAAATATAATTAATAAAAAATCTTTTATCACTTTTTTGGATGTAGATCAAGGAGATAGTGCACTGATGCATTTAAATAATAAAAATATATTAATAGATACTGGAGGATTAATATACTATGATATTTCAAATAATATAATAAATTATTTAAAAAGTGAAGGAATAAAAAAATTAGATTATTTAATATTAACGCATGGGGATTTTGATCATATGGGTGCATCAATTAATTTAGTGAATAATTTTAAAATAAAAAAAGTAATATTAAATTGTGGCGAATTTAATGAATTAGAAAAAGAATTAATTGAAATTTTAAACAAAAAGGAAATATTATATTATAGTTGTATTAAAGAATTAAAAATTAATAACAATAAATTATATTTTTTAAATAATGGAAATTATGATAATGAAAATGATAATTCTAATGTTATTTATATGAAACTTAATAATTATAAATTTCTTTTTATGGGAGACGCTACATCTAAAGTGGAAAAATTACTGTTAAAAAAATATGATTTTAATTATATAGATGTATTAAAAGTGGGTCATCATGGAAGCAATACAAGTAGCAGTAAAGAATTTATAAATAGTATTATTCCTAAATATTCTATAATATCGGTTGGTAAAAACAATAGATATGGTCATCCTAATAAAGAAGTATTAAAAAATTTGGATAATAGTAAAATTTATAGAACAGATTATAATGGTAGTATTAAATTTATAATAAAAAATAGCAGATTAAAAGTATATACTTGTATTTCATAAGGAAATTATGAACAAAATTATATAAATATCATATATTATTTATGTAAGATGAATATAAAATAAAAATTTGCATATATTAAAATTAGGACGTAATTAAAAATGTAACTTAGCTACACCCCATATTAATACTTAGTATTAATAGGTGTTTATATAGATTGGAACCAAATGGTTCCTTTTATTGTCTTTTTTTAAAATGTATGTTATAATGAAAACGATAGTAGGAGGTATTTATGGCAAAAAGAGGTAGACCGTCAAAAAAAACATTAAAGAAAAGAAAAGAAGCAAAGACTAAAAGTGAGCATATACTATTATTAGGTGTTATTTTAGTAATAGCATTCGCAATATTAGGATATTTTCTTTTGACTAAATAGGAATTTAACCATTTATAAAATATTATTATGTTTAATTATATTATTTTCCTTTTATTTGCGTATAATAAAAAAGTAATAAATTTTACTTGACAAAAATAAAATTCTAATTTATAATTAGTACATAACGTTTTAAAAGTGTTGATTGAGAGAAGTAATAATATAAACTGATTATAGAGAGTTAGAGATGGTGGAAGCTAACATTAAGAATATTATGAATAACACTCAGGAGCTATTAGCTTGAACAAAGTAGAGTTAATCGGATGTAATCCGTTAAAAATTACTCGGTTTAATTGAACTGATAAAGTGGCCTTTTTGGCAATTTGGGTGGCACCGCGGATTATTCGTCCCAAAAAAGACGAATTACTATTTTATTTGCTCAATTAGCTCAGTCGGTAGAGCGCACGGCTGTTAACCGTTAGGTCGTAGGTTCGAGTCCTACATTGAGCGCCATTTATGCCTGATTAGCTCAGTCGGTAGAGCGCACGGCTGTTAACCGTTAGGTCGTAGGTTCGAGTCCTACATCAGGCGCCATTTTAAAATAGTACAAGTCTTATGACTTGTTTTTTTGTTAGGAGGATATTATGGTAACAAAAGAAAACTTAAAGGATTATGCTTCAAAACTTATGTTTGATATGGATGATGAAGGTTATAGTAGAACTTTAAAGGAATTTGAAACAGTAGAAAGACATATGGAGTTAATCGGTAAAATTGATAATATAAAAAATATAGAACCTATGACATTTCCATATGTAATTTATCATGCCCATTTAAGAGACGACATAGCAAAAGACTGCTTGACAAACGAAGAAGTTTTAGCAAATGCAAAAGACACTAAAGCAAATCAAGTTAAAGTTCCAAAGGTGGTGGCTGAATGAAAACAATAATGGATTTAAGGGAAGATTTAGATACTGGTAAAGTAACTAGTAATGAATTATTTTCTATTTCAAATAAAAAGGCACATGAATATCAAGATGAATTTAATTCTTTTGTAACTATAGTAGATAAGAAAGAAGAACAAGAGTCTAATACACTATTAAGTGGTATACCATATGCTTTAAAGGATAACTTTTCTACAACTGGTATTCTTACAACAGCATCATCAAACATTCTTAAAGATTATGTTCCTGTATATGATGCAACAGTATATAAAAAATTAAAAGATGCCGGTGCAATATTAGTAGGTAAAACTGTACTTGATGAACTTGCAATGGGAGGAACTGGTACAACTGGACACACTGGAATAGTTAGAAATCCTTGGGATAAAAATAGGCAAATAGGTGGATCATCAAGTGGATCAGCATCAGCAGTCGCACTTGGAATAGTTCCATTTGCAATAGGATCGGATACGGGAGATTCAGTAAGAAAACCAGCATGTTTTGGTGGAATAGTTGGATTTAAACCAACATATGGTAGAATTTCGCGTTATGGACTTTTTGCTTTTGCATCAAGTTTAGATCATGTTGGATGCCTTACAAGATGTGTTAAAGATGCTGCAATTGTTACAGATATATTAAAAGGTAAAGATGAAAGAGATATGACATCTTTGCCTGATGAAGACATTAAATACAGTGATGTAATTGATAATGACATTAAAGGTAAAAAATTGTTTTACATAAAAGAAATTACTGATTTAAATCTTTATAAAGATGCAGGAGAAGAAACTTTAGAAATATTGAATAAATTTAAAGAAGTAATAGAAAAATGTAAAAAATTAGGATTCATAGTGGAAGAAATTTCATTTGATGAGCAATTACTTAAAGCTATTTATCCAACATATATAACAATAAGTTCGGCTGAAGCAACGAGTAATAATTCTAATTTAACAGGTATACCTTTTGGCCCTCGTGGAAATGGTAATAACATAAATGAAATCATGTTTGATGCTAGAACAAAAGGATTTAGCGAGCTTATAAAAAGAAGATTTATATTAGGAAGTTATGTTCTTCAAAAAGAAAATCAAGAAAGATTATTTAAAAATGCTCAAAGATTAAGACATTTGATTGTAGATAAGATGAATGAATTGTTTAAAACTTACGATGCAATGATTTTACCAGCAAGTGGTGGTATTGCGCCTAAATTTGATAGTGAAATTGATAGAATGTCAGATAGATATTTAATGCTTGAAAATCATATGGTAATAGGTAATTTTGGAGGATTTCCTTCTATAACTATTCCAAGTGGTTTTGTATCAAATATGCCTATTGGGATAAATATAACAGGAAGAGTATTCGAGGATGGATTGACTTTAAATATAGCAAACAAAATTGAAGAAGCTTTGGGATATAAAGGCCTTATAAAGGAGGAATATGATGTATAAAGTAACTATAGGACTTGAAGTTCACTGTGAGGTAAAAACTAATTCAAAAAATTTCTCTAGTGCAAAAAATTCATATTCAGAATATCCAAATGAAAATATAGATACAGTAGATATTGGACTACCTGGTATACTTCCTGTAGCTAATAAAGAGGCATTTAAAAAGGCCTTAATGATGGCACTTGCCCTAAATTGTAAAACGCCAGATATAGTAATGTTTGATAGAAAAAATTATTATTATCCAGATCTTCCTAAAGGGTATCAAATAACTCAAGAGACTAAACCAGTTGGCGTTGATGGATATATTATGGTAAATGTGAATGGTGAAGATAAAAAAATAAATATAAATAATATACATTTAGAAGAAGATACGGCTTCACTTGATCATTTTAACGATTATTCTTTAATTGATTATAATAGAGCAGGAGTTCCATTACTTGAAACAGTTACCGAACCTTGCATACATTCTATAGAAGAAGCACTCGCTTTTTTGGAAGCATTAAAAGGTATATTCCTTTATACTGGTGTATCAGATGCTCGTATAGATAGAGGGGAAATGAGAGTAGATGTAAATATCTCACTGTCTAAAGATGATACCTTAGGAACAAGAACGGAAATGAAAAATATAAATAGTTTTAATAGTGTAAAGTTAGCTATGGAAACTGAAATTAAAAGGCAAACCGAATTACTTGATAAAGGAGAAGTTATAGAACAAGAAACAAGACGATTTGATGAAGAAAATATGAAAACTATACGTCTGCGTTCAAAAGCTGATGCAATAGATTACAAATATTATATTGAGCCTAATATACCACCAATTATAATATCAGATGATTTAATTGATGAGATAAAAAAGGAAATACCAATGTTACAATTTGAAAGAATAGAAAAATATATGAATGAATATATGCTTTCTAGACATGATTCCGAAATATTAGTAAAAGATAAAAAAGTATCAGACTATTTTGATGAAACTGTTAAGTTGGGGCTTACTCCAAAAGAAAGTTCAAATTTTATAATGTCTGTAATACTTGGATACCTAAATAAGTTTGATATGACTATTGATAAATTCTTTTTTACACCTAATATGTTATATGATTTGATTACTATGGTAAATAAAGGAGAAATATCGTCTAAACAAAGTAAAGAGGTATTTTTGAAATGTTGTGAAGAAAATAAAGAACCTAAAAAAATTGTAAAAGAATTGGGTGTAACTCAAATAACCGACGATAAAACTATACGTGATATAGTAATTAAAAGATTAGATGAAAGACCCGATTTGATAGAAGATCATAGAAAAGGTAAAAATACATTCAATTATTTCGTTGGTGAAGTTATGAAAGAAACAAAAGGAAAGGCCAACCCAAGTTTAACAGCAAGTATAATAAAAGAGGAAATGGAAAAAAGGTGATAAAATGATAGATGTAAGAGATTTATATAGTGATTATAGAAAATATTTAAATAAAGAAATAACTGTTCAAGGATGGATTAGAAGTCATAGAAAACAAAAAGAATTTGGATTTATTGATTTTAATGATGGAACATATCAAAAAAATCTTCAAATAGTATATGATAATAAATTAACTGATTTTGACTCTATAAGTAAACTTAAATTGGGTTCAGCAATTACAGTAAAGGGAACTTTAATTGAATCAGAAGGCAATCAAGATTTTGAATTGAAAGCATCTTATGTGAAACTTGAAGGAGATTGTATGGATGATTATCCACTTCAGTCTAAAGGAAGACCTACACGCGAATTTTTAAGAGAAATAGCGTATCTTCGCCCAAGAACTAACCTTTTTAATGCAATATTTAGAGTAAGAAGTGTTGCAGCTTATGCAATACATAAGTATTTTCAAGATAATGGTTATGTATATTTTCATGCACCAATTATAACAGCTAGTGATTGCGAAGGAGCAGGAGAGATGTTTCAAGTAACTACTTTAGATTTAGATAAAGTAGCAAAAAACGGAAAAGTGGATTATAGTAAAGATTTCTTTAATAAAAAAAGTTCCTTAACAGTAAGTGGTCAACTTCAAGCCGAAACATTTGCTTTAGCCTATAAAAAAACATATACATTTGGTCCTACATTTAGAGCTGAAAATTCTAATACTAAAATACATGCATGTGAATTTTGGATGATAGAACCTGAAATAGCATTCTGCGATCTTGAAGGTGATATGGATATAATGGAGGATATGCTTAAATATATAGTTAAATATGTCCTTGATAATTGTAAGGAAGAAATGGATTTGTTTGATAAATTTGTAGAAAAAGGACTTATCGATAAACTTACTAAATTAATTAATAGTAAATTTACGAGAATAGATCATAAAGATGTAATAAAAATATTAAAAGAGGCTCCTGTTAAATGGGAATTCGAACCAGAATACGGTGAAGATATTGCAAAGGAACATGAAAAATATATAACAGAATATTTTAACGGCCCAGTTTTTATTAAAAATTGGCCAAAAGATATTAAAGCATTTTATATGAAACAAAATGCTGATGGCAAGACTGTAGCAGCTGTGGATTTGGAAGTACCAGGTGCGGGAGAACTTATGGGAGGATCACAAAGAGAAGAATCTTATGAAAAATTAGTTAAGCGTATGGAAGAACTTAATATGGATAAATCATCGCTTGATTGGTATTTAAATTTGAGAAAATATGGTGGATGTGTTCATTCAGGATTTGGCATGGGATTTGAAAGACTTCTTATATATTTAACAGGCGTCGATAATATAAGGGATGTAATACCATATTATAGAACGCCAGGAAACTGCGACTATTAGATTACTTAAAATTTATATTAAATTAAAATATTTATTAATATATATTTTATAGACTTGACAAAAGTAAAAAAATATGGTAATATATAGTTCGTTGAAAGGGAGTAGTTCCCATATAATATGGATTTAGTTCGTCAATTCGATGTGTAAACATTCGGGCTAAATGATAAAGTTTATTGAACAAGACTTTCACACAATATGTGTGAGTCTTGTTTTTTGTCTTTCAATATTCTCACATATTGAAAAAATTTAAAAAGAAAGGATTATAAAAAAGACATTAATAGAGAGGTGAAAATATGAAAGAAGAAATAATTTTAAAAAGTACACATCCAGAAGAATATTCAGATTTAACTGTTGAGTGTAGAGTGATACCAAATGATAAAATAGGAGAATATCTAGATACAATATCTGAAGAAAAAAAATTCTATGCTTATAAAAAAGGTAGTGTAAAAGCAAGAGTTGGAAAAGTTGGAGAAAAAGTTAAGACTACTTTAAAAACAATAGTGGATGGAAAAGAATATATTTTAAGTGAAGAAGAAAATATAGTAAAAGAAAGAGATGGACATGCAGATATTGTTGTTACAAATGTATCTAGTACATCTAATGAACAATATATTGTTAAAAATTCTAAATTTATAGAAACTTATAGTCCAACAAATGATGAAATTATCGGATGGACTCCAGTTTATGATTCAAGAATGCTTACACAAGTTGATGAAAACATAATTATAATGACGGCTTGGGGTGCTCCTGCTGTATGTTTAGCTGGTAGCTACATAGTTACATATAATGCAGATGAAAATGATTATAATACTCTAGAACAAGGTGCATTTAATTCAACTTATCAAAAAGAAGATAAACATCAAAAAAAATTAAATAAATAATATTTAGCAAAAAGTGGAATTTATTTTCCACTTTTTTATTAAATTAGAAAAAGATAAATTACTATAAATAAAATATTGTGTAAGTAGATAAAATATGATATAATGACAATATAAAGATAAAATACTTCTTAAATTGATAATAAAAAATTATCTTTTTAAGAAAAGATACTAGTAAATACTTTAATAAGGCATTCACATGACTTAAATAGCAATACTCATATTTACGGTGATTAAAATTATCTAGATCAATTAATGCTTGATGTCTTTTTAAGTCAAAAATGTTAAATTATATTGAATGGTGAAATATAATAATTATAAATATAGTAAATGGGAGGAAAATATTATGGATAAATATGTAGAAAAAGAAGTTGAAGTAAGAGAAACACAAAAAGAACCAATGCAACAAATACAAATACAAAGAGATGAACGTGTAAAGAGAGAGAATAGAGAAGGATATGTTGAATATGACAAAGGAACGGCAAATATTATTTATATATTTGTAAGTCCAGATAAACCTGGTATAAAATTTTATAGTCACTCACCAAATTCAGCTCTTCATTTTGGAACATTTGAAACGGATATAAGTTCTATTTCAACGGTAGATTGGGATAGCAAAGTTAATAGTCAAGGAGGAGCTAGTTTATTTAGAGTAAATCAAGGCACTGTAACAGTTAAGACATATATTGTATCAGTTGAACAAATGTTAGAAATAATGTATTCAATAATTAAGCAAAAAGATAATGATAAAATAATTATAAATGTAGTTGAAGATAAATTAAAATTAAGCGAAGGGACTGTTAATTTATTTGATTATAATGCTTATCCAGAATCAGATGAATTATCAAATATAGAATATAAATCTAAATTAAATGAATATTTTGATAGCCCAAATGCTTATTCAAAAGCAGGTAATAATGAATTATCAAATATAGAATATAATCCTAAATTAAACGCTTCTTTTGATAGCCCAAGTGCTTATTCAAAATCAGATAGAAATGAATTATTAGATTTAGATATAGAATATAATCCTAAATTAAATGATTCTTTTGATAATCCAAATGTTTATCCAAAATCAGATAGGAATGAATTATTAGATATAGAATATAAATCTAAATTAGATGATTCTTTTGATAGCTCAAATGCTTATCCAAAAGCAGATATAAATGAATTATTAGATATAGAATATAAATCTAAATTAAATGATTCTTTTGATAGCCCAAATGCTTATCCAAAATCAGATAGAAATGAATTATTAGATATAGAATATAAATCTAAATTAAATGATTCTTTTGATAGCTCAAATGCTTATCCAAAAGCAGATAGTAATAGATTATCAGATATAGAATATAATTTTAAATCAAATAATGATATGACTAATGATATGATGTGGCAAAAATTTTATGATTATAATAAAATTCCTGATGAGTCAACTGATGGAATTGGTGGTAATAATTTAAAAAGATAACTTTAAATTAATAAGTTATCTTTTTAATATACTTTATAATTATATATTTTTTAGAAAATTAAAATTTTAATTTTTTTCAATTAGAATTTTCTCTTTAATAGATACCTTTATTGCAATTTTTTCAAGCTCATTTATAAGATTTAGCTCATCTTCAGTTAAATAGAATTTATATATAATATTATCTTCATATATTTTATTTAATATATTTTTATTATTTAATATATGGTCAATTAATTTAATATTTTCGTATTTGAATTCAAGTTCAATTAAATAGCCTTCTGTTAAATTTACTTGCTGTGTTAATTTTAATCCTTCTATAATACTGTTTGAATATGCACGTGAAAGTCCTCCCACCCCAAGCTTAATACCTCCAAAATATCTTATTACTATTGCAAGTATATGATTTAATTTGTTTTTCTTTAAGACATTTAAAATAGGTTCACCTGCTGTTTTGTTAGGTTCTTTGTCATCAAAACATTTTTCTTTGTTGTCTAATATGTATGCAAAACATATATGTGTTGAATCTTTATAAGTAGTTTTAACATCTCTTAATATATTATTAATTTCATCAATATTATTTATTCTATATAATTTTGTAATAAATTTAGACTTTTTAACGATAATAGTATTTTCAATATTATTTTTTATGGAATACATAAAACCACCTAACCAATTATAACTTAATTATGATTATAAATCAAATTATTTTTTATATATGTAAAATTTTAAAAAAAATGAAAATATTTCTTGCTTATACATATTTTATTATGATATAATTTATATGTTTGTTTAAGGAGGATAAAAATGACTAAGTTCGTATATGATTTTAATGAAGGTAATAAAGACATGCGTGAACTTTTAGGAGGAAAAGGTGCAAATCTTGCTGAAATGACTAGTATTGGTCTTCCAGTACCTAGAGGTTTTACAGTAACAACTGAAGCATGTATTAAATATTATAATGATAATGAAACAATATCTAGTGATATTGAAGAGGAGATATTAACTCATTTAAGCTTACTTGAAGAAAAAACAGGTAAAAAATTCGGTGATGTTAGAAATCCACTTCTTGTATCTGTTAGAAGTGGTGCTCGTGCATCCATGCCTGGTATGATGGATACTGTTTTAAATCTTGGATTGAATGATGAGGTTGCTTTAAATTTTTCTATAGCAACTAACAATCCAAGATTTGTATATGATAGTTATAGAAGATTTATTCAAATGTTTGCAGATGTTGTTAAAGGGTTCCCTAAAAGTTCATTTGAAAGAAAATTTGATATAATTAAAGAAGAAAAAGGAGTTAAATATGATACAGATCTTACTGTAGAGGATTTAAAAGAAGTTGTTAAAATTTATAAAGAAGAATATAGAAAATATGCAAATGAAGAATTTCCACAAGATCCAAAAGTTCAATTGATTGAAGCAGTTAAAGCCGTATTTAGAAGTTGGAACAATGATAGAGCAAAAACTTATCGCAGACTTAATGATATTCCATCAAATTGGGGAACAGCTGTAAATGTACAGGAAATGGTATATGGAAACTTGGGAGAAACATCTGGAACGGGAGTAGCATTCACAAGAAATCCAGCGACTGGTGAGAAAAAATTGTATGGTGAATATTTAATGAATGCACAAGGTGAGGATGTTGTTGCTGGAATACGTACACCACAAAGCATAGATACATTAAAAAATGTAATGGAAGATTGTTACAATGAATTTACTAAAATTTGCGATATCTTAGAAAAACATTATAAAGATATGCAAGATATGGAATTTACTATTGAAAATGGAAAACTTTTTATGCTTCAAACACGTAATGGAAAAAGAACAGCTAAAGCAGCATTAAAGATTGCTGTAGATTTAGTTAACGAGGGAATGATTACAGAAGATGAGGCAATTTTAAGGGTTGAACCTAAACAATTAGATCAACTATTACATCCAAATTTTGATAATGAAAGTTTAAAAGAAGCTAAAGTTATAGCAACAGGACTTGCTGCTTCTCCTGGAGCAGCAACAGGTAAAATTTATTTTACAGCTGACGATGTAAAAAAAGCCTATGATTCAGGTGAAAAAGATCTAATTTTAGTTAGACTTGAAACATCTCCTGAAGATATTGAAGGAATGAATATTGCCCATGGTGTACTTACTATACGTGGTGG
Source organism: uncultured Bacilli bacterium (assembly GCA_947628565.1). Taxonomy (GTDB): domain Bacteria; phylum Bacillota_I; class Bacilli_A; order RF39; family UBA660; genus UMGS1613. The sequence goes on from CANRAH010000012.1 coordinate 32,262, forward strand.
TATGACAAGCCATGCAGCTGTTGTTGCTCGTGGTATGGGAACGTGCTGTGTATCTGGTTGTGGAGAACTTATAATAGATGAAGAAAATAAAACTATAAAAACTAAAGATGGTAAAGTATATCGTGAAGGGGATTATCTAAGCCTAGATGGTTCAACAGGCTATGTTTATGGTGAAAAAATAAAAACAGTAGCGCCAGAAATAAGTGGAGATTTTGAAACATTCATGAATTGGGCTGATAGTAGGAGAAAATTAAAAGTTAGAACTAATGCTGATACACCTAAAGATGCTATTCAAGCTCGTAAATTTGGTGCTGAAGGTATTGGACTTTGCCGTACGGAGCATATGTTCTTTGAAGAAGAAAGAATATTTAATTTTAGAAGAATGATAGCAGCAGATAGTGTTGAAAAAAGAACAGAGGCATTAGAAAAAATATTGCCATATCAAAGAAAAGATTTTGAAGAATTATTTGAAGCTATGGAAGGTTATCCTGTTGTAATTCGTTATCTTGATCCACCTTTGCATGAATTTTTACCACATACTGTAGAAGAAATTGATGCTTTAGCTAAATCACTTGATATGAGTTTTGAGGCATTAAAAACTCGTATTGAATCATTAAAGGAATTTAATCCAATGATGGGACATCGTGGATGTAGGCTAGCTATTACTTATCCAGAAATAGCTAAAATGCAAACAAGAGCAGTAATAGAAGCTGCAATAAATGTAAATAAAAAAGGATTAAATGTAATTCCTGAAATTATGATACCATTAGTTGGTGACGTAAATGAACTTAAATATGTTAAAAAAATTGTTACAGATGTGGCTGATGAGATTATTAAAAATTCCAATTGCAATTTAAAATATAAAGTTGGTACAATGATAGAAATCCCAAGAGCTGCTATAACAGCAGATGAAATTGCAAAAGAGGCTGAATTTTTCTCATTTGGAACAAACGATTTAACACAAATGACATATGGTTTCTCAAGAGATGATGCATCAAAATTCTTAGGTGATTATTATAAAAATAAAATATTTGAAAATGATCCATTTTCTAGACTTGATCAAAAAGGCGTTGGTAAATTAATTAAAATTGCATCAGAACTTGGTAAAAAAACAAGACCTGATATTCATTTAGGTATATGTGGTGAGCATGGTGGAGATCCTACAAGTGTTGAATTCCTTAATAAAGTAGGACTTGATTATGTATCTTGCAGCCCTTATAGAATTCCACTTGCAAGGTTAGCTGCGGCGCAAGCTGTAATTAAAGAAAAACAAGCAAATTAATAAGATTAAAGACTAAGAGAGTGATGTGAACCCCAAATAGGATACATCATAAAAAAAGACTAAAGTAAAAATCAAGGGCGAACGAAGTGAGTTCATCTAGACCCTTGATTTTTACTTTAGTCTTTTTTATTTATGTCTACTCTAAGGGGTGCATTTCAGAGTACTTAGTCTTTTTTACTTGCATTGTGATATTATATTAATCTAGTATCAGCGTATAGTCTAAAAATTCAAAAATATCATTGGATTATATGCTCAAAAATTTATTTATAGAAAATTTAATGAAAATGCCAGTACCACAATAATTAAGTTGAAGTAATAATTTATGAAAAAATTTGTATCAAATAAGACCAAGGTTTTAAAAATCTTGGCCTTTTATTAAAAGTTATATATTAATAATGACTATATATAATTAACATTTTTTACTTTTTTTGTTCATTTAAATATTTTAAACAATCCTCAAACATCATATAGTGTCCTTTGTTAAATTCATTTTTTTCCATTAATAAAGTTATTTCTTTAGCATTAGCCCATTTAATTTCAACAACTTCTTCTTTTTGAATTTTTATCTTATTAATATCTACATTTTGTTTTAAATAATATAAATCACATAATGTATCCTTTCCTCTTGCTTGTTTAAATAGGATAGGAGCTTTGATCTTTATGCCTAATTCCTCATTAACTTCAGTTATTATTCCTTGTAAACTTGTTTCACCGCTTTTCGGATGTCCACCTGTTGTAGCCCATTTTCCTCCTTTGTCAATTGAGCGCTTTTGAATTAAAAACTCATTATTATCATTTTCTATGAAAATAACTACCACCATAATATACTTATCTTTAGGTATTATATCTCCTTTTTTTATTTTTTCTCCAGTTTTAACTCTGTTAGAATTATATAAATCTCTATATTCCATATTAAACACTCATTCCTTTTCTTTTAAAGTACTATAGTAACTATTTTTATTATACCATTATGATAAAACGAAGTAAATTTATATATGGTTATTTATTTATATTACAATTTATACAAAAACATGCTATAATTTTAATGTAAATTGGAGGATTAAAATGAGTAGTTTAAAATTATTAAAAGAAGAAAAAATAATTTTTCAAGGCGAAGTTAAAATAGATAGTAAAAAAGTTAAGTTAACTTTAACAAATAAAAGAATGATATTTCAAAAATTTAAAGGTATTTTTATAAAAAAGTTAAAAGTTATAGATAGTATATTACTTGATGATATAAATGTGTATGATAATGTTGTTCAGGTAAAAAGGAAAAAATTTAATGTAATAGTTAAAACAAGTGATAAAAATATAACTTTAACTTGTATAGATTCTAATCAAGCTAAAAAAATAGTAAAAGAAATAGTCAATTTAAAGGGTGGTTTAAGTTTATATGAAAGAAGTAAAATAAAACTTGAAAAAGCAATGAATTTTGTTAAGGATGCAAAAGAGATTATAAATAGTGCTTATGAAATAGCAGAAACAGTAGATAAATTTAAAAATCATGATGATTAAATTAATAGAGGTGACATATGTCTTTAGATGAAGTTATATTTATAAATAATTTACCAACATTGGATTTGCATGCTTTAACAAGCGATGAAGCTAGAGTAAAAACATTAGAATTTATAAATGATAATAAAATACTAAAAAATGAAATAATATGTATTGTTCATGGTATTGGAAGTGGGATTTTAAAAAATATCGTACATCAAACATTAAAAGCAAATAAAAGTGTTATAGATTATAAATTAGCTTTTAATAATGTCGGTTGTACACTTGCAAAAATAAATATAAATAATTGACATAATTCATAAAATTTGATATTATACGACTATATTTTTAAGGGGGGATAATATAATGAACGATTCAAAATGTTATGATAGAATAAATAAAAAACATAAATATAAGGAACTTCAAAATTTATATACCCAAAAGAAGTATAAATCATTCATAAGAGAAGCTGCTTCATATTTAGAAACATATAAAGATGATGGGGTAATTAGATATCTGAGAGCTAAAGCATATAGACAAATGGAACAATTTGATTTAGCTATAGAAGATTTAAAATATAATTTGACATTTTCATCTCAAACCTCAACACTTTTCTCACTTTTTTATATATATTATTATTTGAAAAGATATAAGGAAGCTTTAGAACTATTACCAATTCTTTATAAAATATCCCCAGATCTTGAAATTGAATTAAATGTTTCAAAAGCAGTTATTCAAAAAAATCTTGGAATTAATGAACTTCAAATTTTAAAGCCTAGATATACGGTAAGTCAAATATATAATTATGATAAAAATTTAGTTTTAAAACATTTAAAGAAACATTTAAATGGAAATTCAAATAATCCCAACACATCATATTTTTATGATAATGTAGATATTGATTATTTATTTGAATCTGTTTTAAATAATTTAAAAACTAGTAAAAGAGAGAATGTTGAAGATACAATGGATATATATTATTTTTTAGTACATAATATAGGCATAATAAATAATACACCTTGCAATTGTATAAAAGTAGTAGTTATCCCAAATACAACTAATATTTTAAATATATTTCCAGCTTATGGGAATGATAATCAATCCAATATATTAAATTGTGATTATGATAAATTGTATAAAAGAAATGCAAAAAGTTTAACTAAGATAAAAAAATTTAATGAAAAATATAATAGATAGAGTCAAGTTCCTTGACTTTTTCTATTTCAATCAAATATAATGATTATGGTGATAATATGTATGCATCAGTACTTGTTGAAATAAAGTCGAGAAACTTAGATAAAACATTTACATATAAAATACCTAATCAATTGCGTAACAAAGCATTTGTCGGAATGAGAGTTTTAGTACCTTTTAATGGAAGGCAAGTAGAAGGTTTTATATTAGATATATGTGAAGATGTTAAAATAGAGTATGAAATAAAGGATATAATTAAATTAGTTGATGATCATCCTGTACTAACTGAAGAGATGATTAAATTAGGAGAATATATTAGCAAAAAAACTTTATGTAATTTGATACATGCATATCAGACTATGCTTCCAGCAGCATATAAAGCACACAAAAACATAAATATTAAAGAAAAATATATAACTTATTTGCGTTTGTTAGATTCAACTTATATACCAGCCAATGCAAAGCAATCATCTATAATTGATATTCTTAAAAGAAATGATGAAAATAAAAGTTTACTTACGAAAATATCACCATCTTGTGTAAAAACTTTATTAAATAAACGAGTAATAGAAGAATATCAAAAAGAAGTTTATAGATATAATGTATCCACACAAAGTGAATATAAAAAAGTACAATTAACTTTAGAACAACAAAATGTAATAAATCGTGTAGTTTCTAATTTAAATAAATTTACTCCATTTTTATTGCATGGAGTAACTGGTTCTGGAAAAACAGAAGTTTATATGAATATTATAGATAAAGTTTTAAGTCAAGGAAAAGAAGTAATAATGCTTGTCCCTGAAATAAGTTTAACTCCTCAAATGGTAGATATTTTTAAATCTAGATTTAAAGATGATGTAGCAATATTACATAGTGGACTATCCGACGGTGAAAAGTACGATGAATATAGAAAAATAGAAAGAAAGGAAGTATCAATTGTAATAGGTGCTAGAAGTGCTATATTTGCTCCTTTTACAAATTTAGGATTAATTGTGCTCGATGAAGAACACTCAGAAACATATAAGCAAGATAGTACTCCAAGATATGATACTATTGATGTAGCAATTAAAAGAGCAAAAACATATAATATTCCATTAATACTTGGTAGTGCAACACCGTCTATTGAAAGTTATACTAGAGCTAAAAATTCAATTTACGAACTTTTAGAGTTAAAAAATAGGATTAATAAATCTATGCCAGAAATTAAAATAATAGATATGAAAGAAGAATTAAAAAGGGGAAATAAAATATTATCTAAAGAATTAATAGATGATATTAATGATAGATTATCTAAAGATGAGCAAGTAATTTTACTTTTAAATAGAAGAGGATATCAAACAACAATTGTATGCAAAGATTGTGGTGAAACTTTAAAATGCCCAAATTGTGATATACCATTAACTTACCATAAAGATGGTAATAAGTTAAATTGTCACTATTGTAATTATACAACTAGAATTGTTACATCTTGCCCAAATTGTAAAAGTGAAAATATTGCAAGTTATGGTATGGGAACTGAAAAATTAGAAGAAGAAGTAAAAAAAATTTTCAATAATGCTAAAACAGTAAGAATGGATATAGATACTACAAGAACTAAAGGTAGTCATCAGAGTATATTTAATGATTTCAAAAATAAAAAGTATAATGTTCTTATTGGAACACAAATGATATCGAAAGGATTAGATTTTAAATCAGTTACTTTAGTTGGTGTTATAAATGGCGATTCTACATTAAATATACCTGATTTTAGGAGTGGAGAAAGAACTTTTTCACTTTTAAGTCAAGTATCTGGCCGTGCTGGAAGATTTGAAAAAAATGGAAAAGTTATAATACAATGTTTTAATACAACACATTATAGTATTGTTTATACGAGTAAAAATGATTATGATAGTTTTTATAATGAGGAAATGAAGTTGAGAAAAAAGTTAAAATATCCTCCATATTATAATCTTTGTTTAATAAAATTGGTAAGTAAAGATTTAGATCAATTAAACGTTGAAGCTATGAAAGTGAAAGATTATTTAGTAAACAACACTAAGGATGTAATAATATTAGGACCTAGTTTTTCTATAATCTCTAAAACTTTTAATAAATATAATATGCAAATACTGTTAAAGTACAAAAATTTAAATCAGGTTTATGAGCATTTGAAATTTATAATAGATAAATATAGAACAAGTAAAAATATTTTGATAGATATAGATTTAAATCCAAGAAAGATTTAAAGAATTAAAAATGACTTTTAAATTGAAATTAATAAAATCTTAAAAACATTACATAAGTGTATTGTTTTTTTTGAAAAAAAATGTTACAATCAATATGTTAAGATATGAAAGAATAAAAGTAAAAGGGTGATAGTATGTATAATTATATTTTACAAGACAATGATTTAGATCAAAAAACAGAAGAACAAGAAATAAAAAATGTTCAGGATACAAAAGATGGTAGTACACTTGATAATTTATTCGAAAATTTAACTAGTGATATTGAGCATATGAATAAATTTATATCTTCATTAAATGATAAGAAACAGGAAAATATCAAGGAAGAACAAGCTATTTTTGAAGAAAAAGAAAGAATCGATAAGGCTAAAAAAGAGTTCGATAATTATATGCAATCTCAAAAGGATGAATTTGAAAAAAATAAACAAAAAACTGAACAATATTTAGTTTCACAAAAAGAATTTTTAGCTAAAGCTGAAGAAGAATTTAGAATTAATATGGATAATTCTTTAACAGAATTAGATCTTTCAAAAAAAGAACTTGAAGTACAAAGGGAAAAACTTAATGAAGAAAAAGAACAATTTGAGGCTTATAAAAATTTGGAATTAGAAAGAATACGTCATTCTGAGGAAATATTAAATTCTGATAGAAAAGAATTTGAACAATATAAAGAAATAAGTAATCAAAAAATTGAATTAGAAAATAGAAATTTAGAACAGAAATGTAATAGATTTAAAGAAATAATTAATCAATTTAATGCTAATTTTAGGCCTATAATAGATAGCAATGAAAGTAATATTAATGTCGAATAGAGGGTGCAACAATGGGAAAAAAAGAATTTAATTTTGATGAAAATATTGAAGATATGGACGTAAATGAATTTGATTATAATTCAATAAGTGGATTAGGCGAGAGTGATTATGAAAATGAGGATTTATTTTCTATAGATCCTGTTGGTAATTATGATCCTGATGATGGAGTTATAAATTATGAGAATAATGATTATTCGCCACTTAAAGAAGATTATGATTATAGTATTGATACTAGTGATATGAGTGACTATTATGGAAATTTTGATTTTGATGATGAAAATGATCAAACAGATGAAGAAAATGTTGATTTAGAAAATAAAGAAGAAAATGATAATGATAATAAAGATAATGATTCAAGTGATGAACAATCTCATGAAGATTATGAAAATGAAGATGAGAAACAAAGTGACGATGATATAAGTGATGATGAAGAGTCAAATGATTTAGAAGAAGTTAAGATAGATGAGTTTCAAGATGATGAAGAAAATACAGATGATAATGGTGATGAACAATCAGATGACAATAAATCAATAGATAATTTAAATACTAAATCATTATCAGATACACCTATTAATGAGCTTGATAAATTAACTGAATATAAAGAAGAGAAAATTGATAATACTGATATAAAAGCACTTTTTGATAGAGTAAGTGTAAATGTAAAAGATGCATCAGAAATATTTAAGAAAAATTCTGAAATGAAAGATAAAATAGATTCAAGATTTGAAGAATTAAAGAAATTGCAATCTGAACTTGAAAATGCTAAATCAAGACAAATTGATGAAGTAAATCGCTATAAAGATGAAGTGTTGGAAAAATTAACTGAAAAGAAAAATCAAATAGAGAAAAGATTAAATTTACTTAAAGATTTACAAGCTAATTTAGAAAAAGAAAAAGCTGAATTTGAACAATATAAAAAGGACGAACAAGAAAAAATAAATAAAATAGAAAAAGATGTTCAAGAAGCATACGATGAAAGAAGAGAAGAGTTAAATAGAATCGAAGATTCATTAAGAGAACAAAAAGATTCTTTAGATGAGCAAAGAAATCAATTGAGTTTAGACAAGATTCAATATGAGGCAGATAAAAATGAGCTTGCTAATAATTTACTTAAATTTAATGAACTTGTTGATTCTTTTACAAGTGGAGTTAATAATATAAAACCAGATGAAGAGTAAAAAACTCTTTTTCTTTACAATAAAATCTTTTGGTGATATAATTTATTCAGATGATAAGATATGAAAGATTATATATTAAAATTCTTAGAAGAATTAAAATATGAAAAAAATTATTCTGATTTAACAATAAATGGTTATTTAAAAGATTTAAATTTATTTTTAGAGTATCTAAATGAAAATAATTTTAAATCGTATAAAGAAATAGAATATCAAGATATCAGAAATTATATAAATTATTTGTACGAACTCAAATATAACACAAAAACAATTTCAAGGCATATAAGTTCAATCAGAAGTTTTTTTAAGTATTTAAAAGTAAATAATATTATATATAATAATCCTTGCGTGTTAGTTTCAAATCCTAAATTGCAAAAGAAATTACCAAAATATTTGAATTTTAATGATATTGAAAAATTATTATGTGCATTTGAAAACGATAGCACTATTGGAATTAGAAATTCATTAATTTTAGAACTTCTTTATTCGACAGGAATGCGTGTTAGTGAAATTATAAATATAAGTATTAAAGATATATCATTAAGTGAAAAAACGATAAAAATTAATGGAAAAGGTAATAAAGAAAGATTAGTTTATTTTGGCAGTAGAGCAAAAGTACTTTTAGAAAAATATTTATCTAAAGCTTATCATAATCTTAATAATAATAATTTAGATTATTTGCTTTTAAGTAAAACAGGGAAAAAAATAACAGATAGAGAAATTAGATTTGTTGTAGATGGCGCAGCTCAAATTGCACATATACCATTTAAAGTATCGCCACACGTCTTAAGACATACTTTTGCGACTCATATGCTTCAAGATGGTGCTGATTTAAGGAGCGTTCAAGAATTACTTGGACATTCCAATCTTTCTACTACACAAATATATACTCATTTAACGAATGAAACAATAAGAAATACTTATTTAAATGCGCATCCTAGAGCTAGGAGGTAATATGGCAAAATTATATTTTAGATATGGTGCAATGAATTGTGGTAAAACAACTGCCTTACTTCAGGTTGCGCACAACTATGAAGAAAAAAATTTAAAAATAATTATAATTAAACCAACCATTGATAAAAAAGGACAAGATAAAATAGTATCAAGACTTGGAATAGAAAGAAAAGTAGATGTGCTGTTAGATAAAGAAGATAGTATTTTAAAAAAAATTAATTTAGAATCTATTAGTTGTATTTTAGTAGACGAAGTACAGTTCATGAATAAAAAACAAATTGAAGAGTTATGGCTTATTTCTAAACTTAAGGATATTCCTGTAATATGTTATGGCCTTAAAACTAATTTTAAAGGAGAGTTATTTGAAGGCTCAAAAACTTTATTTGCTCTTGCCGACGAACTTGATGAACTTATCACAATTTGTCCTTGTGGTAAAAGAGCTAAATTTAATGCAAGAATAATAAATGGTAAATATACTTTAACTGGTGAAGAAGTTGCAATTGATAACATAGATGCAAAATATGAATCATTGTGTGGTAAATGTTATATTGAAAAAGTATTAAAGAAAAATATCAAGTAATTTTACTTGATATTTAATATATAAAAGTGTAAATTTTATATAAATTTAATTTCACTGATTTACTTATTTTTAATATTGTGGTATATTTATAATAGGAAGGAGATATGAAAATATGAAGAAAAAATATTATGGGTTTTTGATGGCCTTAGCACTTTTATTTGCTTTTAATGCCAAAGTATCAGCTACTGAAGTAAGTGCTGAAGAGACAATATCTAGTAAATTAGCTAGTGCTAGCGATGGTATTCTTGAAGTGGCTGAAGGTACATTTACAGAAAGTACAATAGCTATAACTGAAGATATGACTATTAAAGGAGCTGGAAAGGATAAGACAATAATAACTGGAAAAATAACAGTTGATGGAGATGCTAAACTTACACTTGAAAATGTTACAATAAAATCAGGTGATACTGAAGCTAAGACAATAAGTTTAACTAATGGCGCTGATTTAGAAGTTAAAAATAGTATAATCTATAGCAATAATGAGGATTCTATCGATTTTACTGGTAATAGTTCTGGTATATATGCTGAAGGTGATTCTACAATCGATGTAATTTCAACTACAATATATGCTAAATATGCTATTTATGCTAAAGGTGGAAATAATGAAATCAATATTAAAGATAATAGTAGTATAAATGGATATGCAGCTGTTGATGTTTCAAATGGTATAGATGGAGAAGTTGTAGAAGGAAATAAGGTTACAATTGATTCTTCAACACTTACAGGTTATAATGAAACTGGTGAAGGACAAAATGATTACGGTACTATAGTTTTTGGGGCTCAAAAAGGTTTAAAACTAAATATTACAAAATCTACAATTACTAATAGTGTTACGGGTGATTCTAAAGAAGATTTGATTCTATTTTCCGATGCATATAATTTATCTTCTGAAACTGAAATTGAGATAACTGATTCAACATTAAAAAATACGGATAATGAAAAAGGAAGTGTAATCTATAATTTAGGTGAAACTGATTCAGTATCAACTAATATTATAGCAGTTTCAAATAGCGAAACAGAAGGTAAAGAATATGCTGATGATGGAGAAAGTATATATATTACTTTGTCAACTGTAGAAGGCGATATTGTTACTTTATTTAAAAAAGATACAATAAATGAAACTTTAGAAGCATTTTTAGATGTGATGAGTAAATCATTAAACGATGATGAATACATATTTGAAGGATATTATATTGATGATAAATATGAAAATAAGTTTAACGTTGAAGATGAAATTACTGAAAACACAAAAATATATATGAAAGTTTCAGAGAAAAAAGCTGAAGAAGTTGATGCTCCAAATACTTTTGATGGCATTACATCATATATATTAATTGGCATAATATCATTTGTTGCTTGCTTATCTTTAGGTTTATTATTTAAGAAAAAATTAGAAAATTAAAAGAACAGAAATGTTCTTTTTTTATATCAATAAAATAAAATTATATAGGTGATATTTTGAATATTGTAAATGGTATTAGAGCATATATTGAAGACAATGAACTTAAAATAACAATATTTGATAATAAGATTAATATCTTGAATTATAGTGATATAGGGCATTTTGATGCAAATAAAATAGTAGTTAAAACAAAATTAAAAGATATTATAATTAAAGGGAATAATTTAGTAGTTAGTAAACTTTTAAAAGATGAAATATTAATATCAGGAGAATTTAATAACATAGAATTTAGGTGATAATTTTGAAAAACTATGTACTATATTTAATAAAAAGTAAAATTGATATTAGAGTAAAAGGAAATAATATAGAAAGGTTTATAAAACGCCTAAAAAGTAACAATATAGAAATTCTTAATATAAAATATATTAATAAATGTGAAATAATTATTAAAATATATAAAGATGATTATGAAAATATAGAAAAAATTAAAACAATTTATGAAATAAGTATATTAAATTATTTTGGTTTAACAAAATTAAAAAATAATTTATCTAATAATAAATTTATAATCATTTTTATTTTTATCGCACTAGTTTCATTAAATATTTTAACTAGTTTAATTTTTGATATTGAAATTGTAACTAACGATTCTAAGATGAAGAAAATTCTTATAAATGAACTTGAAGATTATGGAGTAAAAAAATATAAATTTAAAAAAAGTTATGTAGATCTTCAACGTTTAAAAAATGAAATATTAAATAAATATAAAGATAAAATAGATTGGATTGAAATAGAAAATATAGGAACAAAGTACATTGTCAGATATGAACCAAGAATAGAAAATATTATAGAAGAAAAAACTCCATTTAGAAATATAGTAGCTAAAAAAGATGCTTTGATAATAGACATGGATATTTCAGATGGTCAAATTATAAAAAATAAAAATATGTATGTAAAAAAAGGTGATGTGATAGTAAGTGGATATATAAAATTAAATGATCAAATAAAAGATACTGTAAGTGCAAAAGGCGAAGTTTATGGTGAAGTTTGGTATAATGTTGAAGTAACATATCCATATAAATATTATGAAAATATAGAAACAGGTAATAAAAAAAATGTGTTTGTCATCAAATTTTTAAATAAAGAAATTGAATTATTTAATTTTAAAAAATATACTACAAAAAATGTAATTAACAATATAATACTTAAAAATAATCTTTTGCCAATATCATTTATATATCAAAATCAAAAAGAAACTAATCAAAAAATAGAAAATAATACAGAAGATGAAGCAATTAAGAAAGCAATAGATATAGCAAACAAAAAAATAAATGATAAATTGAATAATGATGAGTATATTAAAGATTATAAAATACTGAATAAAACTACTAATAAGGATTCAGTAACTCTTAATATATTTTATACAGTAGTTTTAAATATAACTAGCTATGAGCAAATAGATGAATATGAATCTTTAGAAGAATAATATAAAATCACTTGAAAAAATATTATCTTTATAATATAATTGTATTGTTAGGAGTACATTATGAATTACTTTGAAATTATTAATGAAACTGATGAAAATCCTGAAGAACTTAATACTTTAAAAGATTTGGTAGATTATACTTTAAAATATCAAAATATAATTAATTCTATATTAAATATTATAATAGTTGATGAAGAAAAAATAAAATATCTTAATAAAACATATAGAAATAAAGATAGTGTTACCGATGTAATAAGTTTTGCTCTTGAGGATGATGATACGTTTATAAAAACAGAATATAAAGTACTTGGAGATATATATATATGTTTAAATAGGGCGAAAATGCAAGCTGTTGAATATAACCATAGTTTAAAAAGGGAACTATCTTTTTTAACGGTACATGGAATTCTTCATTTACTTGGATATGATCACATGAATGAAAAAGATGAAAAGGTTATGTTTGAACTTCAAAAGGAGATTTTAGATAGTTATGGGATCAAAAGGTAATGTGAAAAAAAGAAATGTAAATCCATATTCCGTATATAAAACTGTTAAGAATTCTGTAAATGGAATAAAATGGTATTCAAAAGATGGGAAAAGCTTTATAATTTATATTTTTGGCGTTGTATTGGAAATAATATTAGGATTTTTATATAAAATAAATGGCCTTGAGTGGATATTAATTATTTGTATACTTGGCGTTATTTTATCTGTAGAACTTCTAAATACTGCGATAGAAGCAGCATGCGATGCAATATCTAAAGAATATAATCCTTTAATAAAAATTGCTAAAGATTGTGGAAGTGGTGCGACTTTTGTCGTATTTGTTGTTTCAATAATTTTAAATATAATAATATTTTTACCAAAGATAGTAAATCTTTTAGAGGCTAGTTTATGAAATTTAAGGGGGTATTGATATGAAAAGTGGTTTTGTAGGAATAATAGGAAGACCAAATGTAGGAAAAAGTACATTAATAAATAGTATAATTGGTAGAAAAGTTTCAATAACATCTAATAAACCAGAAACGACTCGTAATATAATTCAAGGAATTTATAATGAAGATAAAGTACAAATTATTTTTGTAGATACACCTGGTATTCATAAACCAGTAAATAAACTTGGAAAAACATTAAATAAACAGGCTTATTACAGTATAGATGATACTGATATAATCCTTTTTTTAGTAGATGCATACGAAGGTTTAGGTAAAGGTGATATATATATATTAGATAAATTGAAAAAAATAAATAAACCTGTTATATTAGTAATAAATAAGATAGATAAGATTTCTCATGGTGAAATTTTAAATAGAATCGATGATTACAAAGATTTATATGATTTTGCAGAAATTATACCTGTATCTGCGATGACAAAAAGTAATGTTGATGATTTAATAAATACATTGAAAAAATATTTGCCTGATAATATTAAATATTACGGAGAAGATAGTATAACAAATAAATCTATAGACTTTTTGATGGCGGAAATTGTGAGAGAAAAAGTTTTTAATTATACTGATGAAGAAGTTCCGCATTCAATTACTTGTACAACTGATAGCGTTGAGGTAGGTAAAACAAGTTATAATATTAGAATATCTATAATTGTTGATAGAGATTCTTTAAAAAAAATAATTATTGGTAAACAAGGGGAAATGATAAAAAAAATTGGTATAGATGCTCGCAAAGATTTAGAGCTACTACTTAATCGTAATGTTTATTTGGAGCTTTTTGTTAAAACTGTAAAAAAGTGGAGAGAAAAAGATAAATATTTAAATGAATTTGGATTCACTGATTTTGATAAATAATGTATAAAAAAAATTTTTTAGTTCAAAATTAAATAGGTGATGATATGAAAGAATTATTATGGGTACTTTTTAAAAAAACAGGTAAAGTAGAATATTATATAAAATATAAGGAAGAAGAAAGGAAAGAAAGTAGATAAGTTTGTTTTGTTCTACTGTGATATTAAAAATATTTAGATGTGATTTATGATTATAGATGTAGAAGGAATTATAATAAATACTAAAAATTATAATGATACTAGCAAAATACTAGATATATTTACGCTTGATTATGGTATTATAGGAGTAATTGCTAAAGGATGTAAGTCAATGAAGAGTAATTTAAGAAGTGTTGCTGAAAAGTTAACTTATGCAACCTTTACCATATACTATAAAAAAGATAAGCTTTCTATATTAAGTGAAGCAAGTGTCATAAATAATTTTTCAAACATAAAAAAAGATATAGAAAAAATAAGTTATGCAAGTTTTATTTTAGATTTATCTAATCAAGTGTATAGGCAAAGTAACGATTTAAGTATATATAATTTACTTATAAGTGCTTTAAGTAAAATAGACGAAGGATTAAATCCGTTGATTATAACAAATATAATAGAATTAAAGTATCTAGAATATTTAGGTGTTATGCCTAATTTGAATGGATGTAGTATATGTGGATCTAAAAGTGTAATTACTTTATCAAGCGATAAAGGAGGTTTTTTGTGTAGCAAGTGCAGAGGAAATGAGCCAATTTTAAGTTCTAAAGTAATAAAATTTGTTAGAATGTATTCACTTGTTGATGTCGCATCGATATCGAAAGATTTAGTTTCAAAGTTAAGTGTTGAGGTCGATACTATAAATAGTGTAAATAATTTTATTGATGATTATTATGATAGATATACTGGACTTTATTTAAAAAGCAAGCAATTTTTAAGAAATATTAAAAATATAAAATCTGATTGACTTAATTTATATTTTACACTATAATTATAATAGTGCATAGGTAAAGGAAGTGTAATATGAAAGTTTCTAAAAATTCATTAGTTAAAATAATTCCAATGATTTTGCTTGTGTTAGTCGTTGGATTATCTGTGGGCTATTCTGCTTATCGTAATGAGTTAAGTATTCAAGGTGCAGGATTTTCCGTAAGAAAAATAGCAAGGAGCTTAGAAATTACAAATGTAGCTGCTAAAAATAGTATAGATGGTGCTATTTCTAATTATGAAACTTATAAAGCTAAATCAAAAATTGCAACTATAAGCACTAAAAGTATTAAGTCTTCTTCAGAGGTGCCTAATGATACATTGTTGTCTGTAGGCTTTAATTTACCTAACGAGGATTCAAAGATAACATACACAGTTACTATTGCCAATTATGGTAGTGTAGAGCTTGGATTATTTGATATAGCAGGCTTTCCAGATAATTTGGAATATACTGTAAGCAATTACGATTTACAATCTAAATTTTGCAGTTCAACTTGCAATCTTGGAATGTCAAAAGATATCGATATTACTATAGGTTATAAATCATACGATGAAAGTAAAACAACATATAATTTAAATTTAAATTTAGATTTTAGAGAATTTAATAATATTACTTATGTAAATATAGAAAATGATGGATTACAACCATATATTATAAATGGAGGAACATTAGTTTTGGATTTTTCATCTAATCCAAAAGAAAATATTACAGTTGAAGGTGACTGTATAGTTAATTCTGGATATACATATGAAAATTATATATTAACTGTACCAAATGTAACCAGTGATATTGTAATAAGTGCTTCTTAGCAAATATAAATAGATAGAAATATCTATCTTTTTTTTTAATATTTTGATATAATTATAATGATGGTAGAGTGTGATAATATGAAAAATAGAGGCCAAGCATTAGTTGAATTTATAATAGTCTTACCAATATTTCTTTTACTTGTAATGTCTTTAGTAGATTTTGGAAATATTATTTATAAAAAATATGTTCTTGAAAATGATATCGATTTACTAGCAAAGATGTATATGAACAGTGATTATGGTAAAATGAATAGTTATGTAAAAGATAAAAATCTGGAAATATCTTATGTAACTAAAAATGATTTATTTACAATAAATATAAAAAAAGATGTTAATATTATATCTCCAATTGTTTCATTAGCACTTGGAAAAAAATATGAGATAAACACTAGTAAGGCGTTATATTATGAATAATAAAGGTCAAACACTAGTAAGGCGTTATATTATGAATAATAAAGGTCAAACACTAGTAAGGCGTTATATTATGAATAATAAAGGT
>CANRAH010000013.1 GCA_947628565.1 uncultured Bacilli bacterium
TACGAAACAAAAGCAGGAAAATGGCTTGATGAACATGCATATGCACCATTCAAATCAGATGGAATAGGATGTAAAATAATAGAAGGAGTTGGATATGTAGCAGGGGTAGTTGCTCTTTCAATAGTTACGTTTGGAGCAGCGGGTGTTACGATTGGAGCAACGGCTACTGTTGGAGGAATTTCAATAAATGCAGGAGCGGTTGGGTTAACAGCACTTGCAACAGGACTAGCAAAACATACATCTGAAGAATGGAATAAAAATAGTATATCATTAAATTATGATGGAACTGATATAAATATACCACTAGATTATGAAACATATTCACAAATAGAAAAATTAAAACAAGGAGAAGCAAAAACAATAACACAACAAATTCAATTAGAAGATGGAAGTGTACAAGAGTTAGTATTAACAATTATTGGAAAAGGTAATGGTAAATATGATATAATAGATAATGTAGGTAATACAGCATCATTAAATAGTTTAAATGAGTCTAATACTGCTATGGGACTTTTAAAGGGAGTAGGTGGAGGAATAGCTGATGGTTTTAAATATTATACAGCAGTTTCTACTCTTGGTAATTTACAATCATTTGGTGCAATGGTTAAATGTTTAGGATCAGGAAATTATGTAAAAGGTGCAGTATCGTTATTTAAAAATTTTGAATTTAAGCAAGCATTGAAACCATTAGCAAAAAAAACGGCTGTAAGTACATTTAAAGATGTAGGTTTCTATATAGATTCAGGTACATTTATAGCGGATGATGTAAAATCTGGAATCCAAACAGGTAAATGGAATTTAAAAAATATTGCTACAGGAATATTTAGTGCATATACAAGTAATTTCTTAGGTAATTTAGGAGGAGAATATTTCAGTAGTGGATTAAGTACATCAATAGGAAAAATACAAACTGTTCAAGAGTTAGAATTCAAAAATAAAATAGGTGCACAGCTAGATGATATTGATAATCAAATAATGGAAGCAGAAAAATTAGGAGATTACGACAAAATATTAGAACTTCAGAAGCAAAAAACACTGTTAAACGAACAATATTATAAGACGATGTATGGAGCAGATTTGGTTTCAGGAGCAACATTAAGTGAAGCAGCAGGTGGACATCATATAGATCCTAATGCTAGTGCTAGCAATTTTAAACTTATTTCTAAAAAACTTGGATATAGTAATCAAACAATAGATGATTATATTAGTAAATTGGAATCAGATGCTGATTGGGATGCTGGTAAAGAACTCTGGAGAAGATTAGAAGCTGGAGAAGAAATTGAAGGTTGGACTAAAGAAAAGTTAAAAAATTATTCAGAAATTGAACAACAATCAATTATAAAAGAATTAGATGAAAAAGATAGAATTTATAGAGCTAAACTTGATAGTTTACTTAATAATTCTTCTGAAGTTATGGAAGCAGTAAAGCTTAATGCTGATAATGGATGGTATGATATTTCTGCTGAGGAAGTAATTCAAAGAAAATTATTGGCTAAAGATAAAACTATCACTCCTATGAAAAAAATAATAATTAATGGTAATGATTATACAGAATATTTCCCAGGTTTTGATGAATTTATATCTGATAAGAGAGTTTTAGAATATACAAAAGAATTAACTGGATTGGACGATATAGATTCACTTCAAGAGATGGGAGAATATTTAAAAAATCATAAAGTTACTGTTAACGGAACAATATATCAAAACGCTGAAGTTAAAGCAGCAAATTTTGTAACTTATGGAGGAAATGTTGGTAATTCATATAATTTACCAATTAGTGATGTAAATACAACAGGTGGTGCCTATATTTTGTTATCTGATGATGCAACGATGGCGGAAAATTTTAGTGATTGTTGTAAATTAGGTGATAATGGGGAATTAGTAATAACTGATATAGATAAATTTGGACAGAAAGCACTTAGTGGTGTGCCACTATCATCTAATAGTGGTGTATACCAAATAAAAGTCGAAGTGCCGATAAATAGTAATAATATATCTTGTCCATCTGTAAACAATAGTTCTTGCTATTTAGCTTATGGTGTTCCGGGAGGACATTTATTAAGTGGTGAACCTGAGGCAGTTATGTCATCTGTAAATGCAAGCAAATTTCTAAAGAAGGGAATAACAGCAGAAGGAGAAACGTATTATGAATTCGCTAAAGATTTTTCATTTACCGATAGTAGTGGTATAACAATAAGTGTAAGAAAAATAAGTTAGATAGGAGGTATAAATTATGTATGGAGAAAAAGATTTAAGAAAAATTGCAGATATAATGGTTGAAACTGCAACCACCAAATATAATGATGGAACTAATTATATGTCATTTATTTTGATGTTAACTGGACTTGGAAAATATAAATTAGAGTCATATCCTGGTGCAGGCCATAATTATAATGAAATTTTAAATGCGATTTATAGATATTATAAAATGCATCCAGATTCAAATATTGATAAAATCTTTTATGAAAGGTTAGCCAGAGATATAAAAACTATAAGTAATATTCAAAATTTAACACTTGATGCAAACTATATTTTAGCACAATTAAAGAATGAAAAAGAAAATATAGCACCGTTTAAAATGGATAATTTAAGTCTTCTAAAACTGATAAAGCAGACCGTTTTAAATAAGGAAAAATTAATAAATGATCCTATTGTTATTAATTGGTTAAATCAAACAGATAAATATTTAAGTGATAATTATGGACATAAAATTTTATGAACTGAAGAAGAAATAAAAAATAAAAAGGAGGAAGAAGAAAATGAATAATGTAGGAGAAAAATATTTACCAATAGGTACAGTAGTAATGTTAAAAGGTGGAAGTAAAAGAGTAATGATAACAGGATTCTGTTCAATGGCAACAGAAGATCAAAGTAAAATGTATGATTATGCTGGATGTATGTTCCCTGAGGGTTTCTTATCTAGTGATCAAACAGCTTTGTTTAATCATGATCAAATAGAAAGAGTATATCATATGGGACTTATAGATGAAGAAGAACAAAAATTTAAGACAAGTTTAAAAACTTTGGTAGCTCAAATGAGTGGAGGAGCAGCTGCACCACAACCAGTTGTACAACCTCAACCAGTAGGGCAATCACAAGCTGTAGAGCCACCAGTCCCACCAGTAGGTCCAGGACTTCCAGGATTTACAGGTGCACAACCAGTTTCAGTTCCACAACAAACATCAAATGGATATAGTTTTGATGCTAATGGTAACGTAATAGCTGCACCACAAGAGCAACCTACTCAACCAGTGCAACCTACACCAATGAATATTCAATTTGATGAAAATGGTACAGTTGTAAGTGCATAAAAAGCAAAATTTTGCTTTTTTTACTAGGAGGTTTTATGAATATAGATGTAATTAAAGAAATGTCAATTGAGTATATAGAAAATATATATGCAATATCTATCAATTACTTAAAAAATAATAATAATATAGAAATTAAAAATTTACTTGAAGAATTGGAGTTAATGGAAGAAAAAATAAAAGAATGTAGAAGTATAGATGAATTAAATAATTATAAAAATATTTTAGATGATTTAATAAATAAGATAGAAGGAATTATACATGAATAGTAGATTGGAATCATTAGTTAAAAGGGGATATCCTGAAGATGTTGTAAAGCGTCTTTCTAGTTATACAGATGAAGAATTGGATTATGCATGTAATAAAGCATTTGAACATTTATCTAAGGATTGCGTAAAAGTAGATTCCCCTAGCGCTATTTTTATAGGTGGACAACCAGGAAGTGGAAAAACAATTTTATCTATGGAACTCAAAAATAAGATAAAAAATGCTATAGAGATTGGTATAGATAACTATAGAGCGTATCATCCACATTATTTAGAAATTGAAAAATGTATAAAAGAATTTTGGAAAAATAGGGAAGAAACTGAAAACGATAGTAAAGGAAACGATTTAGCTGATTTTACACATTCATTTGCTGGAGCTATGTCAGATAGATTAATAGAACTTGCAGCAAATAGTAGTTATAATATATTGCTAGAATGGGGGATGAGGGAACCCACTGCTCCATTAAGTTGTATGAAATATTTAAAGAGTAAGACATATAATAATACGGTTGTATTTGTATGTACAAACAAAAAAATATCTTATGATGCTTGTAAATTAAGAGCAGGCGTAATGAATAATAGTGTACATATTATAAGAAATGTTCCAAAATATTTTCATGATTACTGTGTTGAAACGCTACCAGATAGCTTAAGTAAAATTTATAATGAAGGATTTAAACTTAACTTGATTGATTATATGGCTATTATAAATAGAAATGGTAAAGTGATTTGGGATGATAAAAGTAAAGTTAACCCTAAAGAAATATATATTAATCATTTAAATAATGTTTCTTACGAAGATATAAATCACGCTGAATTATCAATAATTGGAAATATTAATGAAATGCAAGGACTTGATGATAATAATATAATGTCTGTAATTCCTACAATATTTAATAATGGTGTTAAATCAAAATAAAAAAATAAAGAAATGAAATTTTCCTATTTTTCATTTCTTTTATAATTTAATTTTCTATCATTTGTTAGTCCAAGTATGTAATCGGTGCTTGTATTATAAAAATTAGCTAGTTTTATAAGGATATTTGTAGGTATATCATTAGTTTCGGTTTCATATTTTGAATATCCCGTTTGAGACATATTTAATAATTTTGCAATATCCTTTTGTAATAGATCATTATCTTCTCTTAAATCTTTTAGCCTATTCATAAAATCACCATATTTTCTTTTTCATATTTATTTTACTATGCATAATCCGTATTAGGTTATCATAGCCTATTTTGGAATAAATAAAATTTAATGATAATGTAATAAAATATCTTTACCTTCAAAATATGACATAAATTTAAAAAATGTATTGACATTTTAAATAAAATATAGTATACTCTAGGTAGTTTAGAGATAGATAGGGTATAACATTATATAATAAAATAATTATCAAAATGTATAATTATAAATAAAAATAAGATATACTAATTATCTAAAATATTAAGTAAAAACATTATATAATTGGAAGATATTATATAAATTGTTTACTTAGTATTAGTTTTAAATTTGATATTTAATTCTTACCAGCTCTAAACGTTACAATTGTAAGAAGAAAGAAACTTCTATGGTAAGGATATTGCACTTATCACTGATAATGTTAAGTTGCAATTTTCTAAACTCGAAAGTAATGACTTTATCAGGGTTATTGCTTTTTTGGTGCAAAAATAGACATAATACCACTCATTTTAGTTTATAAATCATATTATAAACTAGATAGGAGGTATTTATGTTTTTAAATAGAAATTGTGGTTGCAACAATGGTTGTCCTAGGCAAGGTGAAATGCCTCAAATGGAACAACCTATAATGGAACCTGTAATAACTAAATGTATAGAAAAAGAATTTTATCATGAAGTACCACATTGTTGCCCAATTCATACACATGTTATAAATAAACATATATATACACATACATATACTCCACAATATACTTGTGATGAAGAAAATGTAGTAATAAATAATGATTGTGGTGGATGTTCAGGAAATATGATGAATAACAATTTTTAAAAAGTAGTTTTACTACTTTTTTTATGGTATAATTTAAATGGTGGTTGCATGAAAGTACTATCTATAAAAGAACCTTGGGCAAGTTTAATAATTAATGGTTATAAGGACTATGAATTTAGAGGTTATAAAACAAATTATAGAGGTAAAATTTTAATACATGCTTCTAATAAAGTTGAATATGATATGCTAAATAGATTTAAAAAATATAATATTAGCTATAAACCTGGTTATATAATAGGTGAAGCATATATTACAGATTGTATATTAGTAGATGAACAATTTATAAATATGTTAAATAAAATTAATCCATTAGTTTATAGTAAAAGTAAACATAAAAGAACTTATGCTTGGAAGTTAGAAAATATAAAAATGTATGACAAACCTATATTTGTTAAAGGGAAACTAGGTCTTTGGGAATATAAAGAAACCAGTGTATTATATCACTTAAATAAAGAGCCATTTGATAATATTAAAAAAGGTACTAAAACTATAGAAATGCGTCTTTTTGATGAAAAAAGAAAGCTTTTAAAAGTAGGAGATATTATAGAATTTGAAAATAGAGAAAATGGTGATTTAATACGCACTCAAATTGTTAATTTGCACGTATTTAAAAATTTTAAAGAATTATATTCTAACTTTGATAATATAAAATTAGGATATACAAAAGAACAAGTAAAAGATTATCATGATATGGATATTTATTATTCTTTAGAGGATCAAGAAAAATATGGAGTAGTGGGTATAGAAATAAAGTTAATTTAAAATTTAATTAACTTTATTTTTATATTCCTCCAAAGTTATATTATTATCATATATATATTTAGAAATATCTTTTCCAACATATCTATAATGCCAAGGTTCATATTTAAATCCAGTTATATGAAATTTTGCTTTAGGATATCTTAAAATAAATCCATATTTATATGCATTATTCATCATCCATTTAAATTCTTTAGTATTTTCAAAATTGTCATAATCTAAACTTTCATCTGCAACATCGACAGCAAGCCCTGTTTGGTGCTCTGAAAATCCTGCTCTTGCGCTAGACATATCTGCATAATAAAATCCTTTATTTATAGCATAGTTATTATAAAGTTTTTCTTGATATTCATAGCTTCTATATGTTGATACTGCAATTATATTATAACCTTCATTTTTTGCATCAGAAGCTAATTTTTCAAATGCATTTTTAGCTTCCATTCTTAAGTATTTATTGTCACACGCATAAGATTTATCTATAAGGGTTAAATCATAAGGCTCATAAGTTTTTTCTAATTTATTATTTTTATTTACTATAAAATCATAAGTAGTGGGATTATAAATAGTTTTAACATCCTTATAAAAATTACTGTTTTCTAAAATAATTAATATAAGAATATAAATTACTTTTTCCATTTTATCACCACTATATTATATGAAAAAAAAGATATATGCTATCTTAAAAAATATTCGTAATATTCTTCATATGTAATATTGTTCTCATAAATATATTTTGCAATTTCTACTCCGACATATCTATAATGCCAAGGTTCAGCAATATATCCTGTTATGTATTCTTTTTCTTTAGAATATCTTTGAATAAATCCATATTTGTAAGCATTATCTTTAAGCCATTTATATTCATCAGTATTTATAAAATCATCAAATGGTACATTATTTTTATTAGTTAAATCACAAGAATATCCTAATTGATGTTCAGAATATCCTGGTCTAGCAGAGTATGTATCAGCATTTTTAACTCCATCTGCTTTAACGTAATTATTATATAGTGTTGATTGAAAACTATAACTTCTATAACAAGTTGTAGCTTTTATTGTCAAGTTTTCTTTCCTTGCACTATCCGCCATTTTTATAAATGCATCATATGCATCACTAACTATTTGAGTTTTATCCCTTGCGTAAATTCCAGTTATACTAACTAGATCATCTGGAACATAGTTTTTATCTAAATAATAATACTTATTAACAAGAGTATACATTCCTTTAGATAAATCAGCACTCTTAGAATCGGTATAAAATTCATGATCTAAATTAGAATTAACTCTCGTAACAATTTCTTTATAATCTAAAGATTTGTTATCTTCTAAATATGATAAATACCTATCTAAGTGGTCTTTTATAAAATATTTTTCACTAATTAAATTAATAATATCGCTAGCGTTATCTAAACCATTATAATTGTTTATATATTCAATAACTCCATCTACATTATTTTGGGTTTTTAAAAGATTTATATATTCATCTATTTTATTTTTATCAAATTCTTCATTATTAACAAGACTAACTATTTTTAAATAATCTATATCACTGTATTTTGATGTGTATTTTAAATAAAGTTCAAGATTATTAGGATTATAGTTTTCACTTTTAATAATATATATAAGGTTACTATTATATTTATATTTTTTAATTGTATTTATTTCTGAGTTAGTAAGTTTATTAATTTCTTTTATTTCAAGTTCGCTATATCCTATACTTTCAAATCCTTTGTTGTTATTGTTGAAATTAAATATTATAATTAATGCGATTATTATAATTACTATAGTACTTAAAGCAAATATTCTTTTTTTCTTTAATTTAACTTTTTTCTTTTTCAAGACTCATCACTACCACCTATAAAGTAAGCATAATATTCATCGAAAGTTATATTATTTTCTTGAATATATGTTGCCACATCAACTCCAACATATCTATAATGCCAAGATTCGTATTCATATCCAGTTAAATATTCTTTATCTTTAGGATATCTAAGTATAAATCCATATTTATAAGCATTTTCACTTAACCATTTGAATTCATCAAAATCTTCAAATGTACTTGCTTGTGATCCATAAGTTTGAATATCTATTGCAAGACCAGTTTGATGTTCACTAAATCCAGGGCGAGCAGCTATTCTATCAGCTTCTTTCGTACCTTTTGAATTTTTATAAGAATTATATACTTCTTCTTGTTCTTCATAACTTCTAAAAGATGAGTTAATAATAAGTGTTAAACCTTCTTTTTTAGCTTCATTAAACATAGTCAAGAATGCATCAAAAGTTTCAGGTGTTACCATTTGATTTTCACCATAACTATATCTATTTGATACAGTAGCCATATTTTCTCCATTATAACTTGCATCTAGACTATAAAATTTATTGGTAAGCATAAGAATACCTTCATTTATATCAGTTTTTTTGGTATCTGTATACCATTCTTTGTTGGCTCCTACATTGATTATAGCTACACAGTCAGTAGTACTTACTTTATTTTCTTTATAATAAGTTAAATATTCTTTTAAATTATTTTCTATAAAATATTTTTCTTTTATTAAAGGAATAATATTTTTATCATATCCAGTACTTAATATGTAATCTTTTGTTTCATCACGTAGTTTTATAACTTCAGTAACTTCGTCTTTACTAAATCCTAGTTTTAACAATTTATATTCATAAGTTTTATGATAGTTAATCATTTTAATGAAATAAATCGTTAAAGCTATTAAAGCAATTAGTATAATACCACATATAACAAACGTCTTTTTTTTAAACTTTTTTTTCATATCATCACCTTTATTATTGTAGCACATTTTTTCTTTTTTTAATACATATTATTTGACTTTTAATATCAATATTAATATAATATTAGTGTTGGTTTAGGAAGTGATTAAGCTTGAAAGTATTAATTGGTATGAGTGGTGGTGTAGATAGTAGCGTAGGCGCAATATTATTAAAAGAACAAGGATACGATATAATAGGCGTAACTATGAATTTATTACCTATTGAAAGTGAAGATAATTTAGCAATTATGGATGCTAAAAATATATGTGATAAACTTTCTATACCACATTATACAATAGATTTTACAAAGGAATTTAATAATTGTGTTATTAATAATTTTAAAGATGAATATAAAAACTGTAGAACTCCTAATCCTTGTATAGAATGTAATAAACATTTAAAATTTAATGCTATGTACAAAAAAGCATTAGAATTTAATGCAGATTATATAGCAACAGGACATTATGCTAAGATAGAATATAGTGATAAATATAAAAGATATATATTAAGAAAAGCATCAAATATTAATAAAGACCAAAGTTATGTACTTTATAATATACCAAAAGAACTTTTATCTCATGTATTATTTCCACTTTCAAATTTTAATTCTAAAGAAGAAATTAGATCTATCGCACGAAAATATGATTTATCTATTTCAAATAAACCAGATAGTGAAGATATATGCTTTATACCTGATGGTAATTATAAAAAATATTTAGAAGAAAATAGCGATATAAAAAGCAAAGAAGGAAATATTATTTATAAAGGAGATATTATAGGTAAACATACAGGCTTATATAAATATACTATAGGTCAAAGAAAAGGTTTAGGTATATCACATCAAACCCCTTTATATGTAATAGGATTTAATAAGGATAAAAATGAACTTATAGTAGGCGATGAGAAAGATTTATATGTAAAAAGTTTTAAAGTTAAAGATTATAATTTATTACTTATCGATGAAATAAAGGAACCATTAAAAGTTCTTGTAAAAACTCGTTATAAAAGTAAAGAAAGTGAAGCAACGATAAGTATGGATAAAAATTTTATTAATGTATGTTTTTCTACTCCTCAAAAAGGTGTCACACCTGGACAATCAGCTGTATTTTATATAGATGATATTGTTTTAGGTGGGGGAATAATTGTTTAATTATAATTGATATAATTTTAAGAATACATTTATGTATCCTTTTTTATTTAAACTTTTAATATAAATTTAAAGCATAAATTTTTCTTGTTAAAGCAAAACCTATATGTTATACTTAAATAGAGGTGTTGTATGGAGTATTTTAATGATGCAATAATTATTTGTAGTAAAAATTCAAAAGAACAATTACTTAAAAGCATGAAAAAACTTTTAAATGTTAAATTTTTTACTATGGATGAATTTATTAAAAATTATTGTTTTGATTATGATGAAAAAGCAATACTTTACCTAATAAAAAAATATAATATCAAATATGAAATCGCACTAGAATATTTATCAAATTTAATATATATAGAAAATAAAACTTATAACAATGATAAATTGGATTTTTTAGTTAATATAAAATTAGAATTAATAGAAAATAATTTATTAATATTTAATAGTTATTTTAAAAATTATGTTAAGGATAAAAAAATAATTATATATCATTTAAGTATTACTAAGTTTGAAAAATATTTACTTAAAGATTTAAATATCGAATTCATAAATAAGAAAAGCTATAATTATTCCCCAGAAATATATGAATTTGAAACAATGGATGAAGAATTAGAATATGTTGCTTTAGAAATTTCAAAATTGATCAGTAATGGTGTTAAAATATGTGATATAAAACTTGCAAATGTAACTGATGATTATATTAATACAGTGACTAAAATATTTGATTTATATAATTTGAAAATAGATAAATTTAATAAAATACCAATACTATCAACAGTAATAGGGAACTTGTTTTATAGTAATTTATATAAGGGACTTGAAAATGCAATAGAATCTATTTTTAAGTACAAAGAAACTAAAACTTATGAGAAAATTATAAATATATGTAATAAATATGTTTGGTGCTCTGATATATCTGATTTAATGATTCTTATAGAGTATGATTTAAAGCATACTTATATAGATAATATTAAATATACAAATATGATAGAAGTAGTGGACTTTAAATCATATAATTTTGATGATGAATATGTATTTATGTTAGGGTTTAATGAAGGAATTATACCAAAATTATATAAAGATGAAGATTTTATAAATGATGATATTAAACCTAGTTATTTAGATAATACATTGGATAAAAATAAAAAAGAAAAATCAGATATAATAGAATCGATTAAAAATATTAAAAATTTAACTATTACATATAAATTAAAAACACCATTTAATTTATTTTATCCATCTAGTTTAATAGAAATGTTTAATAAACAGGTAGTAAAAAAAAGTATAGATTATACTATAAGTTATAGTAAATTAAGTAATTATCTTACTTTGGCTAAATCTTTAGATGATTTAATTAAATTTAATAAAAAGACATATAAACTTAATTTACTTTTAAGTAACTATGATATTCCGTACAATACATATAGACATTCTTATACTAAAATAGATAAAAAATTGTTACAAGATTATATAAGTAGTTTAAAGAGTTTTAATTTATCATATTCAAGTATGGATAATTATAATAGATGCGCTTTTAGATTTTTTATAGATAAGATATTAAATCTTAAAAGTCCTATTGATAAATTTAGTATTACGCTAGGTAATATATATCATTATGTACTAGAAAAAGCTATAAAAAAGGATATAAATGTTAAAGAAGAAGTAGATAATTATTTAAAAGAAAACGATATTATTTTAAGTAATTCTAACAAGTTTTTTGTAGACAAAAGCATTAAAAACATAGAGTATTTAATTGATGTATTAAAATATCAAAAAAATTTTTGTAATTTAAATAAAGTAGAGACAGAAAAATTTGTTAAAGTTCCTATTAAAGATAATATAAATTTTGTAGGATTTATAGATAAAGTTGTTTATGATAATATAAATAATGAAACTATTATCGCTATAATAGATTATAAGACTTATGTAAAAAAGCCTAGTTTAAAATATATAAAAAGTGGAATAGGATTACAACTTCCAATATATATGTATTTATCAAATCATGCATATAAAAATACTAGATTTGTAGGATTTTATTTACAAAATATAACTCTTGATAATAAATCTGATTTAGAAAAATTAAAAAGTTTAAGACTTATCGGATATACTAATAAAGATAAAGATATATTGAAAAATTTTGATAATAACTATATGGATAGTAAAGTTATAGACGGTATTAAAGTAAATAATGATGGTTCATTTAGTCAAAATAGTTTAAATCATATGCTAACAGATGAAAAGATAAAAGAAATTATAGATATTACTGAAAGTAAAATAAATGAAACCTTAAATAATATACTTGATGCTAAATTTGATATAAATCCTAAATATGACAATGAGAATATAGGGTGTGATTTTTGTACATTCAAAGATATATGTTTTATGAAGGAATATGATTTTAAAAATATTAAATCTAACTTGGAAAATGAGTAGGTGAAAAATGAGTAAATGGACTAAAGAGCAAGAAGAAGCTATAACAAAAGTAGGTACTAATATAATTGTGTCAGCTGGAGCTGGAAGTGGTAAAACTGCTGTTTTAACTGAAAGAACTATTAGAAAACTTTTAAATGGTGGAAATATTAATAGACTTTTAATTCTTACTTTTACTAATGCAGCAGCAGGTGAGATGAAAAATAGAATTAGAACTGAATTAAAAAAAGCTAATTTAAAAGAACAATTAGATTATATTGATGAGGCTTATATAACGACATTTGATTCATTTTCATTATCTATTGTAAAAAAGTATCATTATATTCTTAATATACCTAATAGTATTTCTATAATGGATAAATCAATTGAAACATTAAAATCGAAAGAAATATTAGATGATATTTTTGAGAATATGTATGATGATGTTAATTTCAATAAACTCATAAATGATTTTTGTATTAAAACAGACGATACTATGAAAGAAATCGTAAAAACTATTTCTTATAAGTTAGATTTACTTTCAAATAAAGATGAATATTTAAGTGCTTATATAGATAATCATTATAACCAAGAATATATAAATAAATTTGTGGATTTATATTTAGAAAATATATATGAATTAAAAGAATCTATAAAAGATTTATATAAGGAATTAATATCAAGAGTTGATAATAAATTTATACAAAGTTATAATATAGAACCTTTAATCAATTCAAAAACTTATAGTGAAATAAAGATTAATTTAAATATTATAGGCTCTCCTAGAAAAAATAAAAACTGTGAAAGCGATTATAAAATTTATAAGGATAATATAACAAAAATATTAGATAAATTAAAAGTGTTAACTCGTTTTGATGATATTAATATGATTACTAATAGTTATTTAGAAACAAAGTCTTATGTAGAAGCAATTATTAAAATAATAAAAAAGTTCGATGAAAAATTTAATGAATATAAAAAATCTAATAATTTATATACATTTACAGATGTCGCACATATGGCAATAAAAGTTGTAAAAGAAAATTCATTTATAAAAGAAGAATTAAAACAAAGCTTTGATGAAATTATGGTAGATGAATATCAAGATACAAGTGATCTTCAAGAAGAGTTTATAAATTTGATAGCTAATAATAATCTTTATATGGTTGGAGATATAAAACAGTCAATATATAGATTTAGAAATGCTAATCCTAATATATTTAAAAATAAATATGAAGCTTATAAAAATGGTGTTGGTGGTATAAAGATAGATCTACTTAAAAATTTTAGATCAAGACCAGAAGTAGTTAATAATATTAATCTGATATTTAATTTAATAATGGATGAAAATATAGGTGATGCAAATTATAAAGAAACTCATCAAATGAACTTTGGTAATACTAAATATATAGAAGATTTTAAATTAGATGTTGACTGTAATATGGATATATTAAAATATGAAGAAGATAAAAAATATTCTAACGATGAAATTGAGGCATTTATAACTGCTTTAGATATAAAAGAAAAAATAGAAAATAAATATAAAGTAGTAGATAAAAAGACAAATACTTTAAGAGACTGTACATATAGTGATTTTGCAATTATTATGGATAGAGGTACAAGCTTTGATTTGTATAAAAAAATATTTGAATATATAGGTATTCCAATTATTCAAATACAAAATGAAAAACTATCTTTAGGTACAGATATAATAGTTTTAAAAAATTTAATAAATTTAATAGTTAAAATAAATTTAAATGAACTAGATGATGAATTTAAATACTTATATACAAGTGTTTCTCGCTCATTTTTGTTTAAAATGAGTGATGAAGATATATTTAATATAATTAGATTTAATAAATTTAACGAAACAGAACTTTTTATAAAGTGTAAAAATATTAATATCGATGAAATATCAAATTTAGATTTAATTAATCAAATAGTTAAAGATTTTAATTTTTATGAGAAATTAATTACTACAAACAATATAAATGAGGCTATGATAAGACTTGATTATTTAAAAGACATAAGTATTAGTTTATCTAATATTGGATATAGCCCTATAGATTTTTCTAATTATTTAAAAAATATATTGACACTTGATGATTTTGAATATAAATTACAGTCTGATGATACTAATAGCGTTAAAATATTAAATATTCATAAAAGTAAAGGGTTAGAATATAGTATATGTTATTTTACCGGTTTAAAAAAGAAATCAAATAATGAAGATATAAAAGCTAAATTTATTGTTGATTCAAATTATAATATAATAACACCTTATATAGATGACGGTATAAAACAAACTATGTTAAAAGATTTATTAGTTAATAAAGAAAATAAAGAATCTATTAGTGAAAAGATAAGATTATTTTATGTAGCTCTAACTAGGGCACGTGAAAAAATAATAATAATAACTCCACTTAATCTTGAAGTAGAGTCATATGATAATTTAGTACCTGATGATGTAAGGTTAAATTATAATAAAATATTAGATATGTTAGAATCTATTGGATGTGCACTTACTAAATATATAAAAAATATAGATGTAACCAAATTAAATATTTCAAGAGATTATGAAAAAATTAAAAGTTACAATTATAAAGATAATGTTGATAAAGTAGATACAAAAATAGAAAAATTTTATAATGATATAAATTATGAAGTAATAAATGAATCAAAATTTTCTAAAAACACAACAAAACTAATTACAAAAGAGGAATATAATAATCTTAAAAATGGTACTTATCTTCATTATATATTTGAAATGGAAGATTTTAAAAATACAACTAATCCTTATGTTTTAAAATTTATTAAACATATAGATAAAAATTATATAAATTGTTATAAAGAATTTGAATTTATATATGAGCATGATAATATATATAAAAGAGGAATTATAGATCTTATGCTAGAATATGCTGATCATATAGATATTATAGATTATAAGACTAAAAGTATAGATGATGATGATTACCTTGATCAGTTAATTGGTTATAAAACTTATATTGAAGGAATTACAAATAAAGAAGTATATATATATTTATATTCTATATTGGATGATAACTTAAGAAAGATAAATTGACAAATTTATGATATTTTAATATAATTATTAAGATAAAAGGATAGGTAAATATGGGAAATAAAGGTTTTACATTGACTGAATTGCTTGCTGTTATATTAATACTTTCATTACTTTCAATTATAACATCAGCAACAATAATTAATGTTGTAAATAATTCTAAGAAGGAAATATCTGAAGTTCAAATGGATTTAATAAAAAGTTCTATTGAATTATGGGAATCTGATAATAAAGATCAAATGCCAAATGACGGTGAGTGTAAATATATAACACTAAAAACATTAAAGGATTATGGAATACTGGATCAAAATATAGTAGATGCAATGACAAATAAACAAATTGATAGCAATTTAAAGATCAAAATAACTTCACATAAAAATGATATTGGAAATTTAGTATCAAGTTATGAAGTAAATCCTCAAATTTTATATGGCTGTGTTAGTATAGATGCATATATAGATGAAAGTGGAGCAAATGTACCAAAGTTAATGGATTCATTGACACCAGTAATATATGAAGATGGTTCTTGGAAAGTAGCAGATGAGACCAAAAAATGGTATGACTATGATAATCAAGAGTGGGCAAATGCTGTAATACTTAAAGATGGTGTAAGTAAAAATGTTGGAACGTTATTAACAGTTCCAGAAGAAGAAAATGATTTTGAATCATCAGATATATTAGCAATGTTTGTGTGGATACCTAGATTCGAATATAAAATCAATGAAAATACCAAAGGTACTAAAAGTACTTGCGTTAATCTTGATGAAGAATATGATTGTTATTTAACTCCAGGGAAAATAGAAGTAAACTTTATAAGTAAAAATGAAGATAAAGCAACTGAAGGATATATAATACATCCAGGATTTACATTTGGAAGTGATGTATTATCAGGGATATGGGTAGGAAAATTTGAAACAAGTCATGAGACATTATCATCAAGTACAACTAATGATAATTTGGAATGTACTGATATGAAATGTGATAATGCCAGTGGGTTAAGAATAATACCGAACGTAGCCTCACTTAGAAAAAATAATATAGCTAATTTTTTCTATGCATCAAGAAATATGAAAAATGTTACTGAATTTAATATTGACTCTAGTAAAACAGACACGCATATGATGAAAAATAGCGAATGGGGAGCTGTTTCATATTTAGCGCAAAGTATTTATGGAAAATATGGGAATAGTTCATACCAAGGTGAAAATAAAGAAATATTTAAGAATGATTCATCACGCTATTTAACAGGGAAAAGTAGTGGAAAACCTAGTGAAAGTGGTTCTAAAGCAAAAGGGACATATTCGTATAATGAAGAATATACAGGAACAGGAGCATCAACAACAGGAAATATATATGGCATATATGATATGAGTGGAGGTGCTTATGAATATGTAATGGCAGTATATAATAGTACAATTAAATCATCAGGTTTTGATAGCGCATTTTTTAGTAATGAAGATAATTTAAAATATTATGATTTATATACAAATGAAGATGTAAGTATAGCTTGTAATAATAAAAAATGCTTTGGGCAAGCCTTGAATGAAACAGAGCACTGGTATAGTGATAATTCAATTTTTGTTTCATCTAAGTATCCATGGTTAAGACGTGGAGAATACAGTGTACAAGACATTATTGCTGGTATATTTAGTTTTAATTATAGCACAGGTTATGCAATAGGTAGTGATTCATTCCGTATTGTACTTGCTCCTATTTTAGGATATTGAGTTTATTATTTTACTTTATCTAAGTTATTTTTTGAATTGGTAATAAAGAGCATATGGATTCACTGCCGAGAGTGGATGTGGAAACAAAAATAAAGACAAATAACAAAAGAAAGCTAGAAATAGTTTTCTTTTGTTATACTTTAAAATATTTTAATATTTATCAATTTTATTTTGAAAAATTAATTTTCAAGAATATTTAATATAAAATAGATGATTGTAATTTTTTGGATTAGAAATTTTTAACAAAAATTAACATTATAGTATATTTTTGTTAAAAAATCAAAACTTAAATTCTTTTATTAATAAAAAAAATATAGTATAATTATATTGGTGATAATATGGATATAGAAGATATCGATGTAAAAAAAGAATTAAAAATAATTTTTATGGGTACTCCTGAATTTAGTGTTCCTATTCTTGATGCTTTAATTAAAAATTATAATGTTAAAGCTGTAGTAACACAAAAGGATAAATTAACTGGAAGAAATTTAACTCTTACACAACCACCTGTTAAAATTTTAGCAAAAGAGAATAATATATTAGTTTTACAATTAGATAATGTCAAAGAACAATATGAAGAGATAATTGATTTAGAACCTGATTTGATAGTAACTTGTGCTTATGGTCAAATATTACCTAAAGAACTTTTGGATTATCCAAGATTAGGTTGTATAAACGTTCATGCCTCTTTATTGCCTGATTTAAGAGGTGGCGCACCTATTCATAGAGCAATAATTAATGGATATAAAAAAACTGGTATAACAATTATGTATATGGATGTGGGTATGGATGACGGTGATATAATAAGTCAAGAAGAAATAGAAATATCTGATACTGATACTGTAAGTACAATGCATGATAAATTAAGTGCTTTGGGGAGTAAACTTTTAATAAAAACATTACCAAGCATAATA
Source organism: uncultured Bacilli bacterium (assembly GCA_947628565.1). GTDB lineage: Bacteria > Bacillota_I > Bacilli_A > RF39 > UBA660 > UMGS1613. The sequence continues at coordinate 18,401 of CANRAH010000013.1, forward strand.
GATGGTACTAATAAAAGAATTAAACAAGATTCATCTAAGGTAACATATGCACCTATAATTAAACCGGATGATGAAAAAATAGATTTCAGTAAATCAGCTTTTCAGATTTATAATCAAATAAGAGGATTAAATAGTTTTCCAGGAGCATATTTTATGCTTGATGGAAAAAGGATTAAGGTATATGAATCTTATATTAAAGAAGAATATTATACAGATAAATTAGATGGTGAAATAGTAAAAATATATGATGATGGTATAGGTATTAAAACTGGGAATGGAGTTATAGTATTAAAAGTTATAAAACCGGAGGGAAAATCTAAAATGAGAGCTATAGATTATTTAAATGGTATAAAAGAAGATTTGATAGGAAAGATTGCAGGTTAATATGAAATATATAGGAAGTATAAAGGAAACACTAAAAAATCCTAAAAAAAGATCTTTGATATTAATAGGATTTTATTTGATATTTTTTATATTTGTATTTATATTATTAAATAATCAAAGTATGCCTAGCGCTACTATAAATCAAAATAATCAGAATGAAAATACAAATGAAAGCGATAATATAGAAAGTTATACTTATACATATACTTTAAATGGACAAATAATATTTGAAAGCATTTATAAAGACAATACTGAAATATTTACATATAATGGGTTAACATATTATAAAAATAGTGACCTAATATATTTGAATAATGAAATTGCCTTAATAGATATCAATGTAGATTATTTTAAATATGATAATATAAAAAGATTAATTGATAATAGTGAATTTATTAAAAGCACAACATATAAAGATGATACTAAAGAAACAACTTATAGTATAGATTTAGGTAAATTTAATAGTATAATGGGAACTATATACGATGATACTGATAGTGAAATATCTTTTGTAGTAAATGAAAATGTTAACATAAATAGTGTTACGATAGATCTTAGCTCTTATTATAATTATTCATATGAAATGAAGATTAATTATTCAAATATAAATAATATAAGTGATATAAATTTTCAAAATATAAATTAATTGAGTGTAAATAAAGTAATAAAGTTTATATAATATAAAGGAGGTTTTATGAAAAAATTAAATGAGTTAATTCCTTGTGATTATAATATAGAAATTAATGGTATAAAAATTAATTCTAAAGAGGTAAAAAAAGGAGATTTATTCATTTGTACTGATCGTGGTACTTTAGATAGACATGATTTTATTGATGATGCAATTAAAAATGGTGCTAGTGCAGTCATAGTAAAAAAAGATGTACCTAAAAAAAGTGTCCCAATTATTAAAGTAGATAGTCCAAATGATCTATTGCCAATTATTTCATCTAAATTTTATGATAGTCCTGAAAACAAATTAAAAATGATTGGTATAACAGGAACAGATGGTAAAACTAGTGTATCCACTATGATACAAACTTTACTTGGAGACGATATATGTGGGTATATAGGGACTAATGGGTACAGTTGTTCAAAATTTTACAAAGATACTGATAATACAACTCCAGATGCTGATAAATTATATGGATATTTAAATGAATTTTTAGATTCTGGATGTTCCTATACAGCAATGGAAGTATCAAGTGAAGCACTTATGCGTGGTAGAGTAAAAAATATTAATTATGATATTTCCGTTTTAACTAATATAACTAGTGAGCATTTGAATATACATGGTTCACTTGAAAATTATATAAACGATAAATGCAAATTATTTAGTCAAACTAAAAAAGATGGCATATGCATATTAAATAAAGATGATGAACATTTTGAGATAGTAAAATCAAAATCAAATGGAAAAGTTCTAACATATGGCAAAGATTCTAGTAACGATTTATATTTTAAAGATGTTAAGATATATCCAGGTAGGACATTATTTAAAGTTGTATATAAGAATAAAGAATATGATATTGATAGTCCTATGGCAGGCATGTTCAACGTATATAATTTATCAGCTGCAATTTTAACTATTTTTGCTTTGGGATATGATTTTGATTATATAAAGGATAAAATAAAAAATATACATGTGAGTGGTAGATTAGAATTAATCAATATGGGGCAAGACTTCTATGTAATGGTTGATTATGCCCATACACCAAATGGGATATCAAAACTTTTAGAGTATGTAAAGTCACTTAAAGCAAAAAAAAGTATTGTTGTAATTGGGCAAGCAGGAGAAAGAGACCCATATAAAAGAAAATATGTTGGTGAAATAGTTGCAAAAAATTGTGATAAGGCTATTTTTACATATGAAGATCCAAGAAGTGAAGATCCTAAAGATATAATAAATATGATGATAGAAAATATCAAAGATTATAATAATTATGAGATTATAATTGATAGATCTAAGGCGATAAAAAGGGCAATAGATATTGCAAAAAAAGGCGATATGGTTTTAATTCTTGGTAAGGGTAATGAAACATATGAAAAATTAAAAGATAAAACAATTTATTTTAACGATATTGAAGAAGCAAAAAAGCATTTAAAAGATAGGCTTAAAATGATTGTTAAAGAATAAATCACACCTTAATATATTTTCATAAAATATATTGAGGTGTTTTTTATGAATATAAAAATAGACTCTAGAAAAGTTAAACCTGGTGATACCTTTATAGCTATAAGAGGATTTAATGATGATGGGCATAAATATGTACTTGATGCTATTAAAAATGGTGCTGTTAAAGTAATTGTAGAGGATAAAGTTTATCCTGTTGATACTTTGATAGTGAAAGATACAAAAGAATATTTAAAAGAATATTTAAAAAATAATTATTATGATGAAATAAAAAAATTAAAACTAATAGGTATGACAGGTACTAATGGTAAAACAACAACATGCTTTTTAATTTATCAAGCATTAAATGAAATTAATATAAAATGTGCATATATTGGAACATTGGGTTTTTATTTAAAAGATGAAAATAGACCTTTAAACAATACAACTCCTAATATATATGAAATTTATGATATGTTACTTGAATGTGTAAGTAAAGGTTATGAGTATGTTGTTATGGAAGTAAGTAGTCAAGGACTTTCTATGGGTAGAGTTGATACACTTGTATTTGATTATGTTATATTTTCAAATCTTACTCAAGATCATTTAGATTATCATAAAACAATGTTAGAATATGCACAAGCAAAACAAAAATTATTTAAAATGACATATAATTCAACTGCAATAATAAATAAAGATGATGAATATTATGAATATTTTATGTTAAACAATAAAAATATAACATATGGTAAAAATAATACTGATTATAAAATTAGTGATATAAAATCAAACTTGAATGGTTCAACATTTAAATTAAATGGTGAAGAATTTTATACGAATTTAATTGGAGAATATAATATTTATAATGTAACAGTTGTTATAATTTTACTTAAACTTTTAAATATAGAAAATATATACAATATTGTAAAAAATTTAAAGCAACCAAAAGGTAGAATGGAGATAATTAAATATAATGAAAATTATATAATAATAGATTATGCACATACTCCAGATGCTGTTTTAAAAATAATAACTGCTTTATCTAAATTAGAACATAATAAAATAATTACTATGATAGGTTGCGGTGGCAATAGAGATAAAAAAAAGCGTAGTATTATGGGGGATATTGCAACGAGATATTCTGATTATGTGGTATTTACATCAGATAATCCAAGATTTGAAAAGCCTTCAAAAATAATTGAAGATATTACATATAAACTTGACAAAAAAAATTATGAAAAAATTGTAAATAGAAAAAAAGCTATAAAAAAGAGTATACAAATGTTATCAAAAAATGATATACTATTACTGCTAGGTAAAGGGCATGAAGAATATCAAATAATAAAAAATAAAAAAATTAAATTTAGTGATAAAGATATAGTACTTAAATATATAAGGAGATGATTTTGTGTATCAACTAACTAGAGGTGTTTTAGCGCTTATGATAGGATTTATATTATCAATAGTAGCTGGAATAATTTTAGTGCCACTTTTAAAGAAGATAAAGGCAAGTCAAACAATAAGTGAATATTTATCTAAAAGACATAAAGATAAAGAGGGTACTCCTACTATGGGAGGATTAATATTTATATTGCCTACAATAATTTCAATAATAATATTACTAGTAACGAAAAAAATAGAATTTTCGTCAAATTTATTTATAGTATTATTTGTATTTATATCGTATGCGCTGCTAGGATTTATAGATGATTTTTTGATAATTAAAAGGAAAAATAATGAAGGATTAACAGTAGTACAAAAACTAATTGGTCAAATAATAATTGCTATTATATTTTATATAATATATATGAAAAGTGGTGCTGAACCTGTAGTAGAGGTTTATACACTTGGCATAAAAATACATCTTGGATGGTTTTATGGAATATTCTTGTTATTTATGTTAGTGGCAAGTTCTAATGCTGTAAATATTACAGATGGTTTGGATGGTCTTGCTGGTGGACTTTCTTTGATAGCATTTTTAACTTTTGCACTTATAAGTGCAAATTCAAGAGCAATAGAAGGTACGAATGATATAGCAGTTTTTTGTTTTGTACTTGTTGGATGTTTACTAGGATTTCTTGCATTTAATTCACGTCCAGCTAAAGTATTTATGGGTGATACTGGTTCACTTTCTCTTGGTGCAACAATGGCTACTATTGCAATAATAACTAAACACGAATTATCATTTATTGTTATTGCTGGAGTATTTATATTTGAAACTTTAGTTTGCTTGATACAGATAATAAGTATGGTATATTTTCACAAAAAAGTATTTTTAATGACACCATTTCATCATCACCTAGAAAAATTAGGATGGAATGAAAGAGATATAGTTATTGCATTTTGGTGTGTAGGACTAATTCTTAGTATGGCAGCAATTTTATTTGGAGTATGGTATTAATCATACTTTTTTGATATAATGATTATGGAGGTCCTATGAAAAAAATTATATATTTAATATTATTAATTTCTCTTTTGATATTTTCATACTTTTATTTTATTAATAAAGATGAAAAATCTATTTTATCTAAATTAGATGATATAAATGAAGAATTTTATATAGATGATTATAAAATATTTGGAACACATTTTAATATAAGTGGTTGTATAGATAAAAAAATATCAAATGAATCAAAAATAGTACTTGTATCAATGGATGATGAAACTGATATAGAAAGCACTTTTGATATAACTGAAAATAAATCTTGCTTTTATTTATCCAGTAAAAATAATGAGGGTCTATATTTGGATGATTTAAAAAGAGGTTCATATTTATTACTTGTAAAGGAAATAAATAATCAAGATGTTAAATACTATACATTAAATAATAAAACTAATTATAGTTCTTTAGAATATTATACTATAACAAAAAATAATGAAAATAATAAAATAAATATAAATTTTGAAAGTATAAAAAATAAAAACTATGTAAAAATTGATGTCGTAAAGTCAAAATTAACAGATGATAATTATGATATAACAATCGATCCTGGACATGGTGGAAATGATGTTGGCGCTATTGGAATTTTGAATAATCAAAAATATTATGAATCGGATTTAACACTTGAAATAGCTCTTTTACTAAAACAAGAATTAGAAGATTTAGGATTAAAAGTGAAATTAACAAGGGAAAATGATGTTAATATAGACTATTATGGTGATGGTGGTAGAGCAGTTATCCCAAATGAAGTAAATTCAAAATACAGTTTATCTATTCATTTAAATAGCGCTCAAGGAATTATGAGTTATGGTGGAGTTGAGGTTTATACTCCAAACGATGTAAATTTAGAATTTGCTAAAATTTTGGCAAAAAATATATCAAATATAGTAGGTTATTCTAAAAAGCCAACAGATAAATTAACTAATGGAGTATATTTTAACTATTTTACTAAAAGTGATATAGAGGAATCTAACGAAAATTTGAAAGAAGATGGTATGGAACCTTATGATATAAAGGAAGGTTCGCCATATATGTATATGATAAGAGAAGTAGGTGGGGTTAGTACTTACGCATATCAAGATGGTAGAAATATAGAATATGGGTTAAATAAATATTACAACTCTAATAAAACAGCAGAACCTTATCTAATAGAGATGGCATATATAAATTATGATGATGATTTAAATCAGTTAATAAATAATAAGGAGTTATTTGCTGAATCAATAAAAGAAGCAGTAAAAGAATATTTAAACATTTCATAAAAAATACACATTTATATCAAAAATAATACACATTGAAGATTTACAATTTAATTACAAGACAAAAAAGTCTTGATAAACACTCCTTACTACTAAAAGCTCTTTGGAGCTTTTATTTTTATATTGAAAAATTATATTTAATATTATATAATTTTTATAGTAAAGGAATGGTTATATGAATAAAGGATTCACATTAACAGAGCTTTTGGCTGTAATAGTTATAATTTCATTACTTACAATTTTAGCTTTACCTAATATACTAGATTCTGTAAGAAATTCTAAAGATGATGTTGAAAATGTTACTTTTGATATTATAAAACAAGCTGCTAATTTATATGTTCAAGATAATGAATCCATTTATGAAAAGGTAAATGGCAATGTATATTGTATAACATTTGAAAAATTAGTTAATGCTGATTATTTAAAATCTCCTATAACGGATTTTGAGGATGATACTGATCTAACTTTTATAAAAACTGTTAAAGTGAGTTATTATGATGGCTTTAGCTATGAAATTGTGGATAATGATAAATGCATACCTAAAATAAATGAATAGTAGAAAAAATTATATAAAAAATTGACTATAATTTAAATTTATGTTATTATATTGTGCTCATAGGGGGATTATGATGAATTATAGTGAATTTTCTAAAGTAAAATTAAAACCACAATTAAATAAATCTGAACTTGAATATTATTTCAGATTAAAAAAAGATGGAGATTTTAATGCTAGACAAAAGATTATAGAGCATAATATTAGATTAGTATTATTTTGTGCAAGAAAATATATGTATTTTCCTTTTGATATGGAAGATTTAGTATCTGTTGGAATGATAGGTTTAGTAAAAAGTGTAGACAATTTTAATATTGATGACAAAAGAAGCTCATATGCTAATTATGCATTACATTGTATTAATAATGAAATTATATCGTATATAAAGAAGAATTCAAAGCATATAGATAATATTAGTTTATGTGAAATAGTGGAAGATGAAATAAGTTTAGAGGAAACTTTATCAATTGATGAAGATTTTACACAAGAACTAGAAAATAAGGAATGTTTAGACATATTAAAGCAGATTGTTGAAGAATTACCAGATAATGAAAAGAATGTAATTAAAATGTATTTTGGTTTTTTAGGCGATCCAAAAAAGCAAACATATATAGCAAGTGTTTTAAATACATCACAACCATCTATAGTTAGAATAACTAAAAGAGCTTTAGAACATTTAAGAACTAAGTTATGTGAACAAAATATAGTTAGTAATATATCTAAAAAATAATTTAATTATATAAAAAAAGAAACTAAATGTTTACTGATAAAGTTTACCTAAAAATAGTTTCTTTTTTATTATATAATAGGGTTTTCAACATCTACAATATTTTCTGTTTCAGATAATCCAACTACGTAAAGTGCAATAATACCTGATGCTATAACTAAGATTGATGCTATTATTTGAAGAATATAAGCTTTTAAATCTTCTTTTTCTTCTTTAGATATTTTATATAAAACATAGTTGACATATAAAAAGACAAATGATAAAACGACAACTAATATTCTATTAAATAAAGTTAGATTAAATAATTGTTTTGAGTTTAAAGGTGTATCCTTATTTTCTAAATCAAGTTTTTGGTTATATGTTATAATTATCGATATAAATGCTGAAATAAGTGCAATTATAAGAGTATATAACTGTATATTAATTGCATTTATTTCTTTATCACTTGCCATATAACCACCAATAAATTATATGTAAAAAAAATAAGAAATAATTATTTATTTCTTAATCTATATAAGTTAATTGAAGGCTTATTGAACAATCTAAATTTATATTTACTTGTTCCAATACCACTTGAAATAAATAAATTAGTATTATTTATTTCATATGAATCATCTGTATATAATTTTGAATATTTATCTTTTATTAAACCTCCTATAAAAGGAATGAATACTTGACCTTTATGAGTATGACCTGCAAGTATTAAATTAAATTTAGAAGAATCTATATATTGTATAAAATCAGCTTCGTGTAAAAGTAATATAGAATATTTATAATTAGTATTAATTTTACTATTTATTTCATCTATACTTTCTTTTATATGATTTTTTTTATAATTAGAATTTATTCCTACAAGTAGTATAGGATCCATTCCTTCATTATATATTAATTCATAATCATTATCTAGTATTTTAAACCCACTATCATTCATAACACTATCAAAATATGTTATATTTAAATCTTCTTCCCCTTTAATTGCGTATTTTCCAACACTATAATCAATTTGATTCAATACTTTTTTTAAAGCTTCAATTTCACTATCTTTATAAGTTACTTTTGAATCAAATAAATCGCCACTAAATAAAACTATATCTGGTTTAAGTAAATTTATTTCTTTTACTATTTCTTTTAAATCTGTTATTGTAGTCGTAACATTCAAATGGATGTCACTTATATGTACTATTTTAAATCCATAAAAACTTTCAGGTATATTAGAATCAACTACTGGGTATTCTTTAACATTTAATCCTTTAGTTTCAATATACCTTGAATCTATATAGATAAATGAAATTATAAAAATTATGGCAATTACTATTTTTACCCAAAGCTTTATTTTTATTTTCATACAATCACCATAGATATTATACAATAAAAAATGAGTAAAAACAATGTTAGTCTTGTTGAATTATTTTGCTATTTATTATATAATAAAATAGGTGATTATATGAAACTAAACAATAAAGGTTTTGCTATTTCAACTATTATGTATGTAATACTTATGATGGCCATATTGTTAATTGTTTCTACACTTTTTATTTTAGGAAATAGAAAAATTATAATAGATAAACAAAAAAATGAAATACTTGATAATATATATAATAATGATAACAGTAAAGTCTATATAGATGCAAGTGGGGCAAATGCACCAGAATTAATGGATGCATTAACACCTGTAGTATATGATGATGAAACAAGTAAATGGAAAGTAGTATCTAAAACAGATAGCAATTGGTATAGTTATAATGAACAAAAATGGGCTAACGCTGTTATAGTTAAAGAAGGGGTAAGTAAAGATGTTGGAACATTATTAACAGTTCCATCAACACAAGAAGAAATAACATCGTCAGATATATTAGCCATGTTTGTGTGGATACCTAGATATGAGTATAAAATAGATACAACTGATGGACAATTTGGAAAAGGAAGTACTAATAAATCATTACCAGGAGAAATAGAGGTAAACTTTATAAGTAAAAATATAACATATGAAGGAACTAACGAGAATGGTTATAGAATTCATCCAGCATTTAACTTTGATGGAGAAGAACTTACAGGAATATGGGTAGGCAAGTTTGAAACAAGTCATATTGAAAAAGGAAAAACAAATAATGATTTAGAATGTAGCGATGAAAATTGTACTAGTTCTGATGGAATAAGGATACTACCAAATGTTATATCATTAAGATATAATAATGTAGCAAATTTTTTCTTTGCAACACGTTCAATGTCAAAAGAAGGTAATATATTTAAAATAGATAAAAGTAAAACAGATACACATATAATTAAGGATAGTGAATGGGGAGCTGTTGCATATTTAAGTCAAAGTAAATATGGAAAATATGGCAATGATGATTATTTAGGTGTTGATAAAGAAGTTTATGCGTCATTAAGTGATTATACTGGAGGAAGTAGTGGGACTCCACAATCTACTGAAGATGCATATCATTATGATGTTGAAAGTAGTGGAACAGGAGCATCAACAACAGGAAATATAACGGGAGTATATGATATGAATGGCAATTATGAATATGCGATGGGGTTTTACCTTGATGATAATACCGCTAATTATTACGGCTCTTCAGTAGGATTCGATAAACAATTTTTTGAAGAAACTAATAATTTAAAATATTTTGATGAATATAAAATTGCTTCAACTACTAGTAATTCAACTGAACATATAGGACGTGCGCTAGACGAAACATTAAATTGGTATGACGATTTTATGGATTTTGTTGGAAGTTATATTCCTTGGTCTACTAGAGGTATGAATGGAATTTTTGGATTTTGTAATGAATTAGGTGGCGCTTCTTCATCATTTTCATCACGTATCGTTTTTGTTCCAACTACTGGAGTTTAAACGAGTCTAATTCCGAACAGATAAATAATAAATGTGTAGTGTTAAAATTAAATATAAACGAGTTCGTGTCACTTAACTCTTTTTGGAATTTCATATAGGGAAATTTTGATATTAATGCGAGAAATGAAAATAAGTTATTGTAATAATTTAAAATTTGTTTTATAATATATAAAAAACTTAACTTGAGGAGTAATTTATTTAGTAATTATAAGAGAGGAAAAATAATAGCTGAAAGTTTTTCTTAATGAAGAATAAATGAAGGTAGCAAGCTAGTTGAATACTTAAGTAAATAGAGTATTCCGGATAAACCGTTATATTTTTAAGGTGTAGAAATACATAAATTAAGGTGGTACCACGTAAACTCACGTCCTTATAGATTGTGAGTTTTTATTTTGGAAAGGATGATAAAATGTTAGATAAAAAATATGATTTTAAGGAAAAAGAAGCTAAATGGTTAAATTATTGGAATAAAAATAAAATATATGAATTTAAACCTGATAAAAGAGAAGTATTTTCAATAGATACACCACCTCCAACAGTAAGTGGAAAAATTCATATTGGACATATATTTTCATATTCGCAAACTGAAATGATTGCGCGTTATAAAAGATTAAGAGGATATAATATTTTTTATCCTTTTGGGTTCGATGATAATGGACTTCCAAGTGAAAGACTAGTAGAAAAAGAGCAAGGCAAAAAAGCTCATGAAATAGGTAGAGAAGAATTTTCAAAATTATGCTACGAAACAACTGATAAGTATGAAGATGAATTTAAAAATTTATTTTCTAAGATGGGAGTAAGTACAGATTGGAATATTCATTATAAAACAGTAAGTCCTGGGACTATAAAAATAAGTCAAAGATCATTTTTAGATTTAGTAGAAAAAGGGCATTGTTATCATAAAGAAAGTCCTGCGTTATGGTGTAATGAATGCTTAACATCAATTGCTCAAGCTGAACTTGAGACAAAAACAATTAAAACAACATTTAATTATGTTAATTTTAAAACTGTTGAGACTAATGAAGAATTTACAATAGCAACTACAAGGCCAGAATTATTACCAGCAATAGTATGTGTTTTTGTAAATCCTAATGACGATGTACATAAACATTTAATTGGAATGACTGCGCATATACCAGTTATTAATGTAGATGTTCCAATTATGGCTGATGAAAAAGTAGCTATAGATAAAGGTACAGGTGTTGTTATGTGCTGTACTTTTGGAGATCAAACAGATATCGAATGGTGGAAAAAATATAATTTACCACTTAAATATATTTTTACTGACGACGGTAAAATTATAGATAGTGTTCCTAACTATGGTGGAATGAAAATTAAAGAAGCAAGAAAAAAAATTATAGAAGATTTAAATGATGGTGGATATATCGTAAAAATAGAAGAGTTAGAGCACGAAGTTCAAACACATGAAAGATGTGGCAAGGAAGTAGAATATGCTGTCATGAAGCAATGGTTTATAGATATTATGAATCATAAAGATGATTTCATTAAAATTGGAAATGAAATCAAATGGCATCCAGAGTACATGCATTCTAGATATGATGAATGGGTAAACAATGTTGCATGGGACTGGTGTATATCAAGACAAAGATATTTTGGAGTACCATTTCCTTTATGGTATTGTAAAGATTGTGGAAAAGTTATATTAGCTGATAAAGAAGATTTGCCTGTTAATCCACTAGTTGATAAACCTAAAATAAAAAAATGTGAATGTGGATGTTCTACATTTATTCCAGAAACAGATGTTATGGATACTTGGGCAACATCGTCAGTAACTCCTTTAATTAATATGAAATATGGTGAAAAAGATAATTATGAAGATATCTTAAAACCTATGAGTATTAGAACAAATGCATCAGAAATAATTAGAACTTGGGATTTTTATACGATTGTAAAAAGTTTTTATCACTTTAATAAAAGGCCATGGGATAATGTTATGATTTCTGGATTTGTAATGGCAGATAAAGGTGAGAAAATAAGTAAATCTAAGAATAATAGTAAAGTTGAACCTATAAATTTAATAGATGAATATTCAGCTGATGTAATACGTTATTGGGCTGGATCTGGTAGACTTGGAACTGATATTGTATTTAGTTTAGAGACTCTTTTAAGAGGAAAAAAGTTAATAAATAAAATTTGGAATGTCTCTAAATTTATCGAAATGCATATTGCAGATTTTGAAGATAAAGAATTTAATGATTATGAATATATTGATAAATGGATTTTAGCTTCATTTAAAGAAATGGAAAAATCATTTATAAAGTATTTAGATGAATATGAAGTAGGTTTAGCTTTAAATACTCTTGAGAAATTTTTCTGGAATTTCTGTGATAATTATATTGAAATAGTTAAACATAGGTTATATAGACCTGAAGAATTTGGAGAAATCCCAAGATATTCAGGACAAAAAACTGTTTATACAATTCTTTATAAATTATTGCAAGACTTTAGTATTTTCTTCCCATTTATTACAGAGGAAATATATCAAGAATTGTATCATAATGAAAAATCTATTCATTTAACAGAAATAAAACCATTAACGTTTAATTTTGATAATGAGTTAAAAAATGGCGATATTATAATTGATATAATAAGTCTGGCTAGGGGAGAAAAATCAAATAATAACGTTTCACTTAAAACACCAATTAGAAATCTTGATTTAGGTTTAAATAAAGATTTAAAAGAGGCGATAGAATTATCGATAAAAGATTTTAAAGCAACTTTATTTATTGAAAATTTAAATATAAATGAAATTGATAAAGATTATGAAATAAATAAAATAGAGTTAAATTTAGATGAAGAAAAGTAATCTATTTAACTCTTTTTTTCTTGACAATATTTAAAAAATGATATATTATATAGCTGATTTTTAAGGGGTTATGTAAATTTTGCGAGGGGTGAAAATATGGAATCAACTATCGATGAAAAAGAAATAGAGAATATTTCAATAGAGGTTTATAAAAAATATAATTTTATAGAAAAAAACCAATATGAAAAAATAGTTGCTTTAACTCTCAAAACAATCACAAAAAAAATATTAAATGAAAAAATATATATTGGTCAATTTTTCAAAAAAAATTTAATTAAACATATTAGGGTTTATATTATGAATTTATTACAATCTAATGAGTCAGCTATAGAACTAATAGAAAGTTATTTAAAATCAAATCATTCTGAAAATTATAATGATGCATTTAATCAGTTAATACGTTTTTTTGTTGAATTTGACTTTGTACCAACTATAGATCTATGTTTTAAATTGCTTGAAAATAGCAAAATTAATGATATTATAGGCAATATAGTTACATCTAATATCGAATTAATAAAAAAACAAGAATTAAATGGTGTATTTTCATACGATGCAGCTATTAATTTAATAGAGGCATATTGTATGGTTAATGATATTACCATAGATGATGAATTCAAACAATCAACTTTACAAAATGATATAAAAATAGATGATGGAATTCGCCTATATATACAAGATGTAATGTCAAAAGGGTCAATACTTTCAAAAGAAGAAGAAAGAGAATTGTTTTTACGATTAAAAAATGGAGAAAAAAAAGTAAAAAATATAATCGTAGAAAAAAATTTAAGATTAGTTATTAGTATAGCAAAAAGGCATGTAGGTCATGGATTGGAATTTTTGGATTTAATTCAGGAAGGAAATTTAGGGTTAATGCATGCAGTTGATAAATTTAGTTTGGATAAAAATTGTAAATTTTCAACATATGCTACTTGGTGGATTGAACAATATGTTAAAAGAGCTATTATGGATAAATCTTCTAATATAAGGGTACCAATTCATATGCATGATGATTTAAATAAATTAAAAAGGCTTAATGGTGGTATGGATAATATAGATGTAGATGCAATTTCTGAAACATCTGGGTTATCTAAAAGTAGGATAAAAGAATTAACTAGAATACAGTATGTTACATTGAGTTTAAACGAGGCCATCAATAATGAAGATGATACTGAACTCGAAGATTTTATACCTTCATCAGATACAAGTGTTGAAGAAAAAGTAATAGATGATACACTTTTTAAAAGTGAATTATTTAAATTATTTGATGAATGTGGACTAACAGAAAGAGAAAAATTAATTGTTGTACTTAGATTTGGATTACAAGATGGTAAAATAAGAAAACTTGAAGAAGTAGGAAAAATTATTAATTGTACGAGAGAAAGAGTAAGACAAATAGAAGTTAAAGCATTAAAAAAACTTAGAAATCCAAGATATGCAAAAAAACTTTTATCTTACGCAGATAATCCAGACGAAGCATTAATATTTATTAACTCCATTCCTAGATACAGAAGAAAATAATAATAAATATTTTCTTTTTTTGTTTGTATATAATTTTCTTTAAAAATTTTTATTAATAAAATATAATGGTGATGATATTAAATAACTTAAATTATAATTTTATCACTATAGTATTTATATATAATGCTATAAAATACTAATTTGGAAGGAGGATTATTTGAATGCAAAAAGCAGTTTTGATGATGGATTATTTAAAGGTATCACAAAAAGCAAATGGATCTTATTCACATAAAGGTGATAAAGCATTAGATTTATCTGGAAAGGATCAAAACATAGATTCGCTTAAAGCACCATTTACAGGAATAGTAAAAAAAATATATACAAAAGACGCAAATGAAGTGTGGCTTGAATCAGTTGATAAAGTTAAATATGCTGATGGAACTACAGATTATATGACTATATTAACTATGCATGATAATGATGTATCTAATTTAAAAGTAGGAGATATTATTAAACAAGGAGATATTTATTATAGTGAAGGAACAAGAGGGAATGCAACAGGTAATCATATACATATAAGTGTTGGAAAAGGTAAATTTACAGGTACTGGATGGTATAAAAATGAATATGGAGTATGGTGTATAAATAATCAATATGATGTTCATAAAGCATTATTTTTATTGGATTCAACTGTTATTTTAAATGATGGAGGATATAATTGGATAAAAACAAATACACTAACTTTTAGTTCACAAGAAGAAAATGATACATATTATACAGTAAAAAAGGGGGATACTTTATATAAAATATCTAAAATGTATAATATATCAGTAGATGAAATTGTTAAATTGAATGGAATTAAGAATAAAAATTTAATAGTAATAGGGCAAAAACTATTAATAAAGACGAACAATTATTTTAATAGATATATTGGTGATACTAATTCAATTGTTGATGCATTGAAATCTTTAAATGAGGATTATTCATATAATTATAGAAATAAAATAGCTTTAATAAATGGAATAAATAATTATGCAGGAACTAGTGTTCAAAATAAAGAATTATTAAGATTACTTAAAGAAGGAAAATTAATTAAACCATAAAAAAGCTTTAAAGCTTTTTTTTATATAAATAGCAATTTACATTTTTTGATATAAATAGTATAATTATAGTGTAAATAAAGGATGGTGTTTATGAGTTATTTGTTTTTGTTTTGTTATATATTAGTAACTATAGGCACCATTTTATTTATATTAAGTTCTATAAATATAAATAAAAAAAAATTAAATTTAAAAGGTCATAAAAAGTCTAAATATGCTATTTTGATCCCAGCAAGAGATGAATCGATGGTTATAGAAAAACTTCTTAAAAGTATAAAAGATCAAAATGGAGATATGCAATCTACTTATATTATAGTTGAGGATAAAAAAGATAAAACTTGTGAAATTGCAAATAAGTATGATGCTAAAATATATGTAAGAAAAAAGCCAATAAAAAGTAGAAAAGGATACGCACTAGATGAATGTATAAAAGATATATTGAAAAAAAAGCATTATGATTTATATTTTATAATTGATGCAGATAATGTATTAGATAAGAATTTCATAAATAGTATGTTAAGCGTTTGGCAAAAAGGATATGATGTGGCTACTGGATATAGAAATATTTTAAATCCTGTAAACTCTGTTAGTGGTTGTTCTATAATTATGTTTTCATTGCTTAATTATTTTGTAAATAAGGCTAAAGAAAAAAATAATGAATCAATAGTTTTAACAGGGACAGGTTTTTATATAAGTGGTGAGATTATAGAATCTTTAGGAGGATTTCCATTTCACTCTTTAACAGAAGATTATGAATTATCTATGTATTTATCATCGTTAAATATTTCATCTTGTTATAATACAGATGCAATTTTTTATGATGAACAACCAGTAAGTTTAAATAGTTCAATAAAACAAAGAACTAGGTGGATTAAAGGATTAATAGAATCAAGAAAAAAAAGAAAAAAAGAGATTAAAATAAATTTGTATAATAGAATTGGAATATGGCATCTGATAACTTTTTTTTCAGGAATAATAGGGTTAATCATACTTAATATATTAACAATATTTATTTATAATAAAGGATATTTATTTTTAATATTAATTTTATTTACAATATATTTAATATTATTTTTACTTACTTTGATTATACTTATAAAAGAAAAAAATATAATAAATTTAGATAAAAAGCTTATGATTAAATGTTTGTTTTTTAATCCTATATTTTTGATAACATTTATAATTTGCTTCATTAAGGGAATTTTATCTAAAGATATGACATGGCATAAAATTAAACATGATTGTAAGCATCATAAAAATTTATAAAATATATTTATGGAGGGAAAATGAATAAAAAACAATTATTAAAATTAATTGAAAGTTTAAATCTTCAGTCAAGTGAATTTACAATACTATCATCAGGTGCTTTGGTACTTAGAGATATTTTAGAATGTGCTGGTGATTTAGATATAGCAGTTACTGATAAAGGATTGAAAGAATTAAATGATAGATTTATTCTTAAACAAAAAGAAAATGGTTGGTATATCGTAACAGATAAAATAGAATGTGTTGCTAGTGATATGAAAAATAAAAGGGAAAAAATAGGAAAATATTACGTTCAAGATATAAATGATTATTTAGAATATTTAAATAAAAGTACTAGAGAAAAAGATGTTTTAAGAATACCAATTGTTGAAAAGTATATTGAAATGCGTAAATAACTTTTATAAGAAGTAAGGAGTAGTAATTATGGAAAATGTAGAAAAAGAAAAAACAACTGAAGTATCAAAGAAAAATAACAAAAAAGGGAAATTATTAATATTCATAATAATTATTGTTTTAATTTTAATAGTGTTATTTACTATACCGAATAAAAAAGGTCAAATAGAAATTAAAGTTAAAAGTTCATTAGATAAAGTAGTAGAAAAAAGTGATCTTGAAACAGTTAATATTTCCTATAATGTTATTGCAAAAAAGTGTAAAAACGAAGATGATTGTAATACAAAGTCAAACGATATTAATGACTTTAAATATGTTGTTTCTTGTAAAGGAACGATAACAGCAGGAATAGATTTTAAAGATGTAAAAATAGATATTGATAGTAAGAATAAAAAAATAATTGTTAAGGTTCCTGAAGCTACAATAAAAGGTGAGCCAAATATTGGTTCAATAAAATTTTTAAATGGAAATGAAATTTCTGCCGATGAACTACCTGAAGCAAGAAAGTTATGTCAAGAAACAACATTAATTAAAAGTAATGAAGATAATAAGTTACTTCCAGCAGCTAAGGAGCAAGCAATAATAGTACTTGAAGAGTTCTATAATCAATGGATAAAAGCATATGATTCATCATATGAAGTGGAAGTTAAATAAGAGGTAAATATGAAAGATGTAAAAATATTAGTATTTTTAATTATAATTACAGTTGTTTTGACTGGATGTGGTAATATAAGCCAGGAAAATTTATCAGAAAATATAAAAAAGATAGAATTAACTGGAAATCTTGTTACATACCAGGCGTATTACCACAATGTAGTAGAATATGAAAAAAAGGCTGGTTCAGGATTAACTCATTGGTTTGAAAAAGATAGAAAATTATTTGCGGAATATACGGGTACAATAAAATATGGAATTAATTTATCTGATGTTAAGATTGATGTTAAAGGTAATCAAATTAATGTTTTTATACCAAAAGCAACAATAATAGGGGAACCTAATGTAGATAAAGATGATTTTAAAGCTGAGAACTTTATAGAATCTAAAGATGGAATTATAAATAAAAATCCAATAACAGCTGATGATTCTTCAGAAGCCTTTGATCAGGCTCAAAAAGACATAAAAGAAAACGCTTTAAACGATATCGAACTTTTATCTATGGCTCAGAAAAGAGCAAAAGTTGTGATTGAAGAAAATATAAAACAATTTAGTGGAATATCAGAAAAAAAATATACTATAAATTTTGAATATGAACAATGAAAGATAAAATTTTATGATATAATATTTATTGTTAAAATAAGGAAGCGAGGAAATAATTATGTGTACAGCAATAACATATAGTACAAAAGATCACTATTTTGGAAGAAATTTAGATTTGGAATATTCATATAAAGAAACAGTTACAATAACACCTAGAAATTATCCTTTTAAATTTAGAAAAGTAAATGAAATTAATAAGCATTATGCAATTATTGGAATGGCATTTGTAGATTCAAATTATCCTTTATATTATGATGCTATTAATGAAAAAGGACTAGGTATGGCAGGATTAAATTTCCCTAAAAATGCTTTTTATAATGAAATAGAAAATGATAAAGATAACATCGCACCTTTTGAATTTATTCCATGGATTTTATCACAATGTTCTAATATTGATGATGCAAAAAAATTATTGAAAAAGATAAATATAGCAAATATTAATTTTAGCGATAATTTAAAAGCATCTCCACTTCATTGGATTATTGCTGATAAAAATTCTTCAATTACAGTAGAATGTGTAAAAGAAGGATTAAAAATATATGATAACCCTGTTGGTGTATTAACAAATAATCCAACTTTTGATATTCATATGTTTAATTTAAACAACTATATGAATTTATCTATAGAACAACCAGTAAATAATTTTTCTAATAAATTGGATTTTGATATTTATAGTCGTGGTATGGGGGCTTTAGGATTACCAGGAGATTTATCATCAGCTTCAAGATTTGTTAAAGCAACATTTACTAAAATGAATTCTTTATCAGGAGATTCCGAATCAGAAAGTATTAGTCAATTTTTCCATATATTGACTTCTGTTGAACAGCAAAGAGGCTGTGTTCATATGGGTGAAGATAAATATGAAATAACTATTTATAGTTCTTGTTGTAATATGGATAAAGGTATTTATTATTATACTACTTATGAAAATAGTCAAATTACTGCAATTGATATGCATAAAGAAAATTTAGATGGCGATAAATTGGTTAATTTTGACTTAGTAAAAGGACAACAAATATTAATGCAAAATTAAGGATAACTAAAAGGTTATCTTTTTAAATGCATTATACATTTATAAATAAATTACTCAAAATAATAAATAAAAAAGCAATTCAATATAAAGATCTATAAAGAAGTCATAAAAAAGATAATTAATTTTATCCTTTTTAATGACTTTTTAAATTCTGTGTTGTATAATTAACGTAGATTTAAGAGGTGACACATGAAAAAAGTAGTAATTGGAATGAGTGGTGGAGTTGATAGTAGTGTTGCTGCTATAATGCTTCAAAAAAAAGGTTATGAAGTAATTGGGTTATTTATGAGAAATTGGGATTCTTATGCAGATGGTGAGTTAGCGGGTGCACCAACAACAAATCAAGGTATATGTCCACAGGAAGTTGATTATAATGATGCAAAAGCAGTATGTGAAAAGTTGGGAATTCCTTTATATAGAAAAGATTTTATAAAAGAATATTGGGATTATGTGTTTACATATTTTCTAGATGAACTAAAAAAAGGTAGAACACCAAATCCAGATATAATGTGCAACAAATATATAAAATTTGACATGTTTGCTAAAGAAGCATTAAAACTTGGTGCAGATTACATTGCAACGGGTCACTATGCAAGGTTAGAAAATGGTAACCTATTAAAAGCATTAGATGAAAATAAAGATCAATCATATTTTCTTGCTCAAGTAAATAAAGAACAATTTAAAAATGTGTTATTTCCTTTAGGTAATATAAAAAAGCAAGAAGTACGTAAGATAGCTTTAGAATATGGTCTTATTACAGCTAATAAGAAAGATTCTACAGGTATATGTTTTATAGGAGAAAGAAATTTTACTAATTTTCTAAAAAATTATTTACCAAATCAACCTGGTGATATAGTAAATATAGATACAAATGAAGTAATAGGAAAACATATAGGACTTATGAACTACACAATAGGACAAAGAAGAGGCCTTGATATTGGAGGATTTTCCGATAGAATGTTTGTAGTAGGAAAGGATGTTGTAAAAAATATATTGTATATATGTATAGGAGAAGATAATGATTATTTGGTAACTGATTCTTGCATAGTAGATAATGTAAACTGGCTTTTCTCTTCAAAACCTAGTAAATGCATGGCTAAATTTAGATATAGACAAAAGGATAATCCAGTAGAATTAGAATATTTAAATGATAATGAGATATTAGTAAAATATAAACAAGGGGTTAAAAGAGTAACTCCAGGACAAGCTTGTGTATTTTATGATGGAGATATATGTCTTGGTAGTGGGATTATTAAAGAAGTAAGGAAAAATAATAAAAAGTTATGGTATTTATAATAAATGATATTTATATATAAATCATTATATCAAAAATTGGTAAAAACATTTTAATTTATGTGAAAAATTGGAAAGACGATTATGATAATTTAACTTCTTAAAATTAATAAAAAAATTTTAGCGAGGTGAAGAATTTGAAAAACATTGAACTGTATGTACCAGAATTAAATGATTATTGGTATGAAGAAAAAATTCAAAAAGATCCATTATCTATGGATTACAATGCAGGATATGATGTTTCTTATTATGGGTACCATTATGACACTGGATGTATAGATTTTCCAAAAGAAAAATGGGAAGAAACTTACGAAAAACGAAAAGATAAAAATAAATATTTTGCTTATATTAGAGATTTGGATTTAAATGAATATGTTGGATATGTAAATTATCAGTACAATAAAAATGAAAATAGATATGAATGTGGTATTTTAATTGAATATAAATATAGAGGTCATGGTTATTCAAAAATAGCTTTAAATTTATTGTGCCAAGTAGCTAAAAGAAATGGAATAAAAGAATTGTATGATAATTTTGAAAAGGATAGAGACAAATCATTACAATTGTTTGAATCAGTAGGTTTTAGAATTATTGAAATACAAACTTGGAAAAAATTTGATAAAATGGTAGAAGGTGTATTAGTTAAAATTGATTTATAAAGAAAGTGCTTTAAATAGAAAATCAATAAATTTAATCAATATCAATTGTGCGATATGAAATTTTGAAAACACCTTAACAAGCCGTTATGAATAAAGGAAACTATTGGGGAAAATTTTTACATTTTTGGATAAATATTGTAAATGGATGGAGAAATATCAAAAGATTTAATGATAAGAAGCAGTGTTGAAGAGTTTATTACTTTTAAAGTAAAGGTATTCAAGTAAGATATGAAAATGAAACTCTTTGCATGACTCAAAAGACAATCGCAGAACTTTTTGCTGTTCAAAGGCTAGATATTACGAAACATTTAAATAATATTTTAATAAAAATGAATTATATAAAAATATGCAAATAGAAGATGTAACTTTAGATGATGTATTGAAGGGAAAAAATAAAATGAAAAAAGATTTAATGAAAACCAATGTTTATGATACTCAAAATATAATGGTAATTGTAGGAAGTTGCTTGGAAAAAATGCAACCTAAAGCATACAATACACTAACTAAATAT
Organism: uncultured Bacilli bacterium; assembly: GCA_947628565.1. Lineage (GTDB taxonomy): Bacteria > Bacillota_I > Bacilli_A > RF39 > UBA660 > UMGS1613. The sequence continues at coordinate 40,528 of CANRAH010000013.1, forward strand.
TCGGATATAATTTATGATGTTTGTTTAGAAGAAACTCATATAAATATGGTAATAACTAAAATTATAGGAATGATTTGTAGGACAAATATTGATAAAATAGTATTTGCTTCTGTAGACAAATCTCCTCATTGTGTACAATTACACTACATAGAAAATGAAATAAGAAAAGCTATGGATATAAGCAATATAGAAATAATTCACTATGTTGCTGTGGATAATAATTTAATTGAGATATCAAATGAAACTATAAAAAAATCGAAAGCATTAAGTGAATTAGAAAAAATGAAATAAGATTAATTCAGTTAAAAAGTCATTTAAATGGAAAATCGACAAAATCAGGCAAACATAAACTGTGCGATACGGATTTATGGAAACGCCCTCACAAACCCTTATAAATAAAGGAAATTGTCAAAAAAGGTTTTTACATTTTGAGAAAATTATAGATTGGAGATGAGATAATGAAAAAATTAGAAGAACAAAACAATTTATTAATATATAAAAATAAAGATGGGAATATAGTTGTTGATGCAATTTATAAAGATGAAACTTTATGGCTTACCCAAAAAGGAATGGCTAAAGTTTTTGATTGTTCTACTGATAACATATCCTTGCATTTAAAAAATATATTTCAAGATAATGAACTTGATGCAAAGTCAGTTGTCGAGAATTCCTCGGTAACTGCTTCAGACGGTAAAAATTATAAAACAAAAATATATAATCTGGATGCTATAATTGCAGTTGGTTATCGAGTTAATTCTAAAAAAGCCACTGAATTTAGAATTTGGGCAACTAAAATACTGAAAGAATATATGATAAAAGGTTTTGCTTTAAATGATGAGAGATTTATAAATGGAAATAAATTTAGCACACAATATTTTAATGAATTATTAGAAAGAATTAAAACTATTAGAGTTAGTGAAAGAATGTCTTATCAAAAAATTACTGATTTATTCATTGCGACATCATCCGATTATAATCCGAAAACTGAGGAAGCATATACATTTTTTAAAATTGTACAAAACAAATTGCATTACGCAATAAGTGGGCTAATTGCTTACATTTGACACAAAATAAAGAAATTGAAGATTTGCTTTATTTTAAAGGAATTATAAATAAATA
>CANRAH010000014.1 GCA_947628565.1 uncultured Bacilli bacterium
TTATGTATTTGTCAAGGAAACTTGCATAAAATAAAAAAGGAATACCTAATTTTGATGAGTTAGGTACTATTCCAAAAATTTTAGACTAGTACCGACTTATACAGTTGGTACTATTTTTATTAATATGATTAAAATCACAATAATAAGGAGTATTATGATAGTACAAAGATATTTCTCTTGTTTTCTCATAATTTCACCTCCTTCCACTTTAAAAAGTAAAGGAGAATAGTACCTAAATTAACTAAGTATTCCTAAAGTAATTATACCAAACAAACGTTATTAATACAATAATTTTATAAAAATGTGGCAAGAATTATCTCAAATGAATTATTTTTAGTTGAAACAAATAGTCCTTATATATCTTCCAAGCTATTAAGAGGAACAATTAATGAAACAGCTAATGTTAAATCTGAAATAGAGAAAATTACTAATCAAAATGCAAAAAGCCTTTTTAAAAAATTGATATATAGTTGCTCCTTCTTCTTTTAGGGTACCAATATATACTAATTCGAACTTTTAATATCCAGGAGTAATAAATACTAACAAAAATGTTAGTTTTTTTGATTTTATATAAAAAGCCAAGAAAATTTTAAATATTCAGCCTTAATAAAAAGTAATACACTATACTATTTATTAGCCATTAGAGGTATTTATCCTAATCATTTTTTCAATTTTATAATTTTTTGACGAGATGCTATTCTTCCTTCACCAAAAACACTATTTGATGCTTTAAGATAATCTTTTGAAGTTTCAATTCCATTTGTTTTTTCTAATTTTTCATGTAACTTTCTCATTCTATCTTCTTTTGCTAATATATGTCTTTCGTACTTAACTTTTGAAATTTCATTACTAAATTTAATTGGTCTAATGTTAGTACCTTTTAATTCATTAATCATTCTTATAAATTTACAAATACTTGCTCTATCAAATCCACTTATACATATAAAACTATTTTTATTTTCAAAAACAAAGTTTACAAGTGAATTATAATCTCCTAAAAATTGATTTTTATTTGTCCATTTATTGTTTTCCTTTTTATCAAAATAAATTTTAGGATTAAACGTTGATCCTAATTTTTTTATGTAATAACAATTTGGTAAATTTTCTTTAAATTTAAAGTTTTTAGTACTAAATAGTGCGTTACCTTTAATAATAAAGTAAGTTGAAAATAAATGTTTTGTCCCATCAAAAAAGCTAATTAAATTTTCTTTCATATAAAAACCTCCTCGTTTAATTTATATTGTATCATATTTTTTCTTGTTCAATCAAATAAAGTATGATACAATAATATTAATTAAAGTATAATGTTAAAAGGTAGTAATGGAGTGTATTTATGAATATAAAAAAGAAAAAAACAGGATTAAAGTTAATATTACTAAGTTTATTACTAATTCCAGGATTACAAGTTTTATTTATAATTGGAGTTAATTCAAATTACTTAATAAGGTTCCCGTTTTTAATAGCTATAACAGTTTTAATAATATTGTTAATATTATTATTAATATTAGGTGTTAAATGGTATACTAAAAATGAAAAATCTGATAATAAAAAAAATAAAAAATGGTTAAAAGTAATTATGGGAACGTTTTATTCTTTTTACGTTTTAGGTTGTATAGCATTTGTGTTACTTTTATATGGACCTGATGAAAAATTTCAAACTTGGTTAATTACCACTGCGATGCAAACTATGAATCATCAATATTATTGTAAATTGTTTTATAATGATGAAGCAATAAGTAAAGTATTAAACAATAATTATGTTGAAGAAAGTGGTGAATCAACTAATCCAGATTTAATAGAGAAAGAACCAATAATAGAGCCACAAATAGAATATAAAAACGAATATGAAAAACAAATTTTAGATGTAGAAGAAGGTACAACTTATCAAATAATTGAACTTGAAGTAAATGGTTGCAAAGGATATTTAGCAGTTATATATGATCCTTCTAAAGTTAAACTTGCAGTAACAGCATATGTTGGCACAAGAGGACAATACGTCACTCAAATGGCTGCTAGTAAAAATGCATTACTTGGAATAAATGGTGGTGGGTTCTATGACCCTGGGCACACTAGTTCTGGTGGAATACCAACTGGCATAACAATAAGTGATGGTAAAATTATTACTGATGGAATCGGTTCAGCTCAAGGAGGAGGAATAATAGGATTTAATAATGACAATGTACTATTATTACTTAAAAATACTACTGCACAAGAAGCAATAAATATGGGAGTTCGTGATGCAGTAACTTGGGGTCCATTTTTAATAGTAAATGGTAATCCTTCATTCATTAGAGGTAATGGTGGTTGGGGTTATGCTGCAAGAAGTGCTATAGGACAAAGAGAAGATGGTATAGTATTACTATTAGTAATTGATTCAAATTCTATTAGAACTAAAGGAGCCGATATGGTTGATTTAGCTGAAATAATGCAAAACTATGGAGCTATAAATGCTGCTAATTTAGATGGTGGTACATCAAGCGTAATGGTAATGCCAAAAGAAATTGCTCAAAGTAAATACAATGCACCATGCAAAGATTATAGAGATGATACTTATTGCGCTATAAACGATCCAGTAGATGGGGATTTAAAACATCAAACAAGGCCAATTGCCGATGCTTGGGTAGTAGTTGAATAAAAAAATGTAGTATGATTTAATTTTTATTTCATACTACATTTTTATTTTATAATATCAAGCATTTACTCTCTTCTTAGTTCATATATATAAAATTTAACTATAATTTTTGAAATATTTTTCTTTTGTGATATAATTATTTTAGAAAATATGTAAAGGAGATTTTTATGATAAATAAGAAAAAAGAAATTGTTAAAATGCTAATTAACCAAAATTTAGAAGAGAAAGACGAAGAAGAAATAATAGACCTATTAATTGATGAACCAATAACAATAGATGTAGACAAAGAAAATGATAAAAAAATGACTATAGGTGACAAGATTGCTGATAAATTATCTGCTATAGCAGGTAGCTGGACATTTATAATATCATTTTGTGCATTTCTACTTATTTGGATTATTATAAATGGGGTAATACTATCAAATAATGCAGTAGATCCCTACCCTTTTATCTTATTGAATCTAGTTTTATCTTGTCTTGCATCTCTTCAAGCTCCAATTATTATGATGAGTCAAAATAGGCAAGCTAAAAAAGATACAATTAGAAACAAAAATGATTATCGCACCGACTTGAAAAGTGAGTTAATATTGGAATCACTACATGATGATTTGGATGAAATTTTAAGAAATCAAAGAAAAATTTTAAATTATATTAAAGAAAAAGAAGACAATAAAAGCTAGTTTATACTAGCTTTCTTTTACATATTTAATAAACATATCGCCCTTTTCTTCAAAATTTTTAAAATATTCATAACTGCTTGCAGCTGGGCTCATTAAACAAATTTTGCCTTTTTTAGTAACAATTTTTGCTTTTTTAACTGCTTCTTCTAATGATTCTATATAATATATATTTTTAATATCATTTACTTTTTCTATTTCTTTACCTATTTTATATCCTGTGGTCGGCATACATATTAAATTAGAAATATCACTTTTATTTAAAAAGTCAATAAATTCACTATAATCTATATTTCTATCCATACCACCAAATATTAAAGTATCAACATCTTTAAGCGTTTTTATAGCACTTATAGTTGACATAGGTATTGTAGCTATTGAATCATTATAATATGTAACATCATCAAATGTTCCTACAAGTTCCATTCTATGTCTTAATGGATTAAAATTACTAATAGTAGTACATACATTACTTATATTTAAATTAAGTATTTTAGCTACAACGAGGCAAAACATAATATTAGATAAATTATGATCACCAATTATATTTCTCTTTAAATTCTTACTACTTATCACTTGATCATTAAATATTATACTGTCATCTTTTATATATATAGTATCTGTTAAATTTGAATCATTTAAGGTAACTTTATACATTTTACCTAAATAATTATTATTTTTTACTTGAGTTACTATATTTAAATTATCTAAAGAATATATTGCATAGTCTTCTTTTGTTTGAAACTTAAACATATTCATTTTACACTCATGATAATGTTTTACAGTTTTAGCAAAATCCAAATGATCTTCAAATAAGTTTAAAACAATTCCTATATGCGGAGATACATTAACATATTCTAACTGTAATGCGGACATTTCAATAACAAGATACGTATCTTCTTTATAATTTTCAACATAATCAAATATAGGTGTTCCAATATTACCAAGTAAATAAACATCAAGTCCCTCATTTTTTAAAATATTATATAAAAGTGTAGATGTTGTACTTTTACCTTTTGTTCCAGTTACACCTATTACGTTACTTTTAAATACTTCTAAAGTAAGTTCAAGTTGACTCGTTATTTTATTTTTTATATTATCAATATTAATACCATTTAAACTTATTCCAGGAGTTTTTATTATTAGATCATAATTGCCTAAATTATCTAAATAATTATCTCCATAGATTAATTTAACATTTTTATCATCTTTTAAAATGCTTGATGATATATCTTTTTTATCTATTATAGTTATAAATTTTTCTTTTAAATGTTTTCTTATAAAATTATAAGTTGATATCCCTTCCCTACCAAAACCTAATATACAAATATTTTTATCTTTTATATTTTCAATTATTTTTTTATACATTTTAATTCCTCTTTATTAATTTTAAAAATTCTGAATCTATATTATTTTCTGAATTAAAATCAAGTTCATATTTATGATCTAATTCTAAATCAAAATTATCTTTATAATATTTAAGCAAATATGGAAGATTATCTTTTGATTTGTTTATTACAAGGGATAGTGCATACCTAACTTCACCAATAGTTCCAACACATTCGAATGGTTTTGAAGCACTATGGCCAGATAAATCTAGCAAAGTATTAAGCATATCTTCTTTTTCGTACATATCTATGCCAAATATATCAACTAATTCATCTTTAGATAAAAATGGACTAAGCATTATATATACAAACATACATTTAGGACAATTAGCACACCACGTCCAAGGATCGTTTTTACTACCTATATTGCAACTTCTAAATATTTTATGAAAATTTTTATATTCTGAGAACAATTTTGCTATTTGAAATTCATTTAAACATCTAAGCAAACTGAAATATTTAATATCTACGTTAAAATATTTTTTTGTATAATTATTAAAATCATTTTCAAATTCATATGTTTTTGAATATTGATGATTTATGTTTGTTCCTGGTATTGTTGGTTCATTTGAACTTGATTCATTGGATAATACAACATATTTTTTATTTTGCAAGTATGCAGCAAAATAAGATGTAAAAGCAACAAGAGCACTAAAAGGAGTATGCCCATTTAAAAATCCTTGCTTATTTAATTCTAACAATCTTTTATCTATAGTTCTAGTTATTACAAATTCATCAGAATAATTTGCTTCTCTTATACATTCAATATGTACTTTTTTAGGATTTATTACAAAACAATTATTTATATCTTTGTATTTTTTTAACAAGTTTAAAGTTACTATAGAATCTTTACCTCCACCAATCGGTATTAGATTTCCTTCACCTTTATATGAAACATCAAAATTATTTTTACCACTGCAAGTACAAGTAATATGCATAAAATCATCAATAGTTGTATTAATGCCATTTTTATAAAACATTTCAGATAATCCATAATAATATAATTTTTTTAGCCATTTTATCTGATTATCATCTATAAAACCAGCCTTAATTATAACATTAGGGCTACACGTACATTTAAAATAACTTACAAGTTCAATTAATCCAATATGAAAAACTAAATAGTTAAATAAATCTTTATCTATATCTTTATTAGTTATATATTTTTTTTGAATTTTATATGTTGGATTAAATTTTTCTAAATTTTCTATTTCAAAATCATACGTTATTATAATATTTTCTGAATCACAAGAAACATCATATTTATTGTAATAAAATGTTGGATATTCAGTTCTTAATTTTTCAAATTTTTCTTGGTTCATATTTACCTCCAAACTTAAACAATTTACATTATAATTATATCAAATATATCTTTTTTATACAATTATCTGTTTTGGATTTTAAGTTTATTAATAACTCTTTTTTCAATTCTAGATATATATGACTGTGATATATTTAATTTTACCGCCACTTCTTTTTGTGTCATCTCCTTTTCACCTAAAAGTCCATACCTCATAATCATTATCTGTTTATCTCTATCATTTAATTTATGAAGCTCTTGATATAAAATTTTTTTCTCTATTTCTTCCTCTAATGGTCGTGTAACTATATCACTATCTGTACCTAATATATCTTCAAGATGCAATTCATTTCCTTCACTATCATAACTTAAACTATCTTCAAAGCTAATTTCTCCTCTCCTTTTTTTATTTTTTCTTAAAAACATCAATATTTCATTATCTATACATCTTGATGCGTACGTAGCAAGTTTTATGTTTTTATCTAATCTATAAGTATTTACTCCTTTAATTAATCCTATTGTTCCAATGCTAACCAAATCCTCTAAATCTACTTTTGTATTTTCATATTTTTTAGATAAAAATACAACTAATCTAAGATTGTGTTCGATCAATTTATTTCTAGCAAAAACATCACCTTTCATAGATAACTCAACATATTTTATCTCATCTTCATGAGATAGTGGCTCGGGAAGTTTATCAGCACTTCCAACAAAATATACCCCTTCACTACTTAATAATTTTTTTATGAATTCAATAATGCTTCTAATCATATTATTCCTCCAATAATTTTCTATTTAAAATTACATCTACATTATCTAAAGCAATTTTATCCATAATTCCTAAAAGAATATTAGTATACTCTTTATTATTGAACAATAATTTATCTATTTTGATAACCTTTATCATATTTAGTCCATTTACTCCCATATATGGTATAAGTCTAAATTCTTTAATATTAAATAATAATTTCCTTTTATCTATAAGAATTACTGACTTTTTAGTTAAGTTATCAATCAAGGTATTACCTGTATCCATATATGCTATATATTTATATTTTTTATTTTTTATAAATATTTCAATGTTATAATAATTTGAATAATTATATCTAAAATTTTTAGTTTGTTTAATATAAATATATAGTATAATTGGGGAAAATATTAATAAAAATATAAAATTAATACTAAGTCCTTTATTAAAAAATAAAATTCCAATATGCTTGTAGGAAAATTCTATATTAAGTAAATATAAAAATCCACCAAGTATTATACTCGACATATATAAATAAAGCATATTTACCATTGTGTATTTAAAATTTTTATACCCAAAACTTACAAGTATCATAATTAAACTTATTAAAAATTTAATCATAAATAAAGAAATAGAATTTACGTTAAAAAATAAAATTAATATACTAACTCCACCGATAAAAGCGCCCAACATCAATTTCGTTAATTTAATATTTCTTTTAAGTATTAAAGATACCGATAAAAGTAAAATGAAATCTATAAAAAAATTAAGTATCATAATTAAATCTAAATAAATTTTCATTTTATCACCTTTATAAGTATAAAAAAAATAACACATTAATTGTGTCGTTTTTTATTAAAATTTAAAAATTATTTTCTAATTACTATAAATGAGTATCTAAATAAATCATTTAATGTTTTTATATTATTTAGTTCTAGTTTTTTTAACATTTGATCAAATATTAATGCCGTACCTTCACTATCGTAATCTGCTCTATGATGTTTATCTTCATCCCAAGGAATATTATACCTTTTTACAAGTGTTGCTAGATTGTGAAACCTTTCGCTAGATTCAAGATATCTAGATAAACCTAATGTATCGATAACAACATTATCTATAATACCAAGATTATACTTAGAATATGCCATATCTAAAAAAGATATATCAAATCTAGCATTATGAGCTACCATAGGATTAGAACCAGCCCATTTCATAAAATCTGTTACTACATCTTTTTCACATCTTTTACCATGTAGCATACTATCATCTATTCCAGTAATTTTAACAATTTCACTATTTAAAATTTTATTAGGATTTATTAATTCATCAAATCTATCAATAATAATTCCATTTTTTATTTTAACAGCTCCAATTTCTATAATTGAATCTCCACTATTAGGATAAAGTCCTGTTGTCTCTAAATCAAATACAACATAAACAAGATCTTTTAAATTATCAGTCATAATCCTCCATACAAATAATGCCAGAAAGACGATGCTCGAATCGAATAAAACCTAGTCTCCCAGGTGGGCATCACATCATAACCTTTAGGATCCCCACTTAAAGTGGGCTTTCAACACCAGCTATGAATTAGATTCCCTTTTATTTCGATTAGTAGGTTTTTCATATGAGCTTTATCATTCTTTCCAGCATTTTAATTATATCATTTATTAAAATAATATTCAATCAAATTCATAAATTTTTTATATATAGATTAACAAATTATAATTAATATTATGTGTAATAAGTGTAAATTAAATAGTAATATATTAAAAGATAGTTATTCACTACCTTTTAATACACTCATCAAGTCTGAAATACCTCCAGCACCCATAGTAGCCATTAAACAAAGTATAAATGATTGCATAAAATTAGGTTCAATTTTTGTAAAATAACAAATAAGTGTACTTACTAAAGCAATTATAAGATTTTGAATAGGAATATACTTATTTGGCATTTTATCCCATTTCAATTTAGTAAATGTACCTAAAACATAAGTAACAATGGCTACAATAACTACATAGGACACATCCATCTTAAATCTTTCCTTCCTTTATTAACTTTTCAAATTTATCATGTATATATGAATTACCTCCTAAGGCTATATATCTATCATATAATTCATAAGCATTTTGTTTTTGAATTTGAGATTTATATACGCCGTGTTCTATATCATTAATAAAATTTACTAAGATAATTTTAATTAATTCCAATTCTATATTATTTCTTCCAGCAACAGATATTTTTTCTAAATGATTTATTTTTTGATCAATTGGTTTTAAAATTTTCGATATAAATGATTTATAAAAAGTAATAAGGCCCATAATAGCTCCAGCAAATATACTTATAAGGGTAATAATTCCTGCTATTTGTCCAATAGATATATTTTCCATTATATTTTCGCCTTCTTTCAAAAGAATTCATCTTCATTTTAATTTATGATAAATCAATTTTTATAACTATAACATTTATATTAAATATTCATATAATTTTATTTTTTACAATAAAAAAACGAACTATAAAGTTCGATTAAAGTAACTTAAAATGTTAAAAGATTAAATATTGTATTTATATCAACTTTTAATAAAATTATTATTATTGCAGATATTGCAAGAAAAGGTCCAAAAGGTATTTCATGTGAAGATTTTTTTCTAACTAATATAATTGATAGAGGTAAAGCTATAATGGCCGCTAAAAATACAGAAACAATTGCCATAGGAAAACCGATAACAAGACCAAATACAGCTAAAAGTTTTATATCTCCACCACCCATAGAATCTCTTTTAAATAAAAAATCTCCAAATAGCTTTAACAAAAGCATAAATATGAAGGCAATTAAGGCATTTAGTAGGCTTATACCCAAATTTATAATTCCAGTATCAAAAAATTTTACTACTATTATAAGTATTGAAAATATTATAAGCACACTATCAGGTATAATCATAGTCTGATAATCACTAATTATTATAATTATTAACATTGAAATAAATAATATACATATTAAGCATTTCAATGTAAGTCCATAAGAAATATAAGAAAGCGCAAATAATGTTCCACTTAAAAATTCGAATATAGGATAAAACCAAGATATTTTAGCTTTGCAATTTTTACACTTTCCACCTAAAAATAAAAAAGAAAATATTGGAATTAATTCTAAAGGGCCTAATTTATTATTACACTTTGTACAATGTGAAGAAGGATATAGAAGTGATTCTCCTTTAGGCACTCTATATCCTACAACATTATAAAATGAACCAAATATTGCTCCAACAACAAAGAACAATAATATAATACTTATATACATCTAATCACCCTAAATTCTGAACTTGTTGATACATATTGAACATTGGTATAATTACTGCAAGTAAAATAGCCCCTACTGCGAAAGTTAAAAAGATTATAAGAATTGGTTCTACCAATGCCTTTATTCTAGCTACAGTGCTTTTATGTAAACTTTGATAATAGCTTGATACTTTTGCCATCATTTCAGCTAATTGTCCTGTCTTTTCTCCTGTAACTATCATTTCATATGCAGGTACTGGAAAAGCCCATTGATTTTCAAATGCAGCTGAAATTCTATTACCACTAGCAAGATTAGCAACAGTATCAAGTATCATCATTTTATAAATTTCATTATTAGTAACTTTGTTTAATATTTCCATACTATCGGTAATATAGACATTATGTGCAAGAAGTGACGCGAATGTTTTAGAAAACATTGTAACTTCATTATAAATTATAACATTTTTTAAAATTGGTATATGCATAAATATCCACTGAATAACAGTCCTAATAATTTTAACATTTTTATATAGATAAATTAAAATTAATATAACTATTATCAACATTAAAATTAACCATATAATATTTTTTTCCAAATAATTACTTATATTGATAACAGTCAAAGTAAATGTTGGGATTTCAGTAGAATCCATAGAATTATATAAATCAACAAACTTTGGAACTACATACATCATAACGAATGTAACAACAGCAATTGTAAAAATAAAAACTATTGTCGGATAAGTAAGAGCACTTATCATTTCCTTTCTTGCCTCTTCAGCTTCAGTATAATAATTAACCATATCATCAAGTGCTTCAGGAAGTTCACCAGTAAGTTCAGAAGCCTTAACCATATTAATCAAAAGTTTTGGAAAAGCTCCTCCCCTTTTTTCTAAAGCTGTAGAAAAACTTTCTCCTACTGTAAGGTCATAAGTAACATCCCTAAGCAAATTTTTATGTGATTTCTTTTGAACTTGTCTTATTAATATATTAAGAGAATCAACTAATGGTATTCCCGATTTTAAATAAGTTGACAATTGAGTTAGCAAAAATATTAAATCCTTATTTTTTAACTTAACTACACTATTACCTATTTTACCATGTAAAATTTGAATTAGTTTGCTCGTTCTAATACTATAAACTACTAATCCTTCGCCAAGTAAAAAAGACTGAACATCTACTCTACTAAATGCATCAAAATATCCTTTTATCTTTTTTCCATTTTTATTTATAGCTATATATTCCCAAGTAATTCTTTTCCCTTGGTTTTCATTAGGATCTTCAGTTGAAAAATCAACCAACATAGTTTTAGTATCAAAAGCTTTTTTATTTCTAACTTGTTTAACAACAGACAAATTATCAAATTTCTTTTTAATTTTTTTAGGTATTGAAAAAATTGCAGTAAGTACTAAATTTATATAATAACCCAAATTTTTCTTTTGAAAAGTTACATTTTCATTTTTATAACTTGTTGTATCAATTTTTTTATCCTTTTTCTTTTTTATTTTTTCTTCTTTTTTTCTTTCTTTTTCTAATATTTTTTGGCTTTCTTCTCTTAATTTTTCTACATCGACTTCTCTATATTTAATAATTATTTTACTTATTAAAATGGCAATAACCATAAAAGGCCAAAGAATTGCATACCAAACATATTTAATAAATCTATAGATATATATGCATATTTTAATAATTATCCAAATAAGGCCAGTTGATACTAGCGAAAAAAGATTTATTACTTTCTTCATTTTAATAACACACCTACCCTTATATTCATAAATAAATTATATCATAATTTTTTCAAATGTGAAACTATTTTTTTTGAAATCATATAATAATGTAGAAATACTAGGAGGATATATGAATTTTTATAATCCCTATCTTTATTCGGTACCATCATTTGTTAATACTCCAAGAGTAGGTTTATTTTCAAGACTATTTGGATCATCAGGTATAACATTATCAGGAATTTTAAATGGTACTCAAAGAGCATTAAATTTTGCTAACCAAGCTATACCTCTTGTAAAACAGGTAAAACCTATGATTGGAAATGCTAAAACTATGTTCAAAGTTATGAATGAATTTAAAAGAGTTGAAACACCTGATAAAAAAATAATTAATAATTCAAATAATAACAACAAAAATAATAATATAGTTCAAACTTATGATAATAAAGTAGATGATAAGAGTGATATTATTCAAGTAGATAATGGTCCAACATTCTTTATATAACAAAAAAGTCAAGGTAAATACCTTGAAATTTTTTATATATTTTATAATTTTTATACATCATATATACTATCTATTTTCTTTAATTCGTTAAATGTATCTATTTCTATTATATCATCAATTTTACATTCTCTAACACTTATTTTATAATCATTCTTTTTTTCAACTAATTGAACTTGTTCCCAATATTTTTCTTTACCACCTGGTGATTTTAACACTTCTTCTATATCCTTATTTAATTTTTTTCCATCGACTGAATCATAATATGATATTCCTACCATTTGATAACAATTAACCCCACCAATTTTTTCTTTAGTTATTATATCATTCTTAACTTCAAAACACCAATCATCAGTCTTCTCAACCGGTATTCCTAAAAAATTACTAGAATATTCATATTTTCTAATTAGTTTTGGATTAGATAATACTAAATCAGATTCTAATACATATGCATTTTCCATTAAGTCTTTTACCATATAAGCTGATAAGATGTTATTTCCTTCATTGTAAAGAAGATTATCTACAAATTTAATATTTGGATATTTATGAAGTAAAATATCGAACTGATCTTTTAAATACCCTCTAACAATTATTATTTCAGGTATTTCTGCTGCAACAACCGCATCAAGCAATGTTTCAATTATCTTTTTTCCATGAACCATAACTAAAGGTTTAGGAGTATTTAAAGTTATTGGTACTAATCTTGAACCAAATCCAGCAGCTAGAAATATAGCTCTTTTAACTTTATAAGGTTCTAATGCTTTTATTCCTTCATTTGTTATTTTTGTTTTAGAATCAATATAACCCATTTCAAATAATTCGTTAATTATTTTATTTACATATCCAATTGAAATATTTGTATCTTTTGATATATCTCTTTGAGAATATTTATTCTCTTTATTTTGTTCTATTGTAACTAATACATCGAATTGTTTTTTTGTTAATTCCATAATTTTTTCCTCCATTTATATTTAAACTTTAATATATAAAACTCAAAGTAAAATGTTCACTAAAATGAATATACAATCATTTTTGAACAAAGTCAATAGTTTTTTAAATATGTATTTTAAATAAAAAATGATTCTTGTTGAATGAATCATTTTATCAAATAGATTTTTATATTAAAAATTTTATTCTTAATAATAATAATCTATATTTAAATCTAACCTTAATTTTAGTTTTAGAAATTTTTTTAAGTATACTATTATAATAATTATTTAAATATTTTTTATATTCTTTATTATATTTTAATATTGGTCCAAACAAATAATCTATGTTTCTATACTTTTTATATCCTTTTTTAAATTTAATTATAATATATGGTTTATTTTTATCTATTAAAAATATTTCACTATCTATTATATATCCTAAATTTATGATTTCTTTTCTTAAAATATCAGTATCATTATTAGATGCAATAATCAACGTATCACTTAAATTAGATTTTTTTATTATATTCAAAATTGTTTGAGTTCCCATACCTGCTATTATAATATTATCAGTATCTGATACTTGTATACCATCAAGGCCATCACATAATTTTGTTTCTATTTTTTCACTTAATCCTTCTTTTTCAATATTTTTACGTGCAATAGCAAGTGCATTAGGATTTATGTCCGTTGCAATACAATTATTTGAATTATTTAAAGTTAAATATATATCTAAATAAGCATGATCACATCCTACATCAATTACTTTTACACCAATATCTACTAAAGTAGCTATCATTTGTAATCTTCTTGATAATTTCATTAGTCACCCATATAATCTCTTAATTTTCTAGAACGTGATGGATGACGTAATTTACGTAATGCTTTTGCTTCAATTTGTCTTATTCTTTCACGAGTTACTCCAAACATTTGGCCTACTTCCTCTAAAGTTCTAGGTTTACCATCTTCAAGTCCAAAACGGAGTCTTATTACTTTTTCTTCTCTTTCTGTTAATGTTTCAAGTACTTGGGCAATTTCGTCTTTTAACATTTCATTAGTAGCAAACTCTTCAGGGCTTAAATTCCTTTCATCCTTAATAAAATCTCCCAAATGCGAATCATCTTCTTCACCTATTGGTGTTTCAAGACTTACTGGATCTTGACTTATCTTATATATTTCACGCACTTTTTCAACACTAGTATTCATTTTTTTAGCAATTTCTTCTTCACTAGGTTCACGATTTAATTCAAGGGTAAGTTGTCTTTGAACTCTTGCAAGTTTATTTATAGTTTCAACCATATGTACAGGTACACGTATAGTTCTTGCTTGATCGGCTATAGCACGAGTTATAGCTTGTCTTATCCACCAAGTTGCATAAGTTGAAAATTTATAACCTTTTGTTATATCAAATTTATCAACAGCTTTCATAAGCCCAATATTCCCTTCTTGAATTAAATCAAGAAATAACATACCACGACCAACATATCTTTTTGCTATACTTACAACTAGTCTTAAATTAGCTTCAGCTAATATATTTTTTGCTTTTTCGTCACCTGATGTTATTCTATCTGCTAAAACACTTTCCTCTTCTAGTGTTAAAAGTTTTATTTGTCCTATTTCTTTTAAATACATTCTAACAGGATCATTAATAGTTAAATCTTTGGTTAAAGCGTTATCATCGAGCAATAAATTTTTACCACTACTATCATCAGTATCATCATCATTTTCAGATACTATTGCGATGTTATTTTCATTAAATGCATTATATAAGTCATCTAAACTATCTGCATCTAAATCAAGACCTTTTAATGAAGATGCAAGTTCCTCATATGTGATAAAGCCTTTTTCCTTACCTATTTTAACTAATTCTTTTTTTCTTTCATCAAACGTTTTTATCTCATCTATCATATTCTTCTCTCCTTATTTTTACTTCAAGAGCTTTCATAGCTAACTTCAATTTTTCATCATAATTTAATTCATTTTTTAATTTTTCTTTATATTTTAATGTTTGCTTTTTCTCATTATATTCTCTAATATTATCTAAATAATCATCTATAATATCGTAATTAATAGTATCTGGAAGATCTAATTTTAATATTTCACTTAATGCACTCTTAGATTCCTCATCCTCAAGATAAGTGATTAAATCAGCAACATTTATATACCCATTTTTTTTGTAAAAGTAATCAATTTGCGTAGCTAAATACCTATATTTATCAGTAGGCATATGTGTTATTTTCTTTTCATACATCTTTATTACAGATGAATCTTGCAACATATAATATATCAAATTTTCTTCGGACTTAATATATTTATCTTTTTTATTAATCTTTTTATCTATAGATGAATTTACCATTTTTATCTTTTTATTATCTATAATTTTTTTCCTAATAATATCTGCATCTATTTTAGCTTCTTCACTTATCTTATTAATAGTAACTTCCTTTAAAATATCATCATCTATTTTATTTATTTCATCTATCATAGTATTTATATAATTCGCTAAATCTTCAGTTTTAGATATATCATATTCTTTTTTTAATAATGATTCCTTAAATTCCATTATATTCATAGGATTATCTATTTTATTTTTAAATGCTATAGGGCCATTTTTCACTATATATTCATCAGGATCACTATTATTTTCAAGTCTTACTATTTTAGGAGATATACCTAATTTGCCTAATTCTTCAATAGCACTTTTAGTTGCCTTTAACCCTGCATCATCACCATCAAAACATAATATTATATTATCTGACAACTTTCTTAATAACATTGCTTGTTCTTTACCAAACGCTGTACCAAGAGCTGCAACACAATTTTTAAACCCAGCCATATATGCTCTTATTACATCCATAGGGCCTTCCATAATTATTACTTGATGTTTTTTTCTGCACTCTTCACGAGCTCTATGATAATTATATAAAAGTTCTCTTTTTTTAAAAATTTCCGTTTCTTTAGAATTTATATATTTATTTTCTTTTTCACCGTTATAAACACGTCCATTAAATCCATTGATTTTTCCGTTTAAATCATAAAGTGGAAACATTATTCTATTTCTATATACATCATTTAATTCGTAATTATTTTCGTTTACTAGACCACTTCTTAATAATAGTTTATCTGAATAATTTTTTGATTTTAAAAGTTTAGTCAACATATCTTTATTATTTAATGACAAACCTATTCCAAATTCCTTTATTACATCATCATCTAATTTTCTTTCATATAAATAATCTTTAGCTTTTTTACCAAGTTCAGTATTTATATTATTTTGATAAAATTTTTCTGCTAAAGCATAAATATCATATAATTCTTGATTTTTTACCTTAGTATTTGTATTAATATCTATACTTATACCTGCCATATCTGCGCATTTTTTTACTGCTTCAATAAATGTTAAATTATCGTAATCTTGTATAAACTTAAATACATTTCCAGTCGCACCACATGAAAAACAAGTATATATTTGTTTTTCTTTAGATACACTCATAGATGGTGAATGATCATCATGAAATGGACATACTCCAAAATAATTTTTACCTTTTTGACTTAAAGGTAAGTAACTAGATATTACATCTACTATATCTAAACTATTTCTAATTTCGTTTAAAGTATTATTATCTAGTTTCACAAAATCACTTCCATCTAATATTAATAAACGACAAAACTTTTATATTTCCTTTTTTTTATAAAAATATTATGTTTTTATCGATCTTATAGTTAGTTTTATATTTAAGTTCTCTTAAAAGCCTAAATAAAGCTTCATCCTTTTTTTTTGCCTCTATCATAACATCAAAATCACGATTTGTAAACTTTATTTTTTCTAAAAAATCTATAAAATCATCAGAATTTATATAATCATTATGACTTCTTTTATTCTTTTTGTCACGAGGAGATGAAAAATGTACTTTAGGTATAGTATCCCAAGTATCAAATATTCTTAAAATATAATCTTCTATTTTCTCATTATTTCTATTTACTTTAAAATGATGGTAATCTAAAACCATCGGCACTTTTAAATCTTCACATAATTTTAAGGTATTTCTTATATTAAAAATTTTGTCATCGTTTTCTATTATAAGTAAATCTTTTATTTTTTTATCTAATAAATTAAATGCATCTTTAAATCTTTTTAAACTTGCCCTTTTACCATAAGTCCCACTTCCTATATGAATTACAAGTTTAGATTTAATTTTCATATATTCATACATTTTTTGATATTTTTCGAGTATATTAATTGTAGATGATAAAACATCTTTATTAGTGCTATTCAAAACAGCATATGGACTTAAATGTATGTCTACTCTAAGATTATTATCTTTAATTATTTTACCAATTTTAGCATAATTTTCTTTATACTTTTCAAAAAAATCATAATTAACAAGAGGATGTGTTAAAAGTGGTATTAAATCTGCTGACATTCTAAAAAATGTAATATCATTTTTTATATTGTAAAATAATATATTTTCTAAGTCTTTAAAATTGCTTTTTATGACATCATCTAATTTTTGATCAGCTTTAGATCCTAATTTTTTATATGTTGTATAACTTAACGTGTGAGAAGATGTTTCATTTATTGTGACCTCTTTACAGGCATATCCAAGTCTTATTTGCATTATATCACCATTATTAGTATTAATTGAAAGGAGATTTTTATGACTTTAAAACAAGCAAAAATAATAAGTATCATAGGAATATTTATTTTGTGTTTTATATTTCATTTTGTTTATGATCTTATTCCATCTATAATAACATCAATATTTTTCCCAGTAAATGAATCAATTTGGGAACATCAGAAATTAATATTTAGCGCTGTTATAGGATATGGAATAATAGATTATATAATTTTGAATAAATTTAAAATAAAATATAATAACTTTTTTACATCACTATTTATAAGTGCTTTACTAATTATACCTATTTTTTTAATACTTTATTTACCACTTTACTATAAAATAGGTCCTAAAATGTTTTTGAATATTTCAATTATGCTTGTTGCAATTATAATTGTAGAAATAATTAGTTATTACATATTAAAGGCTAAATCTTTTAAAAATTATAATGTAATTTCATTAATTTTGATAATTATATCATATATTGTATTTGCATACCTTACTTATAACCCATTAAAAAATGAATTATTCTTTGATACAGAAGACGAAAAATATGGAATAAATAACTATAATATATAAAAGTTATTTATTTTTTTTGATTTAATAATAAAAAATAAGCATTTAAGCTTATTTAATTTAAAATCATGAGAAATGAGAAGTTATATTTAAATTAATCCCTAGGTTTAAATATTAAAGATAATATAAATGAGAATACAATAGCTGCAACAATACCAGATGATGTAAGATCAAACATTCCCATAAACAATCCCATAATTCCAAAATTATTTACAGTGTCCATAGCTCCATGTATAAGTAAATGTCCAAATGATGTTATTGGAACAAGTGCACCACCACCTGCCCAAAGGACAAATTTATCATATATATTGAATGTATCTAAAAATGCTCCAACTACTACAAATATAGTTGTTATATGCCCTGGAGTAAGCTTGGTATTATCCAATATTATTTGACCTATCAAGCATATAATTCCACAAAATATAAAAGCATTAATGTAAGTCATTTTCTACCTCCAAACTAACAGCATGGCTAATACTTGGTATAGATAAATGTTGGTTGCACATAGTAGGATTCATCAAGGCACCTGTCGCAACTAATAATACTCTTTTTAATTTACCTGATCTCATTTTTTCCAAAATATATGAATATGCAACCAAAGGAAGACAGGCTATACCGCTACCACCTTTATAAACTGGTTGATTTTCTATATCAAATATTATACACGCAGAATCATCATAATTTACTAAATCTAAATTATATTCTTTTTTCATATATTCTTTTAAAATATTTTTACCGACTAAACCCAAATCTCCTGTTAAAATTAAATCATAATAATTAATATTCCTTTTTGTTTCTTTTAAATGATCATATATTACTTTTGCTGCTGATGGAGCCATTACAGCTCCCATATTAAATACATCAGTTATTCCCATATCAGTTACTGTTCCAAGAGTAGATGATTCAACCTTTATTTTAGATTTTTTATTTGACAACAAAGCTGATGCACATCCTGTTGTCGTAAATGTTGTATATTCCTTTTTTGGCCCTCCATATTCAACTGGATTCCTAAATTGTTTTTCAGCACTATTATTATGTGATGATGATGTAACTATACAATTTTTTATTTGGTTTGCTTCTATCATATTACTTGCTAGTATTAATGAAAGAGTACTTGACGAACAGGCTGAATAAATACCAATTAATGGTATTTGTAATTTACTTGATGCATAATTTGTCGCAACTATTTGATTTAAAAGATCTGATCCTATATGTACGTCTATATCATTATAAGTTATTTTTGATTTACTTAAAAGTAAATTTACACTATCTAAAATACCTTTTACTTCTGCTTGCTCCCAAGTCTTTTCTCCAAAATAAAAATCATCATAGCTTCTATCAAAATATTTATAAAGGGGTCCTTTTTTTTCATATGGTCCTGTTATTGTACTGGTTTCATTTATATATACGTTTTTATATTTAAATGTCATATTATACCCCCATTAATATTATCCTTAAAAGTCCAAATATATAAGCGCTAACTACCCCAAATATAATTACTGAACCTGCAAGTTTAAACATATTGGCTCCAATACCAGTTACCAAACCTTCTTTTCTATATTCAAGTGCTGCGCTCATCATAGCATGTGCAAATCCAGTTATTGGAACAATAAGACCACATTTTGCAAAATTAACCCATTTATCAAAAAAGCCAAAACAAGTTAAAATACAACCTAAAAATACCAAAGTTATTATCATGAATACACTAGCATCCTTAGTCGATAAATCAAAATAATAAGAATATATTTCGATTAAAAAATTACCAAGCATTCCCATTAAACCTCCTATTAAAAACGCAATTAATGCATTTTTAATTCTTGATTCATTCGGTGTATACTTATTTACAATTTTTTTATATTCCTGTTTTTCCATAAAAAAATCCTCCCAAAACTATTATGGGAAGATTATATTTAATTATTCACATTTTATATCCTGATATTTATAACTATATTGATTTGCATCAAAAGTTATTAAAACAGATCCATCCATAATTTCTTTCGTTTCAGGATCCATAATGTCCTTTTCATCAACATAACCTTTAGATATTAAATCACTTAAATTAATACATGTATTATCTATATTAATTCCTTCTTTTATGTAATATGTTTTAGTTACGTCAATAATATTTTTTATTTGTTGATCCTTCAAATTTTTTTCAGAATCTGAAATTATACCATTGACAGAAATTATAGTAATTGTAAGTATTATTCCAAGTATTGTTATAGTAGCAAGTAATTCTATTAAAGTAAATCCTAATGTTTTCATATTCACCTCTATTTTAATATAATTATAAATCAAAATATAAATATAGTCAATTATAAGATAAAATATTAAATAATTTTAGATATAATACTGACTTTATATCATTACATACTGTTTACTTTCTCTTGTATACCAATACACTATGACCAACAATATTTAATGGTTCGCCACTAATTATTACTTTTTCATATTCATAACTCATATAAGCATTTTCAACTTCACAAGGTATATCGTCAAAATAGAAATAATTCATTAACATTTTACCATTTTGATTTAATAAACTAGCCATTTTTTCTATCATTATACTATTTTCTTCCTCAGTCAAGTACTTTCCCACATTTGAAAGCCAAACATTATCATATTTTTCATTAAGGTTTGGAGATAACACAGTTCCCTCAATAAATTTTATATCAACCTCTAGCATCTTTTTTCTAGCAAGTTTATACATATCGTCATTAACTAAATATCTATTAAATCCAATAATACTATCCACTGGATTAATATCAAGCCTAAATAATCTATTAATTTCCTTGCTTTCATAATTTTTAAATAAATAATCCCATATTACATATGACTCATAATCAAGACTTTTTAATGTTTCTTTTATTTTACTAAATATATGATTTTTATATAAATTAGGATTGCTAGACGTATTTTTTCTATAATTAGTTTTGCATAAAAAGCGTAAAAACATTTCTCGCTCAAGAGATAATAAAGAGGCTAATTTAAAAAAATAATAAAATTTAGTTAATGGGCAAATATCAAATATAGTAATGTTTTTACATCCTACTAATCCAGCATTAATAGCTTGATCCAAAGATGAACCTAATGTTAAAAGTGATTTATTTTTTAAATCAAATAAATCTATATATCCATCTATATTTTCTGTTGTAAAAGGATATAAATTATTAAAACTACAAGCTGATTGATCTTTTTTTATTAAATTTTCTATTTGTTTTAATTGATTCATGCTAACTCCTTTCAATAGTTTTCTAATACGTAATTTTTTATAAAATAATTTTAATTCTTAAATAAAATAATCACCTAACTCAAACAGTTTGAATTAGGTGCTACACAAATTATTGGGTAACACTCAACACTGCAATATTGAATGTTCCTTTTTTATTTTATGCAAGTTTCCTTGACAAATACATCATAACATAAAAACGACCTTTTTACAAGTTTAATATCTATCTAGTGTGAGTAACTAGTAATCTACAACTTTTATATCAGATTTACTTTAATTTTCTTAATACAGATGGCTTTTTTACATTTAAAATATAATTACCATCCAATATGTCTTCAAGTTTTATTCCTAATCCATTTTCTGAAGTTCCATTCAAAATACCATAGCCCAATACCATTTTAAAAACAAGGCAGTTAAAAATTTAAATATAAAAAGCAAAAAATGTTATTAAGAAATCCAAATTTTGCTTTTTATATTTAATTATCTTGATATGCCTTTCGATTGTGATATACCCTCACTAATAAAATATTTATCATCTGAAGAATTATAAAAATAAATTTCTCTATCAACCGCATATTCCCTTAATCCTTTTTTAACTTTAGGATTACTTTCTTTTTGTATCATTGCTTCAATTTGTTCTTGTGATAAAGGAGAAATAACAACATTTTGTGGATATGGATCACCACCAGGTAGTACCATATCTCTTAAACCATGCTCTTGATTTAAAGGTGTGGTAGCATTATATCTAATTCCTCTTGTTTTATCCTCAGAAAATATTCTTGCTGTATCTAATTTTTCTCTAGTTAACAAAGTTCTCGTTTCATATTTATCATGACAAAATCCCAAATCAAAAGCTCGTCTTGGAATATAAAGCATTGAATCAACTCTAGCTCTATCAAAATCTTCAATTAATTCTTTTCTAGAAAAGCCTTTATATTCTCTATTTATCATTACACCATCTGATGTATAAAATTTTTTTTCAGCCCAAGTAGAGTTGTTACATTTTCCAACGCCACAATCAAAATTGTCAACCATAGATCCATTTGTTGTTAAAGTAATAAATCCTGATTCATCAATAGTAGCCACTTCTTCAACCACGCTTTTTTCTCTAATAGTTTGTCCATTTGTACCAACAAATGGTTTCTCTTCCTTAGTCCTGATACATCTAAATGTTTCAGGACTAGAACTATAAATACTCATTGAATATCTTTCGCCAACAGTTGAAGTCCAATCAAAAGAAATTTTATTTTCTTCTTCTTTAACAGTCACAGTTTCAGCTGCTTCGAACATATTCATTTGACTAATTAAATTATTTATCTCTACTAAGGCAGAAGTAAATGCAGGATTTTCTTTAAACTTTGGGTCAATCCCTAACCCAGCTACTTTCTCTTCAAGTTTTTCTCTCAATTCTTTCACGCTATAATTCATATTATTATAACCTCCTCATATACAATATTATTATATCATATATTTATAAATTTTTTATAAAGTTTACAAATTTTCACAGTTTTAGTGTAAATGGTTTATGACTTAATCTTAACATTAGCATTTAATCAAAAATCAAAAAGTAACTTTGTAACTAATAAATTTTAGCAATAAATCTAGTTTAAGACAGTTAGGTAACACACTACTAAGTTGGTAAACCAACTTATATGTATGTCAAAGGAAATTTTCCTTTGGTAATTCTATTTAAGGCAACATATTAAAACGTTTTACTATACGATATTATTTTTGTAGGGAAACTTAATTGTTGGTGCTTGCCAACTTTCTTTTAGAAAGGAGGCTTGATATTATGAAGAAAAAAGATTTATTAATCTCATTTCTAATACTAATTATCATTTTATTAATAGTCTCTGTAATGATTCTATGTATAAAGAAATAGCACTCAATCTAGCATAGATTAAGTGCTTAACCAAACTTAGGTAAGTACTCAACTCGCAAAGTTAAGTCTTCCCTTTTTTATTCTATGCAAATTTTCTTGCTACATACACAATAACATAAAAACGCACTTTTATCAAGTACGTTTTCTATTTTTACTCGAATTTTCCGAGTTTCATATCCATCTGGTTCCCTAAAGGAAGGAGTACGATAATTTTTTTATAACTATTTGTTTAAATGATTTTATAAATTTCTTTGTCTAAATATAATATTTTTTATTTTTAGTCACTCTTCTTATTCAATCATATAATTTTTTATTTCATTTAATTTTTCTTCAGAAAGTTCAATACCACCTTTAAAATTTATTGCTCCAGGCCAATCACTATCTGTCCATTCCATATTGAATAAACTTACATCTTTGTCATATCTTGGGAATGCATGATAATGAACAAAATGATCTTTCATCATCATTATAAGATAATTAAACTTTATTGCACCAAATTTCTTAATACATACTTCTTCATACCATCTAATAACTTTAGGAAATTCTGCTCCTTCTTCTGGAAGCATATCAGCAACAGATGATGTTTCTCTTTTTAGAAGAATTACAGCATCCCCCAATGTTGCTTGTTTACCTCTAATACAAACTATCCAATATTCAAATTCTTTAATACATCTTGTTTCTGGCTTGAATTTACTCATAAAATCTAAATTATCCATAACTATTCTCCTTATCATGCATATTAATTTGGCAATATGCAAGTGTGTTTTCTAAATTGACAATGGTCATTTAGTTTCAATTAAATATTTATCAATATTTTCTAATTCTTTTATTCCATTATTATTCTTTAAGATTTCCATTTGATTTCTAGCAGAATCATTAAGTCTTATTAATCTTTCTTTTTGTGATAATCCTAATTTAATAAATTCAGCATTGGAATTTTCTAAATTGTTTAATATGACTAAATGCACTAAATCTGTGTAATCTCTAATATTTCCTTCTTTAGCTAATTTTGGATTAATTTCTCTCCATTCCTTTGCTGTCATACCAAATAAAGCAACATTTAAAACATCAGCTTCTTCTGCATATACAAATTGTTTTTGTTTTTCTGTTAATAATGGTACAATATAATTTTTTATTGCATCTGTATGTACTAAATAATTTGTTTTAGCTAAAACTCTATTAGCATGCCATTCAATTTTTTCTTGATATGCTTCATTCTTTTTTAACCTTTCAAATTCTTTAATCAGATATAATTTAAAAGTAGGACTTAACCAACTTGCAAATTCAAATGCTATATCAGGATGAGCAAATGTTCCTATGCTATATTTTCCTCCTTTAGAATATATTCCTATGGCGTTTGTCCTATCAATCCATCTTTTGGGGCTTAAAGTAAATGATGAATATCCAACTTCATTATTTAATTGTTCCCATAATCCTATATAATCAAATGTTCCTTTATTGCTCATCCAATGTATAATAACATTAGCAGGATTTTCAGGATTAGAATACTTTGCTAAATCAGTTAATGATATATAGTCAGTATCACCAACCCTTAAAATACCTATTTTATTGTTATTCACATTTATTTCTGTTTTAATTAACTCTTTTTTCATATTTTCCCCCTTAATTACTAAAATCATTTTATCATAAATTATTGAATATTAAAACTCGAACTTATCAAATAATTTAAAAAGTCCGAGTTTGGTATCTACCTGGTGCGATAGTTAAGATAATCTGAAATCACCACTAATAAATAAACAATTTAATTCTATAATCATTATAACACAATTTAAATCATATAGTATCATTTATAAATAAATTCTTCTGTTTTTATTAAAATATCCTAAACTTGAAATAGCAAAGGTTATAATTATACCATTAACTAGTGCAATTCCATATTTTATAAAAAATGAAGAAATTATTCCAACTACTACTGCAAAGCAATTAAATAAATTTATCTTATTTTTTGAATAATCACCATTAAATAAATAATTCGTTATTAATACCACTCCTACTGGTGGTAATGTATAATTCATAATCGATAAAAAATTTATAAAGTTTGAATATAAATAGTAAGAACATAAAGTACTTAAAAATCCTAATATCAATATAATTTTTTTATGTTCAATTTTAAATATATTTTCAAATTCCAATCCGCTGAATACAGTCCATTGTCACAAGAAGACCATATATTTAACCCTAAAACAATTATACCAAGTATATTAAATCCAAAATATGTAAAAATATCAAATATATCGTTTCCTCCAACTAATATATTACTTGCTGCTCCAAATACAATCATCAATCCATTTCCAAGAAGAAAAGCTATAAAGCATATAATACCAATAAAAAGCGGATTCTTACCATATTTCGCAAAATTTGGTGTTGTAATAGAACCACTAATATAAGAACCTATAACCATTTCTAAACCAACAATAAAGGGTATATTCTCTTTTAACCCAAAAGAATTTAAATTATCAAATGATTTACTATTTAATGCGTAAATTATAGACAATATACCAAATATTAAAATCGTAAAAACAGCAACTTAACTTACTTTAGTTATTGATTTAATCCCTATAGAAGTAGAAATTGTCATAAAAATGCCAAATAGTGCTATTAGTAAATAAAGTATAAACGTATTGCTTGGAAATATAATGTTTGCAACTGGTACTGCGAACATTGAAACTCCAACTCCATACCAACCAACTTGAGTTATTCCAACAAGAAATGATGGTAAATACGATCCTTTAACTCCAAAACTTTTTATTGATAAATTTTTCATATCATCATTTGTCTTAGAAGAAATAAATCCAAGTGTTCCACCAAAAATACCTAATATTATTCCACCAATAAATATGCATAAAATAAAATCTATTAAATTTAATCCATTTGATAAAGTTTGACCAATAAGCATACTCCCAGAAAAGAAAGTAAAGCCGAACATTATCATTAAAATATCCAGATTAGATTTTTTTCCATTTTTTAACTCCATTATTGTATTTAATAATTGTTCTATGTTTTTTACTAATGTATTGCACGATTGTTCAATCATTAAATTTACTCCCATTTCTTGCATGCCATCCACATAATATATGACATTATTAGATTCGTACCCTATGATATATTTACCTTTTTTATAAGCATACCCATGTAATATACATGAATCAAAATCAGGTTCATTTTCATCAAAACAATTGATATATATTTTAGAATTACTTAGAGCACATAATTCTTTATCACAATCATAGTCTTTGTCATATCTATTACTTATACAATAAGAAATGTTATTTTTATCTAAGTAAGTTATTAATTTCTCTGTTAGGATTTTATTCCATTCATATTTTAATCCACAGAAATCAATAAAGATATCATAGTGTTCATTATTTGAAAATTCATTAGCGTATTTATAGTTATTATTATCAATTTTATTAGTTACAAATTCAGTAAATGATTCAATATTGTATTTTAGATTTTCCTCGTAACTGAATGTTTGATTATTTTTATATTCATATTTAAAAGCATTACAAATATTATTAACCATATTTGATATCAATATTTTACTATTAAATATTTTTGTTTTATAAAAATCAGTACTAAAAACATATAATGTACAATCCTTTGCTAAACAATATCCTAGTTCAAAACCAATGCCTGCATCATATGATAATCCATCTATCCTACATATAAATATTTCTGTATTATTTAGCGAGTTAATGTCTGCTTCAAATATATTTCTTGCAACATTTCCCTCTGTACTTACTTTCATATTGCTATCTCTAAATGGTAGATATATTAATGAAGAAGAATATTTTTTTGAACGAAGAACCGCTTCATACATATTAGTTGAAGCATATCTATCGTAAAAACTAAACAATTTTGTAGCTAAATATATGTTATTCTTCTTCATATTCTTTAACTCTTGTGTTTACACCATCAATAACTTTATATTCTCGTTTAGAATTTTTATATATTTTATGTAAAATTTCTTCTTCTAAATCTATTTTTAAAATTTCGGATAAACCTAATAAATATATAATAACATCTGCTAATTCTTCTCCCAAATCATCTTTTTTCTTTCTCCATGCTTCATATGCTTCCCCTAACTCACCATATGTTAAACAAAATTCTTTGTTAATATCTGTTACA
Source organism: uncultured Bacilli bacterium (assembly GCA_947628565.1). GTDB lineage: Bacteria > Bacillota_I > Bacilli_A > RF39 > UBA660 > UMGS1613. The sequence goes on from CANRAH010000014.1 coordinate 27,635, forward strand.
TTAAATCCTTTATCAACTTTATTTTTATAAATATCACTTTGTGCTTTCCTTAAATCTATCATTTGATACTCCTCCTATAACCTCTTATTATTTTTTTCTCTTCTATATGTTTCAATATAATTTAATATATCATTATAAATACTTTCTAAATCACGCATACCATCAATATATATTAAATTTTCTTCATCTATAAATGACAAATAAGCATTCCTAACTTTAGAAAGGTGTTCAGCAGATGCTAATATATTAAACTTGGTGTCAGTGTTTCGTTTAACTGATTCTTCTGGTGTTATGTCAATATAAAAACCTATATCCGGTCTTTTAAACACCGAGTTTAGTGTCATAACCCATTCTTTATTTATTCCTTCTGCCATTCTATAAGCAACAGCAGAATGATAATATCTATCAAATAAAATCATTTTATTTTGATAATCTTCATCAGTATACATTCTAGTTCTTATCTGTCTATCTGCCGCAAATAAATATGATTTAAGTATTGAGTCCAACTGATTTTCTTGAGACATCTTCTTTATTAATTTTCCGACATCTGTTTCAAATTCTCTAGTAAATTCTGCAGGAACTCTTTGCTGATCGTAATAATTTTTAAGTTTTTCAACTATTGTTGTTTTACCACAATTATCTAACCCTTCAAATACTACTAACATTTTACTACCTCCTTCTTTAAATTTTTATCTTTTACCCATAATATATCCTCTATAGATTTATCAATATTAAATCTTCCATTACCAACAGGATAAAATATTGAATAACATTTATACTCTTTACCATTAATAATTTTTATAAATTCTTTTTTTCTACATTGTGAAACTGATATTTTTTCTTTAAGAAAAACTGTACTAACCTGATTTCCAAACAAAATAATAACTTTAGGATTTACTATTTCTATCTCTTTTTCTAATAAACTTAGATATTTTTCATATACTGAATTTTGAATAGGTCTAGCATCAATTTGCGTGCATTTACCTAAATTAGTAATAAATATTTTATTTCTTTTTACTTCTTTGTATACTTTTTCTGCAAATTCTTTGTCCCACTCATTTGCCTTTTTACTTTTAATTTCATTATACACCTCAATATCAAATAAATTAGTTGCAACAAATAAATCCCAAATATTTTTTGTTCCAATCCATGGTGCTTTAATACCATTCCAAGATGGATCAGAAGCAATATTCTTTGATGTTGGATTCATAAAAACAAAACATATGTCTGGATTTGTATCACATCCTCCAAAGTTAATTGATTTTAATGTTTTATCTCCATAAATTTGTTGCATTTCCTCATATTTATTTTTTAAGATTTCTAAGTCCATTTATACCTCCTAGTGAAAAGTTTTCTCATATATGTAATTATAACATATTTTTTAGATTATCGCTTATAATCAACTTTATTTTTATTTAAATCTAAATTTTCAATATCTTCATCATCTAATACATTATCTTCATATATATCATTAACTACATCAATATATTTATCATCTTTATCATACCAAGTATGAAGTTTACTGTGTAAGAAAGATATTAGTTTACTAAATTTATATTTCCAATAATCTATTGTATCTCTTAAATCACTTATTTTGGATTTTAAAAATGATATTTCATTATCTTTATCCTCAATAATGTCATTCAAAGTTTTAACCCTTAAATTAAGTGCCTTGTTATTTTCAGTAAGTGTTTTAATCTCTTTATTTTTTTTTATAATTATTCTTTTGGATTATCTAATTTTGATTTTAAGACTGGCAAGAAAAATTCATTAACAACATTATCGTATTCTAATATATCTGCAAGTAATATTTTAATTTGTTTTTCAATTTTATCTTCGTGAATATTGTTTTTACAGTTTTTACATCTATAATAGAAATACCATTTATCAGATTTTATTTTATGAGTAGTACCTCCAGCAAGAATTCTTCCACATTTAGGACATTTTAGTTTCTGTAAGAAAATGTAAGTTTGAGTTCTCATATAATTTCTAGAGTTCTTTTTTTTTGTACTTGGCAACTCTCCCATAGTTGTTTACTAACTATTGGCTCAACAACATTTTCGTAATAAATTGGCTTATTACTTTTTTTACCAGAAACATAATCTCCCTTATAAATTTCACTTGAAATTATTCTTAAAATTATTGTATCATTCCAATTAGTTTTACCTAATACTTTTTCTTCATTATAAATTTTTGCTATTTTAACATAAGTATAACCTTCAAAATATAGATTAAATATTCTTATAATAGCATCTTTAGCAAATGGATCTGGTACTAATAACTTGTCTACATGTTTATAACCTATAGGCGCTCTTGATGGAATATGACCTGCTTTAATGGCTCCTGTTAGACCTATTTTAGTTCTTTCACTTGTTCTTTCTATTTCTTGTTGTGATACACTCATTAGTATTCTTGAAATCATTTTTCCATTAGCATTAGTAGTATTAATATCATCATTAGCACAATCTAAATAAGCATTATTTTCTTCTAAGAACTTTAAAATATTTTCCCAGTCATAAACACTTCTTGTTAATCTATCTAGTTTTAAAACAACAATAGTATTACATTTCTTATCTTTAATATCTTGTAATAATTCTTCAAATGCAGGTCTTTTATTACCAGTTTTAGCACTTACTCCAGCATCTTTATAAAGTTTATATATTTCATATCCTTTATACTCACACATAGTCCTTAATCTCTTTTCTTGTTCTGGTAGACTAAAACCTTCACGAGCTTGATCCTCAGTGGATACTCTAATATAAAGGCCTGCTATTTTCTTTTCTTCATTCATAATATTTCAACTCCTTTTCCTACAAAAAAGGGAGTCAAAAATACTAGTTCAAACTAATATCTTTGACTCCACTTAAATTCATATTATATTTTTTACTAATTGTGCTTTTGACCATAGTATACCTACTTTCTAATAAAGGACGGATACTGCTTGTCATTTATTGGTTTTATATAATATCACTTTTTTTAGTTTTGTCAATTCATTTTTAGAGATATAGATATTAGTTATGCTTTAAATAGTTTTCTAATTCTGATAATTTAATCTTGTTATTAAGATTTTCAATAAATATCTCATTAGAATAATTAAAGGCAAGAAAAGTTACATCATTAATTATTATTCTATGTGGCTCTAGATAAGTAAGATTAGTTTTGTCTATTATTCTTAAATTACCATTAATAATAGTTGGTTTAACTTTACAAAACTCACATATAAATTCTAATCTTTTTCTTAATGATTCTTCCATTTTGACTTCTTGCTTAATAACATTTACCATTTTAATTAATCCTTTCTTTGAAAGATTCTTTTCTAAACAAGAAAAAAATCAATCCATTTTAGAATTGATTGTCTATTTATTCTCGAAACTTTATAAAAAAGTTCGAGCGGATTTCACTATGGTGCCCTAAAGGAAGAAGTACAACAACTTTTTAAAGCACTTATTCTTTAATTTGTTCCTCATAAATAATATCATCTGCTG
>CANRAH010000015.1 GCA_947628565.1 uncultured Bacilli bacterium
AAACCCAGTTGAATATCGTACTCAACTAGGCTTTAAATAATTACTTTTTTAGTGTCTACTTTTTATTGACAACTTCAATTTAAAAATGTTGCTTTTTTTAATTTATTTTCCTTGCATTTGTTTAGCTACTTCTTCAGCGAAATTTTCTTCTCTTTTCTGCATTCCTTCGCCTACTTCAAATCTAATCATATCCAAAATAACTCCACCATTATTTTTAACATATTCTCCAACTGTTTCTTTATTTTCTGCTTTTACGAATATTTGATTTTCCAAACAAACTTCTTCATAATATTTTTTAACCTTACCAACTAAAATACCATCTATTTTATCTTGTGGTTTACCTTCATTTATTAACTGTTCTTTCATGATTTCTTTTTCTTTTTCTAAAACATCACTTGGAACATCAGAACTTTTTACATATAATGGTTTCATAGCTGCCGAATGCATACTAACATCTTTAGCTACAGTTTCATCTGCACCTTTTAATTTTGTTAAAACAGCTATTTTTCCTCCCATATGGATATAATCACCAAATGTTTCATCATCATTTTTTGTTAATATTTCTACTCTTCTAAGATTTAATTTTTCTCCTATTGTTGCAGTATTAGAAACAATTAACTTTTCTATAGTTTCTCCATTAACATCTAACGCTAATACTTCTTCTAAAGTTTTTGCATCACTTGATACAATTGTATCAAGTATTGTATTTACCATATTAGTAAATTTTTCGTTTTTAGCAACAAAATCTGTTTCTGAATTTACCTCTATAATAGCAGCTTTATTTCCTTTAATTGCTATTGCTGCTACTCCTTCAGCAGCTATACGATCAGCTTTTTTAGCAGCTTTTGAAATACCTTTTTCTCTTAACCAATCGATAGATGCATCAATGTCACCATTATTAGCCTCTAATGCTTTTTTACAATCAAGCATTCCAGCTCCTGTTTTTTCTCTTAAATCTTTTACTAAACTAGCAGTAATCATAAATTCCTCCAATCTTTATAAAAAGATGATTAAAAATCATCTAATATTTTAATTATTTAAAGCTTCTAATAATTCAGCTTTTTTCATAGTAGAATAACCTTTAATTTCTTTTGCTTTTGCAAGTTCTCTTAATTCAGCTACTGTTTTACCAGTTAAATCTTCTTTAACTGTGGCTTTTTTTGTAACAGTTTCTTTATTTTCTTGCTTTTCAGGTTTTTCTTGTTTTTCTTCTTTTTCTACATTTTTTGATGATTTATTTTTATCGAATACTTTTCTTTTTTTATCCTGATTTTTATCAAATGGTCTATCTGATGGTTTTCTTTCTTCTTTTCTTTTTACTGATTCAACAGCTTTTTTCATTATATCTGTACCATTTTCATCAGTCTTACCACTTACATAATCAGTTATTTTGCCACCATTAGCCTCAAGTATAGCATTATTCATAACACCTATAATAAGTTTTACAGCACGAATAGCATCGTCATTTGCAGGTATTACATAATCAACCATATCTGGGTCACAATTTGTATCAACTATTCCAAATACAGGAATATTCAATTTTCTTGCTTCACGAATTGCAATTTCTTCTTTAGATGGATCTACGATAATCATAGCTTGTGGTAATTTATCCATATTTCTAATACCGCATAATAATTTATCTAATTTAGCATATTCTTTTTTAAGACCAATTACTTCTTTTTTTGGTAACAAATCAAAAGTTCCATCTGTTTCCATTTTTTCAATTGCTTCTAATCTTTTAACTCTATTTCTGATAGTTTTGAAATTTGTTAAAGTTCCACCTAACCATCTTTCAGTTACATAATAAGATTCACTTTTTAAAGCTTCTTCTTTTACAGCTTCTTGAGCTTGTTTTCTAGTTCCAACAAAAATAGTTTTACCACCATTTTTTGAAATTTCTAATAAAGCCTCATAAGCTTCTTCAATTTTTTTTGCAGTTTTCTCTAAATCGATAATGTAAATATCATCTCTTGATGTAAAAATGTATTCTTTCATTTTAGGATTCCATCTTTTTGTTTGATGTCCAAAATGAACTCCAGCTTCTAATAAATTATTCATTGACACTACTGTCATATTCTCACCCTTTCGTTATTTCTTCCATCTATCTCCACTTTATACATCACCAAATGGCACTAGACATATAAATCCATAGATGTGTAATTTAAAAAGCCATATCTATTATAACACATTATATGAATTTTGAAACATTTTTTTTCATTTTATATTATTTTTCTTATTGTTATAATTGGCATTATATTTATATTATCAATTCTAATTCCTAATAATTCATTACTCGAATGTATTATTTTGCCATCGCCTATATAAATAGCTGAATGACTAACTTTTCCATTATATCCATATGATACAATACTTGCAGGCTCTATATTTTCTAATTTAATTTCTTCACCAATTTGTGATTGTAAAATAGATGTTCTTGGAATAGTTATACCAAAATTCAAAAATACAGATTGTACAAATCCTGAACAATCAGCACCGTTAACAAGACTTGTTCCTCCTCTTTTATAAGGATTACCAATAAATTTTTTAGAAAATTCAATAACATTATTATTCAAAGTAAAATCTTTTTGTTCTATAACTGGTTCATCTAAATCTTTATTTTCAAAAATTATTTTATTTATATTACTTTCATAAAATTCTAAAATATTATTTTTCGTTATTTCATCTATTTCTTTTACTTTATAAATTTCTAATTGTTTATCTTCAATATTTAACATAATATTTGCTTTAACATTTATATAACATATATTTGATACTATAAATGCTATTAATATTTTCGATATTATTCTTATTTTTGTCATTACACAACTCGCCTATACTACCTCTCTATTTTTTAGACACAGTGCTCATTATATCAAATCAAAAAAATATTGTCAAATTAAAGATACATTTTTAATAATTATAGTGAATAAACTTGTACTATGAAAAATAAATTTATAAAATCTACCCTGATTTTAATTGTTGGTGGATTCTTTACAAAAATATTCGGTATGATAATTAAAATAGTTTTAACAAGATTAATAGGATTTAAAGGTATTGGAATGTATTCTATGATTATGCCTACATTTATGTTGTTGAATAGTATAGCTCAACTAGGTCTTCCTACAGCATTAAACGTTTTAATAGCAAATGAAAAATATAATACTAAAAATTTAGTATTTACATCAATTGTTATATCTTTATTGATAGATATGATAATTTTAGTTTTTTTGATTTTTTCTTCCAATTTTTTAAGTCAAAATATACTTAATAATCCAAATCTTTCCTTTTGCTTTTTATCTATAGGATTTGTACTTCCATTCATTACTATTTCAAATGCGCTTAGAAGTTATTTCTTTGCTAAAGAAAGAATGTATCCACATGTCATTACTAATATATTAGAAGATGTAGTTAAACTTATAGTAATAATTGTTTTTCTTCCATTCTTCTTGAAGAAAGGAATAGAATATGCTGTTTGCTTTGTAATACTATCAAATATTTTTTCAGAATTATCAAGCATAATAATATTTTTGTTTTTAATACCAAATTTTAAATGTGAAAAAAAAGATCTAATACCTAATAAAGTTAATATTAAAAACTTATTTTCAATTGCAATACCTACTTTAGGAAGCAGGTTAATTGGAACAATAGGATATTTCCTTGAACCATTAATAATTACTTATGTTTTAACTAAAGTAAATTATTCTAGTGAATTTATAATCAATGAGTATGGTATTATTAATGGATATGTTATGCAACTAGTATTACTTCCTTCATTTTTTACTTCAGCAATATCACAAGCATTAATACCTATAGTATCCAAAAATTTTATTAAAAATAAAAAGAACTATGTATATAAAAAAGTAAAACAAGCTATTTTCTTTTCATTATTAGTTGGCATACCAGCAACTTTAATATTTGAGTTTTTCCCAGATAAACTCCTTAGATTTTTATTTAAAACTAACAAAGGCATAACATATATAAAAGTAATAGCTCCAATATGCATATTACATTATATACAATCTCCTTTATCAAGTAGTCTACAAGCCATGAATAAAGCAAAAATTTCTATGACTGGAACTTTAATTGGTATGATTTTAAGAACAACAAGTTTATTTTTATTATCTTTCTTAAAAATTGGACTTTGGAGTTTATTAATAGCAACTAGTATAAATATAATATTTGTTACTTTATTTGATTTATATAACGTAAAAAAAATATTAAAATAAAACATCCTAATAAAGCTAGGATGTTATTTTGTATTGATAAAAACGTAAGATGTTTCTGCTTTCTTACTTTTTTCATCATATTTTTTAGTATTAATTGAACTTATTATAGTAAACATAAGCACTACAACTAAAAAAATAATCATTCCTTTGCTTTTAACTAAATCCATACTATTACCTTCTTTCTGTATTAATGATAACACGAATATTTGTTCGTGTCAATTCTTTTTTCAAAAATTGTGAACAAATGTTTGACAAATGTAAATAAGTGTGTTAAAATTAGTATAGATAAAAGGAGGAATATAATGGAAAAGCTAACGAAAAGACAATCAGATGCTTTAAAATTTATAAAAACATATATGGTGTCACATGGTTTTCCACCAACTGTAAGAGAAATAGCTAATGCAATTGGCGTGTCATCTCCTGCAACTGCTCAAGCACATCTCGCATCACTTGCTGAAAAAGGCTACATAAAAAAAGGTAGCAATAAAAATAGAACCATAGAACTTATGGTTAAAAATGAATACTTAGAACAAAATGATGATGTTGTAGATGTACCACTATTAGGAAAAATAACTGCAGGTAATCCAATAGAGGCCATAGAAAACCCTAATGAATATTTTTCGTTACCAGCATATTTAATACCAAAGAGTAAAGAAGTATTTACCTTAAAAGTTAGTGGTGAAAGTATGATAAATGCAGGAATACTTGATGGTGATATTGTTATAGTTGAAAGAAGAAAAACAGCAAGAAATGGTGAAATAGTTGTTGCTATGACAGAGGATAACGAGGTTACATTAAAAACATTTTATAAAGAAGATGGTCATGTAAGATTACAACCTGAAAACGATACTATGGCTCCATTTATATTTGACAATGTATTTATTTTAGGTAAAGCTATAGGACTATATAGAAAAATATAAAGATTACTCTTTATATTTTTTTTGGATATATACCTTTTTCTATTAATTTATTTATATTATCTACTAACAACTGTTTATCATCTTTATAAGTTATACCCATCCACACACTATCCGTATCAATTACTCTAACTTTGACTTCTTTTTTCTTGATTCTTTCAAATATAAGACTTGGCATCAAATATTCGCAATTTAACAAATTATCCTTATTATCCATAAAAAATTTTTTAAAATTGCTATCTAAATAGTCGATCATATCAGGTCTTAAGCAAAACATATTCATTGATACTAAAGTGTCAGGTTTTGCAAAAAAGCTTTCACTTCCATCCAATGGTTCAATTTTAACTTTTCCATCTATCGAATATACACTTGCTTCAACTAAATTAGTCAAATACCCTTCTTCTTCTTCACAATATCCCCTCTTGACTTTACCATTTTCTGTTAAAGTATTACCTATTTTATACCCTATCATAGCATAATCAGATGTTTCTTCACTTAAAAACTGTGAAGCTTTTTTATAGGCATCAGCACCATAGAAATCATCAGCATTTATAACTGTAAATGGAGTATCAATATGCCCCTTTAAAGAAAGTATCGCATGTCCTGTACCAAAAGGTTTTACTCTTTCTTTAGGGATATTTATTCCATCAGGTATATTTTTCATATCTTGAAAAACATATTCAACCTCTATTTTATTTTCTATTCTTTTTCCAATAGTATCTTTAAATATTTCATAATTTTCTTCTTTTATTATAAATATAACTTTATTAAAACCAGCTTTAATTGCATCATAAATAGAATAATCAATTATAAATTCACCATTTGGGCCTACAGGTTCAATTTGTTTTAAACCTCCAAATCTACTTCCCATTCCAGCCGCCATAATAACTAATGTCATATATTACCTCCTTTAAACATTATTTTTGGTTTTAGCTTCGTTTTATCTTTATCGTAAACTTCATATATAGCTACTGCATTATCGAATTTTATAAATAATACCTTTTTTTCATTATATATATTATCAATAATAGCACCATTTAATACCTTTTTTTCTAAAGAACTATCTAATTCAATTTTCTTTATATTCAATATATCAATTATATTTATTAATTTATTAAAGTTAATGTCATCTATTTTTACTGCATCTTCTACTTTAAAATTACCAAGTTTTGTTCTCCTTAAATCGCACATTACGCCAATTGTATTTAATTTATGCGCAATATCTCTAATTAGACTTCTTATGTATGTTCCTTTAGACACACTGCATTTAAATTTAAATCGTGTTTTACCATTACTATATTTTACTTCATCTAATAATTCGATATTCTTTATCTCTACTTCTCTTTTTGGTAATTCAACACTTCTTTTTTCTCTTGCATATTCATATAATTTTTTACCATTTACCTTTATAGCTGAATATATTGGTACTTCCTGCATATAGAAACCCTTAAAACTGTCTAAAGCATTTATTATATCTTCTTTAGATATAATAGCTTCACTTTCATTAATAATTTTTCCTGTAATATCCAGTGTATCTGTCAAAGTACCAAGTTCAACACTTGCAACATATTCTTTACATTCACTAGATAATTCATTAACTAATTTAGTCGCACATCCGACACATATAACTAAAACACCCGTTGCAATTGGATCAAGTGTTCCTGTATGACCTACTTTTTTAGTATTAAATTTTTTAGATACAATATTTACAACATCTCTACTAGTAAGTCCTTTAGGTTTATCGACTATTAATATTCCATTCATATCTCCACCTATATTTATTTTATCAAATAAAAGTAATAAAATCTACAAAAAACTACATTATTTCAAATGTAGTTCCTTCCCTAGTATCTTTTAATATAATACCTCTATCTAAAAGTTCATTTCTAATCGTATCTGCTTTATCATAATCTTTATTTTCTTTTGCAATACGTCTTTCTTCTATTTTTTTATTTATAAAATCTAATAATTCATTGTCTAATTTATCTTCCTTTAGTAAATCAAGACTTAATACTTTATCAAAATCTTCAATTAGATAAAGTTTAGTATTATTATTTAAATCGCTTTTAATTACATCATAAAGTACAGTCAAAGCATTAGCCGTATTAAGGTCATTTTCTAATTCAGATTTAAATTTATCTTGATAATATTTTGCACCATCCATATCAATTTTAGAATCGTCTTTTGATATACTTTTAATCTTATTTATTAATTTATTGTATGTATTTTGTGCGCTATCAAGGGAATCATATGTAAAAATCAATTGTTTATGATAGTGTGATTGTAAACAAAAGAATCTGTAACTTAATGGATTATATTTTTTAGATTCTAAAAGTGATAATGTTAAAAAATCACCGTTAGATTTACTCATTTTGCCACTTGAATCATTCAAATGTTCAGAATGGAACCAATAATTACACCATTTATGCCCTATAAAACTTTCAGTTTGCGCAATTTCATTTGTATGATGTGGAAATATGTTATCTACTCCACCACAGTGAATATCCAAATGTTCACCTAAATATTTTAATGCAATTGAAGAACATTCAATATGCCAACCAGGATACCCTAGTCCCCAAGGAGAATCCCATTTTAATTCTTGAGAATCAAATTTAGATTTTGTAAACCAAAGTACGAAATCAGTTTTATTTTTTTTATTTTTATCGAGTTCAACATCATCTCTAACTGCTTCTTTTAAAGAATCAACTGTATGATTTGTAAGTACATAATAATCTTTTAATTTTGATGTATCAAAATATACATTTCCACCAGTTACATATGCATAGCCCTCTTTTTCAAGCTTTTGAATAAATTTTATATATTCATCTATCATCGATGTAGCTGGGATTACAATTTCTGGCCATTTTATATTTAATTTCTGGCAGTCATTTTTAAACTCCTCAGTATAAAATTTAGCTATTTCAAGAACCGTTTTATGCTCTCTTTTTGCGCCCTTCACCATTTTATCCAAACCTGTATCAGCATCGCTTGTTAAATGGCCTACATCCGTTATATTCATAACCCTTTTTACTTTATATCCTATATAATTTAAAGTTTTCTCCAATATATCTTCTGTTATATATGTTCTTAAATTACCAATATGTGCGAAATGATATACTGTAGGGCCGCATGTATACATTTTAATCTCATTTTTATCATATGCAACAAAATCTTCTATTTTACGAGTTAAAGTATTATAAAATCTCATATTATCACGTCCTATTTAATTATATCATAATATTTATTATTATTCACAAAAAAAGTGTTTAAAACACTTTTATTTTACGAATTCCAAAACATCTTGTTTTTCGCATTCCTCAGTAATTGTTATTCCCATATCTTGTATTGATTCACCCATATTCTCATTAGATTTATCTTTAAATGATTCCATGCCTTTAATATTAACATTAGAAAATGTATATCTCAATATTTCATCATTTACAAATACTGCTCCAAGACCTATTGATTGATAATAAATATCTTTTGATACTATAGTACCAGCTTCATCTTTATATTTATGAGTGAAATCTTGTTTAGTCAAATATTTATTAATGCTATCAAAATATGAAACATTATAAATATCAGTAAATTTAGTATTTTCATTTATATAATTAGTTAATAAAATTGAATCAAGCTCTATTCTGTTTAATGCATAATATGACATATTTCCTTTATCAGTTTCTAAATAAGGTTCTATTAAAAGATCAGAAAATGCAATATATCCATTTTGACTTTGTAAATTATATTTAATTATTGCGTCTATTAGAATCATAACATCATTAATTGTATCATCATTATAAGTACTTAAAATTTCATTTCTATCTTTTGTTGCAACTTTATCTGATGTTATATATTCTATATTCACAAAATTAACTAAACTGTTTATTACTTCATCGGTTGTATTTACCTTATTTTGTAATAAATTTTTTATTTGTGTATATTTGTTATTTAATATCTTTTTAATATCTTCTTTTGATATTTCATCTATACTATTTCTTAATATTTCTAATTTTGTCTTTATATATGCTTTATTATTTTGATCGTTGGTTCTATTATCAATTGCTTTATATTCTTCATCTGTAATATAATATTTTGCATAAAATGCAGCAATTCTTGCATCTGCATTCGCTACTGAACGTAAACTAAATGGTAAATCTCTAACTTTAAATTTTAAACCATTTTCTTCAATCTCATCTTCTTCAACAAATAAAGTATATATTTTCTTAAATTCATCTTTTATTTTATCTTTATTATTAGAATCACTAGATAATAACTTAATATTGTAGGCAATTCCCTCTATTGAAGATAAAATTTTCTTTTCATAATCCATATCGTCTGGTAACGTTGAACTTATATATATATTATTACCTTTAACTATTGCTTCATTCTCTAATGAGTCAATAAATGAATTAAAATTATCCATCATATTATCTGAATCTATTCTTGATTTAAAATTTGAAATAACATCAGGATTAATTTTATTATTTTCATCTTCTTTAGCTAATACATCTAAAAGAATTATCAAAGATGCATCATTTATTATATCATCTGAGACCATAGGAAAGGCATTCTTTAATTCGGTAACATTATTTTCAACAATAGATTTATAAACATCATATTCGCTAGTTACATCAGATGGGTCATCAGTTACAATTTCACTAATAAATGGTCCATATAACTCACTATTTTTATCAGAAGATTTTGTTTCCTTTTTTCCACATCCAATAATTGGAAAAGACATAGTAAGTGTCATTACCCCTGCTATTAATCTAACGCTATTTTTTTTATCTAATTTAAATTTTTTCATTCAAATTCCCCCTCTAGATGCCCTATATATTAGCACTTTATTACCATTTTGTCAATCTTTTTAATATTTTTATTGATTTAATATATATTATTAGAATATTTTATGAATTATGCAATATAGTATATTACAATAAAGTATTTTGTTATTTTTAAATTGTTTGAATTTTTTTAATAAAAACTATTGCAACTTAAAAAAATTTATGATATATTATAGAAGTCTGATGGATCTTTAGCTCAGTTGGTTAGAGCATCCGGCTCATAACCGGGCGGTCGTAGGTTCGAGTCCTACAAGATCCACCATTTTTATTTGCGAGTGTGGCGAAATTGGCAGACGCACTAGACTTAGGATCTAGCGCCTTACGGCATGGGGGTTCAAGTCCCTTCACTCGCACCATTGAGATTTAAACTCGCACACTAGCGAGTTTTTTTAATTTATATCAAATTTCAACAAAATTTCTGTCTAAAATAATTTTGTGAAAATATCCTATGATAAAAATGGTGCAAAACAAATGATATAAGTAATAAATGATTAAAGAAAGTAAAATCTAGTAAATTTTAGAAAAGTGCATATTATCATCTCTTATAAAATAATGCTTTTAACGAAAAAGTGAATATACTTTGCATATAAATATACGCATTTTCGCAAGTGCGAAAATATTTTTGTACAAAAAAACGGAGAAAAATTCTTATGAAATAAGTGCTTTAATCTCCATTTGGTGCCATCATTTTCATATTATATAAATAAATTAACAATAGGAAAGAGTTATATCTTCATTTTAATTACTTTAGTTTTTACTTCATATTCTTTTACTATACCATTTTTAAAAGTATAATAAGGCCTAGTACCAATTACTTCAATACTATTTTCACTAACATAAATAGCATCTTCTTCAGGAATAGCAATAGCTTCTCCAATTTCTTTCGAAAATTTAATTATTGAATTAGTAAAATTATTTAATCTTGCTTCATTTTCTTCTTCTGTCAATTTTTTCCTCTTATTTGTATAATGTGGAAAAATTGAAATACCTGATACAGAATTAAATCCTTTAGTATCAGTTAAATTGACGTCATTTGAATCCATACATGATATAACATCTATATCATATCCAAATATAACTGCACCTGCGCTTCCACCCAGTACAATTCCATCTTTATTAATATAATCTTTGATATTATTAAAAGCTCCACTTTGTTTTAAGCCAGATAATAATTTATATGTATTTCCTCCACCAATAAATAATGCCGAATATTGTTGTAAATTTTTTGAAGCAAGTTCTTCAAAACTTCTAACCATATCAATACTAGGAACAGATACACTTGCTAGTTCACCCTGAATCCATTCATAACAACTATCATAAGGATAATCATTCTCATCCATAGCAAGTGGTACGTATAGCAAAGGTTTATTATGATCGATTATTTCATTAAGTTTTTGATTTGCTAACGTATTTTGTTCACCAGAACCGCCTCCACATAGTAATAAACGCATATTATTAACTCCTTTCATATATATGATTATATCAAACAAACTTTTTGATGTAAATAATTATTAAGCTTTGCAAATTTTCAATAATTTGTTCAAAACATAAAAAATATTCAAACTTGTAAAATGTTTAGTATAATACTAGACAAAGTCATATAGTATTTTCTAGTAAATTTCATAATAAAATACATTAAAATTTAGCAATTTAAATAATATTTGCGATATAATTTGTTTATAAGATACAAACTAATTTGTTATAAATGAACATAACTCTTTTAGCATTCACACAATTGATATTTCTATTCGAATTTTTTCGAATATTGATATAAAATACCTAGGGGGTTAATTATTTTGTCAAAGCAAAATAATTAGTATAAAAATATAAAATATGATAAAATATATTTGGAAGTGATATGATGGCATATGAAACAATTATGAATTTAATTAAAAGTAAAAAATATGATATAGATAACGAAACTTTAAAATTTTTTTCAAACTATTTTTTTGTAGCAGTTAAAAAAGGTGTCATTCCAACGGAGGTAACTTTAGAAAGCTTGATAGATAATGCATTGATATTTGCTAGTAAAATAGAATTTTATGATGAAAATCATAGAGTTTATAAAAAAATGGGTGGAGATGTAAAGGGATTTAGAGATCCAGAAAGTAAAACCATATTTATTAGAAGTAATTTGGAGGAACCTTTAAGAGAAATCACTGTTTATCATGAATTACATCACGCTGTTCAAACTAATCCTGAAAATAATGAAGTGGGAATTAATCAATTAAGTAATATTGGTAGATTGATTATGGAAGCACAAACTCAATATTTTGCTGAAGAAATATATGAAGAAATACATGGTGTAAAATTTGAAGAAAGAGAAATTCCTTCTGAAAATTTGAGAATGGCTAGTGGTGGTGTCGTTGTTTCAAAATTACACAATTATGAAATGTATGATAATTTGTTAACAAAAATTGGTATTATTTTAGAAGTTCCCAAAGATTATTTTGTTTCCATAAACTATTTATATAAAAATAATCTTGGACTCAAATTATTAGAAGAAAAATATAAAATAGCCAAGAACAAATATCAGTTACCTTATGAATTTAATCAATTCCTTTTATACTATGATTATGCCTACTGTGTTGATTTACTAGCATATAAAGATAATCAAGACAAACAAACAATATTAAATGGAGAAATAACTCAGAAATATGAAATACATCCAAATAAAGGCTTGGAATTATCTTTAAAAAGTCAACAATATTATCTATCTCAAATTGATGGATGTTGTTTTTTAAAATTAGCTGAAAATGGAGGAAATTATAAAAATTTCTCAAAATATATTATTGACAATCAAAAAAGAAGTTTAGCTATGCAATACATTGCTACTTTTGAAGAGCAAAAGCAAGCAGAAATACAAAATAAAATGTAAAGTTTAAAAATAGAAATTAATTATGTATTATTAAAAATTGTAGATTACTATGTTACTCACACCAGATTGATTTATACTCGAACTTTTGTAGTTCGAGTTTTAATATGTTTAAAATTATGCTATAATTTTTATAGATTTTAATTGATATATTTGTCAAAATATCTAGAGGTTAATTATTTTGCCAAAGACAAAATTACAGTGTATAATATTTTTAGGTGAGTATATGAAATTAGTAACTTTCCAATCATTGGATGCTCTAAAAAGTTTAATAAATAGAGGGTATTTAGAGTGTAATGAAAAATATATTGATGTAAAAAAAGCAGGGCCTACTTATCAATGGGTATTAGAAAAAATGAATCAATCAATAGAAAACAAATATAAAGTTAAATATCCTATTTGGTGTTGGGTGAAATGTTACAATAATATTTGTCCTCCTAAGCACAAAGGAGAACCTGTAACAGGTTTTGATGTAAAAATAACCTTTTATAAAAATAAAAAGGATGTTTTTATTACTGACTTTAGACGATATTCTTTTCTGCTTAGTAATACATATATTCCCATTTCATTAAAAGATAAGGAACAATTTGATAATAAATTATTAAGTTATAATATAACTGACAATGATCTAAAAGCTTTTGTAAGAAAAGATAAATTTGACTTCCATAGAACAGATAAAATTTTTTTACAAATATGTAATGAAATTCGAGAGAGTTTTGATAGATGTATAACCACTAATAGTGATATTTTGCAAGGTTGTGTCTGGCGAATTAATTTAGAAGATATTGAAAAAATAGAATTTTTAACAGATAAAAACTACAGATATGGTTCTCTAAATTATATAAGAAGTAATGGTAAAAGGATGAATTGGAAAAAAGATTTTTATAAAAAGTTGAAATAGCATTATTTAAAGATTGTAACTAATTACGTCGTTCACACTGATAGATACCAAACTTGGAAAATTTAATTAAAATAAAAAGTGGCTTTTAAAAAGGCCATTAGTTCAATGTTTTTAAATTATCAAAATGATTTTTCTAATTCATGTAAAAAATTGATTAAATAAACTTGTTGTATATTTTACTCTAGGTAAAATTAAGATAGAAAATTTAAACTAATAATTTCAAAAAAAACTAACATTTTGTTAGCTTTTTTTATCATTTTGACTACTGCATATAACAATGAATAGTAAAATGAGCATCTCAAAAACAATAAATAAGATTGGAATCAATATATTACCAATAGTAAAAACATTAACTTTTCCATTACTTAAGCCTGCATCGATCATCATATACGCACTGGCATAAGAAACAACAATTGCAAAAATAAGTGATATTATTAAACCTATTATACAGGCTCTTTTTTTGGAAACGCAAATCATTTTTTTATTTTTATTCATATAATTACATCCTTACATATTAATTATAATTTTATTTCTGTATCATATTTAATAAATTAATTTTAAACATATCTTTCTCAGCATGTTGTTTTGATACCATTACTCCTTTATATGTAACAAGTTCTGAAGCATGACCTTCACTTAAAATTTCAGTAGGCTCAAATTTATCCAACATAACCGTCTTTTGATTATGATAAACTATATAATATAATTTAATATCGCCATGAACTTTTGAAAACATAGCATCAGTAGGTAATTTTAATTCATATGATGATGTATTATTTGTTTGATTAGTAGAAATAAGCTTTCCTAAAAATTTTCCTTCTTTTAAAGCGGGATAATATTCAAAATACAATTTTTTATATGCAAGCATATTGTACTTTTTTATCGCTCTTTCTAATTTTTTAAATTCATTTTCATTAATATAATCAAATATATATGTTTCTTTCATGACCATCACCTACTCTCCTATATTATACTATATTTATATTAACACATAGTATTTATTTTGTCAAACTAAATACGCCAAAAAAAGTGTTTAAAACACTTTTTTTATGCTTTTTTTACATTACCGGTTAATTTATATCCTTTATTCAATAAATCTTTATCAGATTTGCTTGAACTCCATTTTATATCTGTTTTTCCTTTTTTAACTGTACAAGTTTTTGATCTATAGTATGTAACATCACCATATTGTGGTATTTCTCTTTCCTCATAAACTGGTGTTGATACTACTTCCTTTTTCTCGACAGTTCTATAATCATACACTGGTACACGTTTTTCTTCATATACGTTTACATCTCTATAAACATCTTCAACTACATTTTTTGTTTCAGTTTTATAAACAGTTTCAATATTATAAATTTCCCAAGTATATATTGTTTCATTTTCACAATAAGAACAAGATTTTCTAGTATCAGTACTTACTACTTTATATTTCTTTGTTGATGTATTTTTTGGAACTGCTGTACCAGAACCTATTCCTGCAAATTTTTCAACTGTTCCTGCAGCAACTTTTTCAGTTACTTGTTTTGTTGTCGTTCCAACTTTAACTCTTTTAGTTCCAACAACAACAAGTTCAGTAGTCCAACTCTTTATATATTTCTCAGTTTCTTTTTTAACAACAGTCTCTTTTTTTGTTCCAACTTGGACTTTAGTCTTTTTAGTACCTGTTAATTCTCTTTGTACTTTTGTTTCAACTTTTATTGTGTCACTTGCCTGTACCTTATTTTTTGACCAACTAGACCATGCTGTACAAGTAGTTTCGTCTTTAGTCTCTAATTTATATTCATATAAATATTTATCTTCTGGTTTATTACATGCTTTTTCGTAATCACTCTTGCTTACTACTTTTCCATTATTATCATAATACTTACCGTTTACGTATTCACAAGTATATTTCTTATCATCTGGTTTATTACATGCTTTTTCGTAGTCACTCTTACTTACTACTTTTCCATTATTATCATAATACTTACCGTTTACATATTCACAAGTATATTTCTTATCATCTGGCTTATTACATGCTTTTTCGTAGTCACTCTTGCTTACTACTTTTCCATTATTATCATAATACTTACCGTTTACGTATTCGCAAGTATATTTCTTATCATCTGGCTTATTACATGCTTTTTCATAATCACTCTTGCTTACTACTTTTCCATTATTATCATAATACTTACCGTTTACGTATTCACAAGTATATTTCTTATCATCTGGCTTATTACATGCTTTTTCATAATCACTCTTACTTACTACTTTTCCATTATTATCATAATATTTACCGTTTACATATTCACAAGTGTATTTCTTATCTTCTGGTTTTTTATCATCGCTTGGTGTATTAGTTGTAGGTGTACTAGATGTCGCTTTTGGTGCTTGCTTTTCACAAATACCCTTTGAACAATATGAGTAGCATCCTAAATAAACGATTATATAATCCTCTTGATCTCCACAACTTAAATTAACTTTTAATCTATATTCTTCTTCATATTTAGTCATTTCAACATATGATTTTTCTTCGTCACATGGATTACCATTTATATCTTTCATTTGAAGAACTAAATGCAAATCATACATTTCACGTAATGTTAATTTCTTAGAATCACCAACTTTTAAAGGTAATCTTTCTGTTGTAAAATATGTAATAGCCGCATCTTTCATACGAGCTACATTGTTTGCAAATATTTCATCATAAAGAATAGATAATCTATCTATATCTTGAGTACTTTGTAAATTATTATACTTTTTCTCTAAATCCCATTTATTAGGAAATATCCATAACATCAATAGTATAAATAATAATACTAATAATAAAGTTAAGAAAAAACTTTTAAACGAAAATTTTTCTTTTCTTTCTTCATACATACAAAACACGCCCTTTTCTTTTTAATGCCCTATATGATAGCACTATTAATGAATTTTGTCAATAATAAAAAAGAATTATTTAGTAATTCCTAAATAATATTTCTTTTTTCCTCTTCTTACAACTATAAATTTGTTATCTATTGCAATAGTCTTACTAATAATCATGTTTTCATCATTTACAACTTTACCATTTATACTTATTGCATTACTATTTAAAAATTCTCTTGCTTCTCTTCTTGATGATAAAATATTATTATTAATAAGCAAATCTATAAGTGAGATATCATCACTTATATCAAATGTTGGCACACCTTTTAAACATATTTCAATTTCACTAGCATTTAAACTATCAACATTACCGCTAAATAATACTTCACTCATTTTTTGAGCTTTTTCAAATTCAGTTTCTCCGTGCAAGAATGTAATTACCTCTCGAGCTAAATTTTTTTGTGCAAGACGTTCTTCAGGTTTCATATTATGTTTACATTCAATATCTTCTATTTCCTCGCGAGTCAAAAAAGTTAGTTTTTTCAAATAATCTATAACAACTGAATCATCAGTATTTATTAGATATTGATATAATTCATAACTTGATGTTTTTTCTTTATCTAACCAAAGTGCATTACCTTCTGTTTTTCCAAATTTTACTCCATTTGAATCAAGAACAAGTGGCATAGTCATTCCATAAAGTTCTATATTATCTTTTTTTCTTGCAAGTTCTATGCCTGTTGTAATATTTCCCCATTGATCAGATCCTGCAACCTGAAGTGTTACACCTTTAGTTTTATTTAAATGTACAAAATCCAAGCCTTGCAATAAAGTATATGCAAATTCGCAAAACGTTATACCAGAATCTAATCTTCTATTTATAATATCTTTATCTAGCATATAATTAACATTTATATATTTTCCATAATCTCTTAAGAAATCAATTATATTTATATTGCTTATCCAATCATAATTATTGACAACTTCAAATCCAAATATATCTTTTGCTTGACGAGTTAAACCTTCTACATTTTTTAAAACTTCATCCTTTGTTATCATTTTTCTTTCACTAGTTGGCTTAGGATCTCCTATAAGACCTGTCGCACCACCTATTAATAAAATAGGTTTATGACCGTATTTTGCAAGTCGTGTAGCTATCAAAAATGATGAAAAATGTCCAATATGCATAGAATTGGCAGTCGGATCTGTCCCTATATAAAACGTTAATTTTTCATCATTTAATTTTTTTTCTAATTCAGGTGAACTAATATCTTTAATAAGTCCTCTCCATTTTAAATCTTCAAATAAAGTCATTTTATCCTCCTATTAATTATTATCCTTTTCATTCATAATACTTACACCACTACTTGTACCTATTCTAGTGGCACCGGCATTAATCATTTCTTCCATAGTTTTATAATCTCTAATTCCACCGCTCGCTTTTATTTCAAGCAAATCATTTTTATGTTCATTAATTAACTTTACGTCTTCAACACGCGCTCCATAATCACTAAAACCAGTTGATGTTTTTATAAAATTAACAAAAGTCTCATTGCATATTTCAGTCATTTTAATTATTTCTTCGCGAGTCAAAAGGCAAGTTTCTATAATAACTTTTAGCACTTTACCATCAATTGCATCTCTAATTTCCTCAATTTCTTCTTTTATATAATCATAATCTTTATTTTTAAGCGCAGAAATATTTATAACCATATCTATTTCATCAGCACCTGCTTCAACAGCATCAATTGCTTCATATACTTTAACCTCTTTAGTAGACATACCACTTGGAAATCCAATTACTGTACATACGCATATATTAGTACCTTTTAACAATCTTTTAGCTAAAGTAACATAGTATGGATATACACATACACTTGCAAATTTATATTTTATCGCTTCATTACATAATTTTTCTATATCCTTTAAAGTAGCCGTGTTCTTTAAATTTGTATGATCTATATATTTATTTAATTCCATATTAACCTCCTTTAAAAAAAAGTATTATATATAGGGGCGAAATTACGCGGTACCACCCTACTTCATAATACTAATTATCTTTAAATTATAACGCATTACCGTATTGAAAGGTATTTCATTAATTTAACTTGTTTAGTTTTCATCAACCACTAAATTTCTCATTACCATTAAAATAACTACTATTTCTGTTTCAATTAATTAAATTATAACATATTTTTTAATATTTTAATACTATTTATAATATTTTTGTCATCATTATTATCTTGTAAACTTTCTTTATATTTTCTTTTTTATCATGATTCATATCAATAAAATTTAAATGAATTTGATATCCACTGTCTAAGCTAAACAAAAGTTCAACCTTACCCGGTTTAAAATTAATTGCGCTAGTAGAAATTGATATATAAGGTATTATATGTATTTTTTTATAATAAACAGCTAATGTATCCCTATCAAATAATATAATTTTTTTATCCGTAAATACAGCATAATCTTTACTATTCTTATAGGACATTATTATTTTTTCATTATCTAATACATACTCTTTTGCATATTGTGGAAGTTCTTCTTCCTTAACTTCTGTTTTTAAATCAAAATATTTTGTTAATTCTTTAAATTTAATATATGACATTTTACCACCTAAAACAATTTTATCACAATATGAATAAAAATAAAAGAAAGTTTTAAAACTTTCTTTTATTTTGTATTTCATTATTCATATATAGCTTCAAATGCTTGAATATTCATACCACTATATTTTACTATAGATACTTCCCATCCTACAAATTTATAACCTTCTTTTGCTTGTGGAGCTTCCATAGTAATAGTAGAATCACCTCTTCTAGCTTCAACTATTTTATCAACTTTATTATTTGAAACACGATCAGTAAATCCTTCACATTTGCTTGCATCACAACTAAATTGTGCCCACCAAATTACATTAACTGGATTATATCCTGTAGTATTAATAAAGTTATTGTATTCTATATCTTTTTCAGATGTAACAACAATTTTATTTTCTTTTATAATATTACCAGTTTTAGTCACACTATATGGTTGTGCAATATACGGAATAGTTGAAATAGCAAAACTTGTCATAGAATTAGTATCTACTAAAGCTTCTGTTTCTAAAGTCATATTAGCTTTAGCAAACTCAGTAATTAAATTACCATCTTTGTCAACTCTAACTATATCTTCCCATTCTTCATTAGAACTTTTTTGAATAGCAACACGTTGATTATTTCCTATAAAGAAATTATTTTGTGAACTAATTCTATTTGCAATTTCTTGAGCATTTTTTGCAAATTCTCCATCTGGATCTACAGTTACTATAACACCTATTATAGGATCTTTAGTTAAATCATTATATTCTAGATGGATATTGTTATTTTCAAGTACTACATCATTTCCTTTATAATGAATAAGATGAATACCACCATAAGTTGTTACACCAGTAATGTTAACATTTTCTGCATCAAATAATTTTATAGCACCTGCACCTTGAATTTCATTGTTGCCATCTCTTGTTGTATATGTTCCACCGTCAATTGTTACATTTTTTGCTTCAGCAGTGATTGCAAGTGCAAGATTAGTATGATTTACATTAACATTCTTTAATACAACATCAGTTCCACTTACAGTTAATGCACCATTAACTTTTACAGTGTCTAAAGTTATATTATTAGATGATAATGTTAAATTACCACTTATAACTGATTTAGAATTTCCTTCTATAGTTACTCCATTAGGTAAGCTTAAAAGTGAACTAGCGTCTATACTTTCTCCTGGTAAAACTATAGTATCTCCTTCTTTAATATCAGTTAATAAATTTTCTCCAGTTTTTTGATTAACAGTGAAACTAATAGAATTTCCAGCTTCATCCATTGCAGTAACAGTTCTAACAGTTTCTTTTAACCATCCCATATTAAATCTATCTTTATAATATGAGCCATCTGATGTTTCTTTCTTTTGACCTTCTCTACTACCATTAATATTTCTACCAAAAATAACATATTTATTGATATCATTTGAATCTATACTTGTTCCCATTTTAAAAGTAATAGTTTCACCATCGTTTATTTTTGCACCATTAACTGAAACATTTGGGGCTACAATATCATATTTAATTTCGTTAAAATCTGTATTACTTAAAGTAGTTGTATTTTCTTTTCCATTATAGCTAACACCATTTCCTGCTCCATCATCAATATTAATTATTTCAAATGAAACAGCCTCATTATTTACAACATTATCTCCAGCTTTTACAATATAATTAGCTTCGTATACAAAATGAGTTTCGTTAGTTCCAGCAGTTGGAACAAATTCAATCGTTTCACCATTTATAGAAAGTGAAGGCATTGTATTTAATTTTTCTTGTAAGTCTATTACAACTTGAATTCTATCACCAATCTTTGCAAGTTTATTTTCGCTTGTATTATTAGTTCCAATTACTCTTGCAGAAACTCCATTTACATTAATAACAGATGTATCTAAAGTAAATGATAATTCTGATTCATTTCCAGCAAGATCTGTTGCAATTATTGTATAGTTTCCATCTTTTTGCCATACATCAAATCTTGCAAATGGTATTCCTTTTTCATTAGTTTTTGAAAATCTAACATCATCTTTTCCATCTTTACGTATTATATAACTAAATGGATTTGCATCATCGATATTTACAGTACTATCGTTTGTAAGACCACCATTATATTTATCAAGTGATATTACTGGAGCTGTTTTATCAAATATAATTGATTTTAAAGGTTCAGTTATATCTTCATTTGTTATAACTTCTCCTTCGTTTCCAGCTAAATCATAATAATCACTAACTGTGAACTGGATTTCTCCTTCTTCCATTTCTTCTGTCATTACAACTTCGCCAACATATTTATACCAATCTTCATTAAAATCGTTTCCATCTTCTGTTTGTACTATTTTAGCTTTTACACCATTTATCATAAATGTTGGTTCTTGTGATAAATGTTCATTAACTGTAACATATACCCAAATTCTATCTCCAACTTTTGCATATCCTTCTGTTTTTTGATCAAGATTTTTAATCTCTACCATAGTATAAGTTGGGGCTGTTCTATCAAGTATAAATTTAATTGTTTCAGTTACATTTCCAGCAGCATCTGTTGATGTTACTTCATATTCTCCATCAGCTAAATATCCAATTCCAAACCAAGTTGAATATGTTCCATCTTCTTGTTCTAAAGCTTCATCTTCTCTTACTACTTCTCCATTTAATTTTACTGTTGTTTTAAATGGATTTGCATCTGTAGCATGTACTTGAGGATCTTTTGTATTAGAATATCCTTCTTCGTTTATTGTATCTACAACTAATGCTGGGGCTGTCTTATCAAATATAATTGATTTTAAAGACTTAGTTATATCTTCATTTGTTATAACTTCTCCTTTATTTCCAGCTAAATCATAATAATCACTAACTGTGAACTGGATTTCTCCTTCTTCCATTTCTTCTGTCATTACAACTTCGCCAACATATTTATACCAATCTTCATTAAAATCGTTTCCATCTTCTGTTTGTACTATTTTAGCTTTTACACCATTTATCATAAATGTTGGTTCTTGTGATAAATGTTCATTAACTGTAACATATACCCAAATTCTATCTCCAACTTTTGCATATCCTTCTGTTTTTTGATCAAGATTTTTAATTTCTACCATAGTATAAGTTGGGGCTGTCTTATCTAGTGTTATTGGTGAACCTAAAATATCGCTTTCAGTTAATGTCTTAACTTTATTTCCAGCTAAATCTTCAATACCATCTATAGTAAATGTTATTGGCCCTTCAGGCATTTCTTCTGTCATTATAACCTTACCACAATAATAACTTCCAGCTTCGTTATCAACTCTTTGAGCAAACTCAGCTGTTACACCATTTATTGTTACTATTGGATTAGAAATTAATTTTTCATCAGTTCGAACACAAGCCCAAACTTCATCTCCAACAATAGCATATTCTTGATTTACAGGTGTCTTTCTTCCATTTTGTCCAATATTTTTCATTTCAACTAAATTGTAAGTTGGTGCAATTCTATCAAGTATGAATTTAATTGTTTCAGTTACATTTCCAGCAGCATCTGTTGATGTTACTTCATACTCTCCATCAGCTAAATATCCAATTCCAAACCAAGTTGAATATGTTCCATCTTCTTGTTCTAAAGCTTCATCTTCTCTTACTACTTCTCCATTTAATTTTACTGTTGTTTTAAATGGATTTGCATCTGTAGCATGTACTTGAGGATCTTTTGTATTAGAATATCCTTTTTCATTTATTGTATCTACTACTAATGCTGGTGCTGTAGTATCAACTGTAATAGTTACAGTAATTTCATTATAAGCTTCATCTGTTGCAGTTATTGTATATTTTCCATCTTCAGTAATGCTATCAACAACATTTCCTTCAGAATCCTTAATGACAACTTGTGCTCCATTACCTTCTTCATCTTCTGCTTCTACTTCAACGAATTCATTATATAATTCGCCATCTTCTACATTTAATTTTGGAGCTTTAGTATCATCAAGTAATTTAGCTAATTCTTCCAATGTTGAATTTAACTCGTCTTTTAAATTCTCATTAGTTAAATCAGTTACTCTTTTAACTATTTCTTCATTCGTTCTAAAATCTCTTGCACCATCAAGTTCGTCCTTGTTTTGAGCATTTTGAGTTTTATTCTTTAAGCTTTCTACTAATCCTTTAACGTCTAATTCATCCTTAACAGTATCAAGTCTATCTTGAAGTTCATCCTTTTTAGATTGATCTTGAACTTTATCAACTAAATCTTGTGCTTCATTAATAGAATTTTCATCTATTTTTTCTTCAGCTAATTCTACTGCTTTTTTAGCACGTTCATAAGAATCATCAGTTGCTTGGCTAGATGTTCCACTGCTTTGATTATTTTTTGAAACATTAGATACACTTGTAGTATCCTGGCTTTCAGTTTCATCATCTAAATTTGTATCAGAATCTTTATCATCTTTATTATCTTTATCATTTTTGTTATCTTTATCTACCTTTTGCTCTGTTTTATCTTTGCTATCTCCATTACCAGTTTCATCTTCATCACCTGGATTTGCAAAGGTAAATATCATTAGGCCTAAGAAAATAAATAATATAATAATAATGATTATAAATTTTTTCTTTTTATCCATAAATACCCTCCTATTAATTTATTCAAGAGTAATATATGACGAACTATATTATCCCTGAACTACCACTATTATAAAACAATTGTAGACAAATGTCTACAAAAATTTAATTTTTTTATAATTTTTTTTTGAAATTATTTTACAATTTTTATTTTATTTAATGGCCATATTCTTAACCTTACTTTTCCAATTATATCTGACCTTTTAATTAACCCTACAGACTCATCTCTACTATCTTTAGAATTTGATCTATTATCTCCTAAAACTAGATACATATCATCTGGTATTTTATCGTATCCTAAATAATTTAAAGAAAAATTATCAGTTACTACATCATCATTTAAGTAATCTTCTTCATACAAAGTACCATCTATATAAAGTTTATTATCGATAAATTCAATATATTCCCCTGGAAGCCCTATAACACGCTTAATTAAATATTTAGTATCAGCATAATATAAAGATACTATATCCCCTCTTTCAATATCCTTAAATCTATAAACTAATTTATCTAAGATAAGAATATCATTATTTTTTAAATTAGGACTCATAGATGGTCCAACGACTTGTTGCAAACCTACTACATATATAGCAATAATAAGTATAACTACTATAAGTACTATATATTTAAATGTATCTTTAAAAAATTCTTTTATTTCTAACCAATCCATATATTCCTCCAATCATGTAAATTTTAACATATTTATTATTTAAGTTAAATATTATTAAAAATAAATTTTAACAATTTACATTATATTGTAAATAAAAAATGAAGATTATTCTGAAGTTGTCAATAAAAAGTAGACACTAAAAAAGTAATTATTTAAAGCCTAGTTGAGTACGATATTCAACTGGGTTT
>CANRAH010000016.1 GCA_947628565.1 uncultured Bacilli bacterium
CCCGAACACAGAAGTTAAGCTCTTTTACGGCGAAAATAGTGTAAAAGCGAAGATAGCAAGTTGCCAATTTTTTTTTGCTTTATTTTTTAATTACTTTGATTAAAAGTAATAATATTGAAAAATCAATATATTTAATTGCTTTGCTGTAAATAAAAATGTTAATTATAATAATTTCTCTTTAATAAAAACTTTATTAATGATATAATAATAATGGTGATTGAAATGGAATACAAAATTATAACTAATAGCGAACTTGAAACAATAGAAATCGCTCAAAACTTTGAATCTGAAAAATTTGAAAATTTAGTAATATGTCTAAATGGGGAACTTGGAAGTGGCAAAACGGTGTTTGTTAAAGGTATAGCAAATGCTCTAGGGCTTGAAGAAAATATTACTTCACCAACTTATACTATTATTAAAGAATATTTAAACGGGGAACTTCCATTATATCATATGGATGTTTATAGACTTGATGGAAATACTAATGATATAGGAATTGAAGAATATTTTACTAAAGGTGGCATTGTTGCTATAGAGTGGGCTGATACCATTAAGGATATTCTTCCAAAAGAAAGACTTGATATAAGATTTAAGGTTTTAGATGAAAATAGAAGGATGCTTATAATAGAACCTCATGGTAAAAAATATGAGGAATTATGTGAGGCAGTTTTATGAAATACTTATTAATTGATACAACCACAAGTCATGTTGTTATATCAATTGTAGAGCATAATGAAATTTTGGTTAAGTATGAAGATGATATAATGTCAGATATGTCTTCTAAAATACTTCCAATAATAAAAGATTGCTTTGATAAAGTTAATTTTACTATAAAAGATTTAGATAAAATTTTTGTTGTTAATGGCCCAGGTTCTTTTACTGGAATAAGAATTGGTGTTGCTATTGCAAAAACTTTAGCTTGGTCTTTAAAAAAGGATATTATCCCTATTTCAAAATTAGAGTTAATGGCAACAACAAATACAGATAAAAATTACTTAGTGCCAATGATTGATGCAAGACGTGATAATGTATTTGCTGGAATATACGATAATAATTTAAATTCTATTAAATCAGATTCATTGATTAATATAAATGAACTTTTAGATGAATTGGATGATAATTATGAGTTATTATCATTTGACTTATTAGATATAAAAAATTTAAAAAAGCCTAAACTTGATATATTAAAGATAATATTAAAACATCAAAATGATAAACCTTTAAATCCTCATGCATTGAAACCTAATTATTTAAAATTAACACAAGCAGAGGAAAATATAAAAAAGGAAAACAATGATTAGATTTTGTAATGACAAAGATTATAATAGAATAAATGAACTTTTAAAAGAATTTAATTATAAATTAGATTTTAATAATGATTTTATTAGAGTTTTAGTTTATGATGATATAACAATTAAGGGAGTTTTAGTTTATTATTTAATATATGATAGAATTGAAATAGAGTATATAATTGTGGATAATAAATTTAGACATAGGGGTATTGCGACAAAGTTACTTAATTTTATGGAGACTCATAATAAAAATATTTCAAATATTACATTAGAGGTAAGAGAAAGTAATGGTATAGCAATCGAATTTTATTTAAAAAATGGATTTATTAAATGCGCTAAAAGAAAAAATTATTATGGTAATGAGGATGGTATTTTAATGATTAAGAAAAGCGGTGAGTAATTTGAAGGATATATATATACTTGGTATTGAAAGTAGCTGTGATGAAACTAGTGTTTCTATTGTTAAAAATGGGGTAGATGAGATAGCAACAGCAGTGTTATCACAGATGGACACACATGCTAATTTTGGTGGAGTTGTTCCTGAAATTGCAAGTCGTATGCATATTGAAAATTTTACTATTGTAATAGAAGAATGTTTAAATAAAGCAAATATGACAATGGATGATATAACGGCAATAGCTGTTACTTATGGACCGGGTCTTATAGGTTGTCTGTTAGTTGGCGTTAATGTCGCAACGACACTGTCTTATATATATAATAAACCACTTGTACCAGTTCATCACATAATAGGGCATATATATGCTAACAATTTAGTATCAAAAATGGAATTTCCACTTATCGCACTTGTTGTATCAGGTGGACATACTGATTTAATTTATATGGAGGATAATTATAAATTTAAAAAAATTGGTGGTACATTAGATGATGCCGTTGGAGAGTGTTATGATAAGGTTGCTAGAGTTATAGATTTACCATATCCTGGGGGCCCACTTGTTGATAAACTATCATCTTCTGGTAAGGATACGTATCCTTTACCATTACCTCTTGATGATGATACTTATAATTTTAGTTTTAGTGGAATTAAAAGCGCTGTTATGAATCTTGTACATAATGAAAATCAAAGAGGTAATGAGATTAGAAATGCAGATATAGCTTGCTCATTTCAAAATAGAATTATAGAGATATTAACTAAAAAGACTATGAAAGCATTAAAAGAATATAATGTAAAAAATTTAATTATTGCTGGTGGGGTATCTGCTAATAGTGGTATTAGAAATAAATTTAAAGAATTATGCGATAAAGAAGGAATAAAACTTACTATTCCGAATATAAAATATTGTACCGATAACGCGGCAATGGTAGCTGCAGCTGGATATTTTGCATACAATAAAAAAATTAGAGCTGGTTTAGATTTAAAGGCTGATGCAAACGCCAATATGTTTTAATAATTTATATAAAACTATTGACAAACAAATAAAAAAAATGTATAATCAATACATATGAAAAAGGAAAGAGATGTATCCACATCCACCCGATTGCTTAAGTGATGGGTAAAGTGCCAATGAATTTTTAATTTGTAGGTTAAGTGGATACTTTTGTATCTGCTTTTTCATGGTATAAGATATTAGGAGGTGTTTGTTATAGCAAACAAAGAAAAAGATTTGTTTATAAATGAACAAATTCGCGCTAAAGAAGTTATGGTTATCGGACCAAGTGGTGAACAATTAGGTATTAAGTCAATAAGGGATGCTCTTACTTTGTCAACCTATGCAGGATTTGATCTTGTAATGATTAATCCAAATGCTAATCCACCTGTTTGTAAGGTTATGGATTATAATAAGTTTAAATATCAAAACAAGAAAAAACAAAAAGAAAATATAAAAAAGCAAAGAGAAGCAAATCTTGAAATGAAGGAATACCGTTTATCAGTAGTTATCGATGTGCATGATTTTGATACTCGTGTAAGAAATTCAAGTAAATATTTAGAAAAAGGCCATAAAATTAAAGCAACAATTCGCTTTAAAGGTAGAGAAATGGCTCATACTGAATTAGGACGTGATGTTTTATTAAAATTTGCAGATGCATTAAAAGATATTTCTGATATTGAACAAAAACCAATTTTGGAAGGTAGAAACATGACGATGATTCTTATGCCAAAAAAAGAAAAATAGGAGGAATAATATGCCAAAAATAAAAACACATAAGGGAACAAAAAAAGTATTAAATGTTAGAGATGGTGGTTCTATTAAAATAGGACATCCAGGAACAAGACACAATACTGGAAAGAAAAATGCTGCTTCAAATAGAAATGGTAGAAAAGCATCTACTTTAAGTAAAGCAGATTCAAACAGATTTAAAAATGTACAATTTTAATAAAGGAGGAAAATTATGGCAAGAGTAAAAGGAAGTAATATACATAAAAATAGAAGAAAAAAAGTTTTAAAATTAGCTAAAGGTTATTTTGGAAGTAAACATAAACTTTATAGAACTGCTAAAGAACAAGTTATGCATTCACTTAAATATTCATATAGAGATAGAAAGCAAAATAAAAGAGAAATGCGTAAATTATGGATTACAAGAATAAATGCAGCATGTCGTATGAACAATATTAGTTATTCTAAATTCATTTCTGGTTTAAATAAAGCTGGAATTACTATTAATAGAAAAATGTTAAGTGAAATCGCTATAGATGATGCTAAAGCATTTACAAATTTAGTAGGAATTTCAAAGGATGCTTTGGCAGGAAAAACTATTAAACAAGAAGTAAAAGCTACAAAAGTAGAAAAAGAAACTAAAAAAGAAGAAACTAAAAAAGTAGAGAAAAAAGAAGTTAGTGAAGATTTATCTAAATTGACAGTAGCAGAATTAAAAAAATTAGCTAAAGAAAAAAATATTGAAAATTATACAACTATGAAAAAAGCAGAATTACTAGAAGCATTAAAATAATCATTTTGATTATTTTTTTGATATTAAATATTTTATGAATAGAAAGATGTTAAAAATAGATAAATTTTTAGAAAATATAAAAATTAATAATAAAGTTAAATCATATTTAAATGAAATTTGGAATGAAATAGATCTATATATTAAAAGATTATCAAATTATTCTGAAAAGGCACAAGAATTATTTTTGTACGATTACTTAATAAAAGAAATAGTAGCTTCAGAAAATATAGAAAATGAACTATATTCTTCTCGCGTTTTTAATATATATAACAGCATTTTAAATGGAAAAATTAAAATAGATCATAATATAATAAAATGTTTAAATTGTATTGTAAGATCAAATGATAAGATTTTATCAAAAAGCGAATATGAAAAAATTAGGAAAGAAAAAAATAAAAATATAACATATGATGAATATTTAGAAGAGGAAAGATATAATTTAAATGGTAATTATAGAAAAAGCATTGTTTGGATAGGAAATGGTGGAGAAGGGATAGAAAATGCATTTCATGTACCTCCAAATCCTAATGAAATAGAAGAGTACATTGATGATTTTATTTCGTTTTATAATAACGCTTCCGATAATGAAGAATTAAATGATCCGATAATTAAATCAAGCCTTATTCATAGTATTTTTATAAAAATTCATCCCTTTGCAAATGGTAATGGACGAGTTGCTAGAATATTATTAAACAAATATTTCCTTGATTCCATCAATCTCAAATATAATATTTCTTTATGTTATCCTCCAATTAATTTATCAAAAAGTTTTGATTTAAGTAGAACAACATATTTTAAAAAACAAAATGATATAATTTTTAAAGAGAATATTGATAATAATGCTGCAATTAATTCTTGGATAATGTACAATATAATTGCTATAGAAGAACAATTATATTATTTAAATTCTAGATTAGACCAATATGATATTTTATTAAATAATATAAATGAAAAAAATAAATAAAACTATTTGAGAAAAAGTAATAAATGTGTTATACTTATTAAGTACGATAGAGGTGGTTTTATGTATTTAGATGCGTTTATTATATTAGCTTTGATTATATTTGCGTTTTGTTGGTTTAGAACATTTTCAAAATCTGTATATGCGATAGCAATTATAGATATATTTTTAAGGTTGTTAAACTATATATCAGCTAATATAGGAATTAACGGATTTCATTCTTGGGTAAAAAGTATATTTCCAACATCTATACCAGGACTTTTAGATACTTATATGGACGGTGTTTTACTTACTGTATTTATGTGGATATATGTATTTTTTATGGTAGTATTTTTATTCTATGTTACTAGAACATTTTTAAGAAAGAAATAAAAATGTATAAATTTTATACATTTTTTTAATATTTTAAAAAAATAATAATATATTTATGTTAAAATAAATATAGGTGGTATTATGAATTATATAGGGTCCAAATATTCAATATTGAGTTATATTGATGAGGTGATAGAAGACTTTGTACCTCAAAAAAAAGATATGACTTTTTGTGATATATTTGCTGGAACTGGAGTTGTATCAAAATACTTTAAAGAAAAGGGATACAATATTATTACTAATGACATTCAATATTTTAGTTATGTCCTTTTGAAAGGATTAATAGAAAATAGTGATGAATTAAAATTTGAAAGATTATATAAAAAGAAAATAGATCCATTTATTTACCTAAATGGTTTAAATGGCAAAAAAGGTTTTATATACAAAAATTATTCACCTAAAGGTACTTATAAAAAAAAGTTTAAAAGACAATATTTCACTGATGATAATGCAAGGAAAATAGATGCAATTAGAATGAAAATAGAAAAGTGGAAAAAGAAAAAATTAATAAACGAGAATGAATATTTTTATCTTTTATCCTGTCTTATAGAAGCTTCTGATAAAGTAGCTAATACTGCATCAGTATATGAAGCATTTTTAAAGGATATAAAAAAAAGTGCATACAAGCCTATTGAATTAAAACCATTAGATTTGATCTTTAAAAATAAAAAATATACTATATATAATGAAGATTCAAAGAGTTTAATAAAAAAGATAAAGGGGGATATATTATACTTAGATCCACCATATAATACAAGAAAATATGATACTAATTATCATATATTAGAAACAATTGCATTATATGACAACCCTAAGATAAAAGGATTAGCAGGGACTAGGGATGAAGATTGTAAAAAATCAAATTATTGCTTAAAAAATAAAGCAAAAGCTGAATTTGAGGATTTGATTAAAAATGCTAAATTTAAATATATACTTTTAAGCTATAATGATGAAGGAATAATTAATATAAATGATATAGAAAATATAATGAAGAAATACGGTAAATACAAAAGGTATGAAAAAAAACATAAAAGATTTAAGTCTGATAATAATAGGACATATAAAAAAGATTATACTATTGAATATATACATTGTTTAGAAAAAACTAATATATAATCTTGCAAATTTATTACTTTTGTGCTATAGTGATGTTGGTGATATTATGAATAGAAAAGAGCAAGCAATTAATTTAATTAAGAAAGTTGAAAAAGAAGAAAGTTATATGACATATAAAGAAATTGCTAGGATTACAGGATATCACGAAAAATATTTATTAAAATTAAAAAAAGATTTAGACCATGGAACTATAAATTTGGTACATGGAAATAAAAATAGAAAACCTGTTAACACAATTAAAGATGAAGAAAAAGAATATATAATAAGTTTATATAAAAGAAGTAACACATCGATAAGAAAATTTTGCAAATTTTATGCAAAAAGGAGTTATTCTTGTATATATAATGTTTTAAAAGAGGCAGGATTACTTGAAAACAATATGAAATAAAACATTTAAGAAATCGTTAATAACCGGTTTCTTTTTTTTTCATATAATACTTTAGAGGTGTATTAATGTACTTAAATGATATTGTTAAATATAAAAAATATAAAGTAATTAATATTAATGCCGATGAAATTATAAAAAGAAGATTATTTGATATAGGTCTCATTAAAGGAACAAAAATAGAATTGCTCTATGAAAGTCCATCTAAAAATATTAAAGCGTATTTAATTAGGGATTCTATAATAGCTATTAGAAATAAAGATGCTAAAAGTATAGAAGTAGGTGCTATAGATGATTAAAGTTGCTTTAATAGGTAATCCTAATGTAGGAAAAAGTACGTTATTTAATGAACTTACTGGATTAAATCAGCATACAGGTAATTGGACGGGTAAAACTGTTGGAAGTACGGTTGGCTATAAAAAATATAAAAATGAAACAATAGAACTTTATGATTTACCTGGAACATATTCACTTATACCTCATTCTGAAGAAGAAAATGTTACTAGCGATTTCATTTTATCAAAAGACTATGATTTAGCTTTGATAGTTTGCGATGCTTTATGTATAGAAAGAAATTTAAATTTGGTATTTCAAACATTAGAGGTTACAAAAAATGTAATAGTATGCGTTAATTTATTGGATGAAGCAAAAAAGCAAAAAGTAACTGTTGATTTAACAAAATTATCGATGATGTTAAATACTAAAGTTGTTGGTATAAGCGCAAGAAAAAAGGAAGGTATTACAGATCTTTTAGATTCTATAATTAATAATACTTCTAGTACCTTTAATTTCGAGTATGATGATAAAATAGAAGAATGTATAAAAATTATAAATGAATATACGAATAGTAAATTTGAATCTATTAAATTAATAATAGAAAATAATACCGATAATTCGATTATAAAAGAAAAAATAAATCAAATAAGAAAATATTTAAATGAATTTAATATAAATTTTGATGAATGCATTATGAAAACTGTTATGTATCAATGTGAAAGTATAACTAAAGATGTAGTTACAAAAAAAAGTATAGTAAATAGAATTAAATTAGATAATTTATTAACCAATAAAATAACTGGTATTCCAATAATGTGTATAATGTTGATGATAATATTTTGGATATCTATAATAGGTGCAAATTATCCATCTGATTTTTTATTTGATTTATTTAATAAAATAGGCTTATATTTAAAGGATTTATCTATATATTTAAATATTCCAAGTTTTATATATCTTCCACTTCTTGATGGCGTATATAAAGTATTAACTTGGGTAGTTTCTGTTATGTTACCACCTATGGCTATATTTTTCCCTTTATTCACACTACTTGAAGATTATGGAATATTACCTAGAATTGCATTTAATTTAGATGGAAATTTTGAAAGAAATGGAACGTGTGGGAAACAAGCACTTACGATGTGCATGGGTATAGGATGTAATGCTGTTGGGGTTACAGGAACTAGAATAATAGATTCAAAAAGAGAAAGAATTATCGCAATTCTTACAAATTCTTTTATACCATGCAATGGAAGATTTCCAACACTTATTGCAATATTCACTATATTTTTTTCACTGGGAAATAATAATATATTGGATACTACAATAAACGTTTTCCTTTTAACATTAGTAATTTTAATAGCTATATTTGCTACATTTCTAGTATCAAAAATATTATCGAAAACTTTACTTAAAGGGGAAACATCATTCTTTATATTAGAACTTCCACCGTATAGAAAGCCACAAATACTTAAGGTTTTGGTTCATTCACTTGTTGATAGAACATTAAAAATTTTAATTAAGGCAATACTGATTGCGGCTTTTGCTGGACTTGTTATATGGATATTTACAAATATTGATATAAATGGTAGTAATATTGTTACAATTATTTCTAACTATTTAGATAATTTTGGACGTATTTTAGGCCTTGATGGTGTAATATTGACTGCATTTATATTAGGATTCCCAGCAAATGAAATTGTCCTTCCTATAATAATTATGACATATTTATCATCTGGAGTTATGATGGATATAAATGATATTACTTTAATAAAAAATTTATTTATACAAAATGGTTGGAATATGGTAACTGCTATTTGTATGATTATATTTGTAATATTTCACTTTCCATGTTCAACCACTTTAATGACAATTTATAAGGAAACAAAAAGTATAAAATGGACATTATTATCAGTTTTAATACCTTTAGTTATAGGGATATGTATATGTGCATTAATTAATTTCATTGGTTCAATTATAATTTAAAAGACTAACCGTCTTTTTTTTAAAATAAAGTTGATGATAAATATTTTATATGTTATACTAATAATAGGTGGTATAATGAAAATAGAAAAATGGAATTATAAAGGATCTGTAATAGATGTCCCTGTTTTTGATGATAATGAAATAGAAACTAATGATTATGAGGATATATCTAAGGAATCAAATGAGCTTGAAGATACGATAGATTTATCTGAAGTTTTAGAGGATATTGAAAATGAGTAATTACGAGTTAATGGAATCTTTTCTTGAAGTTATAAAAGAATTTGCTTTAGAAAACCCAGATAAAGAAATAACAAAAAATTTCATATATTCTAATTTAATGGAATTTAATGTAAAAAATAATCAAGGAAAGTGCCAATATATAAAAGAGATATTTGAATCATTTAAAGACAGGTATAAAAATATTCCAAATATTGATGTATTTGAAGTATCAGATAGACCATTTTTATGGTTTAAAAATGGTAAAATGAGTGGGAATGAGATAAAACTTTATATTCCTCTTGATAAAGATCATATAGATATAGGCGCTAAAATGATTTTTGATTTTATTGTTAATGCTAATATCGAGCATCAGTCAAAAATAGCAGAAATAATAAGAAATGATAACTTAGTAATTAGAGTTAATAGTCTTGAAGATGCATATAAAATTATAGAATTTGTTTCAAATAATAATTATGTGAAACAAGGAATGCTTAAGGTTAATCCATTTATACCAAATATAAATGGCATAGGAATAGCAATGGATAACTCATATTCATATAATTCAACTTTATGCAGTATTATTAGAGATTTCATAAATAAATTAAGAATGGAAAATAGAATGGATATGTTCACACTGGAAAATTTAAATGTTTATATTAAAAAACGTATGGAAAATGAA
This sequence comes from uncultured Bacilli bacterium, assembly GCA_947628565.1. Taxonomy (GTDB): domain Bacteria; phylum Bacillota_I; class Bacilli_A; order RF39; family UBA660; genus UMGS1613. The sequence continues at coordinate 10,194 of CANRAH010000016.1, forward strand.
TATGATTTAGATCTAAAAGATATATACAGTCTTTTATCTAAAACTACAAGCAAGAATTTTTCTATAGCAGATTTTATTTCTCATGCACAAAATAAGTTAATAGATAAATATACCAGTGATAGAGAAAGAATAACAGACCCTAGGTATTATTTTGAACAAGCGGTTATTAGTGCTTCAAAATTTAGATTATACGATGGTTTAATGGCAATAAAATCATATTTAAGAGGGGATTCTAGTTTCTTTCCAAATAACAATAATGAAAGAATTGGGTTATTAAAATATGTAAGACCTGGTGATTTAATATGGCTTATGAGATCAGAATTACAAAAAAATAATATTCGTATACCTATGACTGATGATGATCTTATAAAGGAGTACATAACTTTAGTTGTAAATAGACAAAATGGCCTAGATGATGTTAATTGTTTTAAAATAATTAAAGAAGCATTTTTAAACACATTAAGGGTATATAATATGCAACAAGCAAGAGTAGCTTTTGAAATGTTGATATCAGATGGTGATATAAGATGTTTTACTAATAGGTTTAAAGATAGAGAAAAATTGATGTCTATATTACCAAAAATAGATGTAAAAAAAGTTATATTAAGTAATATAGATATAAATGGTTTGGATTTTAATAATATAAGAGAAATTACAAATAGATTTGTTAAAACTTTAAATTTAGATCAAAAAATTGATGGTAATATTGTAAATGAAAATTCAACTTCAACTGTAAATAATCAAGATGCTTTAAATGATGCTAATTACTTTGAAATAATTAAACAAGCATTTTTAAATACATTAAGGGTATATAATATGCAACAAGCAAGAGTAGCTCTTGAAATGTTGATATCAGATAATGATTTAAGATATTTTACTAATAGATTTAAAGATAGAGAAAAATTGGCATCTATCTTACCAAAAATGAATGTTAAAAAAGTCATATTAAGTAATATAGATATAACTGATTTGGATTTTAATAATATAAGAGAAATTACAAACAGATTTGTTAAAGCCTTAGATTTAGATCAGATAAATAAAGTTAGAACTGCATAACTTGTATTTGATGCTTTGCTTTATATTTCATAAAATTAAATAGGAAAGGATAAAGTTATGTTTAATAATAAAAAAAGTTTGATTATTTATTTTAGTAGAGCAGATGAAAATTATTCGGTTGGTTATATTGATAAAGGAAATACAGAAGTAATTGCTGAATATATTAAAGAATTTACAGATTCAGATATTATTAAAATAGAACCAAAAATACCATATTCAAAGAATTATAATACTTGTATAAATGAAGCAAAGGAAAGACAATTGAGCCATAATGCACCCATTATAGATATTAATATTGATACATCTAATTATGATGTGATTTATATTGGATCACCAGTTTATTGGGGTGTTATGCCAGAAGAATTAGTAACAGCTTTAAAAAGAATGAATTTTGAAAATAAAATTATTAGACCTTTTGTTACGCATGAAGGTTCAAAATTTGGGAATGTTCTTAATCAAATTAACGAAATTTGTAAAAATGCTACTATAAAAGAGGGCCTTGAAATTTTGGGTTCGCATGTTTATGAGTCTAAATTAAAGGTTCAAGAATGGACGAATAACAAAAATTAATATAGGAAAAATTGCAAAATGATAATAAAGGTGGTATTAAATTATGGATAATTTTAATAAAATAAATGAGTTAAAAAAGTTAACAAGCATATTTCAATCGGATAATATAGATGAAGCAGATTTATTTTTGAAAGATGAAGATGGTAAAACTTTTTTTGAATATATAGTAAGCAACAATATAACAATTCATGATGAAAAAATGATTAAATATATTACTAGTGATTATGAATTATTACGATATGCAACTTTAAATAAATATTACTTTACAAAATATTATAATATTGATTTATTATTTAAAGACAATGATCAACCACTTATAGAAATAATTTTTAAAAACGATCCAGATAAATTATCAGACTTGTCTTTAGATATTATAAATAGATTGTTTGTGGAGAATAATGGAGAATATTTGATAAAAAAATTTGCAGATATTGATGAACATGCTTGTCAATCAATAATAAATAAAGTTAATAATTTTGATACTTTATATAATTGTTTTAATAAAATAAATAGATTAGATTTAATGAAATACGCTAATGCATCTTGTTTATTAGCAAAAACTCCGAATGGAGTTACTATGATGCAAGAATTAATTAATATGAAAACAGATTTTGATTATAGTTTTGAAAATGATGTAAAAAATAATGTTTCATTAGCTGAAATACTATACCAAAATAAAAAATATGATTTGTTGTTAGAATTTGATTGTGGATTGTTATTAAATTATCCAAGCCCATCTAATAATTATTTTAATATGATAATAAATCATTATAAAAATGGAGAAAAAATTAATTTTAAAGATGTTGATTTTAATTCTAATTATAATAAAAATATTGCAATATGTATTCTTACTCTTTTAAAAAATGGAATAAATTACAGCGCTTCAAATTCTAATTTATTGGTTAAGGATCTTTATTTTTCAAAATACAAACCTGTAATTATTCATATGCTTGAAATGGATAAGGATTTAACAATTGAAAAGTTAATAAGAGGTACTAATTTAGAGCAAAAATTAAAAATATATATTTCTGAATTAACTAATTGTTCTATAGATGAGTTAAAAGATTTTAATGTTTATGATATCTTTGAATATTTACCTAAAAAAGAAAATTTAATTCAAAAATTAAAAAGTAAAGAAAAAAGTAAAATTGAGGATGGCGATATTTATATAGATGATTTATTAGAGCCAATGGAAGATGGAATGACATTACTTGAATATGCCTTAAGAAATAATATAAATATAGCAAGCGTTAAATTTGAATTAAAACAAATTTTTGATGCTGCTATAATATTAACAAAATTTAATTATGAATTGTTCAGTGTTAAAGAAGAATTTTTATATATCGATATAGGAGAAAATAAAAAGTTTATAGATTTGTTGTTTGAAAAAAAATATATTGATTGCATAGGAAGATCTTATAAAAGTGATTTAAGAATATTAGATTATTGTTTAAAATATAACAATTTTGATGTAATAAGTGATAAACTGCTTGAGGAATTACTTGTTGAAAGAGATGGTAAATTTTTAATAGAAAAATATTTGAGCAACGATAATTTTGTTAAATCATTAAATTTAAAAAATGTAGATAATCAAAAATTAATAAAAATTTATAATAATGGCTATAAAAATTTTTTAATCGATGCGGATGAAAAAATATTATTAACGCCTTATAATGGAATGACTATACTTGAAGATATGTTAAAATCAAATATTACTCCATCTTTAAAAAACGGTTTTGAATCAATTAAAACAATGGAAATTTTATATTCATATAATAAAATAGATTTAATGTGCAAAACAAAAACAAATTTAAAATTATTGGTGGATTTTCCAAGTAGGGAATCAAATTATTTGCAATATCTTATAGAATGTAGAAAAAAAGGTATTAATGTTCATTTAGAACTTATAAACTATTTAACGGAGGATAATGAATTATCAGCGCGTGCATATATTCAGATGGTAAGAAATGATTTTAAAGGTTATTTAAATGCACTTGATGAAAATAAATTAACTAAAAAAGATGAATCAGGAAAAAGTTTATTATATTATTTAATTAATTTAGATAAATATTTAACCATTGATGAAATTTTAAATTTAAATTTAAGAAAAAGTCCTATAATATCAGCAGAATTAAAGTTATTAGGTTTCGGTAATGTCCAAATAGGAGCAGAATATGATAAATTTGATTGTGATGCAATTTATAGAAAAGTAAATAATGATAAATATGCAGAAGGTGTAGTTTCGCCTGTTGAAGATTTATTAGAAGAATTAAGAAATTTGTTTTATCAGGATGGAGAAAGTGATAAAGAATTGATAGATGCACTTATCATTTCTTATAGACATACAACAAGTACTAATCCAGTATTTATAGAAGAGTTAAAACGGTTGATTGAAATAAAGAAAAATACCCCTAATTTTTATTATACAAGGCTTGAAGGTAGTGGATATTTTTCTCCTAAAAAAGTCAAAGTTGTAGTTGAAGATTCTACAATAAGTACACTTGATCATGAAACAGGACATGCACTCCACTATTTTTTAGCAGATGATGAGGTACCTGAAAATTATGAGAGTATTTTGTTATCAATTAATAGTGATCCTACTTGGATCAAAAGGATAGAAGAATACTCCAAAATGTATCATAAACTAATAGATGAAACTAAAGATGTAGCTTTAAAAATTGTTTCAAAATATATATCAGAAGAATCAGCGAATAGTAATAGTGAAGAAATTAATGAATTACTAGTTAAAACAAAAGAAGAAAGAACAAAAACATATTTAGAAAAAGGTTATTCGGAAGAAACCTTAGATATAATTTTTTCAGATTCATTTACATTAGATGAATTTGTAAAGCAAAAAAAACAAATTGAGATTTATGAATTGTTAGATACAATTATGAGATATGAGTATGATGCATTTATTGCTATAGGAGATATAATAGATGCAATTACAAGAGGAAATTTTCAAAGTAATTTATTAAGAAATGATAAAAATGAAAAAATTGAATCAGCATATGGTCATGGAGTAAGATATTATTCTTTAAAAGAACATGGATTTGATGAGATGGTTGCAAATTATTCATCTATTATAAAATCAAAACATAGCAATGAAATTTTAAAGCTTTTAAGAAATATTGTTGGCGATGAATTAGTGGATTTATTAGATGAATTTTATATGACAAAGATTATAGGTTTGAAAGATTATGAAAAAGAACCTGGTAAAGCATTATAGGAGGATTTATGGATGAATTGGATTTAAACTTATATGTAATGGCCGAATTAAGATATAAACATGAGCATCCAGATGTAAATGAGGATAATTTATTTCCTATTGACTGGTACTCAAATAAAAATTACAAATTAAAAACGGAAATAATAGCAGAAGCTATAAAAAATAAAATAACAATAGAAGAAACTAATTTATATCAAACTAAGTTTATAGAAGGAGTTAATTCTGATTAAAAAATAGTATTAGTATTTATTACTGATACTATTTTTGATATAATTATGTTAGATGGTGAATAAATTTATGAATGATTTTAGTAGAATAAATGAATTAAAAAAGATTGAATGTATACGAAATAATGTCAAAATCACTGACTTGTCTTTAAAAGATGAAAATGGCATAATGTATTTTATTTATATAATAGATAATAATATAGAAATTCAAGATTCAAGAATAATTAAATATATTACTAATAATTATAATATGTTAAAATATGCTGCGCAAAGAGGATATTTCTTTAAAAGGTATTATAATATAGATTTGTTATTTCAAAATAATGGAGTAATACTTATAGAATTAATGTTTAAAAAAGAACCAAATAAAATATGTCTTTTATCATTAGATATTATTAATAAATTATTTATTAATTATTCTGGTATATATTTAATTGAAAGATTTTTAAATTATAATTTATCAGCTTGTAAAGAATTAATAAATAAAGTAAACGATTTTGATACATTATATGATTGTTTCACTAAAATAAATAGATTAGATTTAATGAAATATGCAGATGAGAATTATTTATTAAATATTACCCCAAATGGTGTAAGCATGATGCAAGAATTAATTAATAAAGGTATAGATATAAGTGATATTAAAATAAGAAAAAATAAAGATATTTGTAAAATATTATATGAAAATAAAAAATATGATATGGTATTAAATTTTGACTGCAAAATATTGTTAAATTATCCAAATCCATCTAATAATTATATAAATTTATTGATTAAAAAGTATAAAGAAGGAGAATATATACCATTTAATAGATCACAGTTTTTTTCTAGTGATAATAAATATGAAGCATTATTATATATTTTACTTTTAAGAAATAATATTAAATTTCCTGCTTTTAATTCTCATAGTGAAATGTATGATTTTGTATCATATGATTTAACTAATTTATTTGATTATAAATTTAAACCAGTAATTATATATATGCTTGAAATGGATAAAGAATTAATAATCCCTTACTTTCAAAAAAGTTCAAAATTAAGGAAAAAATTAATACAATATATAAGTGATTTTAATGAAATATCTGTAGATTTATTAAAAAATATCGATTTGAATGATATTTTTAAATATTTACCAAATAAAGAAACTTTATTAGAAAAACTTGTAAATAATAATGAAATTATAGAAAAGGATATTTATGTAGATAATTTCTTAGATCCTATAGGTGAAATGACGTTGCTTGAATATGCTTTAAAAAATAATATAGATATTTCTGATTTTGAATATATTTTAGGGGGAAATTTAGAAGCTATTCCTATATTAATCAAATATAATCGTGATAAGTCTGTAATAGAAAATAATATTAGTGAAAAACTTTTATATGAAGACATAGAAGAAAATAAAAAACTAATTGATTTCTTAATAGAAAAAAAACGTTTTTCTATTATAAAAAGCATTTCAAAAAAAGATTTAAGAATTATGGATTACTGTGTTAAATATAATTGCTTTAGTATTATTAACGATAATATTTTTGAAGAGTTACTTGTTGAAAGAAACGGTAAATTTTTAGCTGAAAAATATTTAAGCAATGATAAATTTACGTTATCTTTAGCTGAGTATATAGTCGATGATTATAAATTATTTAAATTGTATAAAAAGGGATATAAAAAAGCATTAATTAATTCAAATGAAGCTATATTGTTAACTGAATATAATGGGATAACTATATTAGAAGATTTACTTAAGTCTGGTATAAAACCAACATTTTCAAGATGTAATATTGTAAATCTTAAAACTATGCAAATATTATATTCATATGGTGTGCCAGAAGCAATGTGTAAAGCAAAATTAAGATTATTAATGAATTATCCAAATAAAAATTTTAATTATATGCGATATTTAATAAATAATTATAAGGCTGGCTTGGATATACATTTTGAATATATATCATATATAGATAATGATAGAGAACTAATGGCTCGTGCATATATAGAAATGACAAAAAATAATCTTTTACGTTTTTTAGACAAGTTAACAGAAAATATTTTAATTGAGAAGGATGAAAACGGAAAAAGCTTACTATACTATTTAATTAACATTGATAAGGAGTTAACTTTAAATGAAATTTTATCATTAAATTTAAAATGTAGTCCATTAGTATTTACTGAATTAAAATTGCTTGGAGTTTCAAATGCAGTTATTAATATAGAGTATGATAAATTTAATTGTGATAATATTTTTAGACAATTAAATAATGAAAAATATTCAGAAGGTATAATTTCACCTGTTGAAGATTTATTAGAAGAACTTAAAAATTTATTTTATAATGATGGTAAAAGTGACAAAGAATTAATAGATGCTCTTATTACTTCATATAGGTATACAACTAGTGTCAATCCAATTTTTATAGAAGAATTAAAAAAATTGATTTTTATAAAGAAGGAAGTCCCAACTTTCTATTACATAAAACAGGCAAAAAATAATTTTAGTAGTTCTAATTCCTATATTTCTTCTCAGAGCCCTACAATAAGTACACTTAATCATGAAACAGGACATGCACTTCATTATTTTTTTACTAAAAATGAAGTGCCTATAGAATATGATGATGTTATAGATTCAATAGTTAGTGATCCAAATTTTATAGAAAAAGTAGAAAATTATTCAATTAGATATTATCAAATATTGAATAACGTAATTAATTTGTCAAGAGAAATTGTATCAAGACATATCTCAGATGAAAAAGTTTATGCCAATAATATAAGTATTAATAAATTGTTATCTATGGCTAAAGAAGAAATAAAACAAAAATGTAAAGGAAGAGGATATACAGAGGAAACACTTGACATTATTTTTTCAGATTCGTTTACATTGGAAGAATTTATTATGCAAAAAAGAGATATTGAAATAGGAGAAATGTTAGAAATGATTTTAAGGTCTGATTACGATGCTTTTCTTGCTATAGGAGATATACTTGATGCGATTACAAAAGGTAAATTCAGAGATGGATTGTTAAAAAATAAATCAAATGAGAAAATTAAACCAACAAGTGGTCATGGAGTAAGATATTATATGTATGCTGAAAGGTGTTTCAATGAAATAATCGCTAATTATTGTTTGATTATTAAATCTAAACAAAGTAATGAAACTTTAAAATATTTAAGATATCTAGTTGGTGATGAATTAGTTGATTTATTAGAAGAATTTTATAATTTAAAAATTATAAAAGCAAGAAACTCCGATAAACATTTATATAAGTAAGTTCGTTTAAAAATAGTGAATAAAGGAGAAAATAAGTGAAAAAAGTAAATTTTAGAAATGCAATATTTATAATATTGGGTGCAATATTGTTGTTACTAATTATTGTTGAAATAATGTATTATTTTAGAAATAGACGGACTTATACACTAGATTTACCTCAATTTGAAAATTTAAAAAGCATATCATTAAATTTAAATGATAAAAATGTTATTGTAACTGATGAAGAAGAAATGAAAGATATATTATCTGTTTTAAATAATACAAAAAAAGTAACTAAAAACGAAAGTATACAAGATGCTCCTGTAAATGTTAAAGATGAAATAAAATTAAAATTTAATCTTACAAAAGATGAAATATTTACAATATTTGTATATACTAAAAACCAAAAATACTATATTGAGCAGCCATATAATGGTATATATCAAATTAGTGGTGATGAATATAATTCAATAAAAAAATATATAATTATAGAAAATAGTGATTAAATAAATTACAAATTTATATTTGAAAGAGAGAGACAATATGAACAATATCTATATTATTAGGCAAATTATCGTATCAATAATGGCATCTTTTGTATTAATTGGAGCATTTTTTAAAAATCAATTGGTTGGGAAAATAATAATTAGTCCATTTTTAATATGTTCAATTGCTATATTTTTTGAAAATTTATTTTTACTTTTTGATAAGAAAAAAATATCTAATATTTTTAAATATATTTTTCGTGTTAGTTTATTTGTCTATATTTTTGGCCTTTTAATATATGCAATATATTATGCTATTTTAAATAAAATTTATTCACTTTTTATAATAATAGGAATATTTATAATAGGTACTATTCATTTCTTTAAAGTTGCATTTTTTAAAAAGAAATAGTAATATTACTAATTATTTTCTATTATGATTAAAGGAGATTTTAATTATGAGTATAGAAGAAGAGATATTTAATAAATATAAAATTAATAAAGAAAAATTAATTAAATATGGCTTTAAAATATATAATGATAAACTCAAATATTCTACTCCTATTTTAAACAATAGTTTTAATGTTTTAATTGAGTATAATGGGAGTATTAAGGGTAAAGTTATTGAAACATCATACAATGATGAATATACAAATTATAGGTTAGATACTTTGGGAGAATTTAGCTCCATTATTAAAAATGAGTTTATAAAAGTACTTACTGATATTAGAGATAAGTGTGCTGATGAACAACTATTTAAATATGATCAAACTAAAAGGATAAATCAGTTTATATCTACAAAGTATAATACAAACCCAGAATTCTTATGGGATAGACTTCCAAACTATTGTGTATATAGATCAAATAAAAAATGGTTTGGGGTTATTGGAAGTATTTCAAGAAATAAAATTGATAGGAATACGTATTCAAAAGAAGAAGTTGAATTTATAAATGTTAAAGTAAATACAAAACAAATAGATAATCTATTGGATAAAAATGGATATTACACAGCTTTTCATATGAACAAGCAAAATTGGGTATCTATTATTTTAGATGAAACATTATCGGATTCAGAGATACAAAATCTAATATGTAATAGTTATAATAATATTAAAAAATTATAAGTTAGCTTTTAAAACCATTAAAATAAAATGCATTATAGAATATACCCCGTTATTTTGAATTTCAATTATATGTAATATAATATTTCTTGGAGGTGGAAAATGGAAGAAAATTTATGTCACCATAGAAAGAATCATAGAGGTAAAAAAGATATAGAACTTATCAATAATAGATTAAATCGCATAGATGGTCAAATTAAAGGTATTAAAAAAATGATAAATGAAGACATTTATTGTAATGATGTACTAATTCAATTAAAATCGGTAGAAAAAGCAATAAAGAATTTGTCTAATATTATTTTAGAGGATCATTTGTATAGTTGTATTAGTAATGATTTAGAAAATGGAAACCTTGATTCAATTGATGAAATTATAAGTTTGTTTAAAAGATATAACAAATAATAAGGAGAAAATATGAAAAAAATTGATTTAAAAGTTGATGGCATGGTATGTAGTGGATGCGAAAATAGAGTAAAAAATGCTTTAATGAATATTGATGGAGTAGCAAAAGTTAATGCTAATCATAAAAAAAATTTAGTAACTATAACTTTAAAAGAAGAGATAGATAAAAATATACTTGAAAATGCAATTGAAAATCTTGGATATGAGATAATAAAGGAAGATTAAATTGAAAAAAATAATATTGAAAGTTGATGGAATGACTTGTTCTGCATGTTCTAACCATGTAGAAAAATATTTGAAAAAACAAAATGGTATTATAGATGTTTCAGTAAATTTGGTTTTAGGACAAGCTCTTATATATTATGATGATAATATAGATATAGAAACTCTTGGAAGTTTTATCAATGAATCAGGATATAAATGTGGTGGAATTTACAACGAAAAAGAAGAGAATAAAAAAGATAATAGTAAGATTTATTTAATTGTATTAGGAATGTTAGCTATTTTAATTATGTATATTTCTATGTCACATATGATAAATTTACCTGTTATACCGTTTTTAAATATGATGAAACATCCAATTACTTATTCAATAGTATTATGTTTACTTACTATACCATATTTAGTGTATGGTAAAGCTATTATTGTATCAGGAATTAAAAATTTGATTCATAGATCACCAAACATGGATACGTTAGTAACTCTAGGGGTATTAGTTAGTTTTTTATATAGTGTTGTTAATATGATTTTAATCATATTAGGCAATCATATACTTACTAAAAATTTATATTTTGAATCTGTTTGCATGATTATTCTTTTTATTAAGTTAGGCAAGTATATTGATAAAAATAGTAAAGAGAAAACTAAAGAAGCAATCAAGGAACTTGTATCAGTAACACCAGAAAGCGCTCTTCTAAAAGTCAAAGATGGAGGAAAAAAAGTAACAATAGATGAGGTTAAGGTAGGAGATATTTTAATTGTTAAACCTGGAATGAAAGTAGCTGTCGATGGTGAGATAGTTAAAGGTGTAGCGCATTTTGATGAATCATTTATAACAGGTGAATCAAAGCCTATAAAAAAAACAGTAGGCGATAAAGTAGTTGCAGGATCAATAATATATGATGGACTAGTAGAGTACAAGGCACGAAAAATAGGCCCAAAATCAACTATATCGGAGATGGTTCATTTAGTACTTGAAGCAAGTAATTCGAAAATGCCTATATCAAGAATAGCTGATAAAGTTAGCTCTTATTTTGTACCAATAATTTTAATAATTGCAATGTTAACATTTATTATTCATTTTATTATAGGAACATCTTTTAATGAGTCCTTAATTCGCATGGTAACGGTACTTGTTGTCGCTTGCCCTTGTGCATTAGGTCTTGCAACACCACTTGCAATAATAGTTTCAATAGGTACTTCTGCAAAATGTGGTATACTTATAAAATCTAGTGAGACCTTAGAAATCGCATCACATATTGATACAATAGTTTTTGATAAAACAGGAACTCTTACCTATGGAAAACTAAGTATTAGCAAATTTTATAATTACTCTAATTATGATGATAAAACGCTATTAAATATTATTGCAAATATAGAAAGTAATTCTACTCATCCAATATCTAGAGCATTTGAAGATTATAAAATTAGTAAAATGAAAATTACAGATTACAAAGAAATATCAGGAATTGGGATTACAGCTAAAATAGATAATAAAAATTATTATTTAGGAAATAGTAAAATTTTAAATAATATTGAAAATAATCATAAAGAAGATTTAGAAAAATTAACAAGTTTAGGAAATAGTATAATTTATATATTAGAAGAAAAAGATATAATCGGTTTAATAGGAGTAAAAGATATAATAAGAGAAGATGCTAAAATAACGATAAAAAAGTTAAAAAAATCAGGTTACAAAATTGTTATGCTTACAGGAGATAATGAAATTACAGCTAAAATAATTGGTAATGAGTTAGGAATTGATGATATAGTTTCAAATGTAATGCCTAGTGAAAAAACAAAATATATTAAAGAATTGCAATTACAAGGTAAAAAAGTAATAATGGTTGGTGACGGAATAAATGATGCTCCATCTTTAGCTACTTCAGATATTGGTATTAGTTTTGAAAGTAGTACAGATATAGCAACAAATTCATCAAATGTTATAATAACAAATGATAATATTAATAAAATTTTAACGTTTTTAACTATAAGTAAAAAAACATTAAATAATATAAAACAAAATTTATTTTGGGCTTTCTTTTATAATATTTTAATGATACCAATTGCAACAGGAATGCTTATGAAATTTGGTTTAGAAATAAATCCTATGATAGCAAGTGTATCAATGATGCTATCGAGTTTATGTGTTGTATTTAATGCATTAAGACTAAAAAAAATTGATAATAAATGCTGATGAACCTTTTATTATCAATTGAGTGTATAAAAATATTCAATTATGTTATTATAATTTATTATTTTAAGAACCTTATTTAATATTTTTTGAGATATTTTCTTTTCAATAACTTGTAATCCATAAAATATTAAATAATCAATTACTTTTTAGATACAAGAAATTTTCCCATAATAACACCGACCAAAGACACATGTCGAAAAACAAGAATTAAAAGCTTTTTTGTTTAAAAACTCGATTGATTTGGAGGAATTAGATGGGAAAAGCTAATTGTCCGTATTGTAATAGCGGGAATATTTTTAATATTGCCTATGGGTATTTAGGTGGAAAGAAAGACAAACCTAATTATATCGATCAAGAAGATATAGGACTTCATATCAATTATAGAAAACATGGATTAGTAAAGTATGATTTTGATGGAGAGCAAATGTCTTATAGATCACCAAATCGGTATTGTAAAGACTGTGGTAATACCTTTCATTCAAGAAAAGTTATGTACACAGTTGATATATCCATCATAACTTTTATAATTTGTATCCATGATAATTATTATAAGTATATCTTTGATTTTAGTGATAAAGAGAATCCAAAATACACTATAAAAGTTAATTGGATAGCAATTAAAGAAAATAAATCACTTTCAATTAAAGATAGAAATAAGATTTTATCTAGTTTTAAACGATATAAACCTAATGTTTGGAATGGGCATTACGGGGATGCTTATGATTACACTAAATACTATTGGATATTAAAATGTGTCTATTATAACGGAGTAGATTATGTAAGAAGTGGTAATGATAAAATACCAAGTAATTGGAGGTATTTTGTAAAACCATTTAAAGAAATATTTAATGAAGATATTTTTGATTTAAAATCCTAAGAAATGATGTGAACCCCAATTAGTAGACATTAATAAAAAAACTGGTATATTAAAAAGAGAAAAGTTATTTTTCTCTTTTTG
>CANRAH010000017.1 GCA_947628565.1 uncultured Bacilli bacterium
TAATAATGAGGATAATAGCGATATTTCTTCTTATAGTGTTTTAGATATATCAGTTAGTGTTCAATCTAAGGATAATAGTTCTAAAACTAAAGCTGAAATTGAAAATATGAGCGAAGTGGCATATACTTTAATTCATCAAACTGGATTAGATTCTAGGAGTTGGAGATTTAATGGCTAATAAAGTTAGAGTATTACCATTTCCCGATTGGTTATTAAGCACCGAATATTCCGTTACTTTAAATGAAAAGGGAATTTCAGAAGATGGAGAGCCAATTTCTTCATTTAGTGGTAGTGGCAAATGTATTTGGAGTGAAAAAGCCAAAAGGATTATAGATCCTGAAGGGAAACAAATCACTTTACTTGGTAAAGTAATCGTTAAAGGAGATATAGCACCATCATTAAAATCAGTTAGTGATGGTGTTATTACTATAAATGGATGTAGTTATGAGATATATGCCGGATATAGACCTAGAAACCCTAACGGAACAGTTCATCATACTGAATTTGAGGTAATGTAATGAAAGTAAAAGCTAAAGTTAATCCTAACCATCTAAAATATATGAAAAAAATATGTGCTGAAGCATTAGTCGAAACAGCAGATGCTTTAAAAAGTGATTTACAACAAAGCCAAACAATACCTTTTGATACTGGTAATTTGCAAAATAGAAGCATGTTTATAGATGATAGCAAAAAAAACAAAGGTGTTGTTACTATTTGCTATGATGCGCCTTATGCAAGATATCAATATTATGGAATTTCGCGTTTTACTGGTAAACCTTTAAATTATCAAAAAGGTCACAATAAATATGCTGGTTCCTTTTGGTTTCAGCCATATATAGATGGAAAAAAGAAAAAATTTGCAACAAAAGCTTTTAATGACATATTGAAAGGGAAAATGAAATGACATTAAAACAATATAAAGATTATTTCAAAAAAGAATTTAATTGGACTGATTCTATAAGTATAGGAAAAATTGATAATAACCAGGAAAAGGCTATTTGCTTTTACAATTCTAAAAGAGAACAAGCTTATATTGGTACATTAGGTGGAAAAACCAATCGAAGTACTGATATAAAACCTATAACAATTTTATTAAGATATACTAAAAACCAAGATAGTGCAGAACAAATGGCACAAAAAATATTTGAGTTCTTTGAAGAGAGAACTTTTTTTATTAATTCAAAAAGAATATTCACAATGATGCCTTATAATTCGCCTATTGATTTAGGCACAGATGATAGGAATGTCTATGAGTACTCTATAGAATTAGATTTTTATGAAGAAAGGTAGATGATAAAATGGCAACGTTTACTGCGGGGCAATATGCAGTTAGTGAGTGCAAAGTTGAAGTAAAAACTGATGCTGAGGAATACTCTCCAATTGCAGATTTAGAAGAACTAAGTATAGCTGTTGAAAATAATACAGAAACTTGGTATTCAATTAACGATGGTGGATGGCAAAATGCTTTATTAACAGCAAAAGCATTGAGTGGTTCATTTAGTGGTAAAAGAACTGTAGGAGATAAAGGAAATGATTATATTGATGGTCTAAGATATAAAATTGGTAAAGAAGCAGAGGCTGATTTTAAAGTAACATTCCCTGATGAATCTACATTAGAATTTACAGCAGTTGTTGGCTTAACAGACCTTTTGGGAAGTGCAACTGATGTAGCACCTTTATCTGGTGATTTAACTGGTAAAGGAAAACCAAAATTTTCACCAAAGGCAGGGTAAGGATTTAATATCTTTACCCTTATTTTTTTATAAAAAGAAAAGGAGAATATGAAATATGAGAATTATTGATACAGGAATTACTAAAGAAATTTTAAGTGGTGACAATCATCCACAATTAAAAATAGGAGATAAGTTATATACGGTAGATGATAGGCAATCTACATTTGAAAAAATACAAGATATGCAAGGGAACCCAGAATTATCTGATAAGGAGAAAGAAAGAAAAATTTATGAGTTGGCTTTAGGTAAGGAACAAGCTCAGGAAATATATAAATTTGATTTACCTGTAGAACAATATAGATATTTTAGTTTTTGTGTAATGGGAGCTATAACAGGTGAAGATCCTAAAGAACTCCAAAGATTAGCTAAAGAACAAGTATCAAAAAACTAATAGTCCCAGAAACTTATTATGATATAAAGTTTGATTGGGACTTAATTGTATCTAGTTTTGCCCAACAATATGGAATAAGGCTTTATTATGAATATGAAAATATATCATGTCAAGAATTTAGGCAATTGTTAAGTGGTTTAAATGGAGATACTCCATTAGGTTATACAGTTCAAATTCGCTCGGAAAAGAATCCAAAAAAGATAAGAGAAATGACAAATCATGAAAAAGAAATAAGAACTAAATGGCAACAATTTAGAGCAAAATCTACAAAAAAAGAAAAAATATATTTAAAAACAGAAGATATTTCAAAAGTATTTTCAAAAATGTTTGGTTAGGCGGTGATATTATGGCAAAAGGAAATGCTGGTAAAGTATCAGTTGATTTAGAACTTAATTCTAAAACTTATGATAAACAATTAAATTCAAAATTAAAAGGTTCTGAAAATGCTTTTTCTAGTAGCTTTAAAAAGATAGGAACTTTTATTGCAGGTGCATTTGCAGTAAAAAAAGTAACGGACTTTACTAAAAGTTGTATAGATAGCGCTAGTAAGGTTCAAAGTGCATTTACAGGATTAAATAGTATAGTTCAAGGGACTGGGAATTCTTTTTCAGAAGCTCAAAAATTTGTGCAAGAATATACAAAAGATGGATTAGTTTCAATAGAAGAAACAGCTACAGCTTATAAAAATTTATTAGCAAGAGGTTATGATACTTCACAAATAGAAGATGTAATGACCAGATTAAAAGATAGTGCTGCATTTGGTAGACAAGCCTCTTATGACTTAGGGGAAGCGGTAGTATCTGCTACTGAAGGTTTGAAAAATGAAAATTCAATTCTTGTAGATAATGCTGGTGTTACTAAAAATGTTGCTAAGATGTGGGAAGAATGGGCCAAAGCTCATAATACGACCACATCAGCAATGACACAGGCTCAAAAAATCGAAGCTGAATATAATGGAATAATGCAAGAAACTAGATTTCAAATTGGAGATGCTACAGCTTATACAAAAACATTTGGTGGACAAATTCAACAACTTAAGTTTAATTTTAATCAAATGACTGTTGCAATAGGAAAGGTGGTAGCGCCACTTGCACAACTATTTATACCAATAATAAATAGCGCAATTAGTGCAGTAACCAATTTCTTTACTAAAATTCAAGGATTATTAAAAGTTTTTGGTTTAGAAATGCCAGATGTTGTATCAAAATCTAGTTCTAGTATAACTAATTTAGGTAGTAGTGCAATAGATACTGCTACAGATATAGCATCAACAGGTAGTGCTGCTAAAAAAGCGGCGAAAGAGGTTAACAGGGCTTTTGGTAGTGTTGATGAAATAAACGTATTAAATACAAAACAAGATAGTGATAGTGGATCTGGAGGAAGTAGTACAGGTACAGTTGGTGGAGTTTCTACTTCGATTGTACCAACTATAGCAGATGATAGTATAATAAATGATTCTATTTTTAAAAAAATATCACAATTAAAAGATGCGTTAAATGATTTATGGAATACATCATTAGTTCAGTCATTTGCAAATTTTATTAAAGCTAAATTTAATTTTATAAAGTCTTTAGCAGTACAATTAGGAACAGATTTATGGACTAATATGACAACTACTTGGAATAATATCAAAGATAACGTGGGTATAACTTTTAATAATATTTCTCAACTTTTTACATTAATGTGGACTGATATGGCAAATGGAATCCAAACTTGGGGCCAACCTATTATAGACAATATAAGTAATTTGTTTAATTCAATATGGTCAACTGCAATAGATCCAGCTATTCAATTAATAGTTCAAATGTGGACAGATTTTAGTAGTATATTAGTAAATTTATGGAATGAACATGGGCAACCATTAGTTGATAATATAGGAAAATTTGTAAATAACATTATCAGTTTATTTCAAAAAATATGGGATGATATACTTGAACCAATTGTTGCTCCATTTCTTGAGCAATTGAGTTGGTTATGGGATAAACATATTAGCAAATTAATAGAAAAAGTTGGAGATTTTATTGGAAAATTAGTTAATGGAGCATTAGAAATTTATAATCAATTCATTGATCCAATTGTTAAATTTTTATTGGATATTTTAGCACCAGTTTGGAGTCAAATATCTAGTACAATAATTGGAGTGATGGGAACTATTTTAGGTACTATTAGTGATGTAGTTGGAAGTATAATTGGAATATTTGGTGGTATTATCGATTTTATCACTGGAGTTTTTACTGGAAATTGGAAAAAAGCTTGGAATGGTATAAAAGATGTTTTTAAAAATATAGTAGATGGTTTAGTCGGAATTATAAAAGCTCCAATTAACGCAATAATAGATTTAATAAATGGTTTTATTTCAGGATTAAATAAAATAAAAATTCCTGATTGGGTGCCTGCAGTCGGTGGAAAAGGGATAAATATTCCTAAGATTCCAAAATTAGCTCAAGGTGGTTGGTTTGCACCAAATAATCCTCAATTAGCAATTGTTGGAGATAATACTAGGGAGGCAGAAGTTGTAACCCCAGAAAGTAAAATTTATGATCAAGTAACAAAAGCCATAAGAGATAATGGTGGTGCTGGTAAACAAGAGATAGAAATAACTATTTATCATAAATACGAAGATGGTAGAACTATTATTCAAAAGATAAATCAAGAACAAATAAACGCGGGAGAAATATTATTATTAACTTAATATATTTCTCTTTTTGTTTGTTAAAATGTGAGGTGATATTTTTATGAAAAAGACAGAATTCAGCGCTGATGGAATAACATTTTCAGCTGATGCTATTGGATATGAGTATTCTCAACAAGATAGTGAGCAAAGTGGTAGAAGTGATGATGGAACTATGTATAGAGATGTAGTCGGCTTAGCCAATAAAGTTTATTATGACTTTATAGACTTTAGAGATGAAGAATCAATATCAAACATTTTAAAATTATTAGAAAAAACAAGTTGTTCTCTTCAATATTATGATTTAAAAAATAGGGAATTTGTTACTAAAAATATGTATGTAGTTGGTGATAAAGTTCAAGCAAAAATTATTAACGATGAAATGACATGTGAACCTTTTCAGATTAGATTTATACAAATGGATTTAGATGAGGTTGAGTAATTATGTATAAAATAACACAAGAATATAAGGATTATATAGAAACAAAAACTTCAATATCACCAAAATGTAAAATAATTGTTGATGGCATAGAATATACGGGAAATATTATTAAGATAGCACCAAAAATAAAACATAAAAATGACAATATAATAGGAGGATTTCCTACAAAAACATGTAGTTTTGATATTTATGATTTAAATAATGAATATGACTTTTGTAATAAAGAAATAAGTGTATATAAAGGAATAATGATAGGTGGTAAAGTAGAATATATACCACAAGGAATTTTTATACCTACATCAGATAAAATAGAAACTAATATAACGAATAAAATAATATCTTTTAAGGATATTCAAGATAAGACACAATTATTTGATATTCCTTACGTTAGCACATTAGATTGGTCAAAACAACATAGTGGACTAGAAATAATACAGGAAATTTGTAAAATTGTAAATGTACCATTAGAAACTGAAAATTTTAATTGGGCTGATTATATGTTTAAACAGCCGAATTTCAAGGCAAATATTACTTGCCGTGAAGCAGTAAGCAGACTTGCTGAAATTGGTGGTAATATAGCTTTTATTAATAGAACAGGTAATTTAGTAATAAAAGGTCAAGAAAGCACTAATCATAAAGTTGATAGAAAAAGATATGAGAAAGTTACAGAAGAAAATTTATTTGGGCCATTTAATACAGTGGTTTTGGGAAAAGAAGGTATAAATGATGATATTATTTATCCTGAAAATGTTGATGGAGAAAGAATAGAATATAAAATCTTAGATAATCCATATGTTGACTTGTACCGAAAAGAAATGATTGAAGAAGTTTCAAAATATATATTAGGAATGAAGATTAAACCATATACATTAACCAATTTTGTAGATGGTTTTTATTTGGACTTAAATGATGTTATACAAATAACAGATAAAAATAATAATACTTTTGATGCAGTAATACTTAATTATGAAAGTTCAAGCAGAATAAAGTCAAATATTAGTTCTAGTCCCCAAAATAATGGATTAACTAAATATAATTTAGCTGGAAGCAATAAACAAAGCATAAGAGATATACAAGTTGATGTTAATCATATCAATGCTGAATTAGTTGCTCAAGCGAAAGATATAAGTGAACAGAAGAGTGAATTAGCAGAATTGAAACTTACTACTGAATCAATAGAAACATCAGTAAAAAAAATTGAACCTTTAGAAGAACAAGTAAATAATTTAGCAAACTCAATTGAACTATTTAGTGTAGATTTAGATTCTTACATATTAGTAATACCTGCTGATGGTAATACACCTTTAGAGACAAAAGAATATACATTTAATCATTATTCTTACTTTAAAGGTAAACAAGTACAGGTAGTACCTAAATTCTTAACAAATATTGAAGGTATAACAATAACTACTACACAAGATGTTATAACAATATCTGTTGATAGTTCTACACCTATTGGAGAATTAAGTAGTGAATTAGAATTCCAATTTGATTATATTGATGGTGAAGATACTTACTCTATTATTAAAAAGATTAATGTATCTCTAGCCCCAAAAGGAATTGATGGAAAAGATGGTAAAGATGGTAAAGATGGAGAGCCAGGTAAGGATGGAACACCTGGAGAACCTGGAGCGCAAGGACCAAAAGGAGACGACGGATCAAGTACATATTTCTATGTTAAATATTCCGAAAACTCTAATGGAAATCCAATGACTGATGTTCCAAATGATAAAACACAATATATGGGTGTTGCAAGTACTACATCAGCAACATCTCCTACATCATATAGTGCTTATACATGGTCTAGGATTAAAGGTAATGATGGTGCAAGTGGAACACCAGGGCAACCTGGCGCAGATGGAAAAACATCATATCTTCATATTAAATATTCAGAAGATGGTCAAACATTCACACCAGCTGATGAAGACTTAGGATATGGAATAGGCGAGAAACCAAGTGCTTGGTATGGTCAATACGTTGATTATACAGAAGCTGATAGCCCTAATTTTGAAGATTATACTTGGTATAAATTCACAGAAAGCATTGATGGCACTTTAGATGATTTACAGAAGCAAATAAATGATAATTCAGCAAATATTCAAAACAATTATTCTGATTTAATAAAAGCATTAACAGAGAAGGCAGATATATCAAAAATAGATGATATAACAACACAAGTTAAACAATTACAAACAGACACATATACCAAAACTGAAATTCAACAGATAGCTAACGGTACAGGAGTTGATGGAGTTACTGTAAGTGCTGTTATATCGAATGAAGCAATGTTTGATATAAACGGTATGCACTATTCGAGAAGTGATAAAGATACAGCAACTACTGTTAACTATAAAGGACTTGAGGTAGATGACAAGACAGGGAATGAATTGTTATTTGCTGGAGTAGAAGATGGAACAGATAACTCTATTGTTAGAACAGATAACCTAACTGTAAAAACTTATTTAAGAGTAGCTAATAATAAAGCAAGAATAGAAGAATATACAGATGAAGATGGAAACGATGGAGTAGGTTGTTTCTTAACTTAAAGGTGGTAAGATTATGAAATTAATGAAATTAAATATACAAAAATTTGCAAGTAATGGAACGTTAGGTACTTTAAGTGGTCAATGGAAAAGTACATATACTGTTAGTTGGTCATTACTTTCACAAAGTACAGCAAACAATGAATCAACAATAAGGTTAACATCAACATTTTATACTGGCAATTCAACAACAATTAATAGTAGTAATTCTTCATTTATTACTGATGGAACTACAATGTATAGTGGATCTTATAGTCAAAGAGGCGCTGGGACTATCTTTTCAAAAACAAAAGATATTGTAGTAAAACATAATGATGATGGATCTTTCCCTAATAGAACAGTTAGTTTCAGTGCTTGGGACTATGGAGCATTCTCAGCAAGTCCAAGTGGTAGTGGGACAATAACAGGAGTACCATCAATACCAAGAACAAGTGTCTTAAGTAATTTAATTACTACAATCTCAAGTGATGGTAAAACTGTTACATTAAGACCAACTATAACAAAATACTTAAGTTCATTTTATGATAGATTAACTTTAGTAAATGGAAGTACAATAATTGCTCAAATAGATGGAGTTAGTAATAATACATCAATAACATTAAATGATAGCCAAATTAGCGCCTTATATAGAGAAATGGGCAATAGTACAAGTAAATCATTTAGCGCATATTTAACTACATACACATCAAGTTCTAAAAGTTCTACAGTTGGTACATCATCATCAATAAATACAATAGTAACATTACCTGATTATGATTTAAGTATCAGTAGCGCAACTATTGAAGATTCAATAACTACTTATGATAGCTTTAAACCAAAAACTAATGTATTTATAGCGAATATATCTAAACCTAAAATGACATTTAGCGCTATTTCAACAACTGGAAACACATATGGAAATACTATTTCTTATAGGGTTAATGATGTAGCAGTTTCAAGCCCTTATACAGTTGAAGATTATAAAGGCGATAAATATACGTTGATTGCTACTGATGGTAGAAAACAAACAAATAAAGAATTTGATATGACAGTAGTACCTTACTTTAAACCAACAATACAAGCAACTGTAAAAAGGACAAGCCCTACAGGAAGCACAGCTGATGTATCAATTGAGGGTAAATATTATTTAGGTAATGATTTAACAAACATACTAACACCTACATATATAATTAAATATACACCAAAAGGTGGGCAACAATTAAGTAAGAATATAACAGTTACAACAACTACAGAAGGTAATGAAGTTACGTTTAAAGGAACGACTCAATTAACAAATCTTGACTATAAAAAGAGTATAGATTGGAAAGTTGAAATAACAGACATAATAGGTTATGTTACATCAGTAAGTGATACATTAAAACAAGGATTTCCTGTTTGGAATGCATATGAAAAGAATGATGAACAGTATTTTAACGTTAATGGAGTTTTGTCGGTAAAAAATAAAGAGATATTAGAGTTTGACACTATTAATGAATGGGAAGAAAAAGGTGAATATGGTAATCTTAAACAGAATGGTAAATATGTATACCCATATCCATATTACCCAGTAGGAGCTATTGTATTATTTGGAAACAATACAAATCCAAATGATATTTACATTGGAAAATGGGAACAATTAAAAGATGTATTTGTACTTGCTTGTGGTGACAAATATAAATGTGGGGATACTGGTGGTGAAGAAAAAGTTACTTTAACAATTGATACAATGCCATCACACCAACATAAAGCTGAAGAAGATAAAACTCATGGTGAAGGCGCAGTTTATGGAAAAAGTTCTCAAGGTGCTGATACTGAATGTTGGGGTACTAGTAGGGGCTCATATAAATATTTGAAGGAAATTAATACATCTAGTGTTGGTGGTAATCAGCCTCACAATAATATGCCACCGTATGTTGCTAAATATTACTGGGAGAGGGTAGCATAACATTAATTTAACAAATATAAATGAAAGTAGGTGAAATATATTGAAAAAATTTTTGAAGAAAGTAAAAGAATCTTGGCAATGGGTAAGTTTATTCACTGCAATAATAGGTGGATTTTGGACAATGTTTAAATATTTTGATAATCAAAATGAAGAACTGTCGGAAACCTCTAAATTAGCCCAACAGGCGATTATTTGGAATAAGGATGTACCAGTAATTCAAAGAGCTGAGGTATGCGATTTGTATTTATCTAAGGGGTTTGATAGTTATACAAAAAAATTGTGTGAAAACGTAATATTACAAGATGAACAATTAGCAAAGAAATAGAGGTGATAAAAAATGGAAATAACTTATGTTTTAGTAATTGCAATTGTTGCTTATGTAT
Organism: uncultured Bacilli bacterium; assembly: GCA_947628565.1. Classification (GTDB taxonomy): domain Bacteria; phylum Bacillota_I; class Bacilli_A; order RF39; family UBA660; genus UMGS1613. The sequence continues at coordinate 10,088 of CANRAH010000017.1, forward strand.
TAGGTTCTATAACAAAAGTATTTATAGAAAATATTCCTAACAAATATATACCATTACAAAATGTAGTAATAGGAATTATAAGCGCCTTAATTTGTTATTTTACAAAAGTAGAACCTAATTTATTACAAGCAATCGTATTATGTTTAGTTGCAACAATGGGTGCTGGTGGAATTGCAGATTTAATTAACATAAAAAATAAATAAAAAGAAAGAGGTGAATAATAATGCAAAAAGCAGTATTGAATTTAAATATTTTAAAAGTAACTCAAGGAATGAATAATGAGTTTTCGCATAAAGGAGTTCTTGCAATCGATATAGCAGGACATAATGGATTTAAAGCTCCATTTACAGGAATCATAAAGAAAATATATACTAAAGATGCTAATCAGGTATGGCTTGAATCAGTTGATAAGGTTAAATTTGCAGATGGCACAGAAGATTATATGACTTTGTCAATTTGGCATGATAATGATGTATCTAATTTAAAAATAGGACAAGTTATCAAACAAGGTGAAATATTTTATCAACAGGGTACAAAAGGATATGTAACTGGTGCTCATAATCATTTAACTGTTGGTAAAGGCAAATTTACAGGTACTGGATGGTATAAAAATAATGTAGGGAATTGGTGTATAAATAACCAATATGATATAACTAAGGCATTATTTCTATATGATAAAACAGAAGTTAAAAATAGTGGCGGATATACTTGGATCCAAACATCTGATTTTGAATACAATAAATCAGTATCAAGCGACAGATACCTTAATTTAAAACCTACAGTAAGTTCTTGGACTGTTTATAAGACTAATAAGTATTTTATACCCACAAAGTCTTCAGACGTCCTAGCAAAGCTAAATCCAAAGAAATTTGGCGGATTAAGTTACAAGATACTTGAAGATTGTGGAAATTATCATTTTAAGATTAAAACTGATATGTTTGGATATGGATATATAGCAGGTAATCCAAGTAAGTATGATTGTACTATTACTGATAAACCTGTGTATTAATAAAAAAGGCTAGTCTTAATTGACTAGCTTTTTTTGTATTTTAACATATCTTCGCTCCATATTTCATATTTTGATTTTAGGTACTTTCTAGTGTAATTTATCATACCTTGTACATTTATACCAAAATCATATTTATCGTGGCATATAGGACAAGCACATACAATATTTTCAGGTATTCCTAAACCAAGTTGACTACGTTTTATATAGTGACTATTGGCGCACGATAAAGGTACAGGAGTATGACAATATATGCATCTATGTTTATCTCTTTCCCATACGATTTTTTTTACTTTCATTGGAATATCAGTTGCTTTAGTTAACTTATGTTTATGTCCTTTGATTTTTGCACAATATTTCTTGTTTATTGTGCGTTTTTTTATTTTATATTCCTTATATTCACAATTATTGCAATTATTGAATGTTATTTCTTGTTTTAACAAATTACAATAGATATATTTTCTTCCTTTTTTAGATTTAGATTTTAAGTTTATACAGTTCATATGTTACCTCTCTTATTAGAGGTACATCATAAATCTTTGTATACTTCTAAAGATTATTACTTTATGCAAAGAAATACAGGTAATACTGAGGCAATAACAGTTGAATATGGTTTTTTAGACAGTACTGGCGATGATGTAAATCAACTTAAAAATAATTGGAAAAATTATGCAGAGGCAGTGGTAAGAGCAATTGTCGAATATCTAAATTTAAATTATATACCAGTGGATGGCACCGATTACTATACAGTAAAAAGTGGTTATACGTTTTTTATGGGGAACAATGAGTAGTAATAAGTTTTTTAAGTATTAGTTTAAAACGTTAATAAAATCAAAAAATTTAAGATTATAATATAAAAAAAGTACAAAATATGTTATACTTAAAATGGAGGTAGGTATGTTAGAAGAATTATACAAAATTTTTAAAGAATGTTTTCCAACAACATTAATTTCTAAAGAAGAATTTGAAAAAAAATTGGATTTTAATGATTCTGAAATTATAAAAGAATATGATGAAAATAACAACTTAATAGGTTATTCAATAATTAGAGAAAATTGTATTAGCTTGATGTGTGTTAAACCTGAATTTCAAAAAAAGGGGCATGGGACCAAACTTTTAATGGAGTCAGAGAAAAAAATAAAAAATGCTGGTTTTAAGGAAATATTATTGGGGTATAAATCAGATAGCACCAGTTTATATATGGGAGTTCCCATTTTAAATAATCAAAATCATGCTTTTTTTACAAAACATCAATATGATAGTGATTTTACCTCTTATGATGTTAATATACCAAATGATGTTCCTTTAGAAATTTCTAATACAGATGAAACAAGTCCGTATACAACTATTAATACGTTAGAATATCCAAAGGTTAAGATTTTATTTATGCAACTTCTTGAGTACACTGACAAAAAAATGTATGATAGATATTTTTTAGAAGAAAAAATGAATTATATTTTTTGTAGAAAAAATAATAAATTGGCTGGTTTATGTGCGTATAAAATAGCAGAAGGAACAAATATAATTATAATTATGGATTTAGTTGCATATCCTAATTTTGATCTAAATAGTAAACGAATTATGTTATCAGAAATCAAAAAAGTTCAAAAAACATATAATCTTGGTGATATTTGTATACGTAATGTTAGCAATCCAATATTATATCAACAGGAATTCCAAGGAAATATAAGGCAAAAATATTGGAGAGGGAGTAAATCATGTTAACGATTGAACAAAGAGAAATAGTTAAAAGTACTCTATCTCATCCAGCTTTTGCATTTACAAATTCAAATGGGGAGCCTTTTTATACTGATGATAGATTAGAAATTTTATATTCTGCACTTGAAATAATGTTATCGAAAATTGATACATTACATCTAGATAAACCAATACCTGAAAGAATAGAAACAATAATTGCAGAAGGTGTTCCAGAAATGCCTTGCCAGTTTAGTAGTTATTACTCAAGCGGAATAGATGAAAATACGAAAGTATTCCCTGATGATAGATTGCCTGGAAGAACAGCTTATGGATTGCTTTGTACAGATGATGGGTCAAATTGTATTGGATTTGCTGAAACATGTTGTTTATTGCTAAACTTAAGGGGATATCAAGCTACACCAATAATTTCCAAATTGTTAAAAGGAAATCAAACTGCTTGTCATTATGTTACTGGTGTTGTTGATAATAATGGAAATGTTAGAATTATTGATCCAGAAAGAAAAAGAAGTTGTTCTGAACCAGAAAAACAATGGAGTCTTACAGCTTATCAGGCAAATATTAGATATACTATTCCAGATGAAGATTTTTGTAGAGAAAAAATTGGACCAAATGGTCTAGGACCTAGCTTTATAGAATTTACATCTAGAGAAGGGAAATCATTTGTATGTCCGATGGATTATATAAGAAGTAACTATCCACAAATTTTAGATGAAAATGGAAGGATAGACTTAAGAAGTGGTTCTATAACGCCTGAAATTCAAATCGTTTTAGAAGAGGCAATAGCTACGTCTGTAGCTCCTGTATATGAGCAAAGTTTGGCAATGAATATGCAGCAAGTGGCAGTAAGGAGGAGTGCATAATGACTCTAAAGGGTGACAATGGATATAATATTTCATATGATGAATATATTCCTAGTAATTGTAAAACAATTGTAATAGCAATGCATGGCTTTGCTGGAGATAAAGAAAGTGGTTGTATAAAGTTACTTGAAGATAGATTGAAGCAAATGAATATTGGATTATTAAAATTTGATTGGCCTGGTCATGGTAAAAGTGAAACAAATGGAGATGCTTTGACTGTCCATAATTGCTTATCAGATTTAAATTCTATTATTAAACACGTTAAAAAAAACAATATTGATTGTAATTTAGTTGCTTTTTCAACTAGCTTTGGAGGTTATTTAACTTTACTATATAATTATTACAATCCTAATGTTTTTAATTACATAATATTAAGAAGTCCAGCCATTAAAATGTACGATGTGGTAGAAAATAATTTATTGACAGATCAAATGAAATTAGAATTAACGAAAAAAGGATATTTTCATTATGGATTTGAAAGAATTTTAAAAGTATCACTTAAATTTATAAATGAATTAAAAAATCAAAATGTTTTTGAATTATATGGCGATCAAAATTTAGATTATATTTCTATTATTCATGGTACAGATGATGACGTAGTACCAATTTCTGATTCAAATATTTTTTCAAACATACATAATTGTACTATTTATCCAATAGAAGGCGCAGATCATAGATATAAGAAAAATGGAGAATTGGATAAAGTAATTGAAATAGCTGTAAACATTATAAGCAATGTTGAAAAAAATAATAAAAAAGATGTATATCTATCAAGATAATGGATAGATGTTATATTTACATTTAAAAATACTACATAAAAAATGTATCAGGGGATAGTTTGTGGAGTATTGGTAAAAAATTTAATGTAAGTGTATCTGACTTAAAAAAAGCTAATGGTCTTACAAGTTCAATGCTTAAAATAGGGCAAGTTTTAAAAATCCCAAAAATAGAAGAAGAAATTCCAAAACAAAATGTCTATATTGTGAAAAGTGGAGATAGCTTATACAAAATAGCTCAAAATTATGATACTACAGTTGCAGAACTTATGAGTTTGAATAATTTAACTAGTACATCTTTAAGTATAGGGCAAGTATTAGAAATACCTACATCGACAACAAATTTTCAGAATACTTATACAGTAAAAAGTGGAGATAGCCTATATAAAATAGCTCAAAATTTTAATGTCACAGTTGATGAAATAAAACAATTGAATAAATTAAGTAGTGACTTGTTAAGCATAGGTCAAATATTGGAAATACCTACATCATCAACAAATTCTCAGAATACTTATACAGTAAAAAGTGGAGATAGTTTATATAAAATAGCTCAAAAATATAATACAACAGTTAATGATTTAATACGATTAAATAATCTATCTTCAACCCTACTATCTCCTGGTCAAATTCTTAAAATAAAATCTTTAGATATTGTCTAAAGATTTTTTGATAATAAAGGAAATAAGAAGAATATTGCTATAAATAATACTGCAAGTAATATTATAACAAATAAATAATTAATACCATTATTTTTCCCTTTTTCTTTAACTTTTTCTTTAACTTTTTCTTGATTAACGACCTGAGAATTATTTATAAACTGCTCCTTACTTTGTTCAACTAATGGAGCAGATATAATTTCAGGTGGAACATTTGCTGAAGAATCAATAGGTACGTTTTGAGTAATATTGTTTGGAATGCTTTGATTAGCTCCAACATCTACCTGCTGATTAATAGCTTGTGTTTCTACAGTTTGAGAATTGCTTTGATTCTGCATAACTTCATTAGGGTTAGGAGAAATATTATTATTTTGACTAATAGGTTGACCTGTCATTGGATCAAAATTTATACCATTATTATTCATACTCACCTCTATTCGCTATAAATTGTGTCAGTTTTAGGAACTAAAGTTTTTTGAAATTGCTTTTCTTTTGATACTGCGTTTCCATCTTTAGAAAGAGTCTCATCAACAATAGTATACCTTCCATCTTTATTTTCAATTTTACTTATAGTATTATCTTGGTTTACAATAATTGCTCTTTGAAAATCTACTCTGATTTGTTCATTTTTATTATATTGATACATTCTACACAATTTATATAACTCTTTTTCTTTTTCAGTTAATAAATCATAATTTATTTCTGATAAATATGGTAAATTCAAAGTTTCTTTTTTATTTGCTAATTCTTTAAACATATTTTCGGTATTTTCCCTTTTATTACTTGTTTGATAGAAATTTGATGTTGGTTGCAATTCTTTCATTTGCTCTTCGATTGATTTGTCTCCTAAAGAATTATCTATATAATATGTTCTATTATCACCTTCGAATACATTATATTGCTCATTACCAAAATTTGTTGTTTTTATATTTTTTGTTTCAAAACTATTTTTTTGCTTTGTAAGAACTCTTAAATTTTCTAAAATATTTGTATAATCACTTTCAGTTAAAGAGGTACCAAAATGCATAGCGACAATATTTACAGAATTGTTTTTTAAAAAGTCTTGGTAACTATTATTCCTTTTTATAAATTCCTCTAAATTGTCATATTTATTTTTATTTAATAAATCCATTATTTTGTTTGCTACCATTCTTTCCTGTTGCCTTTTTGAAGGCGTATCAAAGACAGGATTATATTCTTTAAAATTATATACCATAATTCCTCCTTATATCATTTAAATAAATTTTATCATTTAAAATGTAAAAAAAAAATAGAAAAAACGACTTTAAACCATTTTTTCTAAAAAATATACACTTTTTTACACATCTTTAATTTTTAAATAAGCAATACATTCAACGTGGCTTGTATTAGGAAACATATCAAAAGGAGTAACTTCTATTATTTTATAATAATTTTTTAAAATATTTAAATCTCTTGCAAATGTCATAGTATCACATGATACATATATAATTTCCAATGCCTTAAATTTAAGTATGTTATTTATTGTTTCTTTATTAAGTCCAGATCTTGGCGGATCGACAATTATTATATCTGGATTAAATTTTAAATTGTTAATACTCTTTCCACTATCTCCACATATAAAATTTATATTTTCAATATTATTTAAATTTTTATTTAAATTTGCGTCTTTAATAGCAGATTTGTTAATTTCTATTCCATATGTATCATTCTTTTCATTGACAAAAATCCCTATAGAACCAATTCCACAATATAGATCTAAAACATTTTTATTTTCTTTAACATAATCGTTAATTTTGCTATATAATTTAAAGCAAACATTATTATTGATTTGAAAGAATGAATTTGGTGAAATAGCATATTTATATTTCCCAATTTTTTCATATATATATGGCTTGCCATATATAAGTTTATATTCGTCATTTATTTTCAAGTATATTGATGCTGCAATATCTTTTATATGTTCAATATTTAAATTACTATCGGTTGTTTCTATTATAGCCATGATATCGTTACTGCCTCTTACAGTGATTTTATTTATATCTTTAAAATCTAATTTTTTTAAATAAGGTATAGTATTATTAATTTTATCGTTACTAATTAAGCATTCTTCTATGAAAACTAAATCATTAGAATTTTTTTTACAAAGTCCTAGACCTTTATCTATATGAAAGGTTGTCTTGTTCCTATAATTCAAACTTAAATCACTACTAACAATTTTATTAATTTTTAAATTTGTATCGACATAATGATGTAATATTTCTTTAACTTTATTTTCTTTAAATAACAATTGATCATTATAGGACATATGCATAATATCACATCCACCACATATTTTAAAATATTTACATGGGCTTTTAACTCTTTTTAAAGATGGCGTGATTATTTCTTTAACATTTGCCAATGAGTAATTTTTCTTTGAAGAAAAAATATCGATTTCGACTTCCTCTTGTGGAAGAGCATTTTCTATGAAAACAATTTTATTATCTAATTTTGCAATACCTCTTCCCTTATGATCAAGTTTTTCAATTTTAATCATAAAAATCACCAAAATAATTATACTATTTTATTTTTCGGTTTGGAAGTCAATTTTAATACATTATATAAATTTTTATACGTACTTGTATTTGGTTCTAGTCTTTTAATTTTATTTATTATATTTTTAATATTTTTTTCATGCCTATTAAAACATTCAAAATAAATATATTCTAATCTTTCTTTATCTATAGTATTTAATTCATTTTTAACAAAATTTTCTTCTTTTATTTGTTTTCTTGTTTTAAAATTAATGTTGTTTCTTTTAATAAGTTTTAAATTTATATTTCTCTCTTTAAATCTATTACATATTTCTAATATTTCAAGTTCTTCATCAATGAGTAAAGATGATTTACCTATCGAATTACCATTTTTATCAAAATTAATAGCAATAATGTCATTATTATCACAAAAAAGTGCACAATAAGAAAGCGTTATGTTGTTATTCCAAGTTGATGTTAAATTATGTATATAGTTTATAAAATCATCATCAACTTTAATTTTATAATTTATCATTTTACATAAACAGTCAGAATTAACTTTAAATATTGGAATTTTTTTAATGTGTATCAATTTATCATTGCTGTTCCAATCAAAAAAATCTAATAAATTTTCATTTATATTTAAATATATATCATAAATATAATTCATTTTTTCCTCCTAAATTTAAAGATATAACAATAATTATTATCCCAAAAAGAGCGTTTAAACATTCTATTCTTCTAATTATAAAATTAACATATTCTATAAAATTATACCCAAGAGTTAATAAGTTTAAATAGCATATAATATACATAAATCCAACCGTTGTAAGTCCAAATCCGATCAAAAATAAAAAAACTCGAAATAGCATGTAACCACCTAGTAAATTTTATTTTATTTTAATATTTTTATTTATTATTTTTTAAAAATATTATATAATTAAATAGGTGATAGAATGGAATTATTAAAATACATTTTTTTAGGATTTATACAAGGCCTAACTGAGACAATTCCTGTTTCATCGAGTGGTCATTTATTAATTTTTAAAAAAATAATGGATGTAAATATTGATTTTGATACAATTGCGATACTAACAAATTTTGGTTCATTAATAGCAATTATAATTTTATTTTGGAATGATATTATTAGTATAATAAAAGGCTTTTTTAATTATTTAAAAGGAAATAAGGATAGTAAAAACGATTTTAATTATGCATTAATGATTGTTATTGGGTGTATACCAGCAGGATTAGTGGGCCTTTTGGTTAGCTATTTTGATGTTTTTGATAAAATAGAAAACAATGTAAAAATAGTAGGTTTATCATTAATCATAACTGCAATTTTGTTATTTATGATACGAAATTTCAAAGGTAAAAAAAGCGATGATAAAATAGGTTTTAAAGAAGCATTAACAGTTGGCCTTTTTCAAATTCTTGGTTTATTTCCTGGTATAAGTAGAAGCGGTTCGACTATAGTTGGTGGTATGTTTCAAGGCTTGAAAAGAGATACTGCATTTAAATATTCTTTTATGCTATATATACCTATGAGTTTAGCAGCGATGGTTCTTGAACTTAAAGATTTGGCTTTAAAATCAGAATTAATTATATATTATATAAGTGCGATAGTAGTATCACTTGTAGTGACTTTACTTGTAACTAAATGGTTTCGTCGTATTGTAAACAATGGTAAACTTATATATTTTTCAGTATACTGTATGATAGTAGGAATGCTTGTTTTATTGTTCTTATAGTAAGAAATTTCAAAGATAATAAATACATTATAGATACAGTAAAATTATGTTAAATATTATACATTTATAATTTATTTAAATTGGTAGTAATAGTATATAATTTTATCTTAAAAAATCCCCCGTTTCTTTGCTTTTAGAAATGGGGGTTAATTTGTTTACTATTATATATTATTTATAAAATTAATTATTTTAGGTAAAAACAATATAAGACCTATTATTAGCGATCCTATTGCAGTAAACAATACAGCACCTGCTGAAATATCTTTAGCTATTTTAGCTTTTTCGTTATATTTTGGCATTGCTAAATCGACTGTTATTTCAATTGCTGTATTAAACAATTCAGAACCTATTACTGCCATAAATAGAATTATAAGTATTATCCATTCTGTGACTTTCATTTTTAAAATAATTCCTAAAATGACTACTAAAATCATGAAAATAAAATGTATTTTCATATTGCGTTCGCTTTTAAAAGCCGAAATAATACCATTTATTGCGTATTTAAAACTTTTAACTAAATTTTTCATAATACTTGTATAATCAATCTCCTTAAACTAATAACATTATATCATAACATCTATACTAAAAACAAAAAATCCTAATATAAATATATATAAAGGAAAGAATAATTTTAATAATATTAAAAATAGGTACAAAAAAGAATTATTATTTACGGATAATAATCCCACTAAAAATGATAAATTAACTGATTATGGATATAAAACTTATGATGGAAAAGAAATAGCAACAATGGAAGAAGTTATGCAATATAATCAAATGTTTTATGAAAGAATGAAAATTAAAGATAAAGACTGCCTTGAAGAAAAAGGAATGCATAGAAAAAAATATTGTAATTGAAAAATATATTTTTAATCTTAGCTTTTTGCTTTATTATGTTTAGCAGGGTAAAAAATAAATTTTTACTTTATATTGCTAGCCAATATCATAATGTCGTACTATTTTTTGAAAAATGTATATTAAAGCCAAGTATTTGAAATTACTTGTCTTTTTAGTTTGCAAAAAAACTAACGTTTCTGTTAGTTCATATTATTTCAAGCTAATTAGTTCGAGTTTTATATCTATATGGTGCTAGTGTTATAGATATCTAAGACTCTTACAAAAGTACGAATTATATAAATATCACTCACTATACCAAAATAATAGAAAAATGTCCCAGTAAAATTGACTTTTTCCGATTTTTTCACTATAATAAATCTACTGTTAAATGGGGGAAAATATATGAAAGATGCTATGGACTTTGTTGGTTTAGCTAATATATTTGAAAAAAAAGAATGCATTGTTGACGGGAAAAAACAAATATATTATGAAAACATTGATTCTTGCTTTGGTTTTAAATACAATTTCAACGATAGTGGAAAAAGCTTTGTTGTTTTAACAGGTAAAATCGCTGGAGAAACAATAGATTCTAATTCCATTTATGATTATGCTAATTTTAAAACTCTTAAAGAATTATGTAAGGAAAACAATTATTTATATAATTATAATACATTTAGGAATATAAGCATATATCGAGATTGGATTGGCGATTATTTCACTTATGATTCCAAGGAAATGAAGTTTATAAGAATAACTAATCAAGAATTGTTACAAAAAATACGAGGTACAATTAAAGATTATGATGATACAATTTTAAATAACAATACCGATATATCTCAAATGTATTCTGCAATTAAGAAAACTATTATTTCACAAGATGAACAAATTATGCAAATATTAACATCACTTTTTAAAAATCAAAAAGTTATAAATTCATCACTTGGTCTTGATATGATAGCAAAATTAAAAGAAAACATCATAGTATATGGCCCTACAGGAACAGGTAAAACCGAAATTTTAAAAAGGATTGCTAATATATATAAAATTCCTATCGTTATTGAAGATGCAACATCTCTTTCTGAAATTGGTTATGTTGGAAGAAATATTACAGATATGTTAGAAAACTTATATTTGGCTGCTGGTAAGGATATTGAAAAAGCTCAAAAAGGAATTTTAGTTATAGACGAATTTGATAAATTAGCAGAAAAAGATAGGAATTCTAAAGACCATGTTTCGAGAATTGGAGTTCAAAGATCATTATTAAAATTATTAGATGGTTCAACATTTTATTTTGAAAATAAAAAATTTGATACGTCAAAACTTTCTGTAGTCGCTTTAGGTTCATTTACAGGAATAGTAGACAACGACGATTATTCGAATGTATCATCAACAGATTTTGTGAATTATGGGATAATGCGAGAGTTAATGGGTAGATTTTCAAAGTTAGTTGTTATGAATTCTTTATTAAAAGAAGATATTAAGAAAATTTTAACAGAATCTGATTTTAGTCCACTAAATACATATAGATTATTATTTGAATCTATGAATATAAAATTTTCATATGATGAAGATTTTATTGATTACATTGCAGAAAAAGCAGTTGCATTAAATAGTGGTGCTAGAAGTCTAAAAACAGTTTTTGATGATACTATTAGTAGTGCGATGTTTAGAATTTTTGCAGGAGAATATTCTGCTATAAATTTGACAAAACCAAATAATAATGAAAAAGCATATGTATTAACGAAAAAAAGATGATTAATTCCTATTTTAAAATCATCTTTTTGTTTAATAGTATTTTTTATTTAATAATATTTTGTATTGACAAAATAATTAACCCCTAGGTATTTTGACAAGTATATCAAAATAACCTAAGGGGCTTTTTTATATCAATATTCGAAAAAGTTCGAATAGAAACGTCAATGGTGCCCTAAAGGAAGGAGTACAACAACTTTTGAACAAAAAATAGTTAGTAATAAATCATTAACTAACTATTTATAAATTATCTTTTTATATAGGGATTAGCAGCAAAATATAAACTTCTTTGTCTCATAGCATCATTTTCTCTAAGTTGAGCTTCTATTTCACTATTAAGTCTTGCCATATTTCTTGCAAAATCAATCCTTGATACAATATGTAAAACATAAGAGTCCACCATAGACAATTTTTCATAATTATTGGCTTTTTGTTCTTCATTTACTTTTTTTCTTAATTCTTCACTTGGAATTTGACTAAAATATTGTATTTGGTCTTTTGCATATCTAAGTTCTCCTGAAGACAACTTGCTAAGCATTAATTCATCTATAGATTGATTTACCATAAAATCAGAAACTTCCATATATTCTTCTTTAGAAATCTCACTTGTACCATATATTTTAAATAGATCTAACATTCTAATTTGACTTTTATAAGCTCTTATCTCATCTAATTCTTCTAAGCTCAATTCTTCTACTATTTTAGAATTTAATTCCTGTATTCTCGCTTTTTGAAATTCTGGTAAATATGATAACCATTTTATCCATTCAATATATGGATTAACATTTCCACTAATTTCTCCAGAAATTATTTTTGCATTACTACCGGCCATCATATTAGCCATAATTCTATTCAAACTCATATTAACCACACATTCCTTTCACTTCGTTGAAGACACACATAGTCATGAAAATAATTATTTTTCAGACTATTTCTCCTATTTGTAGTATTATAATACACACGCATTGGTTGTCAATACGCAAGTGTGTTTTTCTAAATTGACAAATATATCAATTCAACCTATAAAAATTATATCATAAATTATTGAATATTAAAACTCGAACTATAAAAGTCCGGGTTTGGTATTGAACTGACTTCAAAAAGTTAGATATAAATTTAACGAACTCACAGTTCATTTAAACATTTATTTCTAAAATTAA
>CANRAH010000018.1 GCA_947628565.1 uncultured Bacilli bacterium
TTTGTGTTGTAATGTCTTTTTTTGTATTTTAAAAAGTGGTAAAATTTCTTTCACCACTCCTTAATGTTTAAGAACCTAAATTAAGGTGTTCTAATCATTACTTGCTATTTTATTATACAATAATATTACATTAATCTCTATTTCTTAACTTTCTTGCAAATTTAATTATGTTTTCGTAAATACCACTTTTGATTAAAATAAGTCGACTATATTTTTCTAATTTACACTTAAATGAATTTGGAAAATATTTATTCATAACATAATCAAATTCACAATTATTCAAATCTTCAAAAAAATTAGCTCTATTTGAATTATATTTTATAGAATTGAACATTTGGTGGAAGTTAAGAACTAGTTTGTCGACTTCTATTTCTTTTGAAATATGCTTTTCTTTAATTTTATCAAATATTGATATTGCCTTATTACTATTTAAAAGAACTCTTGTAGTACCTTTATCATCATCAAGATTTTTATCAAATTTATATACTTCAAAACAATCAAAAATTGTAAAATCAGCTTTATGTACTTGATATTTAAAATGGCAATTATAGCAAGATGGTCTACTGGCTATATTTGAAAAGAAGGCACGTAAATAAGGATCAGTATCAATACCATTATGATATACAACCTTTTTATGATTATACATACTTAAATTTGAATATTTATAACCATAATATTTTTCTCTAAAAAAAACTTTGGTTATATTTTTATTTTTTGATTGGAAATCAAAATACTTTTTCCATAATAATGGTGATGGTACAGCACGACAGACAACATCCACAGTAATTAAATTTTCATATTCTTTCCCCAAAAATGCTAATAAGCCTTCAATTTGACAAGCAGTGCCACTATAACAAACAAGTCTTTTTTCTTTTAAATATTTCTCTACTTTTCTAAATGTTGTATTTGGATTACTTTGAACATATTTACTATTTCTGAACTTCTCAAGCTGTTCATTAGATTCTGCTTCTTGATGTTTTACATTATATTCTTTGTCAAATCCAACTCCAAAAACAACTCCATTATTTTCTATTACATATTCAGCAATAGCTGTAAATGCTCCTCCAGATGTACTTTGATGACGAATTTTGTCATCTTTATACTGAAAAATATATCCCTTTTGTTTAAATTTTGATAATTCATTTTTATTCAAGATAGGACAAACTTTTTTGCATAATCCACAATTAATACACTTATCTTTATTCACTATTGGATATAAAAAACCTTCTTCATCGCTACACATTTCTATAGCATTTTTAGGGCACTTACTAAAGCAAGCAGTACAACCACAACATAATTCTTTATCATCAATAACTATGTGCTTTTCTTCTTTAACATTTTGCCATGTAATAGAGTTTAATAACCATTTTTTTGAGTCACTCCTAAACTCGTCAATCTTTTTATTGACTAAATTGTAGTTTACATCATACTTTAATACTTTCTCTACATCTTCCAAACCAGTTAAAATTATTTTTTTATCTATATCTAAACTATTAAGAAGCGAGTCAATCCTTGAATTTGTCGACACTACTGATGATGATTTATATCTTCTAAATACAAAAAATTTTTTATTAAAAATTAGTGAAAAGACTGATCCATGAAAAGAATCAGTACATACAAATTCTGCATTTTTTATTAAATTCAACCATTCTTTTGGTCCAACATCATATGGAACAATATCAGCAAATTTATCAGAATATTTTACATATTCATCAGCATGGTTTAAAGAAACTATTTCATATCCTGTTACTTTTTTTAATTTTTCAGCAAATTTTCTATGTTCAACATTCTTTCCTAAAAAATAACATAATATATATTTATTTTTAATAATTCTACTTTTTATTGCAATTTCTTCCCATTCATCTTTAGTTAATAGGATTGTTGGATCACAAACTAGCTTGACATCAACATTTGCAATATCTTTAGTAAGTTTAATTCCACTTTCTTCTCTAACTGACAAATGATTAATTCTATTTAAGAAATAACTATATTTTTCTCTATATTTTTTTGGAATATTTGCAACACCATAAGAAGTAGCATAAGAAATTTTATTAATTTTTTCTGGTACCCAGTTTAATGTATAATAGTCTGCTACTACATTTACTGGGAGCCATAATTGGTCTGATCCAACTATAACATCACTGTATTTTTCTTCCGCCATCTCATGCAATTCTTCATAACTATTAACACTTTTAGATAAATTAAATTCTCTTTTAAATTCATTATATTTTTTTTCTCTTATAAAAATGTTCTTACCTAAATCTTTTCTAATTTTTTTATCTATTTTTAATTTTATCATTCCAAATTTAGACAATATAAATTTTATATTGATTATTTGACTTAAATAATATTTTTTTTTGCCTTTTTTAAAATCAATATTATTGTCAATATTAATTGTTTCATTAGGAATACCATTATTATCTAATACTTTTTTAGTAGCATATGCTTGTAACATACTGCCATAATTACTTTTAAAGTAACAAGATACTATGCCAACTTTCTTCATAAATTTCCTCCATATTTTAGTGTTTTTGCAATTTGAAACTTAATTTTGCTATCTTTTTTCTATTTAATAAAACTAAAATTCCTATAGAAAAGATTAATAAATACCTAATGAGAAAATATTTATATAGTGGAATTATTAGTAGTGAACATAAGGTAAAGATAGTACCTATAACTAAAATGATTCTATTATCATAAAAACTATAGCTATCAGCGTGTTTTTTACTAACTATTTTCATAAATATAAAGTGTCCCAAAGCATACAATATATAACTAGCTAATGTTGTATAACCAGCAGCCAAGTACCCAAATTTCCTAATAAATATATAATTTAATACCACATTTGCAACAGCTGCTATAATTGATGCAATTCCAACATATTTTGTTTCTTTGTAATAATATTCTATATTAGCAAATATATTAAATAAAAATGTAAAAAATACACTACACGATACTGGTGGAATTATATAAATAGCTTCATAATATTCCGCAGTAGCAAATATTTTAATAGCTTCAGGAGCAAACAATATCAATAAAATATTTGCTGCAGCTACTAAAATCAATAAGTAATTTGTATTTTTCTTAAGTTTACTTAATCCATTTTTAGTATTACTATCTATGGTTTGATATGTCCAAGGTGTATAAGATTTTAATATTGCATCATTAATGATGATCATTAAGGAAGATAAACTATAAGCTAATCCATAAATTCCTGCTTGTGCTGCATTACACATATCATTAATCATTATTCTATCAAATCTTGTTAGTAATTTAGCAGAAAGGAAATGTGGAATTAGTGGTATACAATATGATAATATAAATTTAACGTATTTTTTGTTAAATTTACCTTTTAAATTACGAAAATTATATATATAAGCACCTAGACCAATTAAAATATTGATAAAGGCTACTCCATAAATATGACCATAACCTTTATTTTTAGAAAATTGAATAGCTATTAGTCCTAAAATTGGACCCATTGTACCAATTATAACTGACAGTATAGTCATTAATTTATATTTATATTCATATCTCTGTTTAGAACACCAAAGACTAAAAGCCGAAAAAAATAAAATATCCAAAAACATTATAACTATTATCGGCAATGGAAAAGAAATAATGTCTCCATAAAAAATATGCACAATATAGTAAATAGCAAAGCATATTAAACATAAACCTGTAACAAGAATTTGAGCAGTTGCTATAAACCCATTCTTATCATCCTTATATTCATTCATTGCAGAATATGTAGCATAATTAAAAACATTCAAAGAAGCAAAAATTATAAATATATCATACCAAGATTGATACAAAGTGTATTGAGCATATTCTTCTGCAGATAATAATCTTGTAAAAATAGGAGTTGCTAATACACTAATTCCTTTTTGAATAATACTAGCAACAAACGCCCATAATGAAGCTCTTGCCATGATTGACATCTTCTTATATTTTCTTAGTAGTTTATTTATCATTTTTTGAAATTTTCTCCATATAATAGTCATAGCTTGCTGCTCTATACCCATTCATTTTCTTGTCTATATCATATTTATAATATATTTTTCTTGCTATTTTTGAATTTTTAAAAATATTTCTAAATATTTTAAGTGGTGCATAAACTAAATAAGCATAAATATAAACCATAAAAGAAATATGTACATTATTTTCTTTAGCATAATGCAATGATATTTTTGTATAATCCTTGTCATTTATTAATATTTTTCCAATCTTTTTATTTATATTTTTCTTGAAAGTTTCTATATCAAAAACATCACTAAAAGATTCTAACTTATTTATAACATATAAACTAAACATAGTTCTTAAACATTTTTTACAATTAGAACAATTCATAGTTTCCATAAGTTCTCCACCTGATATTTCAGCACAACATACTACAAAATTTTTTTGAGCTGGTTTAAAGTCTGAAATAAATTTTATTTTTTCATTTCTATTAACCTCAACACCAGTTGAATAAAATGACAAATTTTCCGTATTTAAGTTTTCAAGTGTAAAAATATCAAATGCCGATCCAGCAAAATCTCCTCTAGATATATCTAAATTAAAAAATTCTATTGGTATTCCTGAACTTGCATAATATATAGATAACAATTTTTGAAGGGCAAATGCAACTGAACAATATGTAGTTGTATAAAAATCAACAAATGACTTGTATGGATATTTATAAAAATATCCTAAATTATTATAACATCCAATAAGTTCTATGTTACAATCATCAGCAATTTTTTGCATAGTTGAAAAATTTTTTTTATAATTATTCTTCAATCTTTCTTCATTAGCATCTGTTATTCCATTAGAGCTAAATACTATATGTGTTAATTTATGATTTGCATGAACTTCATCTGATAAATGTTTAGCTATTGTATAAAATGAATCAACCCCACCTGAACAACCTGTTGCTACTGCTTTTTTGTTGCTTATTATTCTATCATCAAAAGGTCCCATTAAATTAATATTATACAAAGGATAATTAGAATTATATTTTGCAATCATAGGTATGTAATAGTTTGTTAATTGATAATATAATCTTTCTGATAAAGGCATTTCAAATTCTATATCCATATCATTTTCCATTGCTGTTGAAAGTAATCCTATAACAAAAGCATCACTTCGTTCAGCACATATATTCTTTTGATATTTTTGATCAAATTCAAAGAAACATTCTTTTGTTTCGACATTTTTAGTATTAGGATTTTCCATAGTTATTTTAGCACATAATTTTACAGCTTTTCCAAATATTTCTGAATCACTAGTTTCAACTATATATGGCTTCCCAATCTTTATTTTTTTTCTCATAGTCCACGTTCTTTCTTTATAAATTTGGCATCTAAAATTTCTCTTACAGCAGCTTCATTACATTTATTGGGGGAAATATAATCACATATATTTTTAATTAAATTTGTAGCATCATTAGGACAGGCTTTGAAACTACAATTTATCATAGCTTCATAGTCATTTTCATCATCACCAATATAAGCTACATTATCAAAAGTCAATTTTTTTTCTTCTAATATTTCTTCTAATTTTTCTTTTTTATTGCTGATATTCTGATAAACTTTAGAAATATTCATTTCTCTAGCTCTATTTTCAACTATTTTTGATTTCCTACCAGTAATTATTATTGTTTCAATTCCTAGTGAAGGCATCTTTCTAAGTGCAACTGCATCGTGACAATTAAATGCTTTAAACGCTTCACCATTTTCACCCATATAAATTTTCCCGTCAGTTAATGTACCATCTACATCTAAAATTA
Organism: uncultured Bacilli bacterium; assembly: GCA_947628565.1. Taxonomy (GTDB): domain Bacteria; phylum Bacillota_I; class Bacilli_A; order RF39; family UBA660; genus UMGS1613. Next base: position 5,771 of record CANRAH010000018.1, read on the forward strand.
ATACTTTTATATTATTCATTTTTTTCCTCAATTATTTTTATAACTTTTTCCAAATCTTTTGGAGTATCTACAGATAATGATTCTGATTCAACTTCTTTAAAGTAAATTTTTATACCATTTTCTAAAAATCTTATATGATCAATATCTTCAACTTTTTCTATATTTCCCATTTTAGTATTTACAAAAAAATCTAAAGCTTTTTTATTGAAACACTCAATTCCTACATATTTCCAATAATCAAAGAACAACGTACCCTTAGGATACGGAATAGGTGTTCTAGACATATACATACATAAATTATTTTCGCCAATCACCATTTTTATATTTGCAGAATCAATTGTTTCTGCAGGATTAGTTAGCTTTCTTCTAGCACCAACAAAAACTATTTCATCATTATTTTTTTCTTTTGGTAGTATCCTTTTTACACTTATAGGGTCAATTAAAGGCTCATCACCATTAACACAAATATAATAATCAGACTGTATTTTATCTGATACTTCTTGTATTCTAGAAATATGATTTGGATGATTATTATGAGTCATTATGACTTTCATATCATATTCTTTACAAACTTTTTCTATCCTTTCATCGTCTGTTGCCACAACAACATCATCGAATTCTTCCACTGAACTCACTCTATTATAAACCCACCAAATCATAGGCTTTCCACATATGTCTACAAGTGGTTTTCCAGGAAATCTAGTGGAAGCATAACGTGCTGGAATAATCGCTATTATTTTCATCTTCTTTTCCTCCTTCTATATTTAAAGATGGTGTAATACTTACAATATTCATATTTTCTTTAAACAATTCAACATTTTTCTTTAAAGTATAATTAAGTTCATTAATATAATTTAAATCTAATAAATAAGCGGCCTCACTACTATAAAAATTCTTATTTGGTATATTTCTATAGCCATCAAAACCTGCCAAATAAACTTTTTTAATATTTGCTTGTTCCAAAATAGTCAACATCATCAGTAATGCTGAATCAGACTTTTTATACTTTCTAGGCAAAGACTTACTATAATCAAATATTAACCTATTATTAGTGTTTTCTATTGTTATATTTGAAGTTAATATTTCAAAGTTATCTTTAGTATGGTCAGCAGAATTAAATCTTTTCTTATTACTATAGAAAGTAGCATCATGTTCAAAAAGTTGTGGATTGTTAATTGTTATTACAAGAGGCTGTTTTTTATCAATAAAATCATCTATCTTTTCTTTATAATCTACAATAGTTTGTCCCGGCCCAATTAACAATATATCCCTTTCAGACAATAACCGTTTAAATCTATTATATGCTGATGTATCATCAATAGTTTGATTACAAAACGTAGTATATAATTCTTCAATATATTCGCTATCATACTCAACTGCTTTTTTACTACTTATCATTTGTAATACTTTGTCTATATCAGAACTATCTAACATTTTTTTATTTAATAAGTATATGACATAAGATGGATGACACATATATTTGGCAGATAAGTAATATGGCAACGAATAACCCCATGGATTATCGTTCTTAATTTTTTCAATAATCGTATCATTAACTTCTAATAAATTAGAAATATTATAGTTAGTACCATAATTTTCGTTTAGGTAATTTGCCATTAATTCTGTAGGTAGATTTCCTGCACCTCTACCCATACCATACAAAGATGTGTCTATAACGATATTTCTTAATTCATTTGAATTTTCTATAAATGATATAGCATTAGACAATGCTAATTGGAAATTATTATGTGCATGAAATGCCAACTTAAATTCGTTTTTTAAACAATGATCAAACAACTTTGTCAAACGCGATATATCTTTAGGTAACATTTGACCAAAAGTATCAACTATTGCTACACCTTCTAAATCTAATTTATTAAATTCTTCCAACATAGCAATTATTTCTTCATCTTTATATTGCATTATAACTGTTGGCTGCATAAATAATCTATAACCCTTTTCTATTATTATTTTTGCATAATTTAAAGCTTTCTCTAGATTATGTTTATGAAATGTCATCCTAATCATTACATCACTTTTATTTTCAGGTAAATTTTCTATATTGTAATTTTCCCCTAATAGCATCAATGTATAATTGTTAACATTATTTAATAACCCCTGTTCTATCAATTCCTCAGAACGATTAAACTCTGTAACATCTTTGCTATAATAATCTTTTGTATCTTTCAAATAACCACACTCAATTATATCAATATTAGCATCTTCTAATTTTTTTATAATTGCTTTTATGTTATAAAAACCAAAATTATTATTATTTACATATCCACCATCTCGTAAAGTACAATCAAGTAATTCTATTTTTCTCATTTCTTTAAATCACCTTTTTCACTATTCAATTTTTTTATAAAGTCTTCTTTATTGTTTGGAATAATAATATTGTTCAATCCGATAGTTTCATCAATTTTATTTAAATAATTATGAAAATTATCGGTTACCAAATAAGACATATGATTAGTACAATTAAACAAATAATATGACTTTACCTGTTCTTTAAAGAACAATTTTGACATTAATATAGCTCCAGATGATATAGAAAGAAAAATTTTATCTTGATAATTTTCATTTAATTGTGTAACCTCCCATGGAATTTCAGAATTTTTCCAAGTTGGTATACCTAATTCACTAAATCTATTAATTTTATTTCTAGGGTGCAATTTTATAATCAAATTGTCTTTTCCAACAACTTCAGCAATTTTCAAAATTAGTTCATAATCATCTATATCTTTTTTGTCATTAAAAAATGCTTCTTCAAAAAATATATACTTCTGTGAGAAATGTTCTTTTTTGTAATCAAATAATTCATTCAAAATATTTTTTAAAATAGTATCATTTTTGCTTAAAATAGGAATTTTCACTAATTTTTTATCATTCTTGTAGCACAATAACTCTGGATGATATAGATAAATATCATCAATTGATTTATTTATATTTTTCTTCAAAAAAATTAGTCTTAATATTTTGCCTTTGAATTTACTTGCATCTATTGTATAAGTTCCTATTCCTTCATCAAATCTTGCACATCTCAATTTTTTATTTTTCTTGTTCAATTCATCAAAAATAGAATATGTTAGTATGTCATAATTATAAAAAAATAATTTATCATATGCTGTAGAGAAATAATTTTTAATTATCACACTTCTTTTTAATAAATAAACTAAATTTTTTTTAAATTTATTAGTAGAATTTAACTTTTTATATTCAATAAAATATATATTATCAAATATTTTCATTTTTTTTAGTTTTTCAATTTTATTTTTAGCACCAACAGTAATATCAGTTAAAACTAAATCATTATCACAATCTTTCAAATTATTCAAAGCTAAATTAATAGCCGTAATTAACTGAAAATAAGTATTAACAATTATTAAATTCTTGTTTTTCATAGTTTTCCTCTCAATCTAAATACTTGTTTTCTAAAAAAGTATCCCTTCTAAAAATCGTATATAATTATATTCTAAAATAGTAATCCTTCCTCTCCACTTATAGACTATATTATACCACAATATAAAAAATAATCTACTACTTTTGAGCAAATTTTAGTTTTATCTGTGCGATTAAGTATTAATTATTGATTTCATATTTTCATTTTTAGATAATCTAATTCCTTTTTCTTTATATTTCTTTATAATTTTTGCAAGAATATTTACACCCTTTTGTACCAGAATTTTTACAGTTATTAATATAAATATAATTAGCAAAATAAGAATTATATTGAATAAAATCCTTTTTAAAATGCTGATTTAACATTTCTTTAGAAATAGTAGTATAATGTTTTCCATTATTTTCTTCAATTACAATTAAATTTAAATATATCTTTTAAAATTTCTTCGATATTTTCTCTTTTACAAGGTAAAAGATGTTTTTTTCATAACTAAATTCTCTTTTTTTCTTTGTATCGAGATTTAACTTTTTATTCCAGAACGTTTAAGTATATTGATTTTTTACCATACTTATGATAAAGTGTAGGTGGCTATTTACATTATAATGTTTATTCATTATCAAAATTTTTAGATACGTTACATTATATAAAAACTACGTTATTACATAAGAAAGAAGGAAGGAAGGAAAGACAGTGAAGAAACCAATCATAGTTGCACAAATTGTAGGTAAATGGGTTGGCGGTGGTGTTGAATCTGTAATAATGAACTATTATCGCCATATTGATAGAACTAAAATACAATTTGACTTTATTTGTGATGAAGATTCTACAAATATTCCATATGAAGAAATAAGAAAACTTGGGGGAAATATAATATTAGTTCCACCTTATCAAAAAGTTTTCTCTTACCATAAAAAATTAAAAAAAATATTAAAAGAAAAAGATTATAAAATTGTTCATTCTCATATTAATACTCTATCAATATTCCCATTATATGCAGCTAAATGTGCCAAAGTTCCAGTAAGAATAGCCCATAGCCATTCAACTACGAATAAAATGGAATGGAAAAAAAATTTAATAAAGCAACTATTAAAACCATTTAGTAAATTGTTTGCAACAAATTATTTTGCCTGCGGTGAGTATGCTGGGAGATGGTTGTTTGGTAATAAAGAAGTTGATAAAGGAAATGTATTTATTTTGAATAATGCTATTGATGTTGAAAAATTTGTATATAATAAACAAATTAGAGAGAAAGTTAGAAAAGAATTAAATATTAATGATAAAACTACTGTAATCGGTCATATTGGAAGATTTGTTACCCAAAAAAATCATGACTTTTTAATTGATATCTTCTATGAATATCACAAAAAAAATGATAATTCTTTACTTATATTAACTGGACAAGGACCGTTAGAAAAAGAAATAAAAGAAAAAGTAAGATATTTAGGCTTAAAAGAATCAGTAAAATTCTTAGGGCAAAGGAGTGATGTGCATAGATTATATCAAGTCTTTGATGTATTCTTACTCCCATCTTTATATGAAGGTTTACCAGTAGTTGGGATAGAAGCTCAAGCAAGTGGTCTCTTATGCATTTTATCAAATTCTATGACGAATGAAATTAAAATACTCGAGTCTACAAAATTTTTATCACTTACTTTATCAGCTAAACAATGGTGTGATATAATTATTTTAGAAAAAAACAAATATTCCAGAAAAAATTGTTATAATAAGCTAACAGATGCTGGTTTTAATATAGATAAAGAAGCTATAAAATTAACTGAAAAGTATGAAGAATTATTTTTATTGTTAAAATCATAAAAATTAGACATTTGAAATTTATTCAGAATAATAAAAAGGAGTTACAATATGATAAAGAAAGAAACTATATACCATATTATGGTATTAAATATAATTATTACAAGTATCTTATCTTGTGGAATTCATATATATAGAAATTATTATTCTTATTTACAATATTATTTAACTGGCCTAATGATATTATTTATGATGATTTTCATTAAGCTTGAGAAAAATTTTAAAAAACAATTAAAAATGTTTAATAATCAATCATATATTTTGATAATTTTTGCACTAATGATCATAAATACTGTAATAGGATATGGTATATATCAACTCAATACCGCCAAAAATGTAGTTAGTGTTATATTTATATCGATGTGTATCTTTATTGAATTTTATATATTTCCATTTGTTTTTACAAAATACAAAAAAATTGAAACTAGTGTTCTTAATTGGTTTATTAGATTATGTACTATATTTGGCATAATTGCTATATTTATAGAATTAGGAAAAGGTTCATTTTTGGATTATCACTGGATTAACCTACGAAATGCATCAGTTTTTTACGATCCTAATTTTGCAGGTATGATTTTTGGATCAGCTTTTGTTGTTGCATTAAAATACGATAAAATTGATAGCAAATTTAAAAGAGCTTTGCTATTAATAATTTTAGGACTTGCGGTTTTTTTCACTGGATCAAGAGGAACATTATTAGCTATAGTACTTGCTATTTTTATATATATATTTATATATAAAAAAATTGATATTTCCAAAAAAATACTACTTCTACTTACCTTCCTAATTTTTAGTGCAATTTTGCTAAAATATCTGTATACTATTGATTTTTTTAGAACATATCAAGGAAGTAATGATAGAATTGAAGTTTGGACACTCACAATAAAATATATATTAAATCATCCTTTTATTGGAACTGGTTATTTATCAATTAAAAATTTTTTGCATTCATATGGTTATATTTTGTCAAGCACACATAATTCATATCTAGATTTTGTATTTGCGTATGGTATTCCATGCTTTTTGTTATATATATTTTTGATTTGTTCTATATTATTTAAAGCATTAAAAAATAAAGACAAAAGTAATGATGTATATATTCTAAGTACAATATTCTCTATAATTAATGCAAATACAATATTGTATAGTTTCGGTGGAGTAGGAATATGTTCCTTACTGTATACACTCTTTTTAGGCTTGTTAAATTATAAATTAACATTAAATAAGGTTGGTGGTATTAATGAATAAATTTAGTATAATTGTTCCAGTATATAATATTGACAAATATATTGATGATTGTATAAGTAGTATACTTAAACAAAAATACAAAGATTATGAACTAATTATTGTCGATGATGGCTCTACGGACTTATCTGGTGAGTTATGTGATAATTATAAAAATATCGAAAATGTAAAAGTATTTCATAAAGAAAATGGTGGTTTATCTAGTGCTAGAAATTTTGGCATTTCTCATGCAAATGGTAAATACTTAATGTTTATTGATGGAGATGATTTTTTATATGATAATACTTGCTTAAAGAAAATATCTGATGCCATTGATAATACAAATGCAGACGTAATCCAATACAAAATGGTCTATTTTTATGAAAAGATAAAAAAATACTCTTTTCAATCAGATTTTGAGAATCTAAAAGGCAATATTATTGAAAAGTTGACACAATTAAATCAACAAGGTAGAATATCTATTTCTGCCTGTGATAAAGTAGTAAAGACTTCTTTAATAAAAAATAAAATTCTGTTTGAAAAAGGATTACTATCTGAAGACATAAAATGGTCATATTCATTATATTTGAATATTTTTAGTCTCGAAACAATAAATGAAAATATCTATGTTTACAGGCAGCAAAGGCCAAATTCAATTAGTTCAATGCAGGGAGTTCCAAAAAAAGCAAGTGATTTATATAGTACTATTAAATATTGGCTAAATTATGATTACAAAAATAGTACTCAAAAAGATTTATATTTTAATATGATTTCATATTGGTACATCATATTAAGAGTAAAATTTTCTAAAAAATTATATACTGACGAAATGAAAAAAGAAATAAAAAAATTAGATAAGCTACTCATAGAATATAATGACAATTATAAGGTAAAAAAGGCATATAAATTAAATAAAATAATAGGATATAATGCTACATTATTAATAATGAAAATTTATAATAATTTAAAAAATAAAGGAATTATAAAATTATAGAATTTAGTGTTAAAAATCTTCTATTCATATTTATCAATTAAAAAATTCAAAATTAAATATGAAAACAATTTATTTTTTTCTCATTCTTTTATATATAATTTTACATAAATTTATTCTTTTTTCAAAAGCTAATTTAAGAAAGCATAAAATTCCATCTAGGATTTTATGCTTTCTTAAATTATATAAATTATATCTTCAATTCTTAATATGTTTCTGATATTTTTTATCTAAAAAATTATTGACACTACAATTGTTTCTAATTTTCCAATATTTAATATTTTAACCCTAAATAACCCCACTATTTATTATTATAAATTAAGTAGAAAGCTTTTTTACTTTTAATTTCTTATAAATTGTAAAAGTGTCCAATCTTCAAACACACATATCATTTAATTTAATAATTATATAACTTTACTTTTGAAATTTTAGCAACTATTTTGACACTTCACCTATTGCTATAGGCATTATCTTTTTAACGATTTTCGTCGCAACAAGTGAGGTAATAATACTCAATAATACTACAAACAAAGATAATAACAATTCAATATAAACATTACTATCTAATAGGTATTTGGTTAACTTCCCCCCCCACTTTGTGAAAATAATATAGCTATTTTATGAAATATTAACAATCCCATGGTATTGCATCCAATGTATTGCAATATTTTATTTCTATTTATTAAATATGATATATAAATAAAGAAAATTGAAATACAAGTTCCTGATATAAGAGCTAATACGAAATTGCCATATTTATACTCAACACATGAAACTATGATATTTAAAAAACAACAAAATACACCTAAAGAAAAAAGTGGAAAAACATAATAAATTTTTAAAATTCTATCAAATACTTTAAATTTTTTAAACAAATATCCTAGATAAAATACTATACCAATATTTAAGACTGTATTTAATCCCCATGGTAAAATAATAATATCATTAAGAAAAGTAATACTTAAATATGATAATAGAAACAATGGGATTAACAGTAACCAATTAAATTTAAATTTATTTGCTATTTTTATAATAGGATAAAAAAATAAATTCATAGAAAATAATGCTGGTAAAAACCATAACGAAGTATTTTGTTTTAGTGCCAACATATTACCATTACCATAAATAATCTTAAAAATTTTGTTCAAAATTGAGAAATTCTGCTCTACTTGATTTCCAATAAGGATATAAGGTATTAAATATAAGGTAGCCCATATAAAATATGGAATCATAATCTTTACAAATTTTTTCTTCATAAATGATAAAAACGATTCTTTCAGTGAAAAAACATAACCAGAGATAACAAAAAAATAGACAATATTAAAACTATATAGAAACTTATAAATTAATTTACAATGCTCAGAATGAACAATTGAATGTCCTAAAATTATAACTAAAATAGCAAAAGCACGTGATATATCAATATAATTAATTCTCTTTTCCACAAAATCACCCTATTTATTCATCAGCTCCATGACCTTTTATAACAGCACCAAATGTTTTAAAAAATATTTTTATATCCATCTTTAAGCCACAATTTTTAGAATAGAAACTTTCTAATTCTAAACGTTTGTTGAAAGTTGTATTTTCTTTTCCTGATACTTGCCAATAGCCAGTTATTCCTGGACGAGTTTTAACTATGTCATTGTAATATTTAGCCATGTCTTCTTTTTCTCTTGGTAGATAAGGTCTATTTCCAATCATAGTCATGTTACCAATAAATACATTGATTAATTGGGGAAGTTCATCAATTGATGTTCTCCTTAATATCTTTCCTATTTTTGTAATTCTAGGATCATTTTTTAATTTTCTATTTTTCTTATATTCTTTAGCTAAATCTTTATTTTCTTTTAAAAGTTTAAATAATACTTCATCAGCATTAACTACCATTGTTCTAAATTTAAAAAGTTTAAATTCTTTACCATTTTTACCAATTCTATTTTGAGTAAAAAAAATAGAATGAAAATCTCCTGATAGAACATAAGAGACCTTTATAATTATGGAAAGAGGTATTAAAAAGATAATTCCAATAAGAGAACAAACTATATCAAATAATCTTTTTATAAATAAATAAGCAAACTTTTTCATACTAAAAAATACTGAAACATCATTCATAGCTATCTCATTATCCATGATAAATAACCCCCTTAAAGTCATTTCTTATACAATTAGCCCACCTACACGTGATACCTAAATTTTTAAGTAAAGTATCTCTTATATTTATAATATTATCTACTCCACTATTCATAAGTAAACCAACTCTTTCATTAATATTTTGCTTAAATACACCATTACTAACACTTAACATAAATAACCCCCTCAACCAAATGTCTTTGCTATTATACCATAGTAATAACCAAAAATCAAGGAGAAACTAATAGTATTAATAAAATCCTCTGTACTCACAACTACCCGTTATCATTATAGCATATTACCTATATTTTTTACAAACATAAAAAGATAATTTTTACAACTTTACAAAATTCCCTATATCATATGCCTATTTTTTATTTTTGCAATTAAATTAACTTCTTTTTTTAAGTCTAGATAGAAGAAATTATTCAGAATAATATAAAGCTTTAATAACAATATGTTAAACATTAAATATAAAAAATCTTTTAAACCCTTATAAGTAAAGAGTTTGAGAGACTTTTTTCAGAATTAAGAAAAAACTAATTAATTTAATTCCAAAAGCTTTAAATGTATCTCACATTCAATAATTATATTTTCTATGTTTTCATCTACTGCTGTAGTTAAAATTGCTACTTTACTAAATGAATCTAGATTATTAAATTTTTTAGTATTATATTCAACCATTTGATTATACTCATTCGTTTTAATTATTATTTCTTCTTGACTTATAATTATTTCTTTTATGTGAAATATAAATTTAATATTATTTGAAGAAAAATAGTAATAATCTTTTCCATATTGGATTGTAAAATATTGATAAATGGAATTGCAAACTTCTTTATCATTTTCTTCTAGTGATAGTTGTATTCCAATATCACTTATATTTCTTATAAATTCTTTTATTTTTTCTTCTTTATGTATTAAAACTAAATCATATTTTGGAGAAGTAATCTCACCTAATATACATTTAAACTTAACTATATTACAATTATTTGAATTATTGAGAAGTTTATCTTTAATTGTCATAAATACATTAATTATTTCATCAAGTGACATCCTATCAAAATAATTAGTATTAGTTACGTTAGTTAATAAACTTTCGATATATTTAACTATCCCTTCTGGTACTTGCTGAATTTTTAATTTACTAATTTCATCTGTTGCATTATATGTAGTAAATTTCCTAGCAAATATATTATTATTTAAGATAATCCAAATAGTTTTTCCTAAAGAATAAATATCTGCAAATTCATATTTATAATCTGGTATCTCCGATGGCTTTTCATTCATTTCAGGAGCTATAGTATCAATACTTCCCTTTCTTTCATCAGCATCTATAGTCTTTATTCCTGGAACACAAGCTGTTCCATAATCTATGAAAGTTAAATGATTTTTATAACGTATTATGTTTTGTGGCTTTATATCTCTATGTTGAATATTTAAATTATGCATATATTTCAGTTTACTTGCTATTTCAATTATATCTTCTATCTTTTGAACAAATGATAAACTACCATAATCATATTCTTGTCCTTTTTCCATTACATAGAAAGGAGCTTCTTCATTTTTTAATTTTTTTAATTTTTTATAATCACATTCGGGAAAATAACTGACAATAACTTTAGGAGTAAAATCTTCTTTTTCGTTTAAACAATTAATTTTTTCAACTTCTTGTTTAAATCTTTCATACCTTTTTAAATTTTTCGCATTGAAAAATTTAATTACAAATTTTTCATTTTGATAGGTACAATCATAAACAAAACTATTACCTCCTGAGTCAATGTATTTATTGAGTTCAATTATTTCATCATTAAACTTTATTTTTCTACCTTTAAGATTTTTATATGACATAATTAGCTCTTTCCCTTGTTTGTTTAGCTTCTAACTTATACTCTTTTGCTATAGATCTCAATAATTTAGATGTTTGAGGAAACTCTACTAACATTTTGTCAGCCCATTCCATATATTTTTTATATAAATTTAACTCTTCTTCTCCTATACCAACATTATGGACTCCTCTTTTATTAAGAGTCTCTATTATAAATTTTTCTCCTATATCTTTAGATTTAACATTATAATATTCTATTAATTCTCTAATACTTTTTGAAGGATACATATTATCATCATTATCTACTTCTGCTGATTGTACTAGTAATTGTCCTAATACCCTGTACATAACTTTTGTCCTTTTCTTTCGTTCTAAAATACTTAAAAACTCTTCACACCATTTTTTACTATTTTCATTATCAAAATCTATTCTTAGATTTTTTAATATAGCATAACTATTGTAACAAGCCTTTTCTATATTAGGAATATTAATAGAATTACCATCATCATCTTTGAATAATATTTCAACTAATACAGAAACAACATTTGGTGACTTGCTTGCTACTTTAGATAAAAAGTACATTTTATTTTCCAATATTTGATAATAATATATTTCTAGTATTGCTAGTCTTTCAAAATTGGATATTTTATAATTATAAAAGCTTTCAAATATTGTTTTAATTTCATAATTTACTTTGCTTGTATCAAAACCAGTATCAATCATTTTTTCTAGTAGTTCGCATTTTTCATTATATTTATCAGGTTCTTCACAAATATAACTTATACACATATCAAATCTTTCATATTCAAAACACTTCTTATAAACAAAATCATCTTTTTTACCATTATATTTATTTATTTTTTTCCAATAAATTTTTTCTTGTTCTTTAGTCTTTATTTCTCTATAAAGTAATTCGTCATAGCCAACACTTGAAAGTATCATAGTTTTATTATCAATTGATAAATCCTGTAATTTTTCATCTTTATATATAGATAGTATACTTTCAGCACCTTCATTAATATAAACTAATTGTAAATAAGTTACTATATAATTATAATACTTAGAAAATAATTTCTTAATAAAATCTATATTATACTTTCTTTTATATTTATATTCATATATATCTTTTATGACTAAATAATATTTTTCTTTTTTTCCTTCTTCTAACAAAATATCTTCAGACTTCTCATTTTGTTCTATTATAAGCATAGCTTTTTGTTTTTCCTGCTCTAGATTATCTTCTAGAACATTACTATTATTACTATAAATATATAAATAATCATAAATAGGATTATTATACTTAATCTTTTCTTCAACTAACTCTAAATATTCTAATTCTTTTTGACTTAAGTCCCATGCAGGACTATGAAACCTTTTATAGCCTCTTAAACGATTAGAAATAACTTTTTTTAGTTCATACTTATTTTTATCATTACTAATACTAATTAACTTAAAAGTTTTTTCTTTTATATTTTCAAAGCAATTAAAACTAATAAAGTAAGTTTCATTATATATACAAACTAAATCTTCTAACTTTTCTGCATAATTTTCTATATATAATTTATAGTATTCTTCAAAAAACTCTTGTTGTTCATAAATATATTTTATTTTCTTAGGTTCATCATAAACATCAAATTCTGGTTTACATAGTGGTTTCCAATAAATTCTGTTGTTAGGTAAGATTTTCTTTAATAATTCTTTACCTAAAGTCTTATGATTATGTATTAATTTTTCTAATAAATTAACTTTGTCTTTCAATCCTAGGCAAGTTAAATTATCCCACCCTAGAAAAACATTTACCATAGTATCTAATGGATTATTACCTACTTTTTCATAATTTATATCCATTTCATATAATAGTGCTAATACTTCCACGGCATCTAATATATATTCTTTTTTATTTATAGCTTTTTCTATACCCCAAATTATATTACAGTATTCACAAGAAGAAAATAGTGTATTCTTATTTCTTAAAAAAACTTTTTTAAAGTCTTTGTTATTAATTGATTGTTTAACTTTATTTAAAAACTTTTCATAATCAAATTCTACTAACTTTTCAGATATATTTGCAAAGTTTAAAAATTCACTATAACTACTTATAGAATCATAGTACTCATCAATTATATTATCTAGCATTCGTATTAAGTTTACTTTTTCGTTTTTTTCCAAGTAACGCTTTGTAATTATTAATGACTTTATTATGCCGAACCTAACATTACTGCTATATTCTTTAGTTGAAACATTTTCTATATAATATTCATCATCAATATTCTCAAGTGAATATCTTGGTTCAATGTATGATAGTACTTTTTTGGCAACTTTAATTAAACATTTAATGTCATTTTCATCAATTACTCTACCCAACCAATCAATAGCATCATAAATATTTATAACCCTGTAGTTGTCCCATTCTTTGTAGTAGATTATAAAAGGATCTTTATTCATAGTAATTCTATTGAGATAGACTTTTAATTCATCTATATTTAATCCAAAATCTTTAAATAGTTTCATATCACTTGATCTAAAGTTATTTAGGAAAAATAGATATAATAGTAACTTAATCTTTTCTTCGTTATACCACTGTGGTTTACTTTTTTCTTTAAATATTTCTCTTTTTAAAGGCATATATTTACCTAAACTTTTATCTATTATTGAGTTTACTTTATCAGAATCTATATTTTCATTTGATTTATAATACTCTTCTAAACACTTAATCAAGTTATTAATTGTACGCTGTTTAATCTTGTAGTCATAATTTTTTGTTATTTCATCTTCATCATGAATAAAAATGGTAATATTTGTACTACTTTTGGGTGTTTGTAAATTTTCATCATGATAAAAGTAAGGAACAAGTATACTATTTTTTACTATATCAATAATATCATTCCATGTTTCTTCATTTTCAATTATTAAAACATCTTTCCTGCCTAATTTCTTTAAATAATATAATGTAACATACAGCCCTTCTTCTTTAGTTGGTGCTACTATGTTATAGTACTCTTTTTCTAATTTTGATAATAATTCTTCATATTCTTTATCTTCATAATTAAAAAAATCAAGTCCAATTCTTTTTTCTGTTTTTCCTTTATAATGCTGTTCTTTTTCTTCTATTGAGTGAATATTTCTAGATTTTATATTTAATCTATTTAGTAAATATTTAGTAGTCACTAAATCTTCTTCAAGCCAATCTTCTAGAACTGAAGCATCAATTATTTTAATATCATTCCAATCATATTGTTTTTTCTTTTCACTAATCCAATCTAGTTTTGACTTTTTTATAGTAATCCATCTATATGGTGTTATGAAAATAAAATTATTATTTTTATTAGGATTTATCTTTTCAATATATTCATTTGCTTGTCTTAGATAATCCTCATTTGTTCCTATCTCTATATTAGCATGTTTATTACCTAAATATTTATTAGAACCAGAAAACTCAACAACACCATCTAATCCTATTTGCCGAGTATCATTACAACTAGATATATCAAATTTAGTTAGGTTTTCTACAGTATTTTTTATAAGCATATCTATAATATGAAAAAATTCATTTTTGGCTTCTTCTGAATTACTTTTTATATATTCTTCTATTTGTGCACTATTTATTAATCTCATTTTTTCTCCCTTTTAAATTTATAATAAAATTTTAGCTTTTATAAACTATATTCTACTCACAATATTAATAATGTCAACAAAATCAACCACGAAAGATGTAGTAAACTAGATGTGGGAAAATATAAAATTATATAAAAAAAGAGAAAACACTCAAAATTTTAAAACTGTTATATAATTAATTTATCACCAAAATAAACAGACCTTTAATAAAAGCTCGAAGCTTAAAAGGTTTTAAGGAGTTGTTTTCTCAATGAATATAATATCATTATTTAACAGTTTTGTTAACTACCTAAATAATATTTTAGATAATAATCTTTTTCTTCATGAATTAGAAAACCATATTTCTGTTTCTACTAATTCCCTTAATTTAGATATTTTAAAAGAAATTTTAGAATTTCTAGATTTGGAATATAAAAACTCTAAACAGAGAAAGGAGCTATATTATGTTCAACAAACTAGACCTCGTACCTTGA
>CANRAH010000019.1 GCA_947628565.1 uncultured Bacilli bacterium
TAGAAAGTGAAATGGATGATCTTAATCTTGAAGAATGGCAAAAAGACTTAGTAAGAGAAGGTAAATATTCTCCATATGATTTTGAAGAAGAAGAACTAGAAGAAGATGATTACTATTCTGAAGATGATTAATAATCATCTTTTTATTTTATATTTTTTAATAAAAAAACCATCTTTAAACTAAAGAAGGTATTTTTAGCAGCGCTTGGCGCTAACACGGGTTTGATCCTTTGAACTATATAAATAGCTTACTAAGATCAATAATTTATTTATTCAAACAATATTATACCAGTGAGAGCTAACGAAGTAAATTCATTATAATCATTAATAATAATTAATCCAAATATAAATTAAAAAAATAAGAATCTTTATAACTTGATAGAGTTTATTTATACTACTAAGAATGGTATAATAATAACATAAATAAATCTAAAGAGGTGCCTATATGAAATGTATATTAATGAATAAAAATATTGAAGTATTGGTTACAGAATATAATGAAACTTCAAAATTCTTTGATTCTATATATGAAATAAAAAACATTAATTATGCACCATATATTTTAAAGAGTTTATATAATGAAAATAATCTTAATAGTACTTCTTTTATAACTAATTTAAGTGAATGGTTTAAAGGAAGAGGAATTCCATCATGGCGTGATAAATTAGATTTATTATTACATCGATTAAATATAACTGCTCCTTATGAACTTTTAGATAAAGCCTTTGGCTTGTCTTTATCAGATCAATATTGGTTAAAACCTTATGAAAGTAATATTTTATATGATGATATTAACTTCTTTGATAACGATTTTGATTATGCGGAATTCATGGAAGCATCTTTATCAACTAATAGTAAAACAATAACTAAAGAAACATCTTTAAAAACACCTAATAATACTACAGATGGTATGTTAAAAAAAGCTTGGATAATCGAAAACGGTACAAGATACTTATTAAAAGGTGGATATAAAAATGAAACATTACAACCATTTAATGAAGTATTAGCAAGTGAAATATGTAAAAGATTAGGATTTAATCATGTAGAGTATACTTTAGATACATATAAAGATATGGTAGTATCTAAATGCCCATGTTTTATAACTAAAGATACTGAATTTATTACCTGCTCTCAAATAAAACATGATATGCCAAGACATGATAATTCAAAAGATTATGAAGAATATATTAAAAAATTAGAAGAAAATGGCATAGAAAATGCTAGAGAAAAAGTAGAGAATATGTATATTCTAGATTATCTTATTATGAATGAAGATAGACACTTAAATAACTTTGGTATTATAAGAGATGTTAATACTTTAAAATGGTTAGATGTAGCTCCAATATTTGATAATGGTCAAAGTTTAAATATTGAATATTACGATGAAGAAGAAATTCATATTGAAGGTAATGGAAGATTATTTTATGAAGTAAAACCTTTTGATGAAATAATTAAAGTAGTTAAAAATATCAAAAGAATAGATATCAGTAAATTAGATGGAATAGTAGAATGGTTTGACGATTTACTACATCAATATCAACATTTAACTGGATATTCTGATACTCGTATCAATAGATTGTGTATTTTATTAAATAACCAAATTAATAAGTTAAAAGAATTAATTAATCGTTAATATTAAATTAAATAGGAGTCAAATATGAAATATGAAAAATATTTAGTAAAAAAAGGGAAAATAGATTTATTATCTTCATTACAAGCATTAGATAAAAAAATACTTGATAAAAAGATGAAAGAGTATAATGTTAATGATATATATGAATTAAAAGATTATATTTTAACTTTTTTTGAATATTGCTTAAACGAAGCAAAAGATGATGAATTTACTAAAGTATATTTTGAAAATTTAATGAATAATGAAAATTCCCAATTCTTATCAGTTTATGAACAAGATATTAAATTGCTTATTATATTTTTATATAATAAAGGTGATTATTACTCATATTATATTCCGATAGAAATAAAACAGATAATTGATAAAATATTATATAGTACAACCATAGAAGATTTTAATTTGGCAAATGCAGCTAATACACCGATAGTAAAAGACTTAAGAGGACTACTTGAAACTATAGTAGTGACTGATTTAAAACACGTTGGCAAATTATTAAATATCGAAAAGTTAAGTAATAAACCAAAAAGAGAAACTATTAATATGATTTATAAAGCTCTTACTGACGCAAATAAACTAACTGAATTAATCAAAGGGTTTACTGATAAAGAATTTACTTTATTGAAAGATTTAATATCAAATAAAGGCACAATTCAAGATAACGATATAAGTGTAGATATATATCATGTCTTATATATGACTTGTTTAGTATTTATCTTTCGCAGAGAAAATAAATTTTACATTTCTATGACAGATGATGTTTATAATATTATAAAAGACATAGACTTAAATAAAATACAAAAAACAGTAGATCAAAATACTAAAACATATTATTTAGCTAGATCAATGGTCGAATTATATGGAGCAGTTCCATATAGTAGTTTAGAATATTATTATAATTTATACTATGGAAATAAATTAGATATTCCTGATAACATACCACTATTGTGTGAAAGAAATGACTACATAGCATCAATCCGTATCAATAACGAAGTATATTTGATTCACAAGATTTTACAATCTAGAGATTTAGAACAATTATTAAAGAATATAATATTACGCCATAAAACAATAAAAAGAAAACCATTTAAATTAAATGAATTACTTAAATACTCAAATTATGACTACTATGAAAAAAATAAATCAAAAGACCAATTTAAAAAGTATTTAGAAAAAGAAAATATATCTGACGATATTATTGAGATGATTTTAAAAATAATTTCTGATATGTATAGATTAGGTAATGATTCTATATCTGGAACGGTTGAAATGCTTCAAGAATATGGGGTAGAAATTACAGAAGAAAACATTAATGAGATTCTAGATTATTTAGTTAAAATTTATAATAACTCTAGAATTTGGATAAATAATGGTTGGACCCCTATAGAGATGAGAACTGAGTATAAATGAAAAATATGAAAGTAAAATTAGATGATATAATTGATGCTTTAGAATTTATTAATGATGGAATGGATACTAGAGCTTATTTAAATCCAGTAAATAATGATATAGTTTATATAAATGAGTATACAGATATTTCTACGGAAGAAATGGAAAAAATATATGATGAATATTTATCTTTACCATCGAAGTTTTATATAGATGAATATAGTATGATGGAAGAATTTATTGAAACAATAGACGATGTAGGAATTTACAATCAATTATATATGTCAATAAGTGGCAAAGGTGCATTTAGAAGATTCAAAGATACATGTATTAATTTCGGTATTATCGATAATTGGTATAGCTTTAGAGATAGTAAATACAGAGAAATTGCTATTGAATGGTGCAAAGATAATAATATAGAGTATACAGTAAAATAATTTACTTATTTCCAAATTAACTGTAGCAATACAAAAATAATT
Organism: uncultured Bacilli bacterium; assembly: GCA_947628565.1. Taxonomy (GTDB): domain Bacteria; phylum Bacillota_I; class Bacilli_A; order RF39; family UBA660; genus UMGS1613. The sequence goes on from CANRAH010000019.1 coordinate 3,498, forward strand.
TTATAAATAAGCATAAATCTCGATAATCGATTATTAACTACCTTGGTTTTATAAATTAAAAAGTCTTTCTTATTTTAAGGAAGACTTTTTAAGTAATACTTGGCACTAACAATAATAATTTATTTAAAAACATTTATATCAGTGAGATTCAAAAAAGCAATCATTAATGATAATTAATTTACAATATCCTCTCCAAAGCTAAGCTAACTTTCTTTTGACTTACTAATATAGATAGAGTAAGATAGATATTATTGAATTTGAGGATAATATATGAACGAAGAAGAAAGAAACTATGAAATAAGTGATTATGAATTATTTTATATTTATAACCAAGAATTAAATAAATACTATTATTACTTACATAGTACTGGTTTAACTTTAGATGATTATGAAATAATAAAAAAAGCAATTAAAGAGATAGTTTTTATGAAAAGAAGAGCTTATTTAGACTGGTATGAATATGTAAGATTATATAGTTATATCTTAAGACAAAAAGGAAATGAAAAAGATAAAGAAGAATATATAACTACTAGAGATAATAAAAGAGCTTGGCTAGATGAAATAACTCAAGTATTAACTGATTATAATAAGTTATTAAAACTATTAGAAGAAAGTATTGTTCCTAAATCATTAAGACAATACTTACAAGAAGAATGTTCTTTAACTCACTTAGTATATACTAATAATACTAATCCTAGAATAAAACCATATTCTCTAGATTCATATTTATTTAGTTGTCAATTTCATAAAGAAAAAAGTCCCTCACTAGGTATTAGTAATGGCGTAGGACTAGGTCGTTGTTTTGCATGTGGTGAATCATTTAATATAACAGGTTATATTATGTTATATGAAGGTTTATCATATCAAGATACAGTTAAGTTATTATCTAAAGTATATAAAATAGATATTGGTAATAATGACTTAGATGATTCAAATGAACTATATACTAAATATACTAATTCATTATTAAGTGATGGATATAGATCTTTATTATTAAAAGGTCAAGAAAGAAATAGTAAAAAAGAAGATTCATATGCTAAAGAAATATCACTACTTAAATATCAACATGACTTAGATACAATAGATAGAGTAAGAGAAGAAAAATGGCTTAAGTATACAGAAGATCAAGATAAACCAAAGAGGTTAGTGCTTGAAATGCCTGATTTTAATAAAGAATAAATTATTTAAAGACCTATATAATAGGCCTTTTTTTGTGATATAATTATAAATAACCAGGAGGATAATAAAATGGTTGATGTAAAAATTATATTAGACAAAAAGATGGAGATATTCAATAATTACTATAACAAGTTTAAAGATGACAATGAAGTTAATGAAATAGAGTTAAAAGAATGCTTGTTTGATGTTTTATCATGGCTTGAAATTTGTTTGAATCATGTAAATGTAAAAAAATTAAGCACTAAAGAACAACAAATCATAAGTGCAATTAGATATGCAAACAATATGAAAAAACATAGTGCTCAAATTTTTAATTATATATTAAGTACACCAGCACTGTATCCATCACCAGATTTATATCCATCATCAGATTTGTTTCCTTCATCTTTTTCTGTTTTTTGGAATGATTTACCATTAGAAGATTCAAAATTTAAATCTCAATATAATCGATACAATTCAATTTTAAAAGGTAAAGATTTATATACTTCTTTAAATGAAATATACCTTATAATTAATTCTTATTTTAGTGTTGATACTAAAAAAAATTCCCACTAATGTTTTTCAAAAATAAAATTGTGATATAATTTTAACAGAGGTGTATCTTATGAGTAAACAAAACATCAATTATAATCGTTCTGAAAGACAGAATGAAATATTAGATTTAGAAGAAAAATATATGAAAATTATTGAAGAAATGGTAACATCAGATGAATTTATTCGTGATCTTAAACATATTGAAAAAGAAACGCAAGAATATTATTATATTTTGGACGAAGTTTGGGGAAAGAAAAATAAAGTCAAAGAAGTATCAGAACGATTATTAAGGCATCATATTTATAGAAGATTTTCAGGCGCTGAAAATTTTTATTCTTCTCCGATAAGTTGTGATATAGCATTGGAATTAGATGATATAATTTTAAATTTAGATGTAAAAACTATAGATAAAGTTGGTAATTCAGGAGAATTAACTACAACACAGTTTGAACATAATCAAACATCCTTTTTAAATAAAAAAGTGTTGTCATCCGGTCCTTTTCCAGGATTTAATGTTAAGTCTAACTTACAAGCAATTGATCCAAGAACACATAAGCCATTGCTTACATACTTGGTAAAAATAGGATATTCTGATGACGGAAACGGTACTTTTTATTTTATAAATAGTGATAGTTATCCAAGCATAGTAATAACTTGCCTCCCTAACGGCGCATTAAGTGATTTATTTGATAATGACTTATTTAATAATTTTAAAGATTATACTTATTTTGATTTACAAAATGGTATTTATTATAAACCGAGACGTATAACATCAAAAGATGAATTTTCAAATCTTTCAACAAATTCTAAATTTACAAGAATAGAACAGGCGACTGATATCCCAGAATCATGGGAAAGAGTTATATGGGAAAGTAAAATTGGCTATTATGATAAAGAAAGAAATCAGGTTTGGTGGACTGTCGAAAAATTAAAAAGCAATCATTGGGATATATATTTATATGCTGTAAAAAACGGGAATACGGCTAGATTTAATGATTCGTGGTTAAAAGAAAGATATAATTCCAAAAACGAACCATGGTGTGGAGAAGAAAAATATTGTAAAATTTATGACAATGTAAAAGAAGAAGACTATTAATCAAAATCTTCTTCTTTTAATTTATCATAAATACCTTTTGCTATTTGTTCAGCTAATTTAACCGGGACAGCATTGCCTATTTGTCTGTAAACAACATTTAAACTTCCAACGAATTCGTAATCCATAGGAAATGTCTGAAGCATTGCACATTCTCTTGCACTGAGTCTTCTTTCTTTATTGACATGAATTTCAGGACTTGTTGCAGTAATAGTATCGCTTGGCCTATCCCAATTTGTAATTCTTAAAGATTGTTCATATTTAATTTCTTTTTCTACCATTGTAGTAACTTTTTTATCAAATTTTGAATCAAATCCCAGAATCTTTTTCAATTCCCACCAATCAGATGGCTTAGGTATACTACCAGAATGATTATCTTTTCTAAACCAGTGACCAGCTGTATATTTATAACCGAAATGGTCATCAACCTTTTTTGTTGTATAACCTGACTTATCTCTCCAAAATTTTAAGTAATCACAAATGTCAGCTTGGTTTACTGTATATTTTCTTCCCCAGAACTTGTCATATACATTAGTTGCAGCCATATGATTATAAATTATTTTGCCATCCTCTAATTTTATTGGGAAGTCACTTAACCTAACATTGCTTAGAAATCCAATTGTTTCTTCTACAGTAATTGGTTTTTTTAATCCTTTTTTCGATGTATATTTTTTACTATCAACCCAATGAGTTGGAGTAGGATAAGGATTATCTAAACCTAATCTATTACCTATAATTACAACTCGTTCTCTTGCTTGTGGTACACCATACTCAGCTGCGTTTAGTAATCTAGCATCTACTTTATATCCTAATGATTCAAAATCCTTTTTAATCATTTCAATAACTTTACCTTTTTCCATAGATAATATGCCTTTAACATTTTCGGCTACAAAAAATTTTGGACTTTTGTCTTTTATGACTCTTAACATTTCTTTATATAGAAAGTTTCTTTCATCTTTCATACTTCTCTTTGTATTAGCAACAGAAAATCCTTGACAAGGAAAGCCTCCAATTACTAAATCTATATCATCTGGCATTTCAGAACTTTTAATTTTTGTTATATCACCAAAAACTATATTTTCACTTATATTCTTCTTATATGATTCAACGGCTTCTTTAAAAAAGTCATTTGCCCATACAATATCAAATCCAGCATTTATAAAACCCAAATCCATACCTCCAGCACCGGAAAATAAGGATATTACTCTAAATTTTTTGATGTTTTTTTTCATGATACCACCCACATATTTATTATACTAGATAGCTAAACTAAATGCAATAGTTGCCTATAAGAATTATAAAATAATTTAAGATAAATTGCAATAATAGCTCTAAATAATTATAAAATAAATGAAATCAATTTCAATATTAGCATGTAAAATAAGAACAATATAATATGATTCGAGGAATGAAAGAAGGCATCAGTACAGGATCTATTAAGAATTTTTTTTGTAGCAGAAATTTTTAGTAGTAGATATTTATAAAAAAATTTATTTTCATATTCATACTGTTGTAACAATAAAAGATGAAATGTTGAAGTAACAAAAATTTTATATTTTAAATAATTATAACGGATTAATTATTTAGAGAACGGTATAATATAAGTTTTTATGTTATAATTTAACTAGGTGATATTTATGCAAGAATTAACTAAGAAAGTAGTAGAGTTTACAAAAGAGAGAGAATGGGATCAATTTCATTCTCCAGAGAATCTTGCCAAAAGTATATCTATTGAAGCTGGAGAACTTTTAGAATGTTTTCAATGGAATAACGAATATGATATAGATGAAGTAAAAGAAGAATTGGCAGATGTTATAAATTATTGTATCTTAATGGCAGATAAGTTAGGATTAGATCCCAAACAAATAGTTTTAGATAAAATGGAGAAAACAGCAAAGAAATATCCTGTTGAAAAAGCCAAAGGTAAAAGTACTAAATATAACAAATTATAGGTGAAAAATGAGTTTTATTGTTGCTAAAAAGTATCAAAATAGAATAAGAGTTTTTGCTGATAATAAAATAACAGTCAAGCCTAATGAAGAAGATATTTTAATTAAATGTATAGGTACAGATGTTTATAAAAAAATAAAAGCTTTGGGAGTAGTAAAAAATGTAATTATTAATGAAAAAATTTGTATAAGTTCTGCCGGAATGCTTGAAGATTACAATAAATTGTTAAAATATGTAGACGAAAATTTATATGAGTCATTTGAAGACATATGTAGGAAAGCACTTGAAATCCATATTAAAACAAATAATAGGACTGATTTTATAATATGTAATGTAGATGATAAATTTAAAGTTATTCAAGTAAAAGATGGAATAATGGAAGAAACAGATTCAGCCTGGATTGGATCAAAAAAATGTTTTGATAAATTTCAAGAAATTAGATTAAGTGAAAATTATACTCAAGATACGATATATGATATTGAAACTAAGACTGAGCTTACGTTACCGAATGACATAATAGATAGAGATGCTTTTTTAAAAACTTTAAAATCAAAAGTAGATGATTATGTCGGAGAAATTATGATAGAATGCATTGGTGAAAACAATAAATTTTCATATTTAGAACATCTATATACATCTTTATCTAAACCAAAAGTTGTTGAACCTGGACAACCAATTAAAATATATGACAATGTTTTTGATGGAGGATTTACATATTATGTATATAATTCTTCGAATAATTACAAGGTTTATATAGAACAACTTAATTGTGGAATAGAATTCTGCCCATATTTGTTAAATGAAAAATATAATCATTTAAGAATACCTAAATTTGATTATTGCAGTGTTCAAGAATTTGAAAGAAATCATAATTGTGAGAATAATTCAATTATAATGTACATATAGGGGAGTGTAATATGTTAGTATATGAAGGAATAAAATCAGAATTTATTAATGATGTCGATTTAGGTATTATTGCTGATAAAATAAGAAATAAATATATTGAAGTTATTAAAAGAAGGCCTAGTGCTCCTGAATTTAATTCATGGAAAAATTCTATGCAATATATGAGAGGTGTATTGAGTGATAATGAAATACCAAATAATTCTGGTATAGCTATTGAATATAATATTCCTCCAACTGGTTGTAGAATTGATTTTATGATGTCTGGATATAATAAAGATAAATCTAATGTCATAATAATAGAATTAAAACAATGGGATAAATGTACTGAAGTAGGAGAAATGGATGGTATATATAAAGTAAATACTTTTACTGGAGGAGGATTAAGAGATGTTAATCATCCTTCTTATCAAGCTATGACATATGCTAACCTAATAAGAGATTATAATGAATCAGTACAATTAAAAGATATTAATGTTATACCTTGTGCATATTTACATAATTATTATTTTGATAGTGATGATACATTACTATCAAATAACTATAAAGAATATACTGATGCTGCTCCTTTATTTGGCCATAATGATGTTTTAAAATTAAGAGATTTTATAAAAAGGTATATTGAAGATGGTGATGATGGTAATATTCTTTATGAGATAGATAATGGTAGAATTAGACCATCTAAAATGTTACAAGATTCTTTAACAAATATGTTAAAAGGCAATCAAGAATTTTATATGATTGATACACAAAAGATTGTGTATGAATATGCAATAAAAAATGCTATTGATACAGTAGCTCATAATACTAAAAATGTTATGATTGTTAAAGGTGGTCCAGGAACAGGAAAATCAGTTTTAGCAATCAATTTATTAGTTGAATTAAATAGAAGAAATATGACTTGCTTTTATGTAACCAAAAATTCAGCTCCTAGAAATGTTTATTCTTCAAAACTAAGAGGTGAATATACTCAAACTTATATAAATCATTTATTCCAAAGTTCTGGTAATTTTATCGATGAAGAAAGGAATAAATTAGATTGTTTAGTAGTAGATGAAGCGCATAGATTAAATGAAAAATCAGGATTATTTCAAAATAAAGGTGAAAATCAAATCAAAGAAATCATAAATGCTGCTAAGTTTTCAGTATTCTTTATTGATGAAAATCAAAAAGTAACTCTTAAAGATATAGGTAGCGAAGACTTAATAAAGAAATTTGCTAAAGAACAAGGAGCTGGTATCTATATTTATGAATTGGATTCACAATTTAGATGTAATGGATCAGACGGATATTTAGCGTGGCTTGATAATGTTTTAGAAATAAGAGATACTGCAAACTTTAATATAGATGGCTTTGATTATGATTTTAAAGTATTTGATGATCCAAACGAAATGAGAAAAGCTATTGAAGAAAAAAATGAAATAAATAACAAATCAAGAATAGTGGCTGGCTATTGCTGGGAATGGCCAACAGGTAGAACAAGAAATGATTCAAATTTTCACGAAATAACAATTCCAGAATTCAACTTTGGAATAAGTTGGAATCTAGAATCTGGAGAACTTTTTGCTATTGGTGAAAATTCAATACATGAAGCAGGATGCATTCATACAGTTCAAGGATTAGAATTCGATTATGTAGGAGTTATTATTGGTGACGATATGAGATATGAAGATGGACATATTGTTACAGATTATCATAAACGTGCATCTACGGACCAATCTTTAAGAGGAATTAATAAAATTGCAAGAGAACAAGGAGAATCAGTCGCTCAAAAAATAGCAGATAACATAATAAAGAATACATATCGAACTCTGATGACAAGAGGAATGAAAGGTTGTTTTGTTTATTGTGTTGATAAAAATCTTGAAAAATATTTTGAATATAAAAAAAATAATATATAATATTATATAAAATGCAGTATTTTCTTTAAAAAAATAGTATTGCATATTTTAAATGTGAGGCGTTTTATGAAAATTTCCAAAAAATATAAATTAAATAAAAGTCAAAGTGAATTAGATTTTGTTGATATTGACATAAATAAAGACATACCACTATTCATAGATCCATATAGAATTTCAAAGTTATCTGGACCTTTTATTGATGAGGCTAACGGAATAATTAATAATTATTTTAGTTATTTGACTGAACTATTAGCAGCAGGCAAATATCAAGAAGCTCGTTCTATATTTATAAATTTGAATGAAGTGAATGAAACATGTTTAGGATTTTCAAAAGGCAAACCAAGAGGAAATGGATTTGGTCCAAAAAAATCGGCTGATTTTTTTGAGGCAATTAAACAGAGTAAAGCAGTAAGATTAGGAATATTAGAATCCTTAGAAGACATTAAAGTTTTTGTTGAAGGAGTAAACTCCGATAGATTATCAGATATGACAACAAACATTATAAGAAAGTTATTAATTGAATATACGCAAAATCAGTGCCAAATTTTCAATATTCCTTTAACTTCTGGAATAGCATCTGGTATGTTTTGGGATACAAATTCTAGAACTTGGAAACAAGAATACACAGATATGCTTGTTATAAATGGGAAAAGATATTTACTTGTCCCTAAAATTATAGTTACCTATGGAGATAGAATATCAGCTGAAGATTATTATAATCACTTTGTTCTTAATTTCTTACAATCTGAAAATATTAGAAATAAATCAAATATTGTTCAATATAGAAAAGGTAGAAAAAATAAAGGTACTCCTTTCGTAACAAAAAAAGATATAAAAGAAAAACAACTGAAAATTGATGTGGGCAAGAACGCATCCAAAGATTGGCTAGCAAATTTTACAAGTGCACACCCAAGAGTTTTTAAAGATTTTAAAGATGAATCATTTAAAAAAATGAAAGATATTGATTTCAAAGAAAATAAAGGAAAAATCGCTGATTATTTAATAAATAAGCTTAAACAAATAAAACCTGGAAATGAATATGCAGAAGAATACCATATTACTATGCTATGTATTTTAGAATTTATATTTTATCCGAATATAAGTAATCCTAAAAAAGAAGTTGAAATAAATGATGGAAGGAAAAGAATAGATATTGTATATAATAACACATCAAGGGATGGTTTCTTCTATGATTTATTTGAAAAGTTCAATATTCCAGCAAATTTCATAATAGTTGAATGTAAAAATTATAAATCAGATATCAAAAATCCAGAATTAGATCAATTATTAGGACGATTTAGTAAACAAAGAGGTAAATTTGGAATCTCTGTTTCTAGAACAATAAACGATTACCAAACTCTTTTAAAAAGATGTAATGATATTTATAGAGATAGTGACAACTTAATAATTCCTCTATTTGATTCAGATTTTATAAAAATACTCGAAGGAATAAAAAACGGAGATGAAAACATAGGTTTAAAATTGTTATTAGAAAAGTATACTAAAATAGTCTTTCCTGATTAATAAAATTAATATAACGATATTTTCTAAAAAAAACAAACCAAATTAATTTAAAAGAAAAAATATATAGAGGATTGAAATAAGCAAAAAATTAATAACTAAGTTTATCTACAAACAAATGAAGATTGGAAAAAATAAACATAATTAATGTCAAAATAAAAAGTCTTATATACGAAGTAAGACTTTTTAAAAAAATATATTTTGTGGGACTCGAATACACAAATTCCATCTTTGTAAAAGTAGTATTTTATCCTTTAAGCTAATGTTAGATACAAATTATAGCTATAATTAATATTTTTAGTCAAGTAATTTTATTAATTATGTTATAATAATTTTTAACAATTAAGGTGATTATTATGACTAATGAAGAACTTCAAAAGAAACTGGATGAATTACCGGAAAATGAAGCAAAAAGAATTATTCAATTTTTGCTATATACTGACATAAAAAATATGAAGGAAAAATTTGATTTTAAAGTAAAAAAAGATTTTATTAAACCATTAAGGAAGTCAAGTAGAATAAATTTAACAAGAATCTATAAAATCGATAGTATTCATAAAGAAGTAAAAAATTTACTTAATCAATCTTTAATAACAATCCATAATGTAAGTAGAATGTTGAATCATAATAATCTAGTTGATGCAAATACTTTATTAAGATCTTGTTTTGAAAATACAATTATGGCTATGATGATTCATTTTGATGATAATGTTTATGATGAATTTAAAGTATTAGGCCTTGATGAAAGTAAAAGAGCATATACCAAGTTATCATTTTTAAGAAATAGTTTTAAAAAACACTTAAAAGAAATTAATCCGGAATTGTTTAATGATATTAGTACTAGAATGATAGGTAATATATTACAAGATTATTATGATAAATTGTGTTTATATACTCATAGTACTTTAATGGTTAACGAAATGATTGAAATAAAAATGAATAAGGATGAGGAGTTGTTTTCTTTTGCTTTCAAGATTAATGCATTTTTTATGGAAATAATTTTATATTCATGTTTAAAGTATTTAGCTAACGATAAAGAAATTTTAGATTATAATTATATAGTCTTAGAATTATTTTCAGTTTTAGCTACAATTAATAAGGAAAAATGTACTCCAGAATATTTGAACAAATATAATGATTTATTATATCCAAATATTAATGGCAATTTTATTAATAAAGATTCACAAATGTTAAAGGAAATTCAGAGTATGTCTAATGATATAAAAGAATTTATTAACAAGAATCCAATATTAGTAGCAAGTTACATATCGGAATTATTAGAAAATTAGTATACGACAATAAAGGATTAAAATCTTATTGTAGTAAACAAAATATATCATTTAATGAAAAAAAATATAACTTCATAGTTAAAAATGTAATATTAAATAATATTAAAGATATATTTAATAAAATATAAAAATGTTGTAATTTAAATGAATATTTAAATACTGAAAATTTTAAAAAAGATTATTTTTATTTAATAAATAACTGAAAGATAAATATAACGATGAAGGAGATTTATATGAAAGAAGTAATTTTAAATTTGTTACAAGATTCTAAAAATTATAAAAAAATTGCATGGTTCTTTATTATTGCAATATTAATACTTATAATTTTATATCCAATTATAGATGCAAATTTTCTTTATTATAAAAGAGTATCAAATAGAATTGATATTTTAGAAAAAATAAGCAAAATTGATGAGAAAGAAATAAGTAAAAATGATATGTTAGAAAAAGAGTATAATTCAATTATTCAAGAAATATCTGAAAAAGAAAATAATTATTTAAATAATATTTTTATAAAAGAGAAGACATTAAAAAATAGAGCTATTAAATTTATTTCATCAGCATGGTTATTTATTGTAGTAGGTATAATATTACCATTTACCAAAGATAAAGAAAAGGATAAAAGAACTTGGACAAATTTTTGGAGTGGAATAATATGTATAGTAATGGGATGCCTGTTTGGATATATTGGATATAAAATACCAACAATTATAAATATAGTAGTAAATATTATTTTATATCAAATCATTATGATATACCTAGCTTATACAATTACTACTTATGGGAATAAATAAAAGTACAGGAATTAAAGAAATACTAATATTGTAGAACAATATTTAAATAATACCTAAGTGCGATGTTAATAAATTAACATTGCTTTTTTTATATAAAATAACTATAATAATGGCGAAGAAGAGTAATCTTTATGAAAAACGATTTGTTAAGATTATTGGATAATCTATATAGAAATGAATATCCTGAATATATTCCATTATCAGATATTTATAAAAACTGAAAAGATTAGAATATCAATTCCTATTAATGAATGGAGCTATTTGAAATATTATTAGAAATGGATGTAAAATAAATGATATGAAAAATAAAAAATCTGAAATTATAGAAATTATTTTAATTACAATACTAATTTCTTTAAGTATTAATTTAATATCTTCAAGTATATTTGAATTAAATGACATAAAAGATATTATTATAATGTCAATTGGTATTATCATTTGTATTATCATTATAATATATTATTTAAAAGTAAAAGTTAAATCTATAAATATAGATAAAATTATTACGGGAAATATTATTTTAAATGGCGAAAACAAGAAAATTTATAAATCATTAGAATATATATCTTCTTTTAATATAGGTAGTCTAATAACTGCTGTTATGTTAGAAAATAAAGAGTTTAATAAAAAATATAATAATTCTTTAAAAAAAATTAAAATAAATAATAATATAATTAAATTACAAAAAAGTTATTTTTCATATGTAATTAATAATGTAATTGAATATCAAATACTAGAGCTATTAACTGATTATGCTTATTTAGATGATGAAGATATTAGGACTATTGATTTTAATAATGCTCCTAAAAGTATCTTAAATAATATTTTTGTAATGACATTAGCCAAAGATTATAAGGAAAGAAATGTATTTCATAATAATAGAAGCGAAATTATGAAAGATGCAGAACTTTTTTCAATAATAGATGACAAAGGATATATTTACAATAAACTTAGCATTTCTATACCAAAAGATGCAATATTAATCACAAAAGGCGATTCATTAATAATTAAATCAAAGTTTTTTAAAATAACCATTGAATGGGGAATAGATGATGCAAGTTCTCCATTTCCTGCTATGGAATTTTATAATTTTTTTGCAAATGATTATCAAATAAGTGAAGATGATATACAAATATCATATTATATAGAATTAAAAGTGAAATATAGTTTGTTATCAATGTTTTCAAAAAAATCAAATAAGTATTATTTATGGATTGAATGTCTAATAAATCAAATAATAAAAGATTTTGATTTTGATGAGTGCTTAAAAAGAAATAATTGGGAACTTATTAAAAACATAAGCAGAATTATAAAAAAGTAAATTAATTAAACAGCGATTATCTCAAGTGATAACGTTATATTTTTTTACTAAAGCAATGTTAAAATAACATTGCTTTTTTAATACTTTATTTTATAATAAAAGCTGGAAATAAATGTAAATTTTTAATAAAAAATATAATTAAGATATTTATAATTCTTTTTTGTTTAATTTAAACCAAATTTTAAAATAATAGCAATATGAACCTAAAAGAAATTAAAATCACAAAAGAAAATAAAAAAATTTATATTTAAATTAAATATAGTAAATCTCATTGTAGAATTAGAAACTTAATATGATGTTACCAAAATAAGAAGGTGTGAAAATGAAAGTAGTAACTAAAATGAGTGCATCAGAAGCAAAAGAATTTTTTTTAAAACCAGAGAGTTATTTTAACTTTGATCTACCAAAATATTTCGATTTTAAACCAATTTTAACATTGTCAGATTCGCTAATAAAAAATAAAGAATTTTATAATGCAATTGCAAAAAGTAAAAAAGAAGGCCCCAAAACTAAAGAGAATGTTGACTATGTTTTAATACATAACAAAGATGGTAAATATGCCTGGAGACCATTTGAATTAATTCATCCAATTTTATATGTAAAGTTAGTCAATGATATTTGTGAAAATGAAAACTGGAATTTCATAAAAAGAAGAATTAAAGAATTACATTCTAATCCTAAAATAATTTGTTGTAGCATGCCAGGAGAATCAAATAAGAAAAAGTCTGATAAAAAAGAAACTATACTTAAATGGTGGGGTGAATATGAACAAAAAAGTATTTCTTCATCAATGGAATATCTTATAATGGCAAATACAGATATTTCTAATTGCTATCCATCAATATATACACACACTATTTCTTGGGCGTTGCATACTGAAAATATAGCAAAAACAATAAAAAATGATCTTTCATATATTGGTAATTTAATTGATATTGATATAGAACAAATGAAATATGGTCAAACAAATGGTATACCTCAAGGAAGTGTATTGATGGATTTTATAGCTGAGATAGTTTTAGGATATTGCGACGAATTACTTACTATTGAATTAAATAAATTACATATATCAGATTATCAGATTTTAAGATATAGAGATGATTATAGAATCTTTAGTAATAATAGCCTTGAATTAGATAAAATATTAAAGTGTTTATCAGAAGTATTAATAAAACTTAATTTTAAATTAAATCAATCAAAAACTTATAATACAAAAGAGATAGTTATAAAATCCGTTAAAGATGATAAAATTAGTAGATTTATTAATCAAGGTAATTTTGAACAATTAACATTACAAAAAGAATTATTTTTAATTGATAATTTTAGTAAAGAGTTTCCAAATAGCGGTAGTCTAATTGTATTATTAAATAATGTTTTTAAAAATAAAATAGAAGAATTGAAAAGAAGACCAAATAGTTATGAACAAGTTATAAGCATATTAATTGATATTATGTATAATAATCCAAGAACATATCCAATTTGTGTTGCAATATTAAGTAATATTTTTAAATTTTTGAGTAAGAAAAACAAAGAGAAATATATTAACTTGATTTTAGAAAAATTCAAATCTTTACCAAATACTATTTATTTGGAAATATGGTTACAAAGAATAACGATCTCAATAGATAGAAATAAAAAATACACAAGTGGTAGCATATGTGAAAAAATTTATAATTCAAATGTTAGAATATGGAATTCAGATTGGTTAAAAGATAATATAAAAAAGAAATTTAATGAAAATTTAATAATTAATGAAGATGAAATAAATAGTATTTCCCCTTATTTATCGAGAGATGAAGTTGATGCTTTTGCAATTAATTATGATATGTAAGTATTTAATGTATCTTTTCAAAAATTCAACATATAATAATAAAAAAGTTGAATTATTCAACATAAAGTGGTATAATTTAATACACAGGAGTGAGAAAACATGAAAAGTTGTGGAGAAAAACTAAGAGCTGCTAGAGAATTTTTAGGTTTAACACAAGAACAAGTTGCCACTACTTTAAATTTAACTAGAAATATTATTGTAAATATTGAAAATGACAATCGTTCTGTTAAAGCTGATGAATTATATAAATTTTCAAAATTGTATGGTATTACTATGGAAGAAATAGTATCTGATGAAAAAGAAATAGATATGAATAATCAGGTTTTTGCAAGAGGATTCGATAATCTATCTGAAAAAGATAAACAAGAAATAATAAATCTAATTAAATTCAAAAATAATTACAAGGAATAATTAGTGTATAACATTTCCAAAACAATTCTAGCAGCAGAAAAAGTACTAAAAAGAATAAAAGAAACAAAGGGGAAAATATCTTTTCCAATAAATCCATTTGAATTATTAAAAGAGAATAATGTGATAATTACATATTCTAATTTTGATAAATTAGAGGGATTGTTATTATACGATAAGGAAAAATCGGTAGTTGCAATTAATATGAATCGACAAATCACTAGACAAAGATTTACTGCAGCCCATGAATTAGGTCATATTTTGATGCACACTCAAGTTAATGTTAATAACTTTTTATGCCCCATATCAGGTGTTAAAAATGACATTGAAAAAGAGGCCGATTCATTTGCATCCAATTTATTGATGCCAACCGAAGAACTAAATAAGCAGGTCGATAATTATCAAGATAAAGACGGTAATGTTGGCATGGATGAATGCTTATTAATTGCAGAATTTTTTGGAGTTAGCTTTGAAGCATGTGTTAAAACAATTTGTTTTAGGTTGAAACGTTTTGAAAAAAATTTAGATAATGATGAGTTAACAAAAGAAATAAGAAAATATAAACCTACTGCTAAAAGAAAAAAACTTTTCGATACTACTAATGATTTGAATTTGTTAACAAATGCAATTGATTATAGTTACTTTTCTTCAGTAAATTTAAATAAAATTATAGGAATAAAATTTATTCAAAACTTAGTATATCACGATAGTAGAATCGAACAAGTTAATATCACACAAGATGAAGTAAATGGTATATTTGCTGATTTAAGAATTAATGGTAATGAAAGTAAATATTGTAAAAGTGAAAATCAAAATATAATTGAAGCACTTGGTAATATTGAAATGAATAAATATTGTATAGAAACAAAAGACGAATTAGACATCTTCAAAATTAAAGATTTAAATAAGCTGTTATATAAGTATGCGCCTTATCCAGAATATGCTGGTACATACAGAACTAGTGATAATATGATTTTAGGTGGTAAAATACAACCTGTTCCATATACTGAAATAATTGATAAAATGGATGAATTAAATAAAACAATTAAAAATGTTATAGAAAACATTGATAAGTATTCAATATCAGAATATATAAGTATAGTTGCTAAAATTCATTATGACATTACTATTTTACATCCGTTTAATGATGGAAATGGTAGAATTACAAGAGGATTAACAAATTGGCTATTAAGGTTAAAAGGATTATGTCCAATATACATTGATTCTGATAATAGAGCTGAATATTTAGAAGCATTACATAGAATTGATCAAGAAGGAAATACAGAATTATTACAAATAATTATTATGAAATCAATGATAAAGGTAATAGCTGAGCTACACGATTCTTGGTAATATAAATACTTACCATTATATCAAATTTAAAAAATTAATTGGTCACAATTTGTGACCGATAGATATTAATAAGGAGGTACCCATATGACAATCGAAGAAATTAAAACCCCTAACGACATATTAGATTTCATGAACGAACACATCACCTATGGATGGTTAGATGTTAATAACGAAGAACATATTAACAATATGAAAAACTTTCGTAAACTATATCGTACTTCAACTCTTGAAGAAACATTAACTCATGGTATAGGTACTTGTATCGAACAAGTCTTTCTTATGAGTACTTTACTAACTAAACTAAATATTCCTAATAAAATGTTTTGTACTCGAATATATGAAGGTAAAGACTTTAATAACTTAAAAGATGAAGTACCTGCTATAATAAAGGAATTAAAATCTATGAAAAAATAATTAAAAAATATAATTAAATTCCTCTAAATTCAATAAAAATGGTATAATTAAATTGCAAGAAGTATTATAAT
>CANRAH010000020.1 GCA_947628565.1 uncultured Bacilli bacterium
AATTATGTAATACTCTTGGAAATGAATATAAACTTCAATACTATGAAATTGATACAGATGATAATTTAAAAAATTTAATTGAAAACAATGATATATATGCTAATCACATATTTCACTTAACATTGGAAAGAATAAAAGATTTATATTTCTCATATAATGGACTTCCAGGTGTTTCTAGGACAAAGGCACTGAAAGTTATGTTAAATGAAGAGTATAGAAAGGCAATAAAAAAGGAAAATCCAGATGAATATTTCATTGAATTATATTTAAGGTGTTTGAATGAAAGTTCAACCATAAAAAACAGGTTTATTGATTTATTAAATTTATTAAAATATACAATTAAGGACCTTAATTTTGATAAAAACAATCATAGAATAATATTAAAAAGAGACTGATTAAAAATCAATCACTTAATTTCCGAACATCCCCTTACACTAAAAATTTACGCTGCTATTTAAAAAAGTAAAAAATACTATTTAATTTAAGTTCGATAATAAATAATGTTGGTAAGATAGTTCACTCATACTATTTTTATTTATAATAAAAGAGAACTAGTTTAGTCCTCTATTACTATTCATTTATTATTAGTTTTTGGTTTCACCAACTACTTGCCATTGAACCGTCATTTTAGTTTCTAGTTATTTTATTATCTACTTAATTTTTTACTATTATCATTAGCCAATTGAATTTGCCTATTTAATTCATATGCAACGGCTGATACAGCTATTGATAATGTTAAAAATCCCAAATTTCGCATTGGAAGCGTTGTTACACCATCCATCATTTCCATTGCTTTTTTTGATAGTCCAGTACTTTCAGTTCCAAACGCAATAACAACATCTTCAGATGTAGCATCTATACTATAAAAATCTGATGTTGCATACGGACTTGTTCCGTAAACCTTTTTCCCTTCACTATGAAATTGATTTATTGCATCTTCAATTTTATCAAAATGCTTTATTGTAGGATACGTAGTAGCTTTCCAACTTTTTACCTTACCAACTATTTTAGGATTATTAAAATCTATGCAACTTCCACTTGTATAAATATCACAGTCTAGTGCTATTGCAACCTGAATTATATTAGCAATATCATATGGACTCCTTAAACTATCAAATAATAATCCTATTTTTTTTGTTTTATTCTCCATTTTTAATTTCATTCCTTTCATTTATTTTAAAACCATTAAATCAAAATATAACTATTCCTTTATTTATTGTTTTTATTATAACACGACTACATATAATAGTCAAACATATATGCATATTGTAAAAAATGACCTTTATGATTAAATATTGGATTATTCCAACATTTATCTAATCCATCTTTAAGTATATTACCTACATTAACACAATCGTCTTGAGAATATCCTTGAGAAATAACATCACCTTTTGAATCTATAAGAAAACAAGAATGAAAATTTCCTAATTCAGAATAATCTTGAATTGTAATAAATGGAGTGTCTCCTGATTTCCTTTTTAATTCTTTAATATAATTTAAATATTTTGCTCTTTCCTCATCACTTAATAATAAACTTTTATCTTCATATGCTTTCCCTTGCGGTGCAATAAAAATATAAAATAATCTATCTACATTTAATTCGCGTGTTAAATTATATATGTATTCTATTTTATCCAAATTATCTTTTCTAATTAAATAATTTATGCGTATAGGAACGTTTTTTTCTCTATATTTTTTTATATTTTCTACTGCTCTCTTATACGCACCTTTTCCACGAGATTTATCGTGAGTTTTCTCATCACCATCAAGTGAAATTAAAAGTAATGTATTAGTATCTATTAATGTTTTAGCAAATTCATCACTATAAAATGAACCATTTGAAGTAACCAAAGTTTCTATACCCTTTTCGGAAGCATATTTTAAAATTTTGCAAAAATCTGATCTTAAGGTAGGTTCCCCTCCTGTGAAATCAATTCTCACAACATTTGACTTTGCTAATATATCTATTATCTCCTTCATTTTGCTAAGAGGCAATTCATAATTGTCCTTATTTCCACTTAAACAGAATGGGCAATTATAATTACATTTTTTTGTTATTTGCCAGCATAGAGAAAGTGGATTTGATAATTTAACTGTTAATTTTTTTAATTTTTCTTCATGACCTTTTTTATATTCAACTATTTTCATTCCATTCATCTCCCTTTAAAATTTTTTATCCAATATCAAAACCTTATGTTTGATATTCAATGATTTTAACTGCATTTTATCTACCCCCTCAAAAGCATTATAAAATACTTCCTTATTAGGTAATTTAATGAGTGTATCTAAAATTGCTCTTTGTTTAAAACCCATTTTTAGATATTCTCTTTTCATTTCATCTGTAAAATTCTCAATATGAACCACCTGGCAAAATTCGTCATTACCAGCATTTTCAACTAAAATCATTTCACCATCCTTTTTTAACACTTTTTGAAACAATGGGAATAAACATTCAAATAAATTTCTCATAGAAGTTAAGCTCCATCCTGCAAATATATAATCCACGCTATGTTCAGGTAAATTCAAATTTTTTATATCGTCTAATATAAATTTTATATTTTTTAATAATTCATTTTTTTTCTGATTAATATTCATTAAACTCTCACTTTTTTCAACGACAAATAACTGATCACACATACTTGCTAAAAAAGATGTAAATTTACCACTACCTGCACCGATTTCTAGAATTTGCTTATTCCATAGGTTATAATAAGAGCTCAAAAATTTAAAAATCTTTTTGTTATAATCTTCACATTGACTAAACTGTTCATATGTAATTCCTTTTTTGTAATCAAACAGCCACAAGTTACTATCCAATCATACCACCACCTATCCTATATTAGTTATAATTCACAATACATTTTTACTATTTTCCCAATAATAATTTCAAAAGAACTATCGACAAAAATTTGGCCATGTAAATACAAATTTACAAACCCGTTTTTCTCTACAATACTCTCAACTTCTTTTATTTGTTCTATATTTTTACTCATAAAATATTCTTTTGTTGTAAAAGATTTATTTTTAAAAGAATAAGTTATTTTTTGGCAATGACAATGTAGTAATACAGTACCAATAGGTTTATCTTTTAATAAATTATATGCAATTACTGATTCAGATGATGGCTTTTTATATCCTTCATAATATATGATATCGTTTTCCATTTTCTTTATTAAAACCATATCTTCCAAGGATAAATTACCCAATGATGAACCTGTCGATGAAATTAAAATTCCATCATTTACTCTCATCGCAATACAACCTGCACTATTTGGACAAATTGATATTTCATTACAAGCTTTTCCTGATAAATATAATTCATTATAAAATTTATTTTTATTTATGTTATAATTGTTTGTTTCACTTTCACATATCGAATTGAATGGCAAAATATGTAAATTAGACATAATGGTATCTTCCACTTTACTCCAAGACACCATAGTTGAAGAAACCTCATTACCATTATCATCATATGTTATATCTGGCCAAACTAAAGTAACATTTTTCATATTAGAAATTGTTTCTATGGATTTTTTTACTGTATAATTATTCCACATATCAATATTCATAGAGGCACAGATAATTACTTTAGTATTTCGACCGATAGCAGTATGTACTAATGTTAATGGGTACGAATCAGCAATACCATTAGATATTTTGTTTAATGTATTAAGAGAGCAAGGAGCCACTAATATTAAATCTTCTTTTTCAATTTCCATTCTTTTATCTAAATTGTTAGACAATCTTAAATTGATATTTTTAAAGTCATCATCATTAAAATCAATAAGTTTTTGACATGCTTCTGTAGCAAATAAATATACTTTTGCACCATTTTTCTCTAATCCGTTAATAAAAATTGGTAATTCTCTGCTACGTCTGCATCCTGTCGCAATAACATATATAACTTTTCCATTTAAAAAACCCATAAAATCAATCCTTTCTATATATCGCCAAAAATGCATCTGATTTAATTACTATATTTTCCATATTATTATATTTATTTCTAATTATAGTCTCATCTTTATTATTAAAATTTTTTATCATTGGGAAAGACTTTACTGTTTTAATAATTGTTTCAACATTAGAAAAAATTCTATTTTCTTTAATATACCTTGATTCAAGAACTGTAAATCCGGCTTTTTTTAATTTATTATCATAAAATGATTTATTTCTACTCCTTATAAGCCTTCCAGAAAACATTTTTCCTATATCTACCAATCCCTTATATTTTCCATATTCTCTATAAATAAAGATTCCTCCAGGTTTTAAAATTCTATAAATTTCCTTAGCTGAAAACCTTGTCACATTTTTTGCTACCACCATATCAAAGAAATTTGAAGAAAAATCTAACTTATAATTATCACATAATATAAATTTAATATTTTCATCATTTTTAGTTTGTTTAAGCATTGAAATTGAACTATCATTTCCATATAAATTGAGTTTAAATTTCGCCCTATTATTTATTTCCCTAATAACATATCCATTTCCTGTACCAATATCAAGAACATAATCATTTTCTTTTAAATAGTGAAAAACTGTATCAAAAAACGTTTTATTAATAAAAGAATCATTTTTGTTTTTAAATAAAGATTCTCTTAAATTTGATACATAATCATCATATTGCATATATCCTCCTCTTATAATATTTCATCAATGCATATTGTTATATAACCTTCATTTATAATAATTTTACAAAAAAAGAGACAAACATAACCCTTTAAAGATTATGAATGTCGCTTAAAAACATATAAACTAGATACTCAGAATTATATTTATGTAAAAGATTTTTTTGTTTTCCAAATTCATATTTTTTGTTAATCTTGTTTAACATAATAACACCTCTCACAAATAAATACTGATTATGATAATACTACTTTACCCCAAAAAAGTCAATGTTTTTTTATAAATAATTTTTTTTTTACTAATTTTAGTATACCATATTTCTAGTATTTTCCTAATAAATTTCCTAGTTCCTAATAAAATTTGTTAAAACATTGCAAATTAAATAGCATTTACGTTATAATTAATTTATCAAATACAAGTGAATTTGTTATAAAAGTGTGCATAACCCTTTTAGTAATCGCTCCATTGACGAATCTGTTCGAACTTTTCGGACATTCAAATATATTTCATCTCTATTTAGAGATGATTTTTTATTGAAATTAAAAATTCCCATAAGATATTTTGATATACTTGTCAGGGGGTTAATAATTTTGTCAAAGATAAAATACACTTTAAAATTATTTGATTAAGAAGTTGGTAAATTAAAAGAAGATATCAAAGAAAAGAAAATGAAATTCAAAAATTAAAAAAAGAAAATCATTTAATATTAAATAATTCAGAAAATTCTAATGCTGAATTTGTAAAATTAGGCATTGACCAAAGTGAAAGACTAATAAAATTAAATGAATCTGCTAGGAATAAAATCGAAGTATTAAAAACAACATTGTAATTAAAAAATTAGAAATATTACAAAAGTAAATAAATAATAATAAATATCGACATAAAATAAATAAAATATTATAGAATTATGTTATAATATTTATTGCAAAGGAGTGTTTTAAATGCAAAGTTATTTAAAAAATCAACACAAATATACTACAAAAGAAATGTTTGAGAGTATTAGAGAGTTCGAACATGAATTTCAAGTAAAAGAAACACAACTTTATGAAGTTAGTGACGATGGTAACGTTTGTGAAAGTAATCATAAATTACATTTAGAAAAGGATGGTATCCAATTAACAAGAGATTATTGGAATATTATCGAATTATGGGATGATCATTATGTTGTTTGTGATCTTACTGCTTCAGGTTGTGATTTAGATGATATAAATGAATATACAATGGAAAGAGAAATAGAAGCTTTACAACCAACAATCAAATTTCAAGTTGGAGTTATAAAACTTCAAAGAAATAAAAAAGGAGAAGTTGTTCCTTTTGCCGAAAAAACAATAGTTCCTATTATGTATGATAGAATCTCAGAAAATAATGAAGATTCATTAACTGCGTATATTAATGGAAAATTGACTTATATTGATTTAAATCCAAAAAGTTCAAACTATGGAAAACAAATTGTACCTGCTATTTTGGAACATGCAGTACCATTCAATGTTGATTACGATGGATTTGCAGAATGCAGTGTTGATGGAATTACTGGATATCTACCACGTAACTGCAATCCTAGGGAACAATTAAAGAGTTCTGATTTATTAACAGAAGAACAAGTTCAATATTTACTTCAAAAAGATGAAAGTTTGGGTACTTCTTCAACTGATAAACTTTCAAAACTAACAGGTTCTGCACAAGTTTTAAAACTTACTAGAAAATAAGTGGCAAATGTATTGCTACTTTTTTTTATTTGGTAAAATGTTCTAGCTAGTTATATTTATCATATCACTAGAGAAGAGTTGTAGATATCTTCCACAATTGTTCCATTGACTAATCTGTTCGGACATCTATAGTTTGAACTTAATATATAATCAATCTATTTTTCGTAGTTTAATAATTTGTACTTTTTATGTAAAAATTATATAATAATATTGATTATGAAAAAAGAAAGGATGGTAAAATGGAAAATACAACACATTTAGGAGTTTATGGAGTAGTTATTAAGGGAGATAAAATCTTATTGGTTAAGAAGGCAAGAGGTGCTTATATAGGTAAATATGATTTACCAGGAGGTAGTTTTGAACATGGAGAAAAGCCTATTGAAACATTAAAAAGAGAATTTGAAGAAGAAGCAGGTATTAAAATTACGGAAGCAAATATAATAGATGCAAATTCAGTCGTGGTCAAATGGAAAAATCCTTATATTGATAAGATAGAAAATATGCATCATATTGGAATTATATATGAGATTAAATCTTATGAAGGCACTATCAAGGAAGAAGCAGATGGATTAGATTCTTTGGGAGCTTATTGGTATCCAATTGCAGATTTAAAAAAAGAAGATATTAGTCCTTTAGCCTATGATGCTTTAAAATTTAAAAAATTAAAGTAATGAATGGTTTCAAAAATAAAGAAAAAACATTTAAACTATATTAAAATAAATGTAATATAATGGCAAATTCATTTTAATAGAATTTGCTTTTTTATTTTATCTTTTATGCATCGTATAGTTATGAGTGAACGTTATAGATATTTACTACAATTTTATAAAAGATAAAATCATCGTACCAAAATGATGTGGAGTTACATACTTATACAATATGAATTGCTTTTTGCTATTATGCATTTTATTAAAATATATATAAGTTATAGCAATTTATAAAGTAGGGGAGATTTATGTACAAAAAAATCATTGTTACGACGTAATTTTAATAATTTTGATAAAAATATTCGAAAAAAAAGACAATTTTAGGAATTTATAACCTAATTTTGTCTTTTACTACTATTTTTTTGTTACACTATATCACTTTAATACATAATTTTTATCTATATTAAATATACATATTAAAAAAAGGTTACTATACATTAAACTAATTATAGAATCAATAAATAATTGGTTTTTATTTTTTCTTTTTTAAAACATGCATATCATCATAAATATTAAATCTTTCTTCATCTATTTTAATATAATCGCTTAAAACTATTGTGTCTAGAAAAGATTTAATATCTTCTTCTATATTTTCACCTTTTACTCCCATTTGCTCTGGCCAATTAATAAAAATGTTATTTTCATTAATACCTAAAATTTTTTTAATTTCATCAGTTGGCATACATTTGCCATAGCCACTTGACCATTGTCTATTTAGGCCTTTTGTTGTTTCTGTTACTCTAAATATTATCCTCCTTAAAAATGATGGATTGCAAAAAGCAAAATAAAATTTTTGTAAGTTAATTCTTTCTCCAGGAGATTTTAATATTATATCAATAAATAATATTTGATTTCCTGCTTTTGATATTTCAAAAAATCTTAAATCAATTCTATAACCAAGGCTAGCTAAAAAATCTATTAATGAAAGAGTAAGTAATCCGTTTATAAATATTTGATTTTGGGTAGTTATCCATGGATAACTACAATTATAATTAATTGTTATAATGTTTTGTGAATTATTATCATCATATATCTTTCTCATTGATAATGGTAAATTATTGATAGCATTAACTACATTTGGAACACTGCCATAAATATAATTATGATAAGTTTTTTTCTTAGCAACATAAGGGAAAAACTTATCTATTTGTTTCTTTTGAGCTAAAAATTTGTCAAAATCTTCATACCAACCATTTTCAAATAATTGTAATGCTTCTTCAAATGACTTTGTTTTAGTCCACTCAATATATCCATCATAAGTTTTATGAGATGCTAACTCTCTACTTGAGAAGGCTAAGGATGTTTTAGCATTTTTAAGATAAGAAATTAAATCTTGTCTATTTTTAAATTTTTGTTCAAAAAAATCGTATCCATTATTAGAATAAATATTACTTATCATAATTTATGCCTTCTTTAGTACCATTTTTTTGAACCCTTCTGAATAAATAGATGGTTCTATTCCTTCATCATCAAATCTTTGAGATATAATTTTCATATCTTCAAAATCTAATTCTTTAATTATTGTATATAATAATATTTGTTCAGTTGTAAATCCTGCTTCTTTTAATTTACTAGCATAGTCAATATTTCTTGTAGTAACAGTGTGTCTTATTCCACAATCATTTATTATTCTTCTAAAATGCCAAAAAAATTGTAATAATTCATCATCTTTAATTATTGATTTTTCAATCTTGGGATCATAATCAAAATAAATTTGAATAAACCTATCTAATGATGCAGAATCTAATTCACTTCTTCCACAATACATTCTATTTGCGCCATTTCCCCAAGTATTAGCGGCAGCAATTATTCTAAAATTAGGATGGGCTTGAGTAAATTTACCATCTTCAAATGCCATATAAATATTTCCATTTGTTGTCGCGCCAATTGCAGAGTTTAATGATAATAATGCCGATGGATGGCTATTATCAATTTCGTCTAAGAAGAATAATCCGCCTTCTTTAAAGGCTTTATAAAATTGAGTTTCTTTGTATTTTCCATGTGCATCAGTAAAACCTAATAATTTGTATTCTTCACTAGCATTATTCGTATAATACATTGGTATATCTAGCGCTTTTGCTACCTGTCCAGCACAAACTGATTTACCTGAACCAGTTGGACCAATTAACATAACTGGTAAGCCAATTCTTATTAGTTTATATATTGTTTCAAATTCTTGATGATATAATTCTTTTTCTAATGTTTTTTCTAATGTACCATTATGATATATTTCAATAGCTCTAGGTCTAACATCTTCTATTTCTATTCTTTTTGTTGCTTCAGATACAATTTCATTAATAATTCGCTTTTTTGTATTCTCTATAAAATCAGCCAACTCATATGCTTCATGTGCATAACCTTTTATAATTTCTTTTTGCCCTTCTATTATCGCATTAGCTTTTTCAGTTGCTTTTTTTATTAAGTTTTCTTTATCTTCAGCAAGAGATTGAATTATTTCCATTCGAATATTATCTCTAAACTGTCTGATATCATCCAAATCTCTTAGGTATTGTTCCATAGTTTTACTTATACTTTCTGTGAAACCTCTAACTTTACTTTTAGCTAATATCCTACTAATTAATGTATCTATATTAGTTTCTAAATCAACTCTTGATTCTATTTTTTGACTAATATTTCTTCCTTCTTCTTTAACTATTTTTTGTAATTCTTCTCGTATTACTTGCTCTATATAAATTCCTAATTCTAATTTTTCATCATCTGTCAAATTTACCATTATTTTTTACCTCCTAAAACTAATTTCTTACTATTTTCATTTTTGAATTTTTGTATATATTCTTTAAAATTCTGAATGTAAAAATTTGCATCGAAAGGAATATCAAAATATTCTAATATCATTTTAAAATTAATGTGTTTTATATTTAATAAATACTTACTTACAAAATTTAAATATTCTTCTTTTTGAAGTTTACCAAAATTATCATACACATTAGCTAATGACATTCCTATTGGATAGCTTATTAATTTATATAACTCATCTCTTAAGCCTTCAACTTCTCGTACAAAAGAATGATATTTATAATCATAATATTTATAATTTTTAACTATTTTTGCAGTAGTATTATCTAAAACCGTTTGTTTTCTTATATATTCTGGTAATAATGTCTTAATTTTTTCTAAGCAATTAACTGCATTTTTAATATTTAATAATTCAAATTGTTGTACATAAATATCAAAACCAAAATCATTAACATATCTTTCTAGACACAATCTTCCAAACAATATGGATATTGTTTCATCATATATAGTATTAGAATGTAAATATCTTTCATTATTAACTTTAGTAAAAGATTTTATTCCGTGACCTAGTTCGTGAGAAGTTGCTAGAATATCCATACCATTTCTTATATATGGAACATTAATTTCAACATTTTTTGTAACTCCTGAAGACACTTCGCTTATGCATACTGATTTTTCAACATCATAATCATAAATAAATTTAATTTTATCTTTTAACATTTTCAGATATGCTAAATATAGTCTTACATCTATATCTTTTAACATATTACCTATATATTTAATCCCAATATCATTTGTTAAAAATTTACTATACATAGGTAATTCAATTTTAGAAGGTAAATTATCAATAATAATATCTGAATTACTAAAAGTGTTTATAAATGTTTTTTCACTTTCATTTATTCCTTCCATAAAACCTCCAATAAATTATGTTATATAATAACATAAAAACATTACTTTTACAAGGAAATAAAAATATCTTCATATATTGCTTTTTACTAGTTAATAATATATTTTTGCTTAGTAGTTTGATTTAAACTTTTTAAATTATTGTTTAGTATCAATATTAAGATAAAAATATTATTTGATAATTATCTTAAAGCAAATTCTAACATTATATTGTATTTTTCATCACATAAGATGGCACTAATGTTCTGTTTTTCATAAGATCTAAAAATTTATTATAAAGCGTTATATCGACATAATAGTCAGTTTGTTTAATCGATTAATAAGTTTTTTCACATGGTTAATTATTTTAGCATTAATCATAAAAACTTCCTCATTACATAATTATAGAAAGTTTATTAAAATATTATTAAATTTTTAAATAATAAAAAAATAAGGAATTTAATTTTTCCTTATTTTTATGTCGTTCCAGGGCCAGTTCCTCCAGGATCAGTTCCTCCAGGATCAGTATCGCCACCACCTGGATCAGTACTTCCGCCACCTGGATCAGTACCACCACCGCCTGGGCTAGTACTTCCAGGAGTAGATTCATATACTAAAGAAGTTGAACTAAAAGATACATCCATTTCCGAGCCATCAGCGTTACTTCCATATTCTAACTTGATTTCCACTAACTGTGATTCTTTAGGTTTTAAAGTGTGATTAACTGTAGTATCAGATAAACTTTTTGGAAATCTTTCACCTCCAATAGTTACTGTTAAACTAGAAGCATTACAAGAAATATAGTTAACTGTAGAAGTTGTACCAACAGGGGAACAATTTGCTGAACCTATGTTTACAGCCGTAAGGTATGCTGTATTACTTCCTGCATTATATACACAAGCTTTGTAAGTAACGGCTTGCCCTGGAGAATTAAATTGAACTCCCATATTTTTTATTACTGTTCCATTTTCTATAATAGCTGTTTGTGGTTTTATAGTATATCCACTTGAAATAGGTGTACCTTGTATAGATGTTATTGGTGTTGTCGTACATTTAGAGCCATCATATTTTGTAAACATTACTTTAAAATCAATTGTCTGTGGCTTTACTGTTCCTCTAGCGCTAATCGTTAGATTATTTGAAAAAGATGCAAATCCTATACTAAGACCAAATATTAAGATTAATAAAGCTACAATTGTAAGACGTTTTGAATTTCTATTCATAAACTCATCCACCTTTATCTTAGTTTAGTATACCAAATATTATAAAAAAAATAAAGTATTTTAAAAAAATTAATAAAATTTATATTTCAGTTTAAAATAAGTACTTTTTTTGATATAATAAAAACTGGTGAATTAAATGAAACAGGAAAATATAAGAAATTTTTCTATAATTGCGCATATAGATCATGGAAAAAGTACTCTTGCAGATAGAATCCTTGATATAACAGGTGCGGTTACAGCAAGAGAAAGACAGGAACAATTGTTAGATAATATGGATATAGAAAGAGAACGTGGCATAACTATAAAGTTAAACACTGTACAATTAAAGTATCATTATAAAAACGAAGATTATATTCTTCATTTAATAGATACACCGGGTCATGTTGACTTTTCATATGAAGTATCTAGAAGTTTAGCAGCTTGCGAAGGAGCTATCCTTGTTGTAGACGCAGCTCAAGGAATAGAGGCACAGACCCTAGCTAATCTATATCTTGCTATGGAAAATAATTTAACAATAATACCGGTAATAAATAAAATAGATTTACCTAATGCTAATATAGAAAAAGTAAAAAAAGAACTTGTTGAAAATCTAGGATTTAAAGAAGATGAAATATTACTTACAAGTGCGAAAAATGGAATAGGGATAAAAGAATTAGTAGAGACTATAATAGACAAAATTCCATCTCCTAAAGGTGATAAGAATGATAAACTTCAAGCATTAATCTTTGATAGTTATTTTGATTCATATAGGGGAATAGTAACACTGATTAGGATTGTAAACGGCAAAGTAAAAGTAGGGGACAAAATAAAAATGTTTGCGACTGATAATATTTACGATGTAGTTGAACTTGGAGTAAATAATCCACATATAGAAAAGAAGAAGGAACTTTTAACAGGAGAAGTAGGATATCTATGTGCAAGTATAAAAAAAATAGAGGATGTTAAAGTAGGAGACACAATAACTTTAGCAAATAATCCAAGTCTTAATCCACTTCCTGGGTATAAACCTATGAAACCTATGGTATTTTGTGGACTTTATCCGATAGAATCAAGTAAATATCCATTACTTAAAGAAGCTTTAGAAAAATTGAAATTAAATGATGCATCACTTGAATTTGAACCTGAAACTTCTGAAGCTTTAGGCTTTGGATTTAGATGTGGATTTTTAGGTTTACTTCATATGGAAATAATAGAGGAAAGAATAGAAAGAGAATTTAATATAGATTTGATTGCCACATCACCATCTGTTATATATGAAGTACATTTAACCGATAAATCTATAATTTATATAGATAGTCCATCAAAAATGCCAGAAAGACAAAAAATAAGTGAAATAAAAGAGCCATATATAAGAACAAATATATTTGTACCAAGTGAATATATAGGCTCTATTTTAGAGTTGTGTCAAAATAAACGAGGTAATTATTTATCTATGGAATATATAGATACTACTCGTGTAAATATTCACTATGAGATACCACTTTCTGAAATTGTGTATGATTTTTTTGATAAATTGAAAAGTTATACTAAAGGCTATGCATCGTTTGATTATGAATTAATTGGATATAAAAGAAGTGATTTGGTTAAATTGGATATACTGCTAAATAAAGAGTTAATAGATGCATTAAGCATAATTGTTCATAAAGATTTTGCATATAAACGAGGAAAATCTATAGTAGAAAATTTGAAAAAATTAATACCACGTCAACAATTTGAAATACCAATACAAGCTGTAATAGGTACAAAGGCAATAGCTAGAAGTGATATAAAAGCAGTTAGAAAAAATGTGCTTGCAAAATGTTATGGTGGAGATGTAACACGTAAAAGAAAATTATTAGAAAAACAAAAAGAAGGTAAAAAAAGAATGAAAATGGTGGGTAATGTTGAGGTACCGCAAGAGGCGTTTTTAGCAGTACTTAGTATGGAGGAAGAATAATGGCATACGAAATAACAGATAATTGTATTATAGAAGAATATTTAAGTAATTGGTTTACATATGAAGAATTAGCTACATATCTTTGTATAGATTACGATAGAGTAAAAAAGGTTTTAAATAATTATAAGAAAATAATAGAGGAATATGGTTTAAAAAAATGGGATAAAATTTTAACTCATAAATCATATATTTATAGGGAATCTATAGGTGAAGAAGGAATAACTTTATTGACGGAAGATGATATAAAAATATTAAATATTGCCAATTATATAATAGAGAATAATGCATCTATTAGAGATGCATCAAAAAAATTTAATATTGGAAAGACTACAGTTTTTGATTATATAAATGAAAAATTACCTAACATATCAATAAAAAAATATAAAGAAGTATTTTTAACTCTTATGGCCCATAAATCTTTTAGTACTGATAATAAAGATGTAATAGAGCAGGTATTAAAATGTTATATGCTTTTGAGTGAAGGCTTTTCAAGTAAAGAAATTTGTGAAAGATTAAATATAGGAAGAAATATTTTACAAAGAAATCTTACAACTAGATTAGAGAAAATAGATAAAGTAAAATACGAAAAAGCAAAAGGAATATTAAAAGAAAATAAATTAGATCCTTTAAGTGAACATAGTTTTAAACATAAATGATTAACTCAGTATATATACATATTCCTTTTTGTTCTACTATATGTACGTA
Source organism: uncultured Bacilli bacterium (assembly GCA_947628565.1). Lineage (GTDB taxonomy): Bacteria > Bacillota_I > Bacilli_A > RF39 > UBA660 > UMGS1613. Next base: position 14,549 of record CANRAH010000020.1, read on the forward strand.
TTGTGACTTTTGTAAACTTATAAAAAATGATAAATGGATAAATGAATATTTAAATGAATTAGAATGTGAAATTAAAGATAAATATAAAGGGGATATTATAAAGACACTTTATATAGGCGGTGGTACTCCAAGCTCACTTAATATTAATCAGTTAAAAAAATTATTTAATATAATAAAAATTTTTAAATTTAGTGATAAGGTAGAATTTACTTTTGAATGTAATATAGAGAGTATCGATTATAAAAAGTTAAAGTTTTTATATAACAATAAAGTAAATAGATTAAGTATTGGAATTCAAACGTTTAATCAAAAATATTTAAAATATTTAAATAGAAATCATAATGTAAATATTGTTAAAGAAAAAATTAATATTGCAAGAAACATTGGATTTAAGAATATAAATGTTGATTTAATGTATGCATTTAAAGATCAGACATTAAATGAATTAAATGATGATTTAGATAAGATTTTAGCTCTTAATGTAGAACACATATCAACATATTCGCTTATGATAGAACCTCATACCATATTATATATTAAAGGTGAAGAAAATATAGATGAAGATTTAGATTATGAAATGTATAAATTAATAATAAAAAGATTAAAAAAATTTGGATATAAGCATTATGAAATAAGTAATTTTGCTAAAAATGGAAAAGAATCTAAACACAATTTAACATATTGGAATAATAATGAGTATTACGGTTTTGGTTTGGGAGCATCAGGGTATATAAAAAATGCAAGATATGATAATGTTAGAATTTTAAATAATTATTTAGACAAACAATATGTGAAAGACATTTCAAATTTATCTTTAAACGAAAAAATAGAAAATGAATTTATACTCGGCTTTAGAAAAATTAAAGGAATTAATAAATCAGAATTTAAATTAAAATATAATATTGATATGAAAGATATAGATATAATAAATAAATTATTAAAACAAAATCAATTAAAAGAAAATAAAGAATATATATATATAAATCCTAAGTATATATATATATCAAATAATATACTAGTTAATTTTATCGATTTAAAATTCTAGTTTTTTTATTAAACAAAAAGAAACTGCCCCCTGAGCAGTTTCTATAAAAGAATAAAAAGGGGTTGGCTAGTGTGATACTAGCACCAATTCGCCTAATTCGGAATTGGTACTGTATATACTAATCTAAAAAGAAATATTTGTCAAGCATTTTTTTAAAAAAAATTAAAAAAATTTAAATTTGTAATATTATTTTGATTAATTTATATAAATTATTAATATTGAAGTTATTATACGTAATAAAACTTTTAAATTTAATTTACATAAATTTATATAAATGTTATAATGAAATAGGTGATAAAATGGCAGAAAAAATAGTAAATAGCATAATTGCATCTTTAGGATCATTTATATCGATACCTTTTATGAAAGAAATAATAGTATTTATAATTTCACTTTGCCCTATATTAGAATTAAGAGGGGGATTAATTGCAGCATCTTTATTTGATATGAATCCTATAGAAAGTTATTTAATATGTATAATAGGTAATATACTTCCTATACCTTTTATATTATGGCTTATAAATAAGATATTAAAATTTATGAAAGATAGTAAAAATAAAAGATTAAATGGGTTTTATAATTGGTTAAATAAAAAGGTAGATAAACATAAAGGACAAATAGAAAAATATGGATATTTGGGTCTTGTTTTATTTGTAGGAATTCCTCTTCCAGGTACGGGTGCTTGGACAGGATGTTTAATAGCTAGTGTACTTGAAATGGATAAGAAAAAATCATTTTTAGCAGCAATGTTAGGAGTATTTATAGCGTCAATTATTATGATGATTATATCATTTGGACTTTTATCTAACATATTGTAGGTGTAATATGGATATTAAAGAACTTAAAGGGATAGGTCCCAAAACAGAAAGAATATTAAATAATGCAGGGATAATGACTGTTGATGATTTGATAAGTTATTATCCTTTTAGGTATGATTTAATAAAAAGAAGTAATATTGAAGAACTTGCTCAAGATGATAAAATAATTATAGATGGTATGGTTGAAAGTAATCCAAGTGTTTATTTTTTTAATAAAAAAATGAACAAAATGTCATTTAAATTTAATATAGGTACACACCTATTAAATGTAGTAATATTTAATAGAGGTTATTTAAAAAATAAAATAAATGTAGGAACTAAATTAACTTTAATAGGTAAATTTGATAAAATTCATAATACTATTGTAGCAAGTGAAATTAGATTTAGTATGTTACCTTTGAATCTCACTATTGAACCTGTTTATCATCAAATAGGAAATTTAACGAGTAATCAAATAAAAACTATAATAGATAGTATAAAAGAGTTTAATGTAGTTGAATATGTGCCTAATTTTTTAAAAGAAAAATATAAACTTATAGATAAGAAAGATGCAGTAATAAATATACATAATCCTAAAAGCGAATTAGATTTGAAAAAAAGTTTAGCATATTTAAAATATGAGGAGTTATTTTTATTTATGCTTAAGATGAACAGTTTAAAATTAAACAAAAAAAATAAAATAGGACTTAAAAGAAATGTTGATAAAATTTTAATAGATGAATTTATAAAAAAACTTCCATTTGAACTTACTGATGATCAAATTAAAAGTGTGGATAAAATTCTAAATGATCTAAATAGTGAAAATAGGATGAATAGACTTATTCAAGGAGATGTTGGAAACGGAAAAACAATAGTTGCAATAATTGCCTTATATATAAATTATTTAAGTGGATATCAAGGAGCATTAATGGCACCAACAGAGGTACTTGCAAATCAACATTTATATAATTTAAGAAAAATATTTAAAGATTATAATATTAATATAGAACTATTATCAGGTAGTTTAAAACAAAAAGAAAAAAAGGAAATATATAAACGCTTACAAAATAAAGAAATAGATATAATTATAGGAACTCATGCATTATTTAGTGAAGATGTAATTTACAATAATTTAGGGCTAGTAATTACAGACGAACAACATAGATTTGGTGTAAATCAAAGAAGTAATTTAAAAAATAAAGGTATAACACCAGATATATTATATTTAAGTGCTACTCCCATACCAAGAACTTATGCACTTACAATTTATGGCGATATGGATGTATCCAGTATTAAAACTATGCCAAATGGAAGAAAAGAAATTATAACATATTTAAAGAATAATAAGGAAATCAAAGATGTATTAAGCCTTATGTATGAAGAAATAAAAAAAGGACATCAAATATATGTTATTGCGCCTTTAATAGAAGAATCTGATAAGATAGATTTAGAAAATGTAAATGAACTTAAAGAAAAAATGGCAAGTGCATTTGGTAAGGTATGTAAAATAGATGTAATGCATGGTAAAATGGATTCTAAAGAAAAAGACAGAGTGATGGACGAATTTAAAAATGGTAATATTTCTATACTTATTAGTACAACTGTAATAGAGGTTGGAGTGGATGTTAAAAATGCTACTATGATGGTTATATTTGATGCATATAGATTTGGACTTTCTCAATTACATCAATTAAGAGGTAGAGTAGGTAGAAACAATTTACAAAGTTATTGCGTACTTATAAGTGATAAAGAAGCAAACAGATTAGATGTTATGACTAAAACAAATGATGGATTTAAAATAAGTGAAGAAGATTTTAAATTAAGAGGCAGTGGAGATATTTTTGGAATTAGACAAAGTGGAGATATGAATTTTAAATTGGCCGATTTTAAAAATGATTATAATATATTGCTAAAAGCAAAAGAAGATACTCTTGAACTAATTCAAAGTAAAAATATAAATAATTATCCTAATCTTGTAGCTCTTTTAAACGATTCAACAAATTTAGATTAATCACTTGACTATTTGGAAAAAATAATTTATACTTATTATGGTATGGTAACATACCAAGTGTTCTTTACGAAGCTAAATGTGAAGGACACACAACCAAAACCCCCTGAAGGAGCGCAATAGCGCTCCATTTTTGTTGAAACCCTTTATTTATAAGGGTTTGTGAG
>CANRAH010000021.1 GCA_947628565.1 uncultured Bacilli bacterium
ATATAATTTTTCTCACTTATTAGAAGACTTTTTTCTTTTGAATCTCTTATTAAATTTAATACTTGTGGAATTGCAATAAGTGCGATTATTGTAAGTATTACTATTACTGCTAGAAGTTCTATAAGTGTAAATCCTTTCCTCATATACATCCCTATCCTTACACTTCCATTCTACCACGCCCCCCCCCCTACGTGTCAAGAGTAAAAAATTAGGTTTCAGTTGCAGTGGTAAACTAAATGTATAGGACGATTGTTGGTCCAACAGTTCCTAGCTGTCGATTGTATAAATCTTCTAAATAAAATTAATTGTAATTCTAAACAGAAATCCTTATTGTAAATGGAAAAACAATCTTAATTTTAATTTAAAGATTGTTTTTATTTTTTAAAGTAAAGTGGTTTTTGGATCGTTATCTTTGTTGGAACACTAGATTTCAATTTTATAAGAATTTTTGTGTATTCAATGAAAATAAACAAGATTTTCTTTTATTTTTCCTACACATATTATTTTATTCTAGCTTCTATATTATCTTTTACAACTTCATAATCCTGTATTCTTGAATATTTTGGTAGTTTAGAATTAACTTCTTCAATTATGCTACTAATATCAATTTCATCATTTACATATATTGTAGCAAATATAATTTTATTTTTTTCATATACTTTTACTTTATTGATTAATTCATAATCGTTAAATAGTTGCTCTATATTATCCGGAAAAACATTCTCACCATTAGATAACAAAATCATTCTTTTCTTTCTTCCTACAATAAATAATTTATTATCTTTGACATATCCTAAATCCCCAGTATGAAAAAATCCATTATTATCAAAAACTTTATCTGTTAATTCTTTATTCTCAAAATATCCATTAGAAATATTATCACCTTTTACAATAATTTCACCAACGCCTTTTTCATCTGGCTTTTCTATTTTTAAATCAATATTCTCAAAAATTGTTCCTACTGAATAAAAATCATTTTTATTTGAATATTCAACACTAATTAATGATGAAGTTTCTGTTAATCCGTATGCTTCATATAAATTTAGACCCTTTTCTTTAAAATATTTTCTAATTTTTGGATTAAAGAAAGCACCGCCACTAAATAAGTATTTAATATTTCCACCTAATACTAATTTTGGATCTAATTTGTTTTTAAGACATATTGAATATAATTTTTCATAAATTAATGGTACTGCACAAAATACAGTCGGTTTAACTTCCTGTATCTCATCAAATATTTTCTGTGTAGAACTACATAAATAAATTGTCATTCCAGATATTAAAGAATACAAAAAATTACAAATACCAGCATAAGTGTGGTTTAAAGGTAAAAATAGATAACAAATATCAGTATGATTCATAGGAGCTCGTTTATATAAATTATCCCAATTAGTAAACATATTTTTTTGTGATAGCATTACTGGTTTTGGTAGTCCCGTTGTTCCTGATGAAAAAATGATTTTAGAGCATTTATTTTTATCTATAACATTATTCTTTAAATCATAATCTCTAATTTCTAAAATATCTTCTATTTGGATATAAACTATATTTGGATATTTTTCTTTAAGCTTTAAAATAGTATCTTTTTTACTAGAACTATAGATAAATGCGTCTAATTTTAATATGCTTATAGCATTACATAAATCATATAATTTCCATTCTTTTGATAGAGTGGTACATATTCCAATATATCCCATTATAGCTAAATCAGCTACCATATAATTATAAGAATTTTCAGCATAAATAGCTATTTTTTTGCCCTCTAATCCTAAATGTTGTAAATATCCAGCGAAATTATAAACGTCTTTAATGAATTGTTTATGAGTATGTGGAATGTATTTACCATTATTCTTTTCATAAATGTAATTGTCATCTTTAAATCTTTCTGAATTTAATTCTAATAGATCTTTAATATTATAATTATCTAATTTCATTTTTAATCAAATCCTTTCTATTAGTTTATTATAGTTAATTTTAGTATGGTGTTTAATATCACACGGTATTTTTCGAATTTTAATAATTTTTACTTTATATATTTTATAATTATCTTTTAAAAATGACAATAAGTTATTATAATCGATCTTTTTTCGTGTTTCTATAAAAAGATAAACATTATTATTTTTTTGTAATACAGCACATTTATTTATATTATTAAAATTATTTGTAATATTTTGTTCTAACTGATTACTAAATATTTTACTTTTATCAATACTTATAAAATATTTACTTCTTCCATAATAATATAAAATTCCATTTTCATAATATCCAGTATCACCTGTATTGTGCCAAATTTTTTCGTTTTCATCAATCATTTTATTAGTTGTATCTTTTATTAAATAATTTTCTAACAATGCTTTACTACTTACCAATATTTCATTATTAGGACCAATCTTGATTTCAACACCTTTTACAACCTGTCCTAGCACACATTTATTTTCTGCTTTTAAATGGTTAATATATTTTCTTAAATTAATTTTTGAAATTAAATTACATTCAGTAGCTCCATAAATATATTCAATATTTACATTAGAATATTTCTCTTGAATAATTTTTGCTTCATTAATATTTAATATTGCTCCACCAAAATATATTTTTTTCAAATTATTATAAATATTATTAGTTTTTAAGCAAAAATCAGGGGAAGTTATTATCATTGTAATAGGGATATTTTTAAACCTTAACAATTTTTGGTTTAATAAAAATTTATTATTTAAAGAAAGATTTATTTGCGGTAATACAGTGGTGTATCCATTCATTATATTTGCAAAAACGTATATATAAGAAGTGGTTAAAACAATTTCATCATTTGATTTTGAATCTATATTATCATTTACCAGTTTCAATTGCTCATATAAATTTTGGTGTGTTCTGATAGCGATTTTTGGTTTTCCTGTAGATCCAGTTGTCATAGTTAATAGTGCTACATCATTATCATTAATTTCTTCTACTTTTCTATTATTTAAATTTTTATTATAAATTACATTATCAATATTTATTACTTTTTTAATTTTGTTTATTTCTTTAAAGAAAATCTTAATTAACTTGGTTTTATTTGATACTAATACATAATCAGGTTTATAGTCATCAAAAGCATTTTTTAATCTATCTTGTTTTGCTAATATATCAACATACATTATTGAAACACCAATTTTTAAAGATGCTAACATAAATACACATAAATGATAAGATGAATTTGCAAATGTAAGTATTTTATCATTTCTTTTAACACCTAAATTTAATAAATAATTTGCAATGTTATCTGTATCATTTTTTAAATCTATAAAAGTTTTAGTTTGAAGTTTTCCTTTCTCATAATATATAAACGAAATTCTATTTTTTTCTTGATTACAAATTTTATTAAATACATTAACTATTTTACTCATTGTTTATTCCTCACTTGATAAACTAAAAAATTTCTATAAAAATATGATTTGTTTTTTTTGAATAATTTACTCGATAATTCTTTATTAAATTTAATATTATTGTCATTTATATATCTTTTATTTTGCATATTCCAATAAACTATTCTTGCATTATTATTTGATAAAGATTTTATCTTCTTTATATTTTGATTAAATTCTTCATCACTCATATACTCAAAAATATCAGAAAGATTGAAAAAATCAAATTTTAAATTTGTTATTGATAATAAATTACCATAGATAATAGAAATTTTGTCTATATTTTTTTTAATTATTTTATAATTTTTTTCTTTTAAATATGTTGGTAAACTTTCAGGAAAAAAATTATTATTTAATATATAATTTAGATAAGGATTCGTTTTATTAATAGTATTTGAAATCCCGTATTCAAATCTTAATTTAATATCTTTACCACTTTCTTTTTTGTCTTCTACATACTTATAATAACTTTTATCTCTCCCTAAACTTCCCATAATTTTACTGCCAAAATAGATTTTAAAAAGAATTTTTAACCTTTTATTATTAATTTTGTTCTCATAGAAATATTTTTGCTTTTTTAAATCTTCCATTTGTGAAAAATCATAAAAATTTTTATGATTAGAAATTAAGGGTATTATGTATTTTCTGAATAATTGAAAATATCGCTCAAATCTTCCAATATGAATTATACCGGTTTTAATAATTTTTATATTATTATTAAAATATGTTCTAGCTTCACTCGATAATTTGCTTTTAATCTTGTTGTAAGTAGTTAATCGATCATAATCATTATTAATGCCCAAAAATGAAATAATTTCTTTATAAGACAAATTTTTAAAACATATTATTTTAAGTTCTAAACAATATAGTTGCGTTTTATTTAGATCAAAAGCATATACTTTTTTTGGATTTTTTAATAATAAGGCTAATGTATTATCCCCACCTGATGCGATAGATAATCCTATTTCGTTTGGTTTAATATCTAGTCCTTTTAGTAATATATCAGTATCTTCCCAGCAATTTGAATATCTAATAAAAGAATAATCAGCATTTTTACTCATTGTCATCACCTAAAATTTCTATTGTTCCATTTACGCCATCAACTTTAACATTCATACCGTCTTTAACAATATTTGTAAGCCCTCTAACACCTACAACTAGTGTAAGTCCCATTTCTCTTGCAACAACTGCTGAATGAGAAAGGACGCTACCACGTTCTATAATAATAGCTTTTGCCATTGGAAACAATACAGTCCAACCTGGATCAGTTCTTTTAGCCATTAGAATAAATCCTTTAATATCTGTATTACTTGGATCCTCAACATATTTAACTTTTCCTATAACAACTTCCCCACCACCTGCAACACCAGATAAAATATTAGCATTTAATTCTTTTTCTTGCTTGCTATAAATAGGTAAAACATTTGCTGAATTAATATCTCCGTAAAAATACATTCTTTCATATACAATTTTATTTTTATTATTTTTATACTCTTTTTTTCTTTCCAATATAATTTTTTTGATTTCTTTTATATCTTGGTTATTGTTTATAATATTAGTAATTTCTTCTTTTTCTAGATAAAAAATATCTCTATAATTCGATATAATTTTATCCTTTTCAAAATTTCTTCCAATTGCTAAATATATATTTCTTACAATAGAATAAATATATGTTCTTCTTAATCTTAATGATTCACGATTTTTAATAAAGAATTTTGTTATTTTTACTAATAGTTTTACATACATTTTGTTGATGAAATGATAATTAGAGTATAACACTTTTTCAGCATTATAATTGTCTTTTACATCAGTTAAAGATAGTGTGTCTATTTTCAAATAATCTTTAATTGTTTCAAATAAAAACTTTGGATCTTCTTGTGTGGTAATTGTTTCGAGTTTTAATTCATCTATTGTTCGTGGGCCATAATAATAAATATAATCATTAATTTTTTTAAATATATTATTCGAATTAAGTTCTAACATTTCATTAAATAATTTTATGTTATCGTCTTTAAAAATTTTTAATATATCTTTATCCTTTTTTATATCACTAATTATTTCAATTAATAATAAACTTTGATTAACACTTTCAACATTTCCTTGCTTACTTAATATACAGCTTAAAATACCTTCATAATTTTTAATTTTAGACTTTTTAATTTTATCAGTCAAAATTCCATATAGCACCATAGTACCCATATCATTAGCAATAGGTGTCACGAAATCATCTAAAATTTCATTTTCTAATTTATGATATATTTTCAATAATTCTTTATTAGAATAATTTTTAAATTTGTTATTGTAAAAAGGTTTAGTAATTAAATTAAATTTATCAATAAATTTTTTACTATCTTTTTTAATATTTATTAGTTTATAAATAAAACTTGTATAAATTTTTACTAATCTAGTTTTAGCTTGTGTTTTTGTTTCATTTAAAGGAGTCTTTACACCCATCATATTTTCCATATATTTTTTGTTTTTTTCATATCCAGGATATAATGAAGTCATTTTATACCAACTATTTAATCTATAATATATTTTATTTTCATAAAAATATAACATATTATTTAAGTCATTCTCAATCTCTTTAATAGATTGTTCTGGAATGAAAAAATTTTTTAAAGTTTGCTTATATATTTTTGAATAAACATCTTTTGCGAATGTATAAGTGAGGGGTGTTGTAACACCAGAATAGCTTTCAATAATATTTGAATTATCTAAAATCGTACGAAAATTATTTTTATCTACATAATTATAATTAGTTATGATCCTACATTGTAGAATATAAATAGTATTATCTTTTATACAAAATTCTATATCTTGTGATAATCTTTTTTTGTAACTTTTTTCAATTATTTGTCCTAATTTATATAGTTTTATAATCATATTTTCTTCAATATTTACGTTATCTACTAAATTTTTGCTTGTGATATTTTCTAAACAATCTACAACATAATCAGAACTATCATTTTTTCCTGATACTAAATTTTCACCAATTCCAGATGCAATACTAATTAAAGTTTCATCTGGGTTGTTTGTTTGTGGATTAGTAGTAAACATAACACCAGCATAGTCTGAATCGATCATTTTTTGAATAATTACACATATACTAATAGAATCATTGATTAAATTATTTTTATTTCTATATTCCATTATTCTTGTTGAAAAACAAGATATATAGCATTTTTTAATATAGTTAAAAATATTTTCATTTATTTCAACATTAAGATAAGATTCCATCATACCCGCAAATGAGAAATTATCTCCGTCTTCGTCAGTAGCACTCGATCTTATAGATAATTTATCATTTGAATTAAAATTACTTTTAATTTTATCTAAAATTTTACTTTTCAAACTTGATGAAAATTCTGTTGTCTCAATTAAACTAATTATTTTCTTACGATTGGTTTCATTATAATTGTTTAATAAATTGATATATTGTTCCCTATTCTTCCCTAAAAATTCATAGAAACAATCAGAAGTTAATGCAATCCATTTTGGAACATTTACATTTAAGTTGCTTAAATGTAATAAATTGAATGCTTTTCCACCAATTTTATCTTTTGATATTTTTTTATTATTTAATTCATATATCATATTATTTACTCCTTTTATAACAATAGAACAAAGTCGAAAACATTAAGCATAATGCTAAATAACTTAGTACCAAATAACTACTAAATATATTTAGATTACTATTAACATATAAATAGTATGTAGATGACAAAAGCATAAAAAACACTTTTAAAATTTCAAATTTTTGTTGCAATATGATATAAAGGATAAATAATAAGCTTATTGTTCCTAATAAGTGATATTGATATAAGTTCATTATTACAAATAATATTGTAAACAATGTATCTGCAATTATTAATTCTTTTTTAGTTAAAATTTGTTTTTTTCTTTTTTTATCTTTATTATAGTCAAAAATATCATCTGTTACTCTAATAATAAATAGTAGTAAGAAAATATTTAAAAATAATGTAAAAAGTAAAGTAATTTCATTTAATATATTTGAAATAAAACCTATCATTAAAGTTATTATAATACCTACTATTGAATAAATAATCAATTTATAATCAGCACTAACATATTTAAACAGTTTCATTTTTTAACTACCTTATTATATAATTTAGCTTTAAATAATATAAAGTTTTGATTTAGGTTAACGAAATTACATAACAAATTTAGTTCTTTAATAGGTTTTTTTAATATAACTGCATTTTTTAAATTTTCTTCTGCTTGTTGTTTAGTCATTTTCTTACTTCTAACTAAAACACTCATTTCTGGTAAAATATGTGGTCTTCCTTCTGCACATTGATAAATATATTTAGCTGCATTATGGATAAGACAATCATAATGATTATAATTTTTATCTACTTTCCAAGATGTATTTTCTTGTAAAAAATTTACAATTTTATTTTCGTTATATTCGTGATATAAGAAATATGAAACGAATTCTCTAAAATCATTTTCTTTTATGTCTTTGAAAAGCATTTCTTTTACATCTTTCATTAAATTTTTATCAACTTTATCTTCAATACTTTTTAAAAGTTCATTGTATAACTGATTAATATTTATATCTTTAATACTTTTTAATCCTGCTTCGACTAAAACAGTAAAAATATCATTTCCAAAATATCTCAACATTTGTTCTGGACTTCTTCCGTGAATACACATTCCTGCATTGATTTTCGAAGTATAATTAATCATTGTTGCATACCCAATATAAGAACAGGCCATACAAGGTACTAGCCATTTTTTCATAGAATATCTATAAAATTTTTTTAATATTTCTTTATCAAATTCTATATATTCGTGTTCTACACCAAATTCTTTAATCATTTTATCAATATTCTTTTTCGCTTCATCACTTAAAAAGCCATTATTTAATGTAAATGCTTTAACTTTCAAATGGTATTTATTTACAAGTTCATAAAGTACAAACATACTATCTTTCCCACCAGAAACGCCAACTGCTACATCATAGTCATATTTACCTTTTATTCTATCAATTCGTTCTTTAAATAATTTTTCTAAATTGTTATAATCATTTAACTTACTTTCTATCTTTTTAAAACTTTGACAATAATTACAGACATTATCTTTATTGAAATTTATTTTTCTAACTGACATATCATTAATACAATTACTACATTTTTTCATTACTATTAAACTCCTTTATAAAAACAGCATACCTTTTTTCTTTCGATTCTATATCACTATCAAACCTTTTAAAAATATCTTTTTGCTCGCATTGAAAATGGTATATCATATTTTTGTAACCTTTATCTAAAACATACTTGCAACCTAGATAGAGTAGTGCAACATAAACTTTATGTTTTTGATACTCCTTCTTTACTGCACTTGTTTTTGAAATAAATGTTTTACTATAAGGATTATCATATCCCATAACATAACCAATAGCATTACCATTATAGTATGCGATAAACATTCCTATATTTAGATTTTTAGTCCAAGATAAATATATGTTCTCAAAATATTCAAAAGGTATATCAGAATAAAGAAAACTACCTTTAAAAGCATTTATTGATATATCATAAACCTCTTTTGCTAATTTATAAACTTCTTTTCCTTCATAAAATTTAAAAATATATCCTTCTTTTAATTTTTCTTTATATGTATCTTCACCAATAAAAAATAGTGGATTATTTATATCAATAAAAGCACTTCTATATGTGTATAATTCTTTATATCCTAATTTTTTAATTATATCAACATAGTATTTGGGATTATTACAATCTGGGAACAATTTTAAATCATAGTTATTAATAGCCCAACGATATGACATCCACGAACAATAATTTAATGGTCCTACCAATTCATGAAATCCTTTCTCTCGTGCACGACTTTCTAATCTATTAAATAGTTCTCTTGCTATTTCAATATCATTAGGAAATTCTATAAATCCAAACATACATTTATGATCCTCAATTTTATTATTTATGATTAAATATGCTGTGGAACTTTTATACTCAAATTTTTCATAATAATCTGCTAATTTTAATATTTCTAATTCATTATTCATTTACTTACCACCTCGCTTTTTAAATTTCTAGAATTTCTATTAATCTATTTATATTTATTGTCATTTGATCTATAAATTTTAATTTTAATTTATTATTTGCCATTCTTAAAAGGGTTAATCTATTCACTACATATTCTAGTACATTAAAGTCAATAATTTTTTTATATGTATTATTATCTATTTCCATATCTAATTTCTCACATAATATTTTTTTAAAATATTCAATTATATTTTTAATTTCATTATCTTTTAATTCGTGTAAAACAAATACTAAAAATTCTATTAAATCGTGTTCTGGATTTTGATAACAAGCTAATTCCCAATCATAAATATAAACTTTACCATTATTTAAAAACATATTTCTAGGCGATAAATCATTATGCGTTAAAGTTTGATGAAATAAAACTTGTTTATATTCATTATCAATATTTTTAATAAAATTATTTATTTTTAAAATTTTATTTGTATCAAAAAATTTCTTGTTGTCTAGCCTATTAAACATTTCTAACATAACTTTTTTACATTTTTTATAGTCGTCTATTTCATAGTAATTTAAACATAATTCTTTAATAGATGATTTTTGATTATAATATGTTTTATGAAAATCTGTGATAGTATCCAAAATCTTTTTATAATCTTTCTTAACTATTTTTTCTGAATCATTTATATAATCCATGGCAATAAAATAGATATCCGTTATGTTATTATAATAAAAACCTTTTGTATTTATTAAGTATTTTTTTAAATCATTGTTAACATTTTTGTAAAATATAATTTCTCTTATATAACTTTTATTATATCCAAAAATTTTACGATTTTTTGTTAATAGTGTTGCTATTTTAATATTTTTATTACTAATCAAAGCTATACCATTTATAATAATCTTTTTAGATTTCCTTTTGCCAACAAATTTAATTTTAGTGTCATTATCAAATTTTGCTTCATATATATAGATACTAGGTTTATTTAATGAAACTTTATTAGTTATACTATCATTATTGATCAAAATATCAGATTTCAATTTGCTAATATTATTATGAAAAATTTTCGTTATTATTTTTTTATTTCGCATAATTCACTCCTATTGCTGTCATGCATAATTATAACATACATTTATCTTTTTTTGTTTATAAAAGAAAATGATATTTATTATAACCGATAATTTTTTTCATTCATACATTAAGAATGAAAGGAGTGAGATTTTGAATAGTTACGAAAAAGCATTAAAAAAAATTGCAGAAGATTCTAAATGTAAACCACAATGTATGGGAGCGATTATTGGTCCAACTGGTCCAACTGGACCCGCTGGAATTGGAATAACTGGTCCAACTGGACCTCAAGGTCCTGCTACTATAACAGTAGGAGCAACTACAACAGGAACACCTGGTGGGGATGCTTCTGTAACTAATACAGGAGATAATGAAAACGTTGTTTTAACTTTTGATATTCCACAAGGACCAACTGGACCTCAAGGTGAAGTTGGTGCGACCGGACCTACAGGGCCTGCTAACGGATTAAACGCTTATGGAGGATTATACCATGAAGATACTGGAACTGTTACTCTTACTGATACTACCCCATCACCTGTTGGGATAGACACTGAAATGCCTGAGGAAAATTTAACTTATAATACAGGGGAAAATACTATAACAATTGTTGAAAATGGTACTTATGACATAACATATTCTGCTTTAATTTCATCAGATACACAAACAAATGTTACTTTGTCCGTAAGAAGCGCTGGAGCTAATATTCCTGGAACAGGTATTACTAAGAGTTTACAACAGAGTCAAGTTACACCTTATAATGGTAATACAATCGCAACACTTGATGCAGGAGATGTCTTAACACTCTCTCTTGTAGGAGGTCAATCTGCAAATATTACTTTAAGCGGTACAGGTGTAAATGCATCATTAACACTTAAAAAATTAGACTAAAGAGTGTAGAAACTACACTCTTTCTATTTATTAAACAAATGTCGTTTACTATAATGCTTATTATACATAAAATACTGTAGAGGTGATGTTATGAACATGTATGAAAAGGCTTTAAAAAAGATTGAAGAAGATAAAAAGTGCAAACCAAACTATTATATTGTTTATAGTAATACCTCAATTGGCCCAACAGGTCCAAAAGGCCCTAAAGGAGACACTGGAGATTCTGTTACTCTTGAAATAGGGAGTGTAGAAACAACAGATTATCAAAACATGGCGAGTGTAACCGATAGTGGAAGTGGCAATAATCATATATTAAATTTTGTAATTCCAAGAGGTAATCCTGGACTAGATGGCGCTATTGGACCTCAAGGACCTGCGGGTACAAGTGTATCTATATTAGGTTCGTATGATAATGATACTGAACTTTTAATTGCTCATCCAACTGGGAATACAGGAGATAGTTATTTAGTAGGTGATAACCTATATGTTTGGACAGATAATAGTAATTGGAAAAATGTTGGCGTTATAAAAGGCCCAAAAGGAGATAAAGGTGATGATGGTCCTCAAGGACCTCAAGGACTTAAAGGTGATCAAGGACCTCAAGGACCTAAGGGCGATCAAGGACCAGAGGGTCCCCCAGGAAAGCAAATAGATGGAATTACTATATTTGGTGGATTATATGATGAAACTCCTAATCTTGTAGTTGCTAAAGTTAAAACTCCAACTATAATACCAATAGATAATAGACTTCCCTACTTTGGTATTTATTATGGTACTAATACAATAACAACAAATATTTCTGGTATATATGAAGTAAATTATAGGGCACTTCTTAGTACAACTTTAGATGATTCTGTAACTATCAGTGTTGTTGCAAATAATATAAATATACCTGGAACTATAACAACTGTAGATTTAAAATTTGGTAATACTCTTCAAGTATCTGGTAGTTGTTTTTATACAGTAAACACACTAACCTCTTTTTCACTAGCCATTCTATCTGGAAAAAAAGAAAATTTAAATGTAAATATAAATAACATTATACTTACTATTAAGAAATTGAGTGATATAAAATAAGGAGGTATATATGGATTCGTATGAAAAGGCTTTAAGAAAAATTAAGCAAGATGAAAAGTGTAAACCAAAATGTATGGGAGCGATTATTGGTCCAACTGGCCCGACCGGACCTAAGGGTGATATTGGTCCTACAGGTCCTAGTGGTGGTCCAACTGGTCCAACAGGACCTCAAGGTCCTGTAACAATAACCATTGGCAAAACTACAACTACAAATCCTGGACAGGTAGCGTCCGTTTCAAATATAGGTACTAATCAAAATGTAATATTAGAGTTTGAAATCCCCGAGGGACCAACAGGACCAAAGGGAGATCCAGGGATACAAGGTTTAAAAGGTCCTAAAGGGGATAAAGGTGATGATGGCCCCCAAGGGCCTCAAGGACTTCAAGGTGATATGGGACCTAGAGGGCTTCAAGGTCCAACTGGGCCTGCAGGTCCAGAAATTAGAGGAGCCGCATATTTAGTCACTTATCATTTAATAACATACCCTCAAAACGGTTTAGAAATAAGTGTAAAAGAAAGAATTCCTATATCTAGAATTGAAATAGATACGGATAGACTTGTAACTTTAAATACAGATGAAAATACTATAAAATTTAATAAAACTGGATTTTATAAAATTAAATTTATCGTAAACGGATCAGTAAATGTAGGTAGTGTTTTTGACCCAATAAAAGATTTTGTTACTGTTGGATTTAGACAAACTGGTACTGACAATACTTATATTGGAGGCAGTGTTTTTGTAAAAGAACCTATAGCCACTCCTCTTACTTCTGAAGGCATCATAACTGTTGTAAATACTAATAATACATATGAACTTGTAAACCTATCTAAAGATACAATTTTCTTAAACTCTCCATCCATAGATGATGTAAGTTCTAATTCATATTTTACTAATCCACTCGCAATTATAATAATCGAATATTTAGGGAGGGCAAGAGATGCGGAAGTATAAAGTTGTCGTTTATGCTATTAGTAAAAACGAAAGTAAATTTGTTAATCGCTGGGTAGATTCTATGAGTGAGGCAGACTCTATATACGTACTTGACACTGGATCTAAAGATGATACTGTAAAGATGCTAAAAAAACGTAAAGTTAATGTAACTAAAAAGATTATAGAACCTTTTAGATTTGATGTAGCGCGTAATATGTCACTAAGTTTAATCCCAAAAGACACTGATATTTGTGTATGTACAGATCTTGATGAAGTGCTTCTTCCAGGTTGGAGAGATACTCTTGAAGATATTTGGGATAAAAATACTACAAGGCTTGCATATAATTATAATTGGCTTATTGAAAATGGAATACCTAAAGTTAACTTTTATACAGAAAAAATTCATACAAGAGATTACAAATGGACACATCCTGTACATGAGGTATTAACATATATTGGAAACAAAAAAGAAGTTAAAAAGACTACTGACAAAATAACTTTAAATCACTATCCAGATAAGACTAAATCTAGATCAAGTTATCTTTCATTACTTGAATTATCTGTTAAAGAAGATCCTAATGATGATAGAAATATGCATTATTTAGGAAGAGAATATATGTATTATGGTAAGTGGAACAAATCTATAGATACACTAATAAAACATTTAAAACTTCCAAGTGCGAAATGGAAGGATGAAAGATGTGCATCTATGAGATTTATTGCAAGAGACTATCAAGCACTAGGTAGAATTGATGAAGCAAGAATGTGGCTTTCAAAAGCAATAAGTGAAGCGCCTTATTTAAGAGATGCATATGTTGAAATGGCACTTTTAGAATATAAAGAAAACAATTTAGATAAAGTTAAAGAAAACTGTTTTAAAGCACTTCAAATAAAAACTCATGAAAAAACTTATATAAATGAAATATTTAGTTGGGATCACACTATATATGATTTAATCTCTATTTGTTATTTTTATGAAAATAGAGTAAATGATGCAATATACTATATAAATAAGGCTCTTGAAATAAGTCCTGATAATGAAAGACTTCTAAAAAATAAAGAAGTTTTCAATGAATACTTAAAAACTCTCTAGTTTGAGAGTTTTTTCTATTTAATATGTTTTTCCATCATATGATGAAAGTAATTCTTTATATTTTTCATCTTCAATTTGTATCTTGTTTAAAGATAAATTCTTTTTACCTTCTAGATATTGATAAATATCATCATCTCTAAATCCAATTTTAGCAACATCATTTCTCGTTGTTCCATAATAAATAGTTTCTATATTAGACCAAATAATTGCTGCTAAACACATAGGACATGGTTCAGTTGTTGTATATAAAGTACATCCCTTAAGATTATTAGATTTTAATAATTTACACGCATCTCTTATCGCTGTTATTTCCGCATGTGCGGTAGGATCTTTTTCTTTTAAAACTTTATTGTGTCCTGTACCAATAATTTTTCCTGTTTTATCTACAATAACAGCGCCAAATGGCCCACCATCATGATTTTCAATTCCAATTTTTGCTTCTTTTAAAGCCTCATCTAAATAATTCATACATTCCTCCACAATTATTATAACTAATTAATTAAATTATATCAATATTATTTATACATATAAGTTTTTGTCATTAACAAAATATTCTTTATTTCATAATATAAATTAGTGAGGAGGAATCCCGTGAAAAATATTTTAGAAATTAAAAATCTAAAGAAAATATATCATACTAAAACAATGGAAACTCTTGCTGTAGAAGATTTTTCATTTAATGTAAATGATGGTGAATTTATTGCAATTGTAGGGCCTAGCGGGTGTGGCAAATCAACTATTCTTTCTGTACTTTGTGGATTAGAAGAAAAATCAGGTGGAGATATAAAATTTAATAGCGATACTAAAATTGGATATATGTTACAACAGGATTCTTTATTTGAATGGAGAAACATTTTAGATAACTGTTTACTTGGACTTGAGATTAATAAAAGTTTAACAGAGGAGTCTAAAATGCGTGTTATTAATTTATTAAACACATATGGATTAAAAGATTTTATATATAGTTATCCTGATAATCTATCGGGTGGTATGAGGCAAAGAGTTGGATGAATACTGTGTACACACAAAAAATAGTAACAATTAAGTAAGTAACTTATAACTAAAAATAGAAAGATAGAGGTAAAATATGTTGTTAGATAATAATACAATTAAAGTAATAAATTTATTAGATATGTTTGATAATTTAAGTAATATAGATAAAATAAGACTCGCTATATATATTTTAGAAAATAAAAACTTTGATACTAATTTTAATATCAAAGATATAATTATTCTTTTAAAAGAAGTTTTAACAAAATTAGATCCGAGTTATAGTAAGGTAATTGTTAATTTTGCTAAATATAAGCATTTGTTATTTTTATCAGCCAAGTATTTAGAACTCACTGAAATAGAAAAAAGGAAATTTTCTATTGAAATGTTATTTAATATTTATGAAACTGACTTTAAAGATAAAAACATAAATAAAGAAATTAATAAATACTTATATATTTATGACTATTGTTATGTAGTTTTAAATAAGTAGTAAAAATCTAGTAGTCTTTTGATTACTAGATTTTTTTTACTCATACAAATTTATCTAACTAAAAACTATTTTATTTCTTCAAATTTCACATTTAATTCTTTATCAATACTAATTGAATATTTATAAGATTCCAATACATTGGCATTGTTATCTTTAAATGTAATATCAATATTTGTAGTTCCCATTTTTTTAGGAATTAAATGTATTTTATAATTAAATGTTGAATCATATTCGTTTTCATAATCATAATCTGTATTTAAAATATTTTTATTATCAACATTTACATAAATATTTGGGGAATAATAACTGCCATTAGAATCAGTAGGAACTTTAACATCAAGTGGTATATATTCATATTTATTTTCTTTTATATAATCAACTTTATAAAAATCTAATCTTTGTAGCATTCTGTTTATGTCGTAGTTATATGTTTCATTCTTTAAAAATTCTTTTACTAAATATTTTTCTTCATCATTTACAAAAGCATAAACCTTATCACTTTTCATACAAGGAAAATAATACTTATAAAAATCATCTTCATAAAATAAATCTAATGCTTGATCACAAGTATTTCCTGATTCATCAATTATAGTAATTTGAGGATTATGTGTTTTATTATATTCGTCATAATTATCATTATATAGTTTATTTCTAAATTTTACCATACCGATAGAAAATAGTAAAACGATTAAAATAGATACTATAATTCTAGTTATGCTTTTTTTAGATACTTTATTTTTTTCTAATAAAAATATATTTTTTATTAACTTATTTACATCTTTTATTTTTAAAATAAAATACATTAGTGTTGCACCTGAAATATTTAATATAAAGTCATCAATATCAAAGCGTCCTGAAGCAGTTAATAATTGAGTCAATTCTATTCCTAAATCAATCAAAATTATTGTTATAAAATAATTTTTAAATTTATTTTGTTTTTTAAATAATAAAGGAAGAAAGAAAGCCATGGGCATTAGAGCTATAAAATTACCAAATAAATTAAGAAGTATTGTACGACTACTATACATACTATTAAATTCTTTTACAAATTCAATAATTGTTTTAAATGGAATAAGATTTATTGAATGTTTAACAAAATAAGTAAATTCTTCACTAAACCAATTTATAAAAGTTAAACCATTTCTTCCCCACATAGCATCAAATAATGTTAATGTAACAAGTAGCAATATATACAACATAAAGAAAACCCATAGATTTATTCTCATTGTTTTATTATTATTTTTATACTTTGATAATAGAAAACCACCAAAATACAGAAATAAGCAACTTCCACATAATAGAAATACTCTTCCAAATTCTGACAAATGAAAATCGGGCAAAAATTCACTTATTAAATAAACAAGTCCAAATAAACAGGCAACAATATATAATATTATTGAAAAAATTTTATTTTTCATATTACATCTCACTTTCAAAACTTACAACTTTACTTTTTTATTAAAATATCTTTATAATCATTTGCCACTTTTTCAGCAGAGATATATTTGTTTTCTAAAGCATATTTAAGAGTCATAACTTTATTATTTAACGTAAATTCAATTAGTATTTCATTAGAATCTTTACTTTTTAAATAATAACTATTTTTATTATCTTTATATATTAAACTTTCTGTTGTTTCGTTAATATTATCTCTAAAATCTAAAATGTTATAAAATAAATAATCTGTTTCTTCTTCAATAATTTGTCTTAAATCAATGCCATTTGAAATAGAATAATAAGAACATCCTTTACTATTTATACTTGATGGAATTAATCTTTTTCCATCAAACCAAACATAAATAGTATCAACTAATTTATTGTTTGAATCATACATTTCAAAATTAAAAGCATAATTATCACATAAAAAGGCATCTCCATATTGTTTACTACTTGAAATTGTACTCAATATTTTCTCTATTTTAGTATTATCATTTATTGTTCCTAGTTCATTATCACTCGTTTTAATTACTATTTTTTTAGTAGCATTTAATTTATTGACAGTTTTAGATGCAACTGATTTACCCTCATTAGAACTATTACTTTTTTGGCATTTATTTAAAACATCTTTGAAATCAATATCAAGATCAGAGTTATGAATGTAAATTGTAGGACTTGTTGGACTACTATATGTTTGATATGTTGAAAATTTTTCGTAAAAATATTTATCAAAATCTTTCATAACACTTGCATCGTAAGTGCCATTTTTAGGATAAACTATTAAATACATATTGTCAGGATGCTCACTAGCATATACTCCTTTAAAATACTCAATTTTATCAGTATCATTCTTTTTAATTTCACTTAAAGGTATTTCTACTAGGTCATCTTTTTCAGTTACAAGATAACCACCTAATTGACTTTCTAAGCATTGTAAAAACTCTTCATCTAATCCATCATTTGTTATATCTTTTGATTCTTCAATAGGACAAGAATATTTCGTTC
>CANRAH010000022.1 GCA_947628565.1 uncultured Bacilli bacterium
TAAGCAAATCTAATTAAAACCTTAAATAATATACCATTTTATAATATGTTTGTCAATAACTTTTTATTCATTTTTTTTATTCAAATATAATTACTTTATACTTAAATTTATTAATAAGTGTAAAATCAATCATTATCCTAACAAACTATTTACAAATTTTATATACTCTTCTATTAAATTACTAGTTTTACTAGAATAAATAATATTTTTTGCAAGTGTTATATTATCTGTAATTATATTATCTACATTTAAAGATACCATATTACTTATGCTACTATTTGTATTTACTGTCCAAGCATATAGCTTTTTACCTTCCCTATGAACTTTAGATACAAGTGTTTTAGTTACACTAGATGCTTCAATACTAAAATTATCAGCATAAGTTAACTTAGTAATATCACCATAAGCTAAACTCATAACATAAACAGTCTTAATATTTTTATCATACCTTTTAATATTTTCTAAAACTTCATAAAATTGTGAAGTCACTACACATTCATCATAAAAATCATATTTTTTTATGATATCTGAAACATCTTTTTCAAAATCAGTCTCATTAAAAGTAGGTTTTAGTTCTATATTTAATTTCATATTATTTTCTTTAGCCCATTTAACAACATCTTCAAATAAAGGAACTTTTTCACCTTTGAATTTATCACTAAAAAAAGATCCAGCATCTAGTAATTTAATTTCATCATAAGTAGTTTGATTAATATCTTTATCAACACCCGTAGTTCTTTTTAAATTAGTATCATGCATAACTATTAACTTTTTATCTTTTGTCTGTTGAATATCTAATTCAATAAAATCTGCTCCAAGTTTTTTTGCGCCTATAAAAGCACTCATTGTATTTTCTGGATATTCTTTTGATGCTCCCCTATGGGCTGTTACTTCCATTGTTTTCACATATTCTATTTTTAAATCATATTTATTATTCATAACAGAATATGTAAGAAGCATCCCACTAAATATTACAAATATTATAACTACATATTTAAATACTTTAAATTTATTTGTTAATGTTTTAGATTCTTTATTATTAATTTTTACGTGAACTATTTTTTCTTTTATTCTATTTTTATGGATATAATACCTAGCAGTTACAATCGCATAATTTATAGGAGTTGACATTAAAGTTATAATTATAAAAGATATAGCTATCAAAATCCATATTAAAGTAATTGAAAGATTAGAAAATATATTTACTTTACCTAACCATCTATATATTAAACTTATAAGTATTATACCTATTAATATAAATAACATATAAGATATAAATATAACTGCTTGAGTTATTATAATACTAATAAAATCTTTTATCTTATTTCTTTTACTTAATTTAACACTCTTTTTTCTAGCTTCTTTAAAATTACAATCCTCAATTACAAAATAATGAATTACATAAAGCCATCTAAATAGTATAATTGTTAATATTATAAGAAATATAGAATATAAAATTAATAATAAAGTATTATTATTTATAAAATCTAATATAAATTCAGGAACAGATATTGTTGATATAAAATCAGTTGATATTCCTATATTTAAAAATGGTATTAAAAATATAACTAAAAATGGAAGTAATATATTTTTTATATGAAATACTCGAGCTGATTTCTTACAGGCAAGAATAAATGCATCTTTTATCTTTATCTTTTTTTCTTGATATGAACTATCTAAAATTATTATTACAGTACTTAAATCTATCAATGTATAAAAAGTAACTAATACAATTAATATCAATAAGAAAAATATAGTTATTGGTTTAGATAAAAAAGATATTATATTTTCAAAAGTTAAATAACTATAACCACTTAATTTTGTAATCAAATTAAAAAAAGTTAAAAAAATAGGCGTAAATATAAATACCGAAACAAGTTTATATATAAATTCAAATCCAATTAACGATTTAATATTATAACCTAATATATTTTTTACTGATTTTTTCATATACATCACACTCCATATAATTTTTTATAATATAAAATTAGCATTGATTATAAAAAATATTAAAATCTATTTATTGAAAAATAGTTTAATACAATTTTTAATAGTTCAAAATTTAAACTATGATGCCTTCGCACGTACTTTTACTTTTGTAGCTATCTTCTTTCTTCTACTCAATTATATTAAATGGGTTATTTTTTGTCAACTACACACTTGTTTTTAAAATTTTATCGATTAGAATTCATTTTATTATTTTAAATGTCTTTATATTTGGCTTTCATAAGGCACTTCTCATATATTTTTTAGATCTTTTTACAACAATATTAAAAAGGATATGCTTATAACAGATATCCTCTCATAACATTTTTATTTAAATATTGATAACTTCTTTACAGGTGTTATATCCTTTTTTCTGCTTTCAATATAATGATTTTTAAAATTAAATAGTTCATACAAAGTAATTATTGAACTATTTATCTTTTCTATATTACTATATGAAATATACTTTTTATTTTTAAAATATGATTTAACTATTTGAGGATTAACTCCAACAATTTTTTTAAATATTTCAGAAAAATATTCAATTGAATAAAACCCATTTCTAAAAGCTATATTTAGTAAAGATGTATTTGTATCTCTTATCTGTAATAGTGAATGATATATTCTTAAATTATTTATATATTCTATAATTGATAATTTTATTTCACGTTTAAAAAGTTTCATAATATAGTACCTATTATAAAAGAATCTTTTTTCTAAGTCTTCAATAGAAATTTTAGAGTTAATATGTTCATCTATATATACTAAAACATCACAAATAAGATTATTAGAATACACCTTCATCACCAAAATAATAATAATCCATAATGCTTAAAAAGTCAAATTAATACCATTATTGTTTAACTTTTTGTTTAAAATAGGCGTTATATTAAGAATGCAAAGGAGGAATAATATGAGTTTTGCACATTTTGAAACTTTAAAAAACATGAAGGAGTTAGTACCACTCCAAGCAATAAATGGTACAGAAAAAATTAAATCTTCAGGGATACCAATGGCTTATGATGAGAATAATTTATATATTGATTCTAGATGTGGGCATTCACTTATAATAGGTTCAACTGGTAGTGGTAAAACACAAACAATCACACTGCCACTATTAAAATTTTCAATTTTAGCTGAAGAATCTATTATCGTAAATGATAGTACAGGTGAAGTATATAAGGAAACTTTTGAAATGTTCAAAGAAAATAAATACAACATTATAAAGTTAAATTTAGATGATTGTATTGATACTAACCACTGGAATCCACTTGGGTTAGCTAAAAAATTTTATGATGAAGGAAACTTTGATAAATCAGAACAGATAATAGAAGATTTAGGATTTTATCTTTTAAACGAAAAAGAAGACAAAAATATAGATCCATTTTGGATTAATTCTGCAGTTAGTTATTTTACAGGAATTTGTTTATATGCATTAGAAACAGAAAAAGAAATAAACTTAATTAAAATATATGATATTGATGAAATTATAAGAGAAAATCCAGAAAAATTTATTAAATCAATAGATAAACATTCATCAATATATATGAGTTTATCTGGCATTTTAACTGCTCCAAGTGAAACAAGAGGAAGTATATTTTCTGTATTTAGTGATAAATTTAAAAGATTTATAGTTAAAAATAACTTAAGAGAATTATTATCTAAAAGTGATTTTGATTTAACAAACATTAGTAAAGAAAAAACTATAATTTATATAAATTCTGGAAAAATTATTACTTCTAACAATTTATTACCACTTTTTATAAATCAAGTATATGAAGCTAAGGAAGATAATAATAGATTAAATATCGTAATAGACGACTTTTACTTATTAAATCCTATAAAAAGTTTTGCTAAAGTATTAAATTTTTCAAGAAGTAACAATATTGTATTTAATATATTAATTAGAGGATTTAATGACCTTAAAAATGTTTACGGGAAAGAAGAAACAGAATTATTAAAGTTATGTTTTTCGAATATAGTGTATTTACTTTCACAAGATTATGATACATTAGAAGAATTTAGTAAATTATGTGGTAATATGAATCAAAATACGCCTTTAATTTCAACAGAAGAATTAAAAACATTAAATATGTATGAAGCAATAATCATAACTACTAGAATAATGCCATTTAAAACAAAATTATTACCATATTATGAATTTAAATAAAATTTTATAAGAGTGTATGGAATATATGAAAAGGAAAAAAATTTTAAAAGAGTATAAAAAATTATATATAGAATGTATAAAACTTAAAATACATTTAAAATTAAGTGAAGAGGTTGAAAATAAATTTCAAACATTAGTTACTGATAAGCCTAAAGTCTTAACTCTTAAAAGATATTAAAAAATTAATTTAAAAGATGATTATTGTCATCTTTTAAATTTAATTTCAACATTTACAACTATTTAATTGTATAAATGAACTATTTATTGTTAATATTGTATAAAATATAATTTTAATATATAATATTTTTGGTGAAATTATGTTTAAATATTCAGATTCAAATAAAAGGTATTATACACTTGATTATTTTTACAAGCATAAATTTAATTCAAAAGTGTTTAAAGTAAGTTTAAATGCTAATTTTACTTGTCCAAATAAAGATGGTAAAGTTGGAACTTTAGGATGTATTTATTGTTCTAAAAGTGGCAGTGGTGAATATGCTGGAAATAAAAATAAAGATTTGATAACTCAGTTTAATGAAGTTAAAGAAATGATGCATAAAAAATGGAAAAGTGCTAAATATATTGGCTATTTTCAAGCAAATACCAATACATACGCACCATTAAATGTTTTAAAAGAAAAATATGAAACTATACTTAAATTAGATAACGTCGTTGGTCTTAATATCGCAACGCGTCCAGATAGTATATCGGATGAATGTTTAGATTACCTAGAAGAACTTTCAAAAAGAACATATCTTACTATAGAGCTTGGTCTTCAAACAATACACGATAAAACAAGTAAATTAATAAATAGGTGTCATAGTTTAAAATGTTTTCATGATATGGTTTTAAAACTTAGAAAAAGAAACATAAATGTTGTTGTTCATATTATAAACGGGCTTCCTTATGAAACAAAAGAGATGATGATTGAAACAGTAAAATACTTAAGTAAGTTAGATATTCAAGGAATAAAGATACATATGTTATCTATATTAAAAAATACTCCTCTAGCTACCATGTATGAAAAAGAACCTTTTCATCTTTTAACTAAAGAAGAGTATATAAATATAGTTTGTGACCAAATAGAATATTTAAGAGAAGATATAGTTATCAATAGAATTACAGGAGATCCTAAAAAAAGTGATTTAATCGCACCGGATTGGTTAATAAAAAAAGTTGATGTATTAAATGGAATTGATAAAGAAATGAAAAAAAGGAATTCTTATCAAGGAATAAAATATAAAAGGTAGATTTTATCTACCTTGCCATATACTTACTACGTTTACATTACTACTATGTGGAGCTGGATTTGGAAGTGGCATTTTAATTATCATAGGTACTTTAAATGCTCTACCGAATGCAACGCACATACCTGGTTGTAAACTTTTTTGTTTTTCCATTATTTCAGCGCTCATATTAGGTAACATCTTTTTTATGTACTCTAAATCTCTTGGGTGCGTCATTTTAAATATTAAGAAATTACTAATCTGAGATATTACAGTTTCAGAAAGTTCAACCGGTCTTTGAGATACTAAATTAAGTATAAGTCCAAATTTTCTTCCCTCTTTTGCAATTCTCTCAAATATATTATATCCAAGTAAAAAATTATCTTGATCATTTTGAACATATCTATGTGATTCCTCAAGTAATAAATGAAATGGAACCGCACCACGATTTGGTAAATGTTTCGTAAAATCAAATAACATTTTAGAATATATTTTAACTATTGTTTTAGCTAATCTATCATCGATATCTTCTAAATTAAAGTTAATTATTTGAGATTTTTTGTTATTTTTTGCAACAAGTGTTGCTATATATGAGCTTAAATCAACATACTCTGGATAATAGAAGAAACTTGCGCTTTCACTAATAGCTATCGAATGAAGTCTAACTTTTAAAGTTATAGCATCATCATACAATTTATCATTCCTAAGGAATCCGTCACTAATAAGTGTAAAATCAAGTGCTTTTTCAACATCAATAAGTTGGAAAGCATGATCATTAGGTGCTTCATAGTTATCTAAAGACTCATCTATAAAACTTGTTATATACTGAGTAATCAATACACTTTCTTGAAAATCTCCATCTCTATCTATTAAGAAACATTCTCTAAATTTTCTTACATAACCAATTCCTTGGATTGGAGCCTCTAAATTAAACTGTTCAGTAGAACATCCTGATACTATTGTGAATATGTCATTTCTTTTACTTGCTGCTGTCTGATTTGTATAAAGAACATCAAGTATTGCTTTAGCTATTAAATGATTTTTATATTTTATAGCATCTTCAGTATTTAGAGAAATTATTCTAGCTAGTTTAATCATTTTTTCTATTATTTGCAACTGTGAATGTTTTTCAGCATTTAATAAAAGAGCAAAGTCATCTATACCAAGCAACCATAATGGTATCTGAATAGGAAATCCATTTGCATCTTGTTTATTAGTTGTATAATATTTAAATTGATAATTAGGATTAACCTCACTTAATCTTTCAAATGCATTATGATATTCTCCATATGCATCAAATATCATATAATTAGCTCTATATGGATTAAATTTTTGATCGTAAAATAAACTTTGTATAAAGCTTGCAACACCGTAAGATTTACCACTTCCTGTATTACCAAATATTGCTAAATGATTACTACAAAGTTCATTTATATCTACATATATTGGCTTATCCGAATATAATGGGCTTACGCCAAGCTTGAACATACCAGTAGTATCAGTACCAGTAATTAAATTCAATTCTTGTTCTGTTACAAGCCTTATTTTAGCTTCCAACGTTGGTTTTCTAAGCACTCCACCGACAAATTGATCATTTTCTATAACACCTAAAAAATGTACTTTTATTATAGAATCAGATACATCTTCAACCTCTCCTAGTACTCTTCTTTCACCATCTTCAAACACAATATGCATATTCATAAGATCCATATTAACTGGAGTACCATTAGGAATATTTATATGCGCTACGCTATCGCTAATATACACTATTTTTCCAAACATATTATCACCCTATATTAATTCTTCTATTCTTTTTTTTAATTTAATATCGACATCACTAATTAAAGTTTTTATCTCCTTACCCTTTTTATATAAGTTTAATTTTGACTCATAATAGTCCAATTTTTTTTCTATATCCTTTATATTTTTAAATACTGCATTCCTACTTACATTATAATTACTTGCAATTTCTGTTAAGGTATAATTATTAAAATAATAATCAATAAAATAATTTTTTTGTTTATCTGTAAATAATTCGCCATAATAATCAAAAAGTTCTACATAATGTATATTCAAAATACATACTCCAAGATTGTTGTTACAACAACAAACGCACCAAGCACTATATATAAAGGAGTCATATATTTTTTCTTATAAAATTTTATATTATTATAGGCCATTGTAAACATAGTCATAGCAATAATCAAATAAAATTCAGGAAGGAATTCCTTAATTAATAAACTTATAATTGCAAATATAGCTATAAATTCTGTAAGAACTGCCTGTACAAGTAATCCTACTTCTTTTGAACTATATTCCTTTAAATCAACTATTTTTGTATGCATACATCCCTCACATATCCTTAAATAGACCATATATATATTCTTCAATATCGAATGTTTTTAAGTCTTTTTCTTTTTCACCTAATCCAACAAATTTAACTGGAATATTAACGTCTTCTTTTATTGCTAATACTATACCACCTTTAGCCGTACCATCAAGTTTAGTTAAAACAATTCCTGTTATATTAGTTATTTCTTTAAAACTTTTTGCTTGGCTAATACCATTTTGTCCTGTCGTTGCATCAATTACAAGAAGGGTTTCTTGAGGAGCATCTGGTATTAATTTAGATATAACCTTATTCATCTTTTCAAGTTCGTTCATCAGATTTACTTTATTTTGAAGTCTTCCTGCTGTATCTATTAAAACTACATCATAATTTTCATCTATTGCAGTTTTTACACCATCATATACAACACTAGATGGATCATTAACTCCTGTTATAACTTTTGAATTAGTCCTTTCTCCCCATTCTTTTAATTGCTCTATAGCGCCAGCTCTAAACGTATCTCCAGCAACAAGCATAACTTTCTTACCTTCATTAGTTAATTTATAAGCAAGCTTTCCTATTGTTGTTGTCTTACCAACACCATTAACTCCTACTACTAATATAACAGTAGGTCCAGATGTACTATAATTTATCTTATTTACAACTATTTCATTATTAACATAAATAATAAACATTTCATCTATTATTACTTCTTTTAAATCTTCACTATCAACGATATTTTCATGTTTAACACGATATTTCAATTTATCAATAAACTCCATTACCGTATTAACACCTATATCAGCCATAATTAAAATTTCTTCTAATTCATCAAAATATTCAGGGCTGACTTTTTTATATTTACTATTTAAAATGCTTATTTTATTTACAAATTCTTTTCTTGTTTTTTCTAAGCCTTTATCATAAGATTCTATTTCTTCTTTATCTTTTTTATTAAAAATGTTTTTAAATTTGTCAAATATTCCCATAGAACCACCTTACATAAATATTTTACTACATGAATGATTGAAAAGTCAATAAAAATCAAATTATAAAAATGGCACAATTACTAATGCCATTTTTTTATTATTAATAATAAATCACTCAGCTATAACTATATTTGCTGTTCTATTTTGACTATTTAATTTCGCCTCAAGCCATTCTTTATTTGCCTGATCTTTAACTATTATAGTTGCATCATTTGAAAAATAATAAAACATTAAAGTATAACTTTTAACTTGTGTAAAATCAGCTTTTCTCAAATCAACAAATTTTAAATTTTGGCACATATAAAACAAACCATCAGTAATAGTTACGTTTGTTATATCAAAATTACTTAAATCTAATTCGGTTAATTTTGTACAACCAGAAAACGTAGCCCACATATTTGTCACATTTTCTGTATTAAAATTTTTTATATTTAATTCTTTTAAATTTGTACAATTTGTAAATGTATTATACATACTTTTTAACTTTGGTGTATAAAAATTACTTAAATCTAATTTTTCTAAATTTTTACATCCATAAAATGTCTTATACATACTGGTCACATTTTCTGTATTAAAATTTTTTAAATCTAATTCGGTTAAATTCATACAATTTTCAAACATACCATCAATATTAGATACTTTTGAAGTATCAAAACTATCTAAATTTAGTTCTGTTAAACTTGTACAGTTACTAAACATTCCAGCCATAACTGTCACTTTTGACGTATTAAAATTACTTATATCCAAATTTTTTAAATTTGTACAATTTCCAAACATATTTTGCATATTTGTAACATTTAATGTGTCAAAGTTCCTTAAATCTAATTCGGTTAAACTTTTACAGTTAGAAAACATATACCACATATCTTTCACATTACTTGTATCAAAACTACTTAAATCTAATTCTTTTAAATTTGAACAACCATTAAACATTTCCCTCATAGATGTTACATTTTTTGTATTAAAATTACTTAAATCTAATTCAAGTAAATTTGAACAACCACCAAACATCCAACCCATACTAGTTGATATACTAGTATCTAATAAATTAAATGTTATATCTTTTAATGATTTAAATGCTTCAAACATAAGGCTACTATCTTTATTAACTGATATTATATCATCACTTAATATGTATACAGTACCAGCTCCATCATAATATGCTTTTGTTTTTCCATCTTCTGATACTACTACACTTTCCATAGCCTCTAATTCTTCTTTTGTATATTCTTCTGGTAGTAATCCCTCTGGTAAAAAGACAATGTGTTCTACTAAATTATCTGAATCCCATTGATTAAAATCTTTTTTATTAACTAATTTTTTTATCTCTATACTAAATTTTGCTCCTGTAAATAATATACTCATATCTATATTTTTATATAGTTTTATTTCGTCTTGTTCTATTCTGGCATAATAGTCTTTTATCTTACCTTTTATTATTCTTTTTACTTTTCCATCTTCTATTAAAAGCATACCACTTTCTATACTATTTCCATCAAAATCTATATTTATATTATATCCATCTAATGTTATTACTTTTCCTTTTTTATCTATTGTATATAATCCATCTTTAACTTTATTTTCTACTCTTTGAGCTACTATTGCAATTTCTACTGCTCTTATATAATTTTTTGTGCTTAATTTTAAACTTGATAATCTTGATTCTTCTATAACATTTAATATTAATGGTACTGCTATTAAAGCTATTATTCCTAGTATTATTATTACAGCAAGTAATTCTACTAATGTGAATCCTTTTTTATTTAATAGGGTACCCCCCCCCCATAGCGTACATTTGTTTTCATAATTACCTTCTTTCTACTATTTAAATTATACTAAAAAATTGGTATTTACACAATACCAATTTATTTTAGAAATAATACTTTCTTGGAGTTTTAGGCTTTTCCTCTTTGAAATCAACAATTTTAATTATATCACTAATATATAATAAATAATAATCATTATTTTTTACATTTAATATCGTACTTAATGAAATTAAGTTACCATTTACTTCATCGCTATATAAAATATTACCATCTATATCATAAACAGAGTTAGTAGTTAAAACTATATCGCCGTTTAAAACATTATAATACTCCTTAGTATATTTAGCTGTTTTCTTTATAGGATCAATTTCTATATTTGATATAAATTCATATACGACAAAAGAACTATCTGGCGTTTTAAGATAAAAATAATTACTATTAGAATTTACTTTAATTATCCCATAAGGTGTTTCATCAATATTTACTACATTATATAATAAATCATCTCTCATTTAAATCACCGATTAAGTATTATACCTGTTTTTTTTAAAATGTCAAATTTATCATTTTGCTTCAAACCAATCTGATCCATATTCTATATCTACTAACATAGGAACATCAAGTTTAATTACATTTTCCATAACATCTTTCATAAGTTTACAAACTATATCAAACTCATCTTTCCTTGTATCTACAACAAGTTCATCGTGAACCTGTACAAGTATTTTGCTTTTTAAATTGTGTTTATTAAATTCATCATATAATCTTATCATAGCTATTTTAATAATATCGGCAGCAGTCCCTTGAATAGGAGTATTTAACGCTATTCTTTCAGCTGAGCTTCTTATCATATAATTTTTATTTTCAAGTTCATCTATAGTTCTTATCCTACCATAAATTGTTTTTACATAACCATTTTTATGAGCCTCACTTATACACTTATTTTTATAATCCACTATTCCAGGATAGGTAGCATAATAATTATTTATAAATTTGCTTGCTTCTTTAGTATTTATATTAAGATTTTCAGAAAGTCCAAAACCACTTATTCCATATATAATTCCAAAATTTACCGCTTTAGCCATTCTCCTCATTTCACTTGTAACAGCTTCAATTGGAACTTTAAAAATATCGCTTGCAGTTTTAGTATGTACATCAACATTTTCTATAAATGCATTTTTCAATGCTTTTACATCGGCCATAGAAGCAAATATTCTAAGTTCTATTTGAGAATAATCCGCACTTACTATTACTGAATCTTTGCTAGGGACAAAAGCCTTTCTAATAAGTTTACCATATTCATTTCTAATTGGAATATTTTGTAAATTAGGTTCAATACTTGATAATCTTCCTGTACGAGTTAAGGTTTGTTGATATATAGTATGTATTTTACCATCTTCATATATATAATTTAATAAACCTTCTATATACGTTGTATATAGTTTGCTTATTAATCTATATTCTAATATCTCATCAATAATAGGATGTTTATCTTTTAGCTTAACTAAAACGTCTTGAGCCGTTGAATATCCATTTTTACCTTTTTTAGAACCATGTGGTAAAGAAAGTCGTTCAAATAACACCTCACCTAATTGTTTTTGTGAAGATATATTAAATTCACAACCGGCATAGTTATAAATTGTTTTAGTAACTAATTCAAGTTTAATTTTTAACTCCTCACCCATATCTATTAATTTTGATTTATCTACATTAAAACCGGTGTATTCCATATCAGCTAAAACTTTACTAAGTGGAAGTTCAATTTCTTTAAATAATTTATATAAATCTTTTTCATTTAATTTATCTAAAAATGACTTTCTTGTTTCATAGATAAACTTAGCTTTTAGAATACACATTTCTTTTATATCTAATTTTTCCTGTTTTATATCTGATGGCAAAGGAATATTATATGATAATTGATTGGCCAAATATGAAATATCATCCTTTAAATTATATTCAAGTAAATAAGCCGCAAGTGCAGTATCAAAAACAACATTGTCTATTTTAATATTCTGATTTTTGAATGCTACTAATATTTTTTTATAATCATATGTATATAAGTCTATTTTAGTTAAAAATTCTGGATTTTGTTTTAAAATTTCAAGTGGTATAAATAAACTTGATTTTTCATTATATACACCAAGCCCTATAATATTACCCTTATGATAATTTAAATTATCAACCTCTAAATATATTGCTGATGCACTATCTATATTTATTTCATCTATAGTTTTAACATCTGTATATTTCAAGTTTTTGTATTCAAACTTAGTTTCAGATTTAAAATTTTTTATAAGTGAAAAAAATTCCAAATCTTCATACACTTTTAAAAGATCATCTTTAGGCCCCAAATACTTTATATCATCTATATTTATATCGATTGGTACATCTTTATAAATTGTAGCAATTTCATAACTCATATAAGCATTTTCTTTATCTTCAATTAACTTTTTTTGAGTTGAACCTTTTATTTTATCTATATTTTCGTATACACCATCCAACGTCTTATATTCACTTAAAAGTTTTAAAGCAGTTTTTTCACCTATTCCTTTTACACCTGGTATATTATCACTACTATCCCCCATCAAAGCCTTTAAGTCTATAATATTAATAGGATCTATTCCCCAATCACTTTTAAAAGTTTCTAAATTGTATTTTATATAATCTTTGGGTTTTAATAATTTCATATCTACATGCTCTGAAATCAACTGTAGTAAATCCTTATCGCTACTTACTATAAGTCCATCAAATGAATCATTAATATCACAATACTTTGCAAAAGTACCAATTATATCATCAGCTTCATAATTATCTATCTCATAATATTTTATTCCCATTTTATCAAGGATTTCTTTAGCATATGGAAATTGCATTTTTAATTCATCTGGAGTTTCTGATCTACCTTTTTTATAAAAATCGTATTTTTCATGCCTAAATGTTTTTCCTTTATCAAATGCAACTACTATATAAGTTGGTGTTTCATCCGTAATTATTTTATTAATCATATTAACAAAGCCATACAAAGCATTCGTTGGAAATCCTTTAGAATTTTTCATAAAATTGCCACTGTATGCTGTTGCATAATAACTTCTAAAAAGAAGATTATTACCATCTACCATTACTATTTTTTCCATTATATCACCAAGTACATTATAACATAAAAAACTAAAAAAAATAAAATGATGCATTAAAATTTAAATAATACATCATTTTATTATTTTTTTAATCTTTGATTTTACTCTTTGAATTGCATTATCTATAGATTTTTCATTCTTATCTAACAATATTGCTATTTCCTTATAATTAAATCCTGCTATTAATAAATCAAATACTTGAATTTCAAAATCAGTTAAAGTTGATTTTATTTTTGTAATAGTTTCTTCTTCAAGTTCAGTATCTATTATAACTTGTTCCGGATTTAATTTTAAGTCTTTAACGCCATTTAATATTAAATTATTATCATCATCATAGGATATCGATTCATTAAGTATTTTATTTTTATTTCTATTAGATGAAATAACTGCACTTATTATCTTTCTTTCTATACATTTTTTTGCATATGTATAAAATAATATATCTTTTTGTTCTATATATTTTTCTATAGCATGATTTAGCCCTATCATTCCCTCTTGAATTAAATCATTAATTTCAAGGCCATTATTTTTACAAAGTGGTAACATTTTAGATGCAATTTTATAAATCAAAGGTTCATATTTTTTTATCATTATATTATTTGCATCCTCACTACCATCTTTTATATAATAAATTAACTCATAATCATTAAAATCTTTATAATCCATATTACCCCCTTTGACTAACTGCATAAGCAATTATTATAGCTGTTGCAACAGAGGCATTTAAGCTATTTACCTCACCTTTCATATTTATACTTGCAATAAAATCACAATTTTCCTTAACTAATTTAGACATTCCAAATCCTTCATTACCACATATTATGCAAACTTTACCTTTATAATCAAGAGTTCTATAATCGGTCCCTATCATATCTGTTCCATATATCCAAAAGCCTTCCTTTTTGAGCATTTTTATTGCATTATTCAAATTGGTAACTTTAACTATTTTCATTTTTTCTGCTGTTCCCACGCTTGTTTTCATAACTGTAGAATTAACAAGAACGCATCTATCTTGAGGTACTATGATTGCATCTACACCAAACGCTTCACAAGTTCTTATTATTGCTCCAAAATTATGTGGATCCAAAATATGATCTAAAATTAATACTAAACTATCCGAACTATTTATAATATCATTTAAAGTCTTATATTTATAATCTTCAACATCAAGTATTATCCCTTGATTTAATCCAGATACTTTTTTATCCATATCATTTTTGGATAAATATTCTACTTTTATATTACATTTTTTTATTTTATTTAATATTTCTTTATCATTAAAATTATTCTGTAAAAATATTTTATTTATCTTATTTTTTTTATTCAAATATTCCAAAGCTACATTTTTTCCAAATACGTACATTTACTCACCTCAAGTCCATACAAAGATTATAACACCTATTTTAAAATTTAAAAAGTATATTTGACAAAAAAAATGTTATGTGCTAGTATATTAAGAAATTTAGGAGGAAAATATTTATGTCAAATTTATATTTAAGTTATAAATTAAAAGATTTTTTACAAAAGCATAAAGTTAAACTTGTTGCTATGGGTATGATAGGTTTTATTATATTTTTTGAAAGTTTTAAAAAAATTGAAAAACAAGAATATAGTAATTTAAATACCGATATATCAAGTGAAAATAATTATGAAAAACGTGATGAATTAACCGAAAATGAATTAAATTTAAAGAATCGTATAGAAAGTAAAATTGATAAAATTGAAACTTTAAAAGATGATGTAAATAATGAATATATAATATATGAACATTATTCTGTTTTGAAAAATGTTAAAGATGAACAAGGAAAAATAATAGACCGTTATGAAGAAATAATTGATGAATATCAAAGTTACACTATAAGTTTTGATTTAGCTGATAGACTAAACATAAACGACCTTTTAGATAGTAAAATGATTAATACTAAAAAAATAAGTTAATCTGAAGTTGTAAGATAAAAGTGTACACAAAAAAGTGTATGTTTTTTGTTGACAACTTCATTAATCCTTATTTTTTTTTATTTATAATATAATTCATTATTTCATTAATTCGTAAAAAAGAATCATTATAATATAAATATCCTATTAAAGCTTCTAAAGCTGTTGCGTATTTATAAGTAACTATATCACAATTTTTAGGTTTATGGTTATTTTTATGATTTCTTGCACGAATTATTATACTTAACTCTTCATCATTAAAAAAATTAATATCCATCATTTCTTTTAAAAAACTAGCTTGTGCTTTAGCGCTCACATATTTAATTGATTCACTTTGCAACATATTTACTTTAGAAATATTCAAATCAACCAAATATTTTCTTACATACATTTCATATATTGAGTCCCCTAAATAAGCTAAAACTAACATATTTTTATTCATTTCTACACCTTACTACTGATAAAAGTTTCTATAAGTTTTATGTCTTTTTTATCTTTACTTCTATTTAATATTTTTTTTAATTTTAAAATTTCATCAGGATTCTGTACTTTAATTCCATCTACTATAGTATAATTTTGACTATAATAATCAATACCAAAATTAATAATATTATCTATAAAATATACTTTGTTATTATACATATTAACTTTATCAAAAGTGCAATTATAATTTTTAAGTAAATAATTATAGTAATCTTTTTTTACTGCAATATCTATATCTGATGTAGTCTCTTTTATTCCAAGTAAAACCATACTAGCTCCAGATATTACAATATAATTGTTTGTATCCAAACCATGTTCTTTCAATATTTCTAATATCTTTTCTTTATTCATATCTATCAAACGTAATACCTTTTACTATCCCAGTTTTAATATCATTTAAAATTACATTATATACCTTATCATAATCAGTAATGCCACCTTTAGATAAACATCCTCTTTTTTTACCTATTATATCTAATGTAGACTCTATATCATTATTATCTACGCTAGATATTCCATACCTTTCATTTAATATATTATTATAATATTTGTCTAACATATTTAATATATATATGACTACCTTTTCTATAGGTAAAATTTCTTCTTTTATAGCTGTAAAGCTAGCTAAGTTAAAAGCATTTTTTTCATCTAATTTTGGCCAAAGTATCCCTGGTGTATCCAAAAGCTCAATATCATTACCTACTCTTATCCAGTTTAAATTTTTTGTAATACCTGGTTTATTTCCTACATTTACAACTTTTTTTGATACCAATCTATTTATTAAAGTACTTTTACCTACATTAGGAATTCCAATAACAAGCGCCCTTGTTTTTCTTTTAATCATACCTTGATTTTTTCTTTTTTCATTTATTGGTTCCATTAATTTATTTGTTAAATTTATTAGATTATTTAAATTTGGATTTTTTTCTAAATTTAAACTTATAACATTATAACCTAATGATTCATAATATTTAATCCATTTATTCGTCTCAGACATATCACATAAATCTATCTTACTCATAATAAGTATTTTCTTTTTATTTTTAAGCAAATCATCTATATCTTTTATCTTTGATGAATAAGGAATTCTTGCATCGATTAATTCATAAACTACATCAATTAAATTTATATTTTCACTTATTAATCTTTTAGTTTTAGCCATATGGCCTGGATACCAGTTAATATTTGTCGAATTTTGTCTATTTTCCATTTTAATCACTTCCTTTATTTTCGTAATTTTTTCATGCATAACATATCATAAATGAATCCTATGAATATTATTTCAATTTTATTTTTCCTTATATAAAGCACTGGAATACAAAACAAGGATAATTTGTTTTTATACACCAATATTTTTTTAATTAAATTTAGTTATTTATATTCTTAATGCCTACCTCTGGTATCATTACATCTTTAGATGTATAAATTATAAATTGAACTAGTCTTACAACCTCTTTTGTATCAACACCATTTGCCATATTTTTTTGAATGTTCATTTTATTAAACATATCTGTTTTCATCATACCTGGCATTAAATTAGTAACCCTTATGCCGTATTTTGCAACCTCATCAGCTAATGATTTAGAAAATCCAGTTACTCCCCATTTCGTAGCATTGTAAACAACTCTTTC
>CANRAH010000023.1 GCA_947628565.1 uncultured Bacilli bacterium
TTGAAATAAAAATATATTCAGATAAACAATCAAAAAAAATATGTATGAAAACAAGTTGTAATGGTTGCAAATATGAAACGAGGTGTAATTAGTGAATTTCAATATAAATAATAGAATGTGGAAAATAATAGAGATATCTCAAAAAGAAATGAGACAAACAATTAAAGATTATAAATATGATGGTGAACCAAAAGAAGGAAAATATTTCGGTTTAACATACATGGATAAACAAGTTATTTATATAGATAAAGATTTACATATAGAACAAAAAAGACAGACATTATTACATGAATTAATGCATTGTTACATAGGTTGTTATTTATTTGAAAATTCTAAAGATTATACAGAAGAAGATTTATGTAATATAAGCGCTAGTTCACATGATATTATTCATGAAATAATAGATAATTATTTTCGTTCCAATAATTAATACTAAGACTTTAGAAAAGTCTTTTTTATTTATCGCAGAAGTAGTGTAATAGTAGCATACAGGTCTCTTTAGCCTGTGGAGTGGTGCAAATCCAACTTCTGCAACCAAATTTAATTAAGGAGGTGGTATCATAAGGAAAGTAATAATAAGATTGGTAGACCAAGAAAATATAAGACGGTTGATGAATTACAAAAATTAATTGATGAATATTTTAATAGTTGTGATAAACTTCATAGACCTTATACAATTACAGGATTAGCTTTATATTTAGATATGGATAGAATGACATTATTGCGTTATGAAAATGATTATGAAGATGATTTTTGTTACACGATTAAACGCGCGAAAGAAAGAGTGCAAGAATTTGTAGAATGTTGTTTATTTAAAAAGGGTATTGCTAATGGTGTAATATTTAATTTAAAAAACAATTTTGGATGGCAAGATAAAAAAGAGATAGATACCACTTCTTCAAATAAAGTCACAATAGTAAATGATTTACCAAATGATGAAAATGAAGATTAGTTCTCAAATAGCACCATCTTTTAGAACTACTTTTAACAGTCATAAAAAACATCAAATATATAGTGGTGGTAGAAATTCTACTAAAACTTCTATGATTGCTCTAAAAATAGTTTTTAATTGTTTAAATGAAAATAATTGTTCAGCAGTAGTATTAAGAAATCATCAAGTTGACCTAAGAAAATCTGTATATAAAGAAATCAAAAGAGCTTGTAATAGATTAGGACTTATTGAAAAAGTTCATTATAAAGCTTATGTATCACCAATGGAAATTAAATTTAAAAATGGAAATACGATTTATTTTGCTGGTGGAGATGATTTTGAAGCGGTCAAAGGTACAATAGATGAAGATAGATTAATTAAAATTGTTTGGTTTGAAGAACTAACAGGATGGAAAAATTCAGAAGATGTAGATCAAATAATAGCTACATTCACTCGTGGAAATAATGATTGGTTTATGGCTTTATACTCATTTAATCCACCGAAAAATAAATATGATTGGGTTAATAAATGGGTTGAACAAATGAGATGCCGTTCTGATGTTTTATATTCTCACACAGATTATAGAAGTGTGCCCATTGAATGGATAGGAACCATTGCCATTGATGAAGCTAAAAGATTAGAAAAATATGATAATAAAAGATATAGATGGATATATTTAGGTGAAGTAATAGGCTTAGAAGGTATGATATATAATCCAGAACAGATTGAATGGGTTGAAGTTGATTATTTAGAAAAAAATAATATAAGAATATTATATTTAGATTTTTCTGTAGATGGTGGACATCAAACAAGTGCTACGACATGTGGTTGTTTTGGATATGGTTCGGACGGATATTGGTATTTATTAGATCTCTATTATTATAGTCCACATGAAAAGAATATTAAGAAAGCACCAAGTGAACTAAGCAAAGACATATTTAATTTTCAAATAATAATGTTGAAAAGATGGGATTGTGGAATAGATCAAGAAACGATAGATAGTGCTGAAGGGGCTTTAAGAAATCAACTATACAAAGATTATGGTAAATCATTTCATCCAGTGAATAAAGGCAAAAATAAGGAAGAATTAATTGATTATTCGATTGACTTCTTGGCTAAAGGAAAATTTAGAGCCTTAAAAATTAATAATAATAAAATTTTTGAAAAAGAAATAGAAAATTATCGATGGCAAGAAGGTAGTATTGAAAAAGGAAAACCTATTCCTGATAAGTCAGAAAAAGAATTTACCGGTGGAGAGGAATATTTTAATACATATGCAAATGATAATTCGTATTATTATGCAGAACATACATGTGATTTTTTTCAATATTGGTGCAAAGATAATTTAGAAAAATTAGGTTTAAAGGAGTGATTATATGACTAAGGAAACAAATAATGATATTAAAATTGGTGTAGATGTTGATACAGAAAAAATACAAGATACAGTAGATATGTTAAAAGAAATAAATGATACTAAATCTAACATTACAATAAGAAATAATGAGAATGTCTATGTTACTATTAATAACTTCAATGAAAATGAACAAGAGTATTATAA
Organism: uncultured Bacilli bacterium; assembly: GCA_947628565.1. Lineage (GTDB taxonomy): Bacteria > Bacillota_I > Bacilli_A > RF39 > UBA660 > UMGS1613. The sequence goes on from CANRAH010000023.1 coordinate 2,490, forward strand.
AAACAAGTGAAAAGTAGGTGATATGAAAGAAATTATATGACAATATTAAACAAGTATTAAGCAAAAAAAATATTAATGTTGTTGTGGGATCTATATATGACATGATGGCTATATGGAAACAGTGGTATAGAGGTAATGTAAATGATTTTCACTATTACAATGTAAAAAAAGTTGATGGAACAACTTGTAAAAAAGAGCGAAGAACTCTTAATATGCCTAAAAAAGTATGCGAAGATTTTTCTAAATTAGAATGGTCAGAAAATGTGGATATAAAATTAAACAATAAAAAATCTACAGAGCAATTATTAAATACATTAAATAGCAAAGAAAATAATTTTAATGTTAATTTTCCTTCGTTTTTAGAAAAGGTATATGCTCTAGGAACTGGCGTCACAATAGAATATAAAAAAGATGGAAAAACAATTATTGATTTTATTGATGGTGATGTAGTATTGCCATATAAATATACTAATTCATACATTTATGGTTTAATCACAGTATCAAGAACCATTAAAGGAATTGGTTCTAAAAAGAAATACTATACTGTTCTTACTTATCATGAATATGAAAATAATAAATATATAAAGTATTATGAATTATATGTTTCGAGTTCTGAAAATACTTTAGGCAAGGAAAAAGATTTTGCTAAATTATATCCAAATATACAAAATCCTGAATTTATTGAAACAAATTATCCTAGATTTCAAGTATGGAAATTACCTATTGCTAATAATTTTGATACGGATAGTCCTATGGGATTATCAATATTAGCCAATCAAATTGATAAATTCAAAAATATTGATACAAAATATGACAGTTTCGATAGAGAATTTGTTTTAGGTAAAAGAAGAATATTAGTGGACCAAACAGCAGTAAAGAAGCAAGCAACAGGTGTTGATTCAAATGATAATATTATATATGCAAGTTATTTTGATGCAGAAGATGAAGCTTATGTAGCAATTAAAGGAATGGATAATCAACCTATAAAAGATATTGATTTTACTTTAAGAACACAAGAACATATTGATGCCATTAATACTGAACTTAATTATTTAAGTGCAGGTGTAGGTTTGGGTACAGGTTTTTATAGATTTGATGGTAATGGACTAAAAACTGCTACTGAAGTAGTAAGTGAAAATTCAGATACATATAGAACTAAAGTACATCATCAGATACCAATTTATGATTGTTTATATGATTTAATAAGTGCTATTTGTGAAATGGAAAATATCAAATATAAAGAAATATCTATTACATTTGATGACAGTATTATTCAAGATGAAGATGCTTTAATTAAACGCGGTGTTGATTTATACAATGCAGGACTAATCAGTAAAGAAAAATTTATGAGTAAATATTTACACTATGAAGAATCAGAAGTAAAAGATGAATTGGAAAAAATTAAAGAAGATAAAAAGATAATTCAACCTGAAGGGTTAGACTTCTTTAGTATGAATAATACAAATGATAACGATAAGGTGCAAAGCAGTTAAAAAAGAATAATATTGAAATAGTAGAAGATTATTTTAATAAAAAGTAGGTGATATAAAGTCTTTAGAAAAATTACAAGAACAAATTGAAAGATATTATATCGAAATGGAAAATGAATTACTTCTTAATATTGCTAAAAAATTGTCACAGGGTAAACCTATGGAAATAGATAAGTGGGATTTAAAAACAAATAGTCCTATTGAAGGATCTGGTGGCGTTAATGAGTGGCAATTAGAAAGATTAAAAGAATTAGGTGGCTTAAATGACGAAAATGCTAAAATAATAGCTAAATATTCTGGAAAGACTCAAAGAGAAGTTGAAAAAGTATTTCAAAGAGCCAGAGAAATTGGTACTGAAGTTGATAAAAATATTATTGATTTAGGTATAAAAGCTGGAATTCTTAATGAAATAAATCCTCAACTGGAAGATATTATTGTTAAGAGTATTTTAAATAATGCTATAAAAGAAACACTAACTACTTTTAATAAACAAAATAATAGCTTGTTAGCAAGCGCTGGAGATAGTTATAAAGACATAGTTAGTAAAGTATCTAGTCAAGTAATAGCTGGGACGAAAACAATTGCTAAAGCCATGCAAGAAGCAGTATCAGAGCTAGCACAAAGAGGATTGACTGGATTTACTGCTAGAAATGGTGCAGAATGGACACCAGAAGCCTATACAAAAATGGTTATTAGGGCAAATACTAGAAATACTATTAATAATATACAAGATGAAAGAATGAGGTTATCAGGTAATGATTACATAGAAATAAGTTCACATATGGGAGCTAGACCTTTATGTGCTGAAGATCAAGGTAAGATATTTTCATTAAGTGGAAATACAACACCTATAGAAGACGGATTGGGAAATAAAATAAAAGTTTATGCATGGAGCAATTCTTCTTATGGTAAGCCTGATGGAATATTAGGCATAAATTGTGGACATTCAAGGTATGCTTTTGTACCTGGTTTATCAATACATCGAGAAAAAAATTTCACAAAAAAAGAAAATGATGATGCTTATATTGAAAAGCAAAAGCAAAGGCAATATGAACGAACTATTCGTAATAAAAAACGCGAAATAGAAATGCTTAAAAAGAGTAATGCTGAATCTGATTATTTAAAACATAAAACTAGCCAGTTATCTGATTATAGAAAGGAATATTTAGAATTTTTAGATAAAACTGGCAGAACTAGAATATCAGCTAACGAGTGGATAGGTAGTAGTAAAGAGCAAGTCAAAAATATAAAAATAGTGAAAAGCTAGATAAGAAACAATAAAATAATTTATATGATACATCATATATATCAGCTTTATAAGGAAAACGAAATGTACAAAAATACTGAATTTTATAAAAAATATATCACTCTTAGCACCAAATAAGGTGCTTTTAATATGCCTTAATAGTTTTGTAGGTGCAACTCCTACAAAGGCATCCGAAGGCATAGAAATATGTTCTTTTATTATGTCTTTTACTTGATTAGACATTAAAGAAATCAGGGTGTGGGAATTACTTTGTTACCCAATTAAAAAAATAAAGGAGGACTTATGGAAAACAAAGAGCCAGTTACTCAAACTGAAGAAAAAATTGAGGCGCCTGTTACTCAAACAGATGAAAAAAATGAGAAAGTGGAGGTTAAGACATTTACTCAAGAAGAGGTAAATGCAATGGTAAAAAAAGCCACTGATAAAGTGAATAAAAAATACGAAAGTGTAGATTTAGAAGCTTATAAAAAGTGGCAAGAAAGCCAAAAAACCGAAGCACAGAAACAAGACGAACTTAATCAGGAGTATGTTAATACAACAAATGAAAATAAGCAATTAAAACAAGAAAATTTAGTTTTAAGAGCAAATGTCAATAAAGAATATGTTGATTATGTTCAATTTACTGTTTCAAAAATGGAAGGTGAATTTGATGATAACCTACAGGAATTTCTAGAAAAAAATCCTAAATATCTTCAAAAAGAAGAAACTATGGAAGAACCAAAGACAACAGGTATTCCAGTTTCAAAAACAAGCGAAAATGCCGAAAATGGGGTAAGAGATATATTAAGAAATAAGCACCCCGAATTATTTAAAGAAGGAGAGTGATGATAAAAGGCAAACGCAGTAACAAAAAATGGAACACACAAAAGAAAGGAAACTTATGCAACCGAAGTATTAACTATTGCTAGAGCAGAAACAAATATTTATGATGATTTTTCTGAAGATTATGAAGTAAATGGTGCTACAGGTCAAATTATGGTTCCAACTAGAGATAAAGAAGTTGAATTATCAGAATATGATGTTTTAAATGGTGTAGAATTAAAACAATCTTCTACTGACTATCTAGCATTACCTATTGATAAAGATTATGCTTGTAATGAACTTATTGATGGTTATGAAGAAAGTGCAGTACCTGATAATTTAAGGGCACAGCGTATTGAAAGTGCAGGTTATGCTATTGGACTTTATAAAGAAAATATGGCTATTAAAGAATTGGAAACAAAAGGAACAACAAGTAATGATACTGAAGAAATGACTAAAGAAAATGTATATGAAAAGTTAGCAACTGAAATTTCTAATATGAAGAAAAGAAATATGAAAGTTGCATCTATGCGTGTAGCAGTTAGTGCTGATACTGAATTAAAACTTTTAACTGATGAAAAATTTGCTAATACAAGTGGATCATTAGGTGCTGATTTAGTTCGTGAAGGTATTATTGGTAAAATTAATGGTGTATATGTTAAACCAAATTATTTAATGGATGAAAACACTGAGGCTATTATTTTTGATAAAAGATTCTGTCAAAAATATGAAAATTGGGCAGTTGAACCTTCTATCAATAATATAAGTGATGGAAAACATATTGGCGCTTGTGCATTACAAGGTCGTCAAGTTGGTGGTCTAATGTTAACTAACGCTTTAGGCGCTCAAATCAAAAAAAAAACAGCCTAACTAAAATCACAGTAAGTATTCCTAATGGTGAAACTTCATTAAATCTAGGTGAAAAGACTGTTCAAGATTTATGTGAAAATTTAAATCTTGATGGTGATAATGTTATAGGTTCTTTAAAGTATGTTGAGAACTGGACCGAGTTTGCTAAAACTGACAATACAGGTAACTTTTTACCACTTTACTTTGAAGAAGCTAAAGGACAAGCTAAAGGGACTATTAAATGTGAACTTAAAGGAACTGGAGCTAAATTAAAAAAACCAGTTGCAGTTGATGAAAATGATGGTTTAATTGTTCTTCAAGTTCATAACAAGGACAATACCATTGAGATAACAAGTGAAGGTAAAGAAACTAGGACACTTACTTTAAGTCAATTAGATTTAAAAACCGAATAAAATAAAGGAGTGGTATTATGGTAACCGAAGAGGATTACAAAACTTATTTTGGAGCAAATACTGCTCCTAAAGATTTTAAACGATTAGAATATCTTTCGCATAAGGAATTTTTAGCTATACCAATTAATTATGTTCCTGATAAAAAAGATGATTGTTATAAAGATTATCAAAAAGCATTGATGGAGCAAATTAACTATTTCAATTTGAATAGTGATTTATTAAATAGTGGATCTTCAGGTGGCTATACATTAGGTTCTTATAGTGAAAGTAGTTCTAATATTGGAGAAAAAAATTCTAAAAGTATAACAAGAATAAGTCCTGTAGCTTACGATATATTGTTAGGTTGTGGGTTGCTTTATTCAGGAATAGGAGTGTATCAATATGACTAAAGTTAAAGTAAAATGTGGTGCTATTGTAAAAGAAATTTCTAAAGGTGCTTTAAAATGGTATAAAGAAGCAGGTTGGAAAGTTATCGAAAAAAAGGAAGAAAAAAATGATAAAACCAATACCAAAAAGACTACTACCACATAATTGTGAATATAAAGAATATTTAGGTAATCAAGGCGAAGGAGATGAGTGGAAAAAAGAAACCACTCTTTCTTTTGTTAAAATTGAGGAAAAAACTCAACTAAAGATTACTAATAATGGTCGTGAAGTAGTTGGAAATGCTAGACTATTTTATGATGTGACGAATTCCGAGGGACTTGATAATAAACCTGTTCAAAATAGCAAGATTATTTTTAATAATTGTGAATATATAGTTGTTGATACTGATATTTTATATGCTACATCTAATATACCACATCATTATGAAATATTATTAAAATGAAAAAATTTAATGATGTTTCTAGTGCTATGAAGTGGGTAAGTAAAGTCGTTAGTGAAGGTACAGAGAAAGCTACTGAAATGGTAGCAGAACAAGTATATAAGGATTCTAATGAATTTACTTATCGTGAGAGTGGTGAAATGTATCAGTCTGGTGAAGTACATAGTGATTTTAAAAAAGGTGTAATTATAGAACGAACACCTTATGTTAGAAGAAGATACTATGAGGGCGGGAAAGCCGGAGCAGGTAATCTTCAAGCACAACCTAGATGGTTTGAAAAAACAGTTACTAAGTACAACAAAGAATATAAAACAATAATTACAAGTGCTATTAATCAAGCAAAGAAAGGATGATAACATGGATACTGAAAGTTTGGTTACTATTATAAGAGAAGAAATTGAAAAGTTAGGTAATAAGTGTTATTCGCCGGATTTACCACAAAATGATGAATTGTGTAGTTCTATATCTTTGGGTACAGGTACTAATCAACAAGCCTTATCTGATAATATTCTTTATAGTAAAATACCATTTTATATACTTATAAGAGGAACTACTAATGATAAAGATACTAGAAAATTAGCTGATTCTATATTTAGTCAATTAGATATGAAAGAGAATATAATTTTTAATAATATAAAAATTATTTTAATTTCGTGTCAAACACCAAATTATGCTTTTAGAGATGAAAAACAAAGAATTTATTATAATATAAATTGTAATTGTAAAGTAGAATGGAGGAATAAGTAAAGTACGATTCAAGTGCAAAAAAGTTTAAATTATTATTTGATTTAAGTGGTGATGATTCACCACAATATGAGGAATTAAAACCTTTAAATTTAGATTATGATCAAGGAGAAACTCTTGATACATGGAATGATCTTTGCAGTCAAATTGCAAATAATGTTAAAACTTCTATAGATCCTACATGGGCTACAGGATTTAAATTTGCTAAAAGTGACCCTGTTGCTCAAAAAATTATTTCAATGGAATATGCCGTTGGAGCAGAAGCAACAATAAAAACTAGAATTGTAAATCTATTGAAAGGAACTAAAGGAAAACAAATAGACTTTACAGCAACTTTAAGTAATATAAGTTATTCAGCAATTACAGACGAAGTTTTACAAATAGATTTTGACATTAAAGTTTATGATAATTCAACATTTGAGGAAAAAGATTATCAAGAATAAAAGGGTAGGCATGTAGTCTGCCCCTATTTTTTATATAAGGAAAGGGAAAATTATGTTAAAAATAACAAAAAATAATTATGAAATTGAAGAAACTATTCAATTAACAAAAAATGAAAATAATGAAGAAAAAGTGTTATATGAATTTAAGATGCAATTAACACCAGAAGATTTACTAGAAATAAAACATATTTTATTTGGGTATGCAAAAGAAAATAAAATAAAATATCAAAATTCTAGTTATGACGAAAAAATAAAATTGGAAGAAGAAGCAGAAAAAGAAATAATAAAAAATAATAAAAGATTTGAAGAAATATGTTTTAAAGAACACAAAGACCAATTTTTAAAACTTGCTGGTGAGTATAAATTTGAAGAAACGGTAGATGAAATTAGAGGTTTTTTGCTAAATTTTTTTATGGAGAAACAAACAACACCATTAAATACAACAATTACAAACCTTACGAAGATTTCAAACAACTTTCCGAGATTCAAATAAATGATGTTGTTTATAAAATAAATGATGATTTTAGTAACATTTTTAAAATCTTTAAATTATTTGAAGATGACAATCCTTTTAAAATAGAAAAATCATTAGAATTATTAGGACTAAAAAATATTGAAAATCCGATATTTGTTTTAAATGAAATATCTAAATATTTATTTTTAGAATCTAAAAAAGCAATGGGAAATGTAGGCAAAGAAAATAATTTTGATATTTGCTTAGATTACGAAAACTATTTTTATGACTTTTATAAAATAGGTATTGATTTAACTAAGGATAAACTTAATTGGTGGAAATTTTTACATATTTTAAAAGGTATTTTATTAGATGATAGTAGTTCAATGTCAAAAATCATTTCATTTAGAACATACGAAAAACCTTCATCAAATCCAAAAACCAATGAAGAAAAAGAGCATAACTTTAGAATGAAAATGAAAAGAATTTATTCATTACCATATAAAAATAAAACTGATAATGGTTTTGAAAAATTATGGAACTATGTAGAAAAAAAGGCGGGTGAAAAAAAAGAATGATGCAGAAATAAAATTTAAAGTAAATATTGATGATAATAACTCTGAAAGTAAACTAAGTAAAATTGGAAATGTCGGAAAAACTGCATTTAAAGGTATTGGAGTAGCAATTGGTACTGTTTCAGTTGCATTAGGTACTTTAGTAATGAAATCAACTCAAATGGCTGGTGAATTAGAACAACAAATTGGTGGTAGTGAGGCAGTTTTCGAAAAATTCGCCGAAACAGTGCAAAAAAAAGGTGCAGAAGCTTATAAAACAATGGGGTTATCACAAAACGATTATTTAGCTACAGCCAATAAAATGGGTTCATTAATGCAAGGAGCAGGGTTATCTGTAGAAAAAAGTGTAGACTTATCTACTAAGGCTATGCAAAGAGCCGCTGATGTTGCTTCAGTTATGGGTATTGATACATCAATGGCAATGGAGTCAATTGCAGGCGCAGCAAAAGGTAATTTCACTATGATGGATAATCTTGGAGTAGCCATGAATGATACTACTTTGCAAGCTTATGCATTAGAAAAAGGAATAACAAAATCTACTCAATCAATGACAAATGCCGAAAAAGTAGAATTGGCAATGCAGATGTTCTTAGAAAAAACTTCTAAATATGCCGGAAATTATGCAAAAGAAAATGAAACTTTTGCGGGATCTTTTAGTACATTAAAAGCATCTGTTCAAAACTTCTTAAGTGGTGCTAGTGACATTCAACCAGTCATTGATAGTGTAATGAATTTTGGAAAAATTTTAGTAAAATCAATTGGCGAAATGGCTCCAAAATTGGTAGAAGGAATAGTAGGACTTATTAATGGAATTATTCCACAATTACCAAGTTTATTACAACAATTACTTCCTTCAGTTATATCAGGTGCAATTGAACTAATAAAAGGTTTAGTAAATTCACTACCTAGTTTATTACCAATATTAATGAACGGAATAGTACAAGTTATTTCTGGCATAACGCAAATATTACCGCAAATATTGCAAGCTTTATTAAATGCATCAATTTTATTAACGCAATCACTAGCACAACAAATGCCGACTTTAATACCTCTAATTATTGATGCAATTTTACAAATGATACCAATTTTACTTGAAAATCTTCCTCTATTTATAATGGCTGGTGTACAACTGCTTGTAGGAATAATTCAAGGAATAGTACAAGCAATACCTAAACTGGTTGTTATGTTACCACAAATAATACAGAGTATAATTAATACAATTATTTCTATGATACCTCAGATTGTATTATTAGGTCCTCAAATTTTAATGGGACTTGCAACTGGATTAATAAGTGCAATACCAGAATTGATTATGGCTATACCTCAAATAATAATGTCTTTAGTAAATGGTTTCTTTAGTGGAATAGGACAGTTCATAACTGTAGGTTCTTCAATAATAGGTAATATGTGGAATGGTATTTCAAGTGCAATTGTTGGAGTTTTACAAAAAATTCCTGGATTTCCTAAAGAAATTTTGCAAAAAATACAAAATGGCTTTTCTAATATAGGTAATATAGGTAAGAATCTTGTTCAGGGATTATGGAATGGTATTGCAAATGTTAAAGATTGGATAATCAGCAAAATTAAAGGTTTTGGTTCAAGTATACTTAAATCAATTAAAAATATCTTTGGTGTACATTCACCATCAACAGAATTTGCTTGGATTGGTAAAATGAATATTATTGGGTTAGAAGAAGGTATGGAAGATAATATTCCTAATTTAAATTCAACTATTGATAGAGCTATAAATTTAGATTACGATACATCAGGTCTTGATTTCTTAGAAAACGGAGCATTTAATATTTCAAATGGGTTAAGTGCTAGTACAACTTCAAATTATAATAATCAAAATAACATTTATGTAAATGTAAGTGCAGATATGGATGTAAATAAATTTGGAAAAGGATTTGTAAGAAATATTAAAACATTTTCAGGTGGGGCTAAAAATTCTTATAATTATGGTGGCGGTCTATAATGTTTCAAGTATTTATTGATAATGAAGAAGTAGTATGTGAATCAAATTTTACAATAAAAGAAGAATTTATGAATCCGTCATCCATAGAATTATACAAAGTTTATCCTAAAAGTTGGAAAGGCACAAATAAATTATTAACAAATTATTATTATCCCGAAGATTATTCAAAATGCAAAGTATTAAAAAATGGAGAATTATATTTTACAGGAATAGTAAAAAATAGTGCAGATATGGAATTAAATCCATTTAAACCACACTTTTGCAGTTTGCAAATATTAGATCCATCAACTTTATTAAGTGAAGGAACAACACTTGATTTTGTTATTAATGATAAAACCGTAGAAGAAGCAATTAATCAAATAATAGAAAATATTTCTAGTTATGGGTTTGTTGCTGGTAATATACAAATACCTGAAGAAGAAAATACTTTAATTGGTGCTTATTCTACTTTAGACAAAACACCATATGATGTATTTAATTATCTGGCAATGATTAGTGGAACAAGATGGGGAACAAAAATGATAAGTGAAGACCTAACATCCATAAATTTTTATAGTCCAGAATTATTAGAAAATTCAGGAACTATAGATACAACAAAAGAATATTTTGGAAATAATAAAATAGAAGAACTAAACTATGATTATTCAACTACTGATTATCGCAATAAACAAATAATGTTAAGTGATAAAGTTTATTCAAATATTAGTCAGGTGGAGACAAAAATAGCGAATGGAAATAGTTCTATATTTGACACAGAATATAGTATTGGGAAAATAAATTCTATTACTATAAATGGTGAAACAAAAACATTTACAACTAAAGATCAAAAAGATTTGGGTATAATAAGTGATTTTTATTTTACAATTGGAGAATCAAAGTTTGAAAGTTATAATATTTTAAATTATGGCAGTCAAATTGAAATTGAATATATACCTTTAATTCAGGGAAGACAAATAGTATATAATAATGCTGAAATATCGAGAATTTCTAATAAAATAAATAGAGATGGCACTATTTCAAGATATGAAAAAAGAAATGACATATTAGATTCTAAAGAACTTGAAAAAGTTGGTCAGTCTTATATTAAATTTAAAGGTACTGCAGAAATAACTTTAAATATAAGCTCTAGAAAGGATTTTTTATTATTAGGTGGAAAATATTATTTTAATGCACCAATTAGTGAATTAAAAGGTAATTATTTAGTTAAATCAAAAAATACTACTATAAATCAAAATGACCAATTTATTCAAATTAAATATAATTATGAATTGACTAACTCTTTTGATACTGAAAATGAATTAAATTATTTTGATAATCAGCGTAGTAAAGCTAATGGAAATATAAATGCTGGGGAATCAATTATACGAAATATAGATGTTGAACAAAATGCAAATATAATTTTTAATAATTTGCAAATAGAAGAAATAGAAATATCAAATAATAATATGCTAGAAAGTAATTTAGAATTTCCATTAAATAATTAAAGGAGGAAAAATGACACAATATAAAAAACAATTATTAGACTATTTAATAGGAACTTTAAATAAAGAAGAACCTAAAAATGAACATATCTTTGAAAAGCAAGAAGAAATTGATATAAATCAATGGAAAGAATTTATACCAGATGGTGGTCAAATAAATGGTTATATTTCTATGCCGGAAGAAATAAATGATATAACTGTTTTATATGGTCAAATATATAAGGCAGATACTTCTAATATTAATGGTTGGATATGCTTATTAGATGAAAGTTTTAATCCTATTAAATTGTTTGAAAAAACTAAAGATGGTAATTTATTAAAACAAATTTCTTGCATGTATGCTGATACAGAAGGTAATATTTATGCAGTGGAGCATATTTCAAACACAGGTAATGATCAACAAAGATTTGTTTATTTTAATAATTTTACTAATAAAATTAATAATGATTATTCATTGGAAATCTTAAAGACATATACTATTCCTTATGCTGATTCAGATAATCTCTTTTATTGTCGGCACATTTTGAAAGATCCTAACTCTAGCAAATTTATTTTATATGGCGACAGAGTGATATTTAAACCTTCTTCACAAGTTCTTTTAGAGCAAGGTATTTCAATAATATATTTAAATGTTAATGTAGGTGAGTCCAATGATTGGAAAATTTGGAAATATGTTGATAATATAAATACTATTAACAATTTAGATAATTCGTCAAATGATATATATGTGGAATGGTTAAATAATGAATTAACTTTTCATATTATAATACTTAAATATGGTACATATGGCGCAAATAAATTAAATCCTTATTTAGTAGAGTTAACAAATCAGGATGACTTAGTTGTAAGTAGAAAAATTTGTGATATTAATAGTGTGTCAAACATTCCAAATATGGGATTGAAATCTATACAATGTATAGATAAAGATACATTTTATATATCTTTGTCAAATGCAGGTAATGTTATAAGAGAAAATTCTAATGTTGGTATTTATAAAATTAAAAATAATAATTTAACAATATTATACGAAAATGAATATTTAGCTTCTGAAACTACAGAAAAAAGTGAAATCGTATCTCTATTAAAGGACTCAATAAATCAAATTTATGCATTTTCATATATAGATGATCGTATTATATCAAAAGCAGATTTATTATTTGCCAAAATAAATGAAGATAAAATTCAGTGGGAAAAAATTATTCAGCAACAAAAATTGGCGGATATACCTACTACATATATAGTTTCTAGGAAATTTAATATTATTAATTATTTACTTTTAAGTTTTTCTATCAGTAAAATATATAAATTACAAGAAATTGATTCGATTAATAATTATAATGGAATTCCATACGAAAATTTAAGTTCTTTTATCCCATTGTATTCAAATTTATATTCAAATAATAATTTAGTTTTTTCAAGGAATATATATAATTTAACTATACAAGGTAATTCTACTATATCAAGTGTAGAAGTGCCTAAAAATTATTTAAATAATAGAATTATAAATCCTAGTAAACTTATTAGTCAAACTAAAACTGAAATTGTAAATAATACTAAAAATATTGAAAAAAACATTTATGAAGCTGTTAATATAAACTTTATTAATAGTGTATTAATATCTAATGAAAATGATTCAAAAAGTGTAATTATAAATAAGGAATCTTCAAATCTTTTAAACAAAGCAATTAATAATATTGAGTCATATGACAATTCAAAAATGACAAAAGCAAAAATTAATTATAAAGATGGAACTACTAAAATAATAAGTTATGAATTAAAAGATGTTCAGGATACCTCAGTAACCCTATTTTTAGGATTATATATAGATAAAGAAATGAATAGTTTACAATTTATTTCAGAAGATGAAAATATAGTATATCAAACTATCGATTTAACCAATTTAGAGATAGATAAAACATATAGTATAAGTCAAAGATTGGAGGTCGTATAATATGGGAAAAATAACATATGAAGATAAAGAAAATTTAGATACTAATCCTTCTATCCCAGAAAAAAATAAAGTTACAGCAGAAAATATGAATGAGATAAAAGAAGGAATTAACGAACTAGATTTACAACTAAGTGGAATATATGTAAAAATTATTGAAGATGAAAATGAATAATAATAGAAAGGAATATAAAAATGAAAAATAAGAACAAAAAGTTTTCAACAAAATTTATGATGGGGGGGGAGAAGCTTAA
>CANRAH010000024.1 GCA_947628565.1 uncultured Bacilli bacterium
CTCCATTTTTATAATACTTTTATTGACTTTCCCTTTATTTATAGGTATTATTAGGTGGTAGGATATAGGTTTTGGAGACACTTATTTTACCATTAAACTAATCCCCTAATTGAACTAATTATAGCATATTTTTTTTTAATCATCAAGATATTTTTGCATATTATATATTAGGTGGTTATATGGCAATTATAAATTATACTACTAAAGAACGTGATTTACTTGCTAGATTAATGCGTGCTGAAGCTATTGGAGAGGGCAATCTTGGTATGCTTATGGTTGGTAATGTTGGAGTAAATAGAGCTCTTGGTAGATGTTTAACTTTTAAAGATATTAATTCAATAAGTCAAGTTATATATCAAAATCCAGGAGGTTTTTCTGGAGTAGATAGTCCACTTTTTTTTAGCAATCCAACGACTAAAGAAAAAGAATTAGCCGATAGAGTATTGAAAGGTGAGTATTATCATCCTGCAACTAATGCACTTTGGTTTTATGCACCCCAATCTTTAGAAAATTGTAAAAAAACATGGTATGATCAAAGGAACGCAGGAAGATATAAAAATCATTGCTTTTATGAACCAGATCCTGATGTATGCCCAGAAATTCATTAAAAAAGCAGAAAAATGTTGACAGTGAAAAAAATTAATGATATACTTGATAAGTAATGTTGTTGGGGAATTAGCTCAGTTGGCTAGAGCATCTGCCTTGCACGCAGGGGGTCAAGGGTTCGAGTCCCTTATTCTCCACCAGTAGTATATTAACCCTTATTTTATAAGGGTTTTATTATGCTTTTATATAAAATGTAAAGTAAAATTAAATTTAATACATAAAAATAAGAATTTATGATAGCTTTATAAATTTTTTTTATAAAAAATGTGTACTATTTCTTTATTTTTTTCATTTATTAATTGGTTATTTTGACTTTTTTGGTGATAGAGCCACCTAAAATTTTATATATCAATTTATATATTTTTATGATATAATAAATTAGGAATAGAGGAGGTAAAAAATGACTTTTGACAGTATAGTGGATATAGTTAAGAAGATAATAGATGTACTGTTAGTTTGGCTAGTACTATATTATGTGTTAAGAAGTTTAAGTAAAAATGTAAAAATGGTACTATTATTTAAAGGTATAATAATAATAATAGTTTTGAAATTATTTAGTGATATTTTTAATTTAACTACAATTGGCTTTTTGTTAGATTATGTAATAGAATGGGGAATATTAGCAATTATAGTTATATTCCAACCAGAAATTAGAAATGTTCTTGAACAACTTGGAAGGAGTCAATTACTAGGAAGGCATAAAGTTTTAACGGTAGATGAAAGAGAAAGAGTTGTATATGAAATAGTAAATGCGATGGATTCTTTAAGAAAAACAAGAACAGGAGCATTAATAGTAATCGAAAGGGATAATAGTTTAAATGATTATATCCAAAAATCAAAAAAAATATATGCAGATATATCATCTGATTTACTTATGTCAATATTTTTTCCAAACAATCCTTTACACGATGGTGGAGTAATAATTCAAGGAGATAAAATAACATGTGCGAGAGCTGTATTCCCAACAAGTGAAAATTCGAAGGTTATAAAAAGATTGGGTACGCGTCATAGAGCAGCACTTGGGATTGCTGAAATTACGGATTGTATTTCATTGATTGTTTCGGAGGAAACAGGAAGATTATCAGTTGCTATTGGAGGCGATTTACATTATAATTTAACTCCTGATGAAATCAGAGTTATGCTATTGGAAGAGTTAAGTCCAAAAAAATCAATATTGATTGAAGAAGCGGAGGAAAATTCAGATGAAAAAGATAATTAAATTCTTTAATAGGATATTTAACTTTTTTGATAGATATATAATAATGCCAATAACAAGATTAGTATACAAAGTATCAAAAAAATTTAATGTTCCAAATAAAAAATTTGAATCTTGGCTTTCAAGACCCACAACACTTTTATTTATATCATTATTTTTAGCAATTGTTGTATTTATAATAGTGGATAGAAAAATAATTACTTTTTCAAGTCAATCAGCTGAGGTATTAAAGAATCAACCTGTTAATGTTATATATAATGAAGAACAATATGTTGTCGAAGGATTACCAGAAAGCGTAGATGTTACTTTGATAGGTAGTAAAGCTGATTTGTACATTGCTGAACAATCAGCAAGTGATGGTGTTACTGTAGATTTATCAGGACTTAAACCTGGAACACATAGAGTAAATATTGAGTATGATAGAGGATTATCAGATATTGAATATAGTGTTAATCCTAGTGTTGCAACGGTAATAATTTATGATAAAGTTTCTGACACAAGACCACTTACTTATAATATAGTAAATAGTAATAAATTAAATACAACTTTAATTGTTAATAGTGTTAAATTGAGTTTAGATGAAGTAACAATAAGAGGAACAGAGTATAAATTAAAAGAGGTAGCTTTTGTTGAAGCCTTGGTAGATGTAGATAAATTATCTAAAAAAGAAGCAGGAATTCAGACGTTAGATGATATTACCTTAAAAGCATATGATAGTTCTGGAAATGTTGTTGATGTTGAATTTGTGCCATCAAAGATTAGTGCAGAAATTGAACTTGCATCTCCAAGTAAAAAGGTTCCACTTAACTTTGTCCCAGTTGGAACACTTAAAGCAGGTAAAGCATTAAGTAGTTACAGTTTTAGTGAAAATGAAGTAACAATATATGGTGATAGTGAAACATTATCAAATATAAACAGTTTGGATGTAAATGTTGATATTTCAAATTTATCCGATGATTCTTCATTTAAAGTTGAAATAAAAAAACCATCAGGAGTTAATACATTAAGTACTAATTATGTAACTGTATCATTATCTGTTACTAATATTGCATCAGATCCAGTTAGATTTAATATTCCACTTACAGGAATAAATGTTTTAGAGGGCTTAATTGCTCAACCATTAGATAATGAAAATGGATTCATAACAGTTGAAGTTTTAGGAGCTAGTTCCGTGTTATCAACTATAAGTGAATCCGATATAACAGCATATGTTGATTTAAATGGATTAAAGGAAGGAACATATACAAGAAAAGTAATTGTAAAAGGATCTAATCCATTATTAATTTATCAAGCTAAACGTGTTGAGGCAACAGTAGTAATAAGCAAAAAAAGATAAAAAGCATTAATGCTTTTTATTTTGTTTCAAAGTGATTAAATAATATACCAATATTTATTAATCCACATATACCAACTATAATATAAACAATTTTTGAAATAATAGAATCACCGAATAACCATTCAACTAAATTGAAATCAAAAAATCCAATTAATCCCCAAACTATTGCTCCAATAATTGTAAATACTAAACAAATTTTTTGTAATGCTTCCATAAATCCATCCTTTCTATCATTCTATATTTTTTACAAATATTGATAAATTATTCATAATTGTAATTTTAATCCATATAATTAATTGAAAAATGGGGTGAAATATGAAAAAAATATTTGTTTTTTTAGGCTTAATTTTATTACTTACGGGATGTGGAAAAGAAAGTGAGAAAAATATAATAAACGATCTAAATAACAAGATTGAAAACTCAAAAGCATATCACATGGTGGCAACTTTAGAAATATATAGAAATGAAGAAAAATATACATATAATGTTGATTCATCATATAAAATGAATGATTTATTTAAGGTTAATTTAATAAATCAAAATAATAATCATGAACAAATAATACTAAAAAATGAAAATGGCGTTTTTGTACTAACACCATCACTAAATAAAAGTTTTAAATTTCAAAGTGATTGGCCATACAATAATTCTCAAATATATTTGCTTCAACCTATAATTAATGATATAAAAAATGATAGTAAAAAAACTTTTGAAAAAACTGATGATGGATATTTAATAACAAGTAGTGTAAATTATTCCACTGAAAAAGATTTTAAAAAACAAAAAGTATATCTTGATAAAGAGAAAAATATAAAAAAGGTAGAAATAGTAGATGAAACAGATAATATTAAGATGTGCCTTAATATAATAGAAATTGATTATAAACCAACTTTTGATGATAATTATTTCGATGAAAATACATATCAAAAATTATATGATCAAAATGAAAATAATACTGATGATAAAAATACTCAAGATAACAATCAAACTAATCCAGAAACTTCAACAACATCAAAACTTGAAGAAATTGTGTATCCAATGTATGTCCCTGTAGATACGTATTTAACTGGTCAAGATACGGTTTCAACATCATCAGGTGAAAGAGTAATATTAACATTCTCAGGAGAATCTGCATTTACAATAGTACAAGAAACAATGAAAAATAATGATACACTTAATTATGTATATGGTGATCCATATCTTATCTTAGATACAGTAGGTTCAATTACAGATTATTCTGTATCTTGGATAAGTAACGGAGTAGAGTATTCTGTAATGTCTGATACAATGGATTTAGATGAATTGCTTACAGTAGCACAATCAATAAGTGTAGCAGCATTAGCAAAATAATTATAAATATAACAAAATATGTGCTATAATATTATTGGTGATGAAAATGAAGGTAGCAAAAATAGCAAAAACAAAAGAAAAAAAGATGGAAATTATAACAGAAGATGAATTTTCTATAAAGAAATTAGCAATTATTACTATAATTATTATTTTAGTACTTGCACTCTTTTATTTTATAACTACTTTATTTATAAATAAGGAGGAAAATTCTAAAGATGACGATATAGTAGTATTTGATTCATCTAAAATTACGGTAGGTCAATTGCTAGATAGAAAAGAAGACGAATATTATGTTCTTGCATTAAGAAAGAGTCTATATAGTTCATCTTATAGTGACATTAATTATTATACAATCTATAGTAATTATATTAAAGCATATAATGAAAAAGAAGATTCGCTTAAATTTTATACAATTGATTTAGATGATGTATTTAATAAAAGTTTTATAAGTGATACTAATAATATAACTGAAGATTTGAGTAATTTAAAATTAAAAGATGAAGTATTATTTAAAATAAAAGATAGTAAGATAGAAGAAAGCTATATAGGTAATACAAATATTATAGATGCATTATCAAATTTATAAAGAGTTTTAAACTCTTTTTTAGTATATAAAAAAATTAAATTATTATACTAATAAATGGTGATGATATGAGCTTATTTTTATTATGTTTAAAAATATTTTGTGCAAGATTAATAGATGTATCACTTGGTACATTTAGAACAATTAATACAGTAAAAGGAAAAGATTTAATAGCATCCTTAATAGGTATAGTTGAAATTACAGTGTGGTTTTTGGTGGTAAAAGAAGCTTTAAATACTACAAATAATAGCTTGTGGATTGTTGTTTCATATGCTTTAGGATTTGCCGTTGGTACATATATTGGTGGTAAAATATCTAAAGTATTTATTAAATCAAATTTGGAGGTTCAAGTAATTCTTTCTAGCAAAAATGATGATATAGTAAATAAAATTAGAGAAAAAGGATATGGAGTCACAGCTATTGAAGTATATGGTAATGGGAATTCAAAATATATGTTGTATATTCAAATAAAAGACAAATCATTAGAAAATTTAAAAAATATTGTAAGAAAATTAGATAATAGAGCATTTATAGTTGTCAATGAAACAAAGTATGTGGAAAATGGGTATTTTAAACTTGGAAAATAAATATAATTAATTGGTGATTATATGTTAATATTAAAAGGTATAGTTATTGGTATAGGAAAAATAATACCTGGTGTTAGTGGATCTATGCTTGCTATATCTATGGGAATATATCAAAAATTGATAGATTCAATTAATAATTTTTTTACATCTCCTAAAAAAAATTTTAAATTTTTATTTAAAGTTGCTATTGGAGTTATAAGTTCAATAGTTTTCTTGAGTAATATAATTTTAAAATGTTTAGATAAATATTATATTATTACTATGTTTTTCTTTATAGGTTTAATAATAGGTGGATTTGATGATATAAAAATAAATATTTGTAGAAAAAATAATTATATAACGTATATATCATTTATAATAGTTTTATTATTAGGTTTAATTAATGTAGATAATGACATAACAATTAAAAATAATATAATAAACAGTATTTATTTTATTTTTATTGGATTTGTAGATGCATTAACAATGGTAATTCCAGGAATTAGCGGAACAGCAACACTCATGATGCTAGGCGCGTATAAAAGTGTTATGTTAATGTTCTCTAACCTTTTATATATAGAAAATATTAAAATATTAATACCATATATAATTGGTATGGCTTTTGGGGGAATTTTAACTGTTAAATTAGTAAATTATTTATTTAATTATTATAAGTCAAAAACATATAGTGCGATACTTGGATTTAGTATTGCAACTATATTTTTAATGTTTACTATGAGCATAAATTCTTTTTATACTTTTAAAGATTTAATCCTTGCATTTATTTTATTGTTTATAGGAATATATCTATCAAAAAAAATCAATCACTTGTTTAGTGATTGATTTTATATAAAATTATACATCCTATAATTGATATTGCTATACCAAGAAATAAAAAGCTAACTTCTTGAAAAAGTACTAACGATAATAAAAGAAATAAAAAACTTAATAGCAACAAATATTTTATTAAATTATTTTTCACTAATCTTTTCACTTCCATTTAAGTTTAAAACGACTGTATGCTTTGGCTTTCTATTTTTTAAAGGTAATGTTTCTACCCATTTTTTGCCATCCCATTTTTTTAAACAATTAGGGCCATACCATTCCTTTAATACCTTTTCAATGTTGTTGAAAGAATAAAATTTTCTTCCTTCAAAATCATATAATTTAAAAGGATATACATCATCTTTTAAAAATACTGGCTCGTGTTTAATTTTTAGCCAAGGATATGAAATTGTTTGCCCTGCTAGTTTACTTTTGATATTTTTTTTAGAATATCTATTTGATAACCAGTTTGTAAACATTTTAAATGGTACTGGATTTATGTGAAGATTATCTAATAAAACTATGAAAGGCACTGTGACTTTAATAAGAGTTCTATAAATTTCATCTACAATTTTATTTTCACTCATGTGATCATAAATTATTACATCTACAAATATTCCATCACCAGATTTACATCTATTTTTAAGTAAAAAGTTAGTTTCTTCAATATATGTATTTTTTTTCCTAATTTTCATAGATGGACCAGCAATAGTATTAAATTTTTTATCTGTTTCAAAACATTGAAAATAAAAATCATCGCTTAAATCTTTTTTTAATGCATTTATAAAAGCTTGCCAATCCTCTCTTTTCACGCATACATCTATATCATCATCCCAAGGAATAAACCCTTTATAATTAACAATACCTAAAGCACTTCCAGCAATAAGAGCGTAATCAATTTTATTTTTTACACATACTCTATGAATTTCATCCATAATTGTTAGGACTTCCATTTGTAAATCACGAACAGTTATTTTATTTTTTCCATTTTCACAAATAATATAATCTTCTCTTTCTAAAATGCAATCCTTAGGCTTATTCATCTTTTTCACTTCCTATAATAATTTTACATAAAAATCATTAATTAATCAAGAAATATTTACTAATATTTAAAAGATGGGTATTAATTTACACATTTTTTTTCACTTTGAATAAATTATTATAGAAATAATGAAAGGGTGGATTATATATGTGCAATAACAATACAGATCAAGAAAGTTGCCGTTGCATAGCAGAAATCCTTACAGTAATAAATGTTCTACAGCAAAATGCAAATTGTTGTGGAGATACTTGTTTAGAAACTTGTGATAGAGGATTTCT
This sequence comes from uncultured Bacilli bacterium, assembly GCA_947628565.1. Classification (GTDB taxonomy): domain Bacteria; phylum Bacillota_I; class Bacilli_A; order RF39; family UBA660; genus UMGS1613. The sequence continues at coordinate 7,803 of CANRAH010000024.1, forward strand.
TGGATGTGGCACTACAACTTTAGGATGTAATACTAGACCAGTAGTTTTATATACTTGCTGTGGAAATGGTACTCCTTGGAGCATGCCTGTAGCACGTGAAAATATTATATGTAGTGATGTCGGAGCAACTTGTTCTAATGTATTTAGAGTAGAAAAGGTAGATGGATGTTGTGCAACATTTAGAGTACTTCAAGAAAATCCAGATACAACATCTCTTTATCCTTATGTAGCAACTAATTCATTTTTTACAATGAATCTTAATTGTTGCTGCTGTTTAAGATGTCTACCAGATACATATGTAGAATGTATATAAAAAAGACTTAAGTCTTTTTTATTATATAATATTTTATTGATTAAAATTAATTAATATAAAAATATTGAATTTTTTTAAGTTTTTGATATAATATCGGTTTGGAGAGATTTTATGAACAAAATTTTTTATTTAATAGATATAATACAAAAATTAAAAATAAAAAAAGAAAATTTGAATGACGAGATAAAAAAATTAGTTAATGAAAATGAAAATATACCTAAAGAAAATGTTGAATTAAATGATAAAATTAAAAAACTTGAAAAAATGATATTAAAATTGAAAGAGTATGAGAAACATTTAACTAAAACAAAGATAAAAGGAATTATTGTAAGTATATCACCTATAATAATTGGTTTATTATTTACACTATTTGTTAAAATAGGTAAGTTTAAATTTATGAATATAGATTTTGTTAATATTAATAATTTGGATTATTTAGCTACAAATGCAATTATCATAATTACATTAGTTCCTTTTTTAAGCGTTTTAAGCTTTAAAGATTATTATGATTATAAAAAATTTATAAAGCATAATAATATAAAAAAATTAGAAAAAGACTTAAGAAAAATAAAAGAGAAAATTAAAACAAATAATAAAAAATATGAATATAATAATCAAACAATAACGGATTTAAAAAAAGAAGAACGTAGACTTGACTTAAAGATACAAACAAGTATTTTAGAATTATCAAAATATGAAATGGTAAAAAACATGGTTTTAATGAGTGCTTTAAATAATCAACAAATATTTGATGACATTACTGAAAAAATATCTCAAAATCAAAAGCAAAAAACAAAATAAGCTATTATTGCTTATTTTGTTTTATATCTATGATATCATTTATTGGTATTAATGTGTTATCCATAGTTATGATATAGTTTTTATTTCTTCCTATAATCCTTTTGGTGACTTTTTTGTCTTTTAATGTTATTTCTACGTTTGCTTTATAAACATAATTTGGAGAAGAAAATATATCATTGATTTTTCTTTGGATTGTTCTATTATCTTCTTTTATAATACTTCTATTTTCGTCTTTACTATTACTGTAATATACTGTTTTGTTATTATCTATTTTTTTATCTATTTTGTTATGAAATACTTTAGGTAAATCTTTCATTAAATCACCTCTAATTAATTATATTAAAAATATAAAATAATAGAACTTAATAATTTAAATATCATATATTAAATTAGAGGTGAATTTATGTATACAATATATCAAGTGGAATATAATGATACTTTAGACTCTATAGCAAGGAAAACAAATACTACAAAAGATAATATAAAAAATATAAATGGATTTAATGATGATTCAGATTTGATTGTTGGAGGTTTAATTATAGTACCAAAAATGGGTGAACAGTTATTTGAAACTTATAGAGTAAAGCAAGGAGATTCAATTTATTCAATTGCAAAAATGTACGGTGTAGACCCAACCACTTTACTTATGTTAAATGGTTTAGATAAAGATGATTACATTCATCCAAATCAAGAAATCATGGTACCAAGTGGTAATGTGACAGTTTATGTTACTAAAAATGGTGATACATTAAATGCAATAATTAATAATTTAGGGGTAGACGCTAATACGTTTAATAGGGAAAATGAAAGAATTTTTGTCCTTGAAGACCAATTAGTTGTTCATAAAAAAGAGATAAATAACTAAAATACTCTTTTTTTTTCATTTAAAATAAGTTATAATTATATTAGTAAATGAAAGGTAGATTGTATGCAAGAAAATTCTTATAATGGTTTTAGTGTATTGAAAAATTATGGCGAAGATTTGACGGCAAAACAATATATAACAGATCCTTCAATATCACGTGATGAAGAGCTAAAAAAACTTATGATAACTTTATTAACGCCAGAAAAATCTGCTTTATTAATAGGTAAAGCTGGTGTTGGTAAGACATCTATAGTTGAAGGTTTGGCATATAGGATACTAAATAATATGGTTCCTATAGCTTTAAGTGGATATAGAGTAATAAAAATAAATTCGTCATCTTTAATTGGTAAAATTAATTATAATGGAAAAGAAGAAATGATTGTAACTCTATTGGTTGAAGAATTAAAAAATGTTTCCAAAACGATTATTTTTATAGATGAAATTCATACATTAATTGGAAATAATAATAATATGTCGATGGATTTAGCTAATATACTTAAACCATCCATAGATAGAGGTGCTATAAAATTAATAGGTGCAACGACAGATATAGAGTATAATACATATGTAATAAGGGATAGAGCTTTTTTAAGAAGATTTGAAAGGATAGATGTAAAAGAACCAGATGGCAAAACAACGCAAGAAATATTATTTAAAAGTTTACCTAAATTAGAAAAAGCTACATCTATAAAATTTAAATATAATGAATATGTTACTAAAATGTTACTTGAATCAATTGTAAGTGCAACTAGTGAATACAAAAGGGTGTATGGTTTAGGCGCGATGTATCCTGATATAGCATTTTCAGTTTTACAATCAGCATTTTCGGAGGCGTTATTTCAAAATAGAGCATACGTGAATGTTCTTGATGTATATAATGCGATTAAAAACAGCAAAAGAATTTATCCTGATTCTAGGCTTAAAGAATTGGCTGCGTTTAAAATAAAATTTGATGATGTTTGTAAAAACGATGGAATTGTTTTACCAGATGTTACTATGAGTGATATAGGCGAATAATGGAGGGAATATGAAAACACCAAAAAAAAATTATATTATATTAATAGTACTAGTGGTATCGACAGTATTTGTTACACTTTTTATTTCAGACGTTTATTTACAAAAATCTAAAAAAGAATCTATTTGTTACCAATATTTAAATAAGATTATGTTAACTGAGTTGGATGAATATATAATAGAAAATCCTAATTCTATAGTATATATATCCAATAAATATGATTTGAGTAATGAACATTTTGAAAAAGAATTTAAAGATAATATAGAACAATTAAATTTAAAAAATAACGTTGTATTTATAGATAAAAGTGATTTAACTTCAAGTGTAAGAAAAGAATTAAAAAGTAAGTATAATGTAGATATACCAGATGTAAATAATTCAATAGTTTTAATGTTTATAGATTCTAAAGTTACAAACATTGTCATAGTAGATGATAATACAAACGCATATGATTTTATAGATTATGGGGTCTTTGAATGATAAATATTGTTTTATTTGAGCCCGAAATACCTCAAAATACTGGTAACATAATGAGAACTTGTGCAGGGACAGGCGCACATCTACATTTAATTAAGCCATTAGGCTTTTCTTTAAGCGATAAATACTTGAAACGTAGTGGAGTTAATTATATTGAAAATTGTGATTATAAAATATATGAGGACTACGAAGATTTTTTAAGTAAAAATAAGGAAGGAGATTTTTACTATTTAACTAGATATGGTAAAAAGCCACATACGTCTTTAGATTTTACTGATAGAAATAAAAATATATATCTTGTTTTTGGTAAGGAAAGTACAGGAATTAGAAAAGATATACTAAAAAACAATTTAGATAAATGTATAAGAATACCAACTAATGATAAAATAAGGGCATTAAATTTATCAAATTGTGTAGCGATAGTTTTGTTTGAAGTATTAAGACAACAAGATTATCCTAATTTGTCTAAAACAGAAATAATAAAAGGAGAAAATTTCTTAGAAGATTTACAGTTGTAATCATTAAAGAAAAATGTTATTATATATATTAGTTGAGAATAAGGAGGAAATTGTGATAAATTTAGTAGATTTTATTATGACATATTATCCTTGGATTATTATAATATCTATTATTATTCTTTTAGCAGTAATTGGTTATTATGCGGATAAGACTAACTTTGGTCAACAAATAAGTGATGATGAAGAAAAAGAAAATTTAGATGAGGAAATTTTAAAAGACGACATATTAGTAAACCAAGAAGTTAATACGGTTAAAAAGGAAACAAAAATAAATAAAAAAGAAAAAAGTATAAAAAAGATGGATATTAAACATGAACAAAATTCTAAAGAAAATTTAGATAAAAAAGATTTAGACCAATATGATAAGTTTGATAAAGAATTTGACGAAGTTTTACCTGAGAAGGAAATCATAGATGATGATTTATTAAACGATATTGATAGTTTATCACTTGACAAAACTCAAAAAATATCAGTTCAAGATATTCCAGATTTGGATAATATAGAACTTCCAGAAATAAAGTTACAGGGTTCTAGTAAAAAAAAGGATTTATGGAATAAAAAATAAGGGATTAATTTAATCTCTTATTTTGCTATTGATAATTCTATTATTAAATCCATATTATCATCATTTGCAATAATATTTTTATGTATTTGACCACATTTATTACATTTGAAGATAATTTTAAAAGTGTTTTTAAACTTTTCGATGCCAATAGGCACTAAAAGCCCTTTGCAATTATTGAGTCTGTCACCTGGAGAAATGTCAACATGCTTTGAGTATAGGCAGTATGGGCAATGGTCTCTTGCTGAATAATTTAACTTATTAACTTTTTTTTTGCAATTTTCACATATAAATTCTTCATCGATCATATTAAATTTCTTCATAAATTCACCAATATAATTATACGATTTAAAAGAATAATTGTAAATGTAATTATGGACTTTTTTTTTATAATATGTTATAGTTTTTATGGATGGTAGATATTGTATGAATAAAGATGGATTTGAAAATAAAGATGAAGTTAAATTAATTCCTAATGATAAAAATGAAGACAAAAAGACCTTTTATACTTGTGAAACATTTATTATTGCGTTATTAGCTCTTATAGTGGGTCTACTTATAGGAAGACTTTTAAATAGTGATAAAACTATAACTAAACAGATAATTAATGATGATGAGTTAAGAGAATTTGTTGAAAGTTATGATTTTGTTGTCAATAATTATTATGAAGAAGTAGATAAGAAAGCTTTAATAAAAAATGCAATAGCAGGTATGATGCAATCTTTAGATGATCCATATTCAACTTATATGGATGAAAATCAGTCTAGCAACTTTTCAATAACACTAGATGGAAGTTATGAAGGTGTTGGAATCGAAGTTTCAAAAAATACTGAAACTGGTGATATGATAGTTGTTTCTGTTTTTAAAGACACCCCTGCTTTCAATGCTGGAATCAATGCTGGTGATTTTATAGTATCAATAGATGGTATAAGTGTTAAAGAGTTATCTGCACAAGAATTTACTAGCAAAGTAAGAAACAGTAGTACAAATACCATAGAACTTTTAAGAGATGGATCAACTTTTACAGTAGAATTATCTAAAGAAAAAGTTGAACTTATATCTGTTTTATCTAAGACATATAATGAAGGTGATAAAAAGATAGGATATATATATATAGGATTGTTTGCATCTAATACTTATTCACAGTTTAAAAATGAACTTGATAAGTTAGAAAGTGAAAATATTGATACTTTGATAATAGATGTTAGAGGCAATACTGGTGGACATTTAACAACTGTTGATTTAATACTAGATTTATTTTTGAATAAAAATCAAGTAATGTATATGTTTGAACAAAATGGAAAAATAGAAAAAACATATGGAACTGGCAATGAAAAAAAGAAGTACGATATAGTTTTATTGGCTGATGAATCTAGTGCATCTGCATCGGAGGTTTTAATAGGTGGCTTAAAGGATAATTTAAATTCAATATTAATAGGTAAAAAAACATACGGAAAAGGAACAGTTCAAGAGCTTGTTGAATTAGATGATGGTACTCAATATAAAATAACAGTAAAAAAATGGTTAACTCCTAATGGAACTTGGGTAAATGATAATAAGGGAATATCTCCAGATATAGAAGTTGAATTAGGTGATAAATATTTAACAACGGGAAATGATGAAGATGATACTCAATTAATGAAAGCACTTGAGTATATTAAGTCAAATAAATAAAAAAATAGATAAAGCTTTTTGCAATATCTATTTTTTCTTTATAAAAAATGTGCTATAATCGAAATAGGTGATTTAATTTGAAAAATATTTGTATAGGAGATAAATTTCAAATACAATGCTACAAACATAACAAAAAAGTTCATAGAGCTTGGTCAGAAGCGGTAGTACTGGATATAAAAAAAGATTATATTGTATTTGGAAATAACAAAGCTTTAGTAACTGAAGCTGAAGGTACTACTTGGAGAACAAAAGAGCCAGCGATAATGTATTATTTTAAAAATAAATGGTACAATATAATTGCTCAAATGAAGAAAGATGGAATATATTATTATTGTAATATAGCAACTCCTTTTATTATAGAAGAAGGTACTATAAAATATATAGATTATGATTTAGATCTTAGAATATTTCCAAAAGGGGAATATAAAATATTGGATAAACTAGAGTATGAATATCATAAAAAGAAAATGGGATATTCTAAAGAATTAGATATTGTTATAAATGGTTCTTTAAAAGATTTAATTCAGGACTATAAAAATGGAATAGTTATGTTTGATGAAAAAACAAATATAGAATATTTAAATTTATATTTAAAATTGAAAAAAGAATCAGAAAATAGTAATTTTATTTAATTTTTGTAATATAATAAATTGTAAAAATTAAAAGCATAAAACGTTATTAAAATCAAATTAAAAAAAGTTTAAAAAACTTATTGACAACTAAAATTTAATTTGATATATTAGTAACGTTTTTGAAAAAAACAACCAATTTTATATCAGAAATTAAAAAAACGAAGAAAAAATCAAAAAAAATTTAAAAAGGTATTGACTTTAGTTTTTAAATCTGATATATTAATGGCACGTTGTGTGAAAAAACACATAATGTGTAAAGAAAAAAATGTCAAATTAAAGAAAAATCAATATTTTTAAAAAAAGTGTTGACTTTAAATTTTTAATTTGATATACTGTGTTTGCTTACTTGAAAAAGTGGCAAGAATGATCTTTGAAAACTGAGCAAAATGTCAATTCACTATTAGCTAGGTGAAAACAATTTTATTTCAAAAAATAATTTATTTTTTTGGAGAGTTTGATCCTGGCTCAGGATGAACGCTGGCGGCATGCCTAAGACATGCAAGTCGAACGAAGTGGCCCAACAAA
>CANRAH010000025.1 GCA_947628565.1 uncultured Bacilli bacterium
CCTATAGAAGAGCCAGCAAGTGTAGGAAACTTTGGTTTTTTAGATGAAGAACCAGTTGAAGAAACAAAAGAAAGCCAGGAAAAAAGAGAGCCAATAAGACCACCAAGAAAACCTATAGAAGAGCCAGCAAGTGTAGGAAACTTTGGTTTTTTAGATGAAGAACCAGTTGAAGAAACAAAAGAAAGCCAAGAAAAAAGAGAGCCAATAAGACCACCGAGAAAACCTATGGAAGGTCCAGTAGATGTAGGAGACTTTGGTTTTTTAGATGAAGAACCAGTTGAAGAAACAAAAGAAAGCCAAGAGAAAAAAGAACCAATAAGACCGCCAAGAAAACCTATAGAAGAGCCATTAGATGATGAAGACTTTGATTTTAAAGATGAAGAACCAACTGAAGAAAAAACAGAAGAACATCCAAAAATAGTTTCACCATTTTCACCAAATGAAAAAAATAAAAAGTCTCAAAATACTAAAATAATTAAAATTGGAAAAAAAATTGGAGGAGTTTTAGTAACATTTGCTGTTGGGGCAATACCGATAACTACAGCCATGTTGGACATAATTCCTATGGCGGCAGCAGGAATTACAGCTTTAACTTTAGTTCCAGCAACAGTTTGGCTAATAAACCGAAAAAAAATCTTGGTAAAAGACAAAAAAACAAAAAAAATCTCAAAAATAACTTCAGCTGAAATGAAAGAATATGAAAATTATCAAAATGCTTTAGATGAGGAATTAAATAAGTTATTAAGTGAACAACATGATAATTATAAATTAACTTTATTAAAAGCAAAATATGAAAGGCAAAAGCAACTTTTAAAAAAAATTTATGAAATTAGATCTAATACTAAATCAGAGCATGGAATGTTGAGATATAAATTGAATCTAATTTCAATAAAAATGCAAATAGAAGAAGTTAATAAAAGTATATTAAAAATTGAAGATCAATTAAAAGAGAATGATAAAAAAACTAAATTAACAGAATTAAACGAACAAATAGAAAAAAATCAACAAAAAATAGATAAACATGATAAGAACGCACCTATCACACTACAAAAATTGAATCGTAGGCTAGATAAAACTATAAAAAAGAGAGATAGATTTGCTAAATTTGAAAAATTTAAAATAGTTAAACAGATGAGCATATATGAAAAATTTTTAAAGGCAAAAGCTTTTGTAAGGTCAATAGGTTATTTGAATAAATCAGAAGAAGAAATAGATGAATTTTTAATGGAAGAATCTGAAACAACTTCAAAAAGACGAAGATAGTTTTTGCGGTTTTTAAAATAGGATAAGGAAACAAATAAAAGTTTCCTTGTTTTGCGTATAAGAACATGATAAAGTAATATTGTTATATGCTATTTAGTAATGTTTAGAATTATTTAATGACAAGAATTAAATTTATTGCTGAAATATGTAGTTGAACAAAAAACATAAAAATTATTAGAAATATGACCATGATTTTAGTAAAAAGGCTACGAATAATGGTCGTAGTAATGAAGGCATTATATTTAATTTTACTTGGGGTTGCAGGTAGTGGTAAAATTTTTACAGTGGCAAATGTAATTGCTCGAGTAAATAAACCAACACTAATTTTAGCCTATAACAAGACTTTAGCAGGACAACTTTACGAAGAGTTAAAGCAGATATTACCTGAAAACTACGTATGCTATTTTATTGTTAGTATGCTAGGTTCTATGAAGTCTTTATTTTCAATACCTTTTAATGTTGTTTAGTCCAAAAAAATGAACTAAATATAACAAAAAAACATTAGAACTATGATTAAAATTTGTGACTTTTATTCGTGTAATAAAGTAGATATATTATTGATATTTGTAAGTAGATACTATTATTAATTTTTTTATATAGTTATATAAAAAATTTAATAAATTTTATGAAAAACTATTTACACCTGAAAGCATAAATTATAAAATATATTTGCAAGTGTAATGAGGTGATATTGTGAATATAGAAACGTTAAAAACATTTTAAAAAAACAGTAATGGTTATGTTACTACTAAAGAAATAGAGCATTTAGGAATTTCAAAAACTAAAATACCACAATTAATAAAAGATAAGGTTTTAAGGAAAGTATCATATGTAATATATATATAGATAATGACTATGTTGAAGATGGATGCTTTTTATTACAAAAAAAGATCTATAAATACAATTTTTTCTTATAATACTGTTTTTCACCTTTTAAATTTAAGTGAAAGATCTCCTTATGAATTAGATGTTACAAGAATAAGTGTAGTAATATTAAAAATATTAATTGCCATTATGTGAAAAAAACAAAATAAATATAGGCGTTATAGAAATAATAAGTCTATATGGAAATCCTATAAAAATATATAATGCAGAAAGATGTATATGTGATATGTTAAAAAATCCTAATGAATATGATATTGAACTATACAATAAGATATTAAAAAATTATTTTAAAAGTGCTGAAAAAGATTTAATCAAGCTTGATGAATATGCAAAAATTTTTAATATATATGAAAAACTTACTACAATAATATAGGTGTTAATGAAATGATAACTTATAATGATTTAAAGGAAAAATCTAAAGATATAGAAAACAAATACAATATAAATCACTATTAGTTATTACAAAAATTTATGTTTGAAAGAATTCTAGAGAGAATATCTATATTAAAACATAAAAAATGTGATAAAGATATTAAAACAGTATATGTTGTGAATCTTGCTTATGGTGATACTAATAAGTTAACTGCTGCAGATAATTTTAATATTGAAACATCTAGTATAACTAGAACTTTTGTAAATAGAGTACATAAAGAAGGTAAAGCATTATATGCTTGGACTGTAAATACCAAAGGTAGTATATCTAATATGGTAAATTTAAATTTAGATAATATTATTACAGATAATACAATTCTAGCAAAAGAAGTTATTTATTCAAGTAAGACTAGTAATTTAGTAGAAGAGTATATAAAATTTGTAAATGGTTTATTAAATTAAATAATTTGTTAGATTTATAATGAAATGAAGGTAGGGATTTTATGAAGAAAAAAATATTTTATATTTTAATACCAATTTTGATATTTTTAATTATTGTTATAATAAAAGCAGAAAAAAATAACGATATAAAATTTATTGGAGATATTGCTTATGATGTTAATTCTAATATAGATAATGTTGTTTATATTAAAGAAAATGGGGAATATGTACCATATTTAGTTTTAACAAAAAACTTTAATAATTCAAATAACTCATTACTTCTTCGTGAGTATATTATAGGTGGAAAAGATAGTTCGGATACTATAGTACCATTTAGTCCTGAAAATATAATTTATGAAGAGCAAATGGAAATGCCACAAAATACTAATTATGAACAAACATACGTTGATAATTATTTAAATAATGAATTTTCTAAAATTTTTGATAAAGATTTAATAGATAATGTAAAACTTACAGAAATAGATGTAACCAATAATTTTAGTGAAGAAAAAAGTAATTATAAAATAAAAAGAAGATTCTTCTTATTATCATCAACAGAAGTAGGATTATCAAACACTTGGGATAATAGTAATAAAAAACAATTAAAATATTTTGCCAGTGATGATTCTAGAATTGCAAAAAATGAATCAAATTTAGATGTTGTATGGTGGTTAAGATCATATTGCTCTAGTAGTTTCTGTGCTATAGATAAAAGTGGCTGGCTAATTACCGAATCTAGCACTAACATAAGATATGGAGTAAGACCTGCTTTTACTATATCTAATAAAACAAAAATCAAAAAAGAATATAATAAGGATATTTCTAAAGAAATAACTGTATTAGATTTATAATTAAATTAATTATAAAATAAGAAGCGAATAATATAAAATGTGTAAATTAGATATTTACTTAAAAAACAAAAAAGTAATTTATAAAAATATGTTATAGTGTATAAAGAGGTGAAATTAATGGAATTAAATTATGAAGAAAATAAGAAAGCGTTAGACAAATATATTTCAGAATGTAGAAATAAAATAATGAATACTTTTTTTACTGAAGATGAATTAAAAAAAGGAATTCCTATTAAAAACAGTTTAATTAATAATGGATATTCGAAAGATATAAGTTTAGAAGAAGCAATAAAACAACATAGACTTAATATGATAAAAATAAAAATAAATCATACAATGAGAGTAGTAGAAGATGTTATTAAAATGGCTAACCAAATGGGAACAAATATTGATTTTTCAAAGGTATTAAAAATTTCTGCACTTATGCATGATATAGGGAGATTTGAGCAAGCAACTTGGAGTAATGATTATGCAGATAGAAATTATGCAAATAGAAATATCAATGGTGTTACCAACCATGCAGAAGCTGGCTATTATATTTTAGTAAAAGAAAACAAAATAAAAGATTTTAAAATTCCATATAATATACAAAAACCAATATTAGATGTTGTTAGATATCATCAAATGCCAAACCTTACTGATGATTTGTCATATAAAGTTTCAGATATAAAAGAATTAAATAATCAAATGAATTCTTTACTTAAAACGAATCCTCTAAATGACTCAGAAAAAATAATTTCTTCTGCACTTGTTCAAATGGTAAAGGATGTGGATTCCCTAGACATCTTGTATCAACATTTAACAGGTGAATTTAATGTTATAAGAGATTCTATTGATTATGATATTGAAGGAGAAGACATAGATACTATAGCTTTACATTGGGGAATTTCTAAGAAAGAGATATTAGAATATAATGGTATAGAAGAAAAAGAAGTTTTAAATATGAATTCAATAAAAATTCCAATGAAAAATGTTGCTCCTATAAAATTAACTGTTCCAAAAGATATACAAGATGCATATTTTAGTAATCAAGATATTGATTTAAAAACAATAATGAAAAGGAGAGATTGGACTTTTATAACAGGTATGTGGTGGCGACTTAATCATTTTTTAAGAAATATAAATTTTGTTTCTAATTTGATGGTTGTAGAAGATAATAAATTATTAGATAAAATATATGAAAAATATCCTGATAAATATAAACCATTAGTTCATGATGCATTCGAATTTGCTAAAGAAGAATTACTACAAAAGGCAATAAAAGAAAATGAAGGCGAAATATATAAGAAAAGATAAAAAATATAAAGATAGTAGGAAGATGATAATAAACTAAAACTTAGTTTTTCAAAAGAATATAGAATTAAAGATTATAAAAATGTGACAAGGCAACTTGAGTAAGTTACATTTTCTGTTCTTAAATAAAGTGATAAAAAAGTTTAAAATTAATTCAAAATATAGTTCAGTAGGAGATCAATCTGAAGTAATAGAAAAACTAGTTGACATAATTAATAAAGGTGAGAAACGTCAGATTTTACTTGAAATTACATGTGGTAAAAAAAATTTACGATGGTAAATGTAATTGCTAGAGTAAATAAGCCTACATTAATTTTAGTCTATAATAAGACTTTAGTAGTGCAGTTATATGCCAAATTACATGAACTATTCCCCCAAAATTACGTAAAATATTTCATTTCTTATAACGATTATGAAATAAAAAGCGTTATATTCAATAGTATTTAGTAGTGTTTAGTTCGAGTGAAATGTATTAAATAACACCAAATAACACTAAATGGTAAAATAAAATTTGTGGCCGAAACGTTTGTCCAAAAGTTGTAGGAGCAATTATAGATTAATAGAAATATTAATTTTTTTGTTTTATACATTGCTATTAAACTTTTAGTGGCAGAATATAAAGGAAATGAAGCCAATCCTAAAGCACTAATAAAAAAAAGAAATTAGTGCGAATTTTAGTAAAGCTTTATAATAAAATATCTATATTTGATGTGAATAAAAAAAATTTATGGTATACTAACGGTGAAGGAGGGTTTAAACATGAATGAATTTTTAAATAAGTGTTATGAATATTATAATAAATACTATGAATGGTACAATGAACTTTTAGAAAAAAAACATGACTTTATAGAAAAACAAAATTATTATATTGGAAATATTAAATATAATCCTTATCTTGAAAGAATTGAACCAAAAAAGTGTATAAGTGGCTATTTTTATGACTTAATAATTGATGGAAAAAAGTTTGATAGTAAACTTAGTTCTGATTTTCAATGCTTTTTAACTTTTTTTAATTATATAATAAATTCAGATCCTTCAGTTGGGTTTGAATATTGAAAAAGAGATATAAATCATTATGAAAGAGTAAAAAAAGATTATAATCGTAAACCTAGATCATTTAATTGGTTTACACCATCAAAATATTTATATAAGTTTAAACATGATTTTATTTTTACTGATGATGATTCTTCAAAATTGCAAATAACTAAAAATGGGGATTTTTTAAAAGTTTATTTATCAATAAAGCCACAAGACTATATGAATGTAATAATAAAATTACAAGATTTTATAAATTATTTATATGAAAAATACAAAGATGAAAAGTTAAGTTGTTTTAAATTTAGATTTTTTCCATCTAATGATGCAATAACTATTAGATTTCCTTCAAAAGAGCAGTATGATGAATTTTTGAATTTTTTAGATAATAATAAAGATATCATAGAATCATTTGATAAACCTAATATGTTTATGCCTCAAGATGGGCATGGCTTATGTGTTATTTCTGATGAAGGTAATTCATATAACGATTTTGTCTCTAAAATTATATATGAATATTTAGATTATTGCAAAAATAATAATTTAGAGGTATCTACTGATGAGTTTGTACACTTTATTAATAATTTTAATTGTGATAATAATACTATTGTCAATTATAGTTAGGAAATAGAAAAAAAATTTAAAATGATTTTAATAGGAAAAATTACTAATTGTCCAAATGATGAATTGATATCTATGATGACAAAGAACAAAGATAAAACAAAATAAAAGTAATATAAAAAGAATGTTCATATGCTTAAATTAAATGAATCGTTAAATAAAAAAAACGATTCTGATAGATTTAATTATTTACTATCTACTAATTGTATTCCAAGTCAATTAAAATATGCTATAGAAAGAGCGGAGAATCAAAAATACTTATCTGCTGAACTTTTTTATGAGTTATTAGAAATATTAAATTCTTTAGATGACCCATTTTATGAAGAATATAAGAGTTTTATTAGTAAACTAAATACTTCTAAATATGTTGCAATATTTGCAAATGCCAACTTTTTTCTCAATAGAAGAAGTGTCTGGTAAAAATGTAAATAATAAAATATTAATAGAGAATAAAATGACTTAATTGCCTAAAATTTGGCCACGAATTTTATAATTAACGAGTTAATTTCATAAATTAAAAAAATGGCAAAAAAAGTGATAAGGTAACTTGAAAATGTTACCTTGTTTTGCTCTTAAATAAGTGATAAAATAGTATTGCTATATGTTATTTAGTGTTACTAAATGTTACGAATTAAATTTGTGGCCGAGATGTGTGACCGACTAAAAAATATCAAAATTTTCAAAAAAATATGAAATAGGCCACGAATTTTGTGGCTGATAATGGTCGCATGAAAGGAGGCATTATGTTTAAAATTCATTCAAATTATAGTCCAGCAGGGGATCAACCTGAAGCAATAGAAAAACTTGTAGATGGAATTAACAGGGGAGAGAAAAGCCAGGTTTTACTTGGGGTTACAGGTAGTGGTAAAACTTTTACAATGGCAAATGTAATTGCTAGAGTAAATAAACCGACACTAATTTTAGCTCATAACAAGACACTCGCAGGACAACTTTACGCAGAGTTCAAGCAGATATTCCCTGAAAACCACGTATGCTATTTTATTTCTTATTATGATTATTATCAGCCAGAAGCATATGTTGCCAAAACAGATACTTATATAGAAAAAGATGCTGCAATTAATGATGAGATAGATGAATTACGTCATGCAGCAACAGCTGCTTTACTTAATAATGATGATGTAATAGTTGTTGCATCAGTATCTTGTATATATGGTATTGGAGAAATTGAAGAATATCAAAAGAAAATGTTAAATCTTGAAGTAGGACAAACAATAAATAGAGAAGAAATTATAGAAAAATTAATAGACATGTTATATGAACGTAATGATATAGATTTTAAAAGAGGAACATTTAGAGCCAAAGGCGATATAATTGATGTAATACCTATAAATGAACATACAAAAGGTATTAGAATAGAATTATTTGGAGATGAAATAGAATCGTTAAAAGAATTTGATCCTTTAACAGGAAATATTACCTCAAATAAAAAAACAATAGCTTTATTTCCAGCAAGTCACTTTGTAACTAGCCCTGAAAAATTAAAAATCGCAATACAAAATATAAGAAAAGAATTAGAAGAAAGATTAGAATATTTTAAAGAAAATAATAAATTACTTGAATATCAAAGATTAAATGAGAGAACTAATTATGATTTAGAAATGTTAGAAGAAACTGGATTTTGTAGAGGTGTTGAAAATTATTCTAGACCACTTGCGTTAAAAGAACCAGGAGCAACACCAACAACTCTAATAGATTTTTTCAAAAAAGATTTTTTAATGTTTATAGATGAATCACATGTAACTTTACCACAGGTTAGAGGGATGTATAATGGAGATAAAGCTCGTAAAGAGGTTTTAGTTGATTATGGATTTAGGCTACCTAGCGCCCTAGATAATAGGCCTTTAAAATTTAATGAATTTGAAGATAAAATAAATCAGGTAATTTACGTTTCCGCAACACCAGGTGAATATGAATTATCCAAATCTCCTAAACCAGTAGAACAATTAATAAGACCAACAGGATTATTAGACCCAGAAATAGAGGTGCATTCTACTAAAAATCAAATAGATGATTTAGTAGAGGAGATTAATAAAAGAGTAGAAAAAAATGAAAAGATACTTATTACTACACTTACAATAAGAATGGCTGAAGAACTTACAGAATACTTGAAAGGTGTAAATATTAAAGTCGCTTATCTTCATTCAGAAATAAAATCGCTTGAAAGACTTAAAATAATAAGAGATTTAAGACGTGGTAAGTATGATGTACTTGTTGGAATAAATTTACTTAGAGAAGGCCTTGATATACCAGAGGTAAGTTTAGTAGCTATAATGGATGCTGATAAACAAGGCTTTTTACGTAGTGAAAGAAGTTTAATACAAACAATAGGTAGAGCAGCAAGAAACGCTAATGGAAAAGTAATAATGTACGCTGATGAAATTAGTGAATCTATGGATTATGCAATAAAAGAAACAAATAGGAGAAGATCTATACAGGAAAAATTTAATAAGGAACACAATATTACTCCAAGAACTATAATTAAAGAAATATCAGATATAGTTTCTAATGATGTTTTAGAAAATACAAATAAAAAAGAAGAAAAAATGTCAAAATCTGATAAATTAAAACTTATGATAAGACTTGAAAATGAAATGAAAGAAGCAGCTAAAAATCTTGACTTTGAAAGGGCTATGGAACTTAGAGATATTTTATTTGAATTAAAAAGTGAATAGGTATATAATATAAATAGGTGAAAACATGAAAATTAATAAATATTTAGATTGGTTTATACATATGCTTGGATATTCTTTAGTTCTTATAAGTGTATCAGTTATATTTAAACATACTGTGCATATAGATAACTCATATTTTGGACTTTGGGGATTTATAGCAGTTATAATAATATTTATATTGAATAGAACAATAAAACCTATAATTGTTTGGTTAACTCTTCCTATAACCGCACTTACCTTAGGATTATTTTATCCAATAATAAATATACTTATATTAAAAATAACTGATTTTATACTTGGAAATCATTTTGATATAAAAGGAACGATATTTTTATTTATTGTTTCTATAGTTATATCAATTATGAACGCTATTATGGATAATATTATAATTGATACATTATTAAGGGAGAGAAAAAAATGAATTCAGTATTACTTAATTTAGGATTTATTCAAATTAGATGGTATTCTATTTTAGTATTAACAGGATTTATACTTGGATATTTTTTAGTTATAAATAGATGTAAAAAGAAGGGGATATCAACATCACTTATATCTGATATGTGTTTCTATCTTATAATAGTGTGTTTGATTGGAGCGAGATTATATTACTGTTTATTTAGATATTATGATTATACAAATATAATTGATATATTTAAAGTATGGGAAGGTGGCCTTGCTATACATGGTGGGATAATAGCTGGTGCGATATTCTTATACTTTTATACTAAAAGGAAAAATATTAATTTTCTTGAGTTATTAGATATATTTGCTCCAGCCTTAGTTTTAGGTCAAGCTATAGGAAGATGGGGAAATTTCTTTAATCAGGAAGCATTTGGTAGAAAAATTGAATTATCATTGCTTGAAAAATTTCATTTACCTAAATTTATAATAAATGGAATGTATATTTTTGAAAATGGAGAATATGCATATAGAACTCCAACATTTCTAATTGAATCAATTGCTTGTATACTAATATTTATAATACTTATAATTATTAGAAATAGAAAAAATATAAAAGATGGTCAGGTAATATCTATCTATTTAGTACTTTATGGAATAGAAAGATTCTTTGTTGAAGGGCTTAGGACAGATAGTTTAATGTTCTTTAGCTTAAGAATTGCGCAAATAGTATCTATAGTAATGATATCACTTGGTATCTATTTATTTATAAGACCATATGTTGGAGGTGAACATGATTATAAACGAAAAGTGGGACGTAGTCTTAAAAGATGAATTAAAAAAAGATTATTTTAGAAAACTTGGAATATTTGTAAAAAATGAATATAAAACTAAAACAATATTTCCACCATATCAAAATATATTCGATGCATTAAGGTTTACAGATTATGATGATGTTAAAGTAGTAATATTAGGACAAGACCCATATCATGGCTTAAAAGAAGCACATGGGCTTTCATTTTCAGTGAAGCAAGGAGTCCCTATGCCACCATCACTTCAAAATATATTTAAAGAATTATATAATGACTTAGGTATAAAAAGATTAGATAGTGATTTAACATCATGGGCAAAAGAAGGTGTGCTTTTATTAAATTCAATAATGACAGTTGAAAAAGATAAACCACTTTCACATAAAGATAAAGGATGGGAAATATTTACAGATACTATTATATCTAAATTAAATGAAAGGGAACAACCAGTTATATTTGTTTTATGGGGAAGCTATGCTAGAAGCAAGAAAGAACTTATAACAAATTCAAGGCATAAGATAATAGAATCAGTACATCCATCACCATTATCAGCAAATAGAGGTTTTTTTGGAAGTAAACCGTTTAGTAAAATTAATAAATATTTAAAAGAATTAGGTAAAGAAGAAATAAAATGGTAGTTTCTTCTTTTTTTGACTTGAATATTATATATAGCTATGATATACTTTAAATATAATATGGATAGATAAGGAATGATGAAGGGTGAATGAAAATAATTTAAATAATGGTCAAAATCAAGATAATAACAATTTACAAGAACAAATAAACAGTCAAAATACTGTACCAAATTCAAATACAAGTTCAAGTAGAAAAAGTTCAAATAAAAAAACTTGGATAATATTAGTAATTGTAACACTTATTTTAATTATTAATATTATTACATACACGATTATTAATAAAAATAATGATAGCAATAAAAATAAATCTGATTCTGATGTTGAGGTTGATAATGAAATAAAAGAATTAAATTACACTATGTCTGGTAATTCTTTAGAGGATTTCGATTTATCTTTTCTAAAAATAGAAAATAGTGAAAAAAATAAAATATATAGTCCACTTTCTATAAAATATGCACTTGCAATGTTAGAAGAGGGTGCAACAGGAGAATCAAAAACACAACTTTCAAATGTTATTGGTAAGTATGAAGCAAAGAAATATATAAATAGTAATAATATGTCCTTTGCTAATGCAATTTTTATAAATAATTTGTATAAAAAAGAAATAAAAGAAGAATATACTAATTTGTTAAATCAAAAGTATAATGCTGAAGTAAAATTTGATTCATTTGCTTCACCAAATAATGTAAATTCTTGGATAAGTGATAAGACTTTAGGATTAATTAACAATTTATTTGATGATGTATCAGATGAAAAATTACTTCTTATAAATGCTTTAGCAATAGATATGGAATGGGAAGAAAAATTTATTTATCCAGAAAGTGGCATAGGAGTAGATTATCTTCATGAAAACTTTTTTTGGCTTGATGCATTTGATGTTGTAGCAAATAAATTTAGCAAAGTTAGTGATGATATATCAGGTATGAGTATAACAGCTTCATTTAATAATTATGATATTGTAAAAGAACTTGGAGAAGATAAAATAAGAGAAACTGTAAAAAATGAATTTTTAAAATATTTAAAAGAAAATCCAGAGACAAGTATTTCTAATTATGTAAGTACAGATACTACAGGATTAGATGATAATGAAATTATGGAAATATATTTAGATGAATATATAAAAGAGATAAATACAAATTATAAAAGAGAAGATAAGACTACCGATTTTTCTTTATATGTAGATGATAATGTTAAAGCATTTGCTAAAGACTTAAAAGAATATAATGGAACAACTTTACAATATATTGGAATAATGCCAACAGCAAAATCATTAAAAGATTATGTAGAAAATGTAACATCTCAAGACCTAAATACAATTATAGGTAATTTAAAAGGATTAAAACGTGAAAATTTTAAAGATGGTGTAATAACTAAAATAATTGGATTTATACCTAAATTTAATTTTGAATATAATTTAGATCTTATGAATGATTTAAAGAAATTAGGAATAAACAATGTATTTGAATTAGGCAAAGCAAATTTAAAAAATATTTCGGATAATTCAGATTTATACATAAATAGTGCTCTCCATAAATCAAAAATAGAATTTACTCAAGATGGAATAAAAGCAGCAGCAGTTACTCCTGATGGAGGAAAAGGCTCAGGTGGAGGATTTGATTATTTATTTGATGTGCCAGTAGAAGAAATTGATTTAAATTTTAATAAACCATATATGTTTATTATAAGAGATAAAAATTCTGGTGAGGTTTGGTTTACAGGTACTGTATATAATCCATTACCTTTTAAAGAAGATAAAACAGCACTTATG
>CANRAH010000026.1 GCA_947628565.1 uncultured Bacilli bacterium
GAAGAAGATTTTCCTGACAGAGATGAGTATAAACGAAAAGTAGAAGATATGCAGATGATGACATATATTTATACGAAGTGGCAAAATAAGGGTGAATTAACCAAACAAGATTTAAGATTTTTATATGAAATAGATAGAGAAATAATGGGATTTGGTTGGAGAAAAGATCCAAGAATAAGAGAAATATTATATGGCAGAAGTAAAAGAAAAGATTTTGCAATTATCTTTAATTACGATGAAAAACAAATTTCTACTACTAAAGAGGAAGCATTAAGTGGAGGAATTATATACCACTATGGATATTTAGATTTAGATTTAGATGATTTAACTACTGCTGAAGGATTACAATTACCAAAACATATTTGGGGAAGGTTAAAGTTAAGAAATTTAACCACTGCCGAGGGATTAGAGTTACCAGAATATGTTGGAGGAAATTTAGATTTAAGCGGATTAACTACTGCTGAAGGATTACAATTACCAAAGCATATTGGAGGAAATTTATATTTAGAAGGTTTAACTACTGCCGAAGGATTAGAGTTACCAGAACATATTGGAAGAGATTTATTTTTAAATGGTTTAACCACTGCCAAGGGTTTAAAATTACCAGAACATATTGGAGGAGGTTTATATTTGAATGGTTTAACCACTGTCGAAGAATTAGAGTTACCAGAACATATTGGAAAACTTTTAGATTTAAGGAGTTTAACCACTGCCAAAAGTTTAAAATTTCCAGAACATTTTGGAGGAGATTTATATTTAAATGGTTTAACCACTGCCGAAGGCTTAAAATTACCAGAACATGTTGAAGGAAGTTTAGATTTAAGCGGATTAACTACTGCTGAAGGATTACAATTACCAAAACATGTTGAAGGAAATTTAGATTTAAGCGGATTAACTACTGCTAAAGGATTACAATTACCAGAACATATTGGAGGAAATTTGTATTTGAATGGTTTAACCACTGCCGAAGGCTTAGAATTACCAGAACATATTGGAGGATATTTAGGTTTAGATGGTTTAACCACTGCCGAAGGATTAGTGTTACCAGGACATGTAGGAGGATGTTTAAATTTGAGTAGTTTAACTACTGCCGAAGGCTTAGAATTACCAGAACATTTTGGAGGGACTTTAGATTTAGGTAGTTTAACCACTGCCAAAGGTTTAAAATTACCAGAACATATTGGAGGAGATTTAGTTTTATGGAGTTTAACCACTGCCGAAGGATTAGAGTTACCAGAACATATTACAGGTAATTTATATTTGGACAGCCTAACTTCTTTTGAAGGTGTAATATTACCACATACTAAAGAAGGAAGAGAATTACTTTTAAATGCTGTGCAATCTGGTTCTCCAAAGTTAGTTATTTCACTAGAACAAGAATATAAAAAAAATCCTATTGAAGAACAAAGTCAAATCTTTCAAGAAACTATGGAGCGATATGATAAAAACGATGATCTAGGGGTAATTGATAGAATTAATGAAAATAATGAACCAATAGATACAAATAAAGGGGTAAGAAGATAAAAAATTATTGATGGAACAATTTAAAAATTTATCCTTGGAGGATAAAAAATAGTTCTAGTGAATAAAGATAAAGGATTAATAAAATGATTTTTACAATTGAAAAAATGTATAACAAACAAATAAATTTATTATATAATAAAGATATATTAGAAAATGCAATAGTTCAATTACTAGATGAAAAATAGATTAGTTATTTTATAAAAAACAGCAACATCAAAAAAATAGTAATGAGATGGAACAAAACTGAGACTAAAACTCTTATTTCATAAGAATTTTTCTCCGTTTTTTGGCGCAAAAGTGAGTATATTTATATGCAAAGTATACGCACTTTTTTGTTAAAAAAATTATTTTATAAGAAAAGATTATATGCAATTTATGAAATTTAACTGACTTTATTAAATTTTGTTAGAGTTTTAACTTTTTATATAAATTAAAAACCCGCTAGTGTGCGAGTTTAAACTTCAATGGAGCGATTGTGGAAGATATCCACAACTTTCACTCATAACGATTTTATATATAAAATATCAATCACTAATAATATTTTAGCACAATTTTTATTAAATTTGTCAAATGAATATAAAATTACAATAAAATCTCGTAAAGTTATGATATAATAATATAAAAGTTAACTTATGGAGAATAAAAAATAAGGTTAATTTAGAAAATATAGCTGACTATGTAAAAGATATTGATTCTAAAATTAAAAATGTTGAAGAAAAAGAATTAGATAGTAAGTCTCCTGAAGAGCAACAAAAATTGAAAGAGCAATGGGAAAAAGAAAAATTTATAAAAGATTTTAATTATAGATTAAATAGTGAAAATAATTAATTATTAATAAGAGGAAAATGGAATTATATAATGCATAAATAATGCCATTATCAAAAGATTCTAAAATACAAATTGTACAAAAAAAATAATTAAGGGCGAACCATTAACAATGTCAGATAAAATTATTGCTGGACGAGAGCATCCTGTTAAAAAGCTTGTAGGATATCAATTAAAACCTGATCATACATATAGAGTTATTAGCGAAGAATTATTTGAATTGCATAAAAAGAAAGATTTTGTTCTAGGCTTCTACATAGTTGTGTTCAAAGTGGTGATTTTTTAAATTTATTATTTAGATTAAAAGAAATATTAATGAATGAAGAGAGAGAAAATGACTATCCGGATAATTGGAATGAATTTTTATATTATATTCTTTGAAATAGTATGTAAAATATATTCAAAAAAGAGTTAAGAAAATGTCGACTATATATAAAGAAAAAGCAAATTATATGGTCTAATTATAGATAGTAGGAGCGTGTAAAATGAATGATTATCAAAATATAATAGAAGAAATAAAAAGTAATCTTACAAATGATAAAATTAAAAATAAAGATTACTTATTAGAACAGACAGAAAAATATAAGACTCATTCAATGAGTCATGAAATATTAAAAGAAATTGGGCGTATGTTATACGACAATTTATCAGAAGAGGATAAAAAAAGTATGGCTTCAGCAATTGATCAAGATTTAGGGAATCTTAACAATAAAATAGAAGAAGCAAATAAATATATCCTTCAAAAAGATTTTTCAAAAGCTAAGAATTTGTTAAATGAATTTTTAGAAGCTGCTCTTACAGCATATAAGGAAGATCAAGTAACTCGTTATTTCTCTTTTAAGGATATTATTGAATTTTATTGTTCAAAGGGCATAATTAATACTGATAAAAAGGTAGTATGGGTTAATTTGAGATATGATGTTGCATACAAATTATTAGGTTATATTGCTATTGAAGAACAGGAATTTGAAAAAGCTAGAGATTATTTTGAAAAAGGCTTGTATTATAATCCTATGAGTACAGAAATCCGCTTTGAAAAAGCTGAGTCATATAAATGCCAAAAAGATTTTGATAAAATGTTAGAAGTTATTAAAGACATATACAATTATATTTTAGATCCTCATGATTTATCAAAATATTATAGGTTATTAGGATATTATTATGTAGAAAAAAATAAATTAGATTTAGCATATTCATTATACGCACTTAGTATTTATTATGAAAATAATGAGATGGCACATCATGAGATAAACTATATTAAGCAAAAATTAGGACAACCTGATTATAAAATTTCTACTAAGAAAATTATTTCTTTAATTAAAAATGAAAATATTTCACAAAGTATTGCAGAAGAAAATTTAACAAAATTAAAACAACTTGCTTCAGAAAAAGAAGTTATAGAAAACCAATCAGATTTAATAAAATTATTAAATAGTATAATTGAGATAATGTCAACACCAATAAATCAAGATCAAGAAATTGATGGGTTGGAAGTGTCTATGCCCAAAATAACATCAGAAGATATTTTTGATGAAAATAAAATTATTTTAGATGATATAGATAAAGCAAGAATTAAGAAAAATATTGATTATTTAAAACAAAATAATATTCCATATTTAGAAGAGTCAAAAGTTATACCAATAAATTCAAATACTAAATTAATGAATAAAAAAGATGTTTTTGATAGAGCATTATCTGAATATGTTGTAGCTTCAATGGCGCTTTATGCTCTTGAGGGGAAAACAAGTTCAATTTTAAATATTTTAGATGAAATGGATGAAAAATTGCAAGTTAAAAAAGTTTTATCTAATGGAGATATTAATGATATTCATGCAATTTATGATGGTAGAGTACCAAAACAACAATTGCAAGATGTTAGTTGGTTGTTTGAAGGCAGTGCTGTATTATTATGGGCATTAGGATTATTTAAAAAACCAAGTTCAAATCAAGAAACAAGAGTAAATGAATTAGATGAATTGTTCTTTAATTCAACTTATGATGCTTTATTATCAAAAAGTAATTTGCTTCCAAAAGAAGAAATAATGGAATTTGCTGATTTGATTTTTAGATATCAATGGGCTTGTAGAGAAGCAAGAGCAAAGAATCAACAATTATCTAATTTGAATGAATTGATAGTTCAAGAACAACGACAAGAACTAGAATGGATTCTTAATTGGAAAATTGAAAGTATAATGAAAGAAAAGATACATGTAAAATATGAAAAAGATGATTTTAATTTTGAATTAGATATTCCTACTATATTAAAGTTTTCTGAAGTTAATAGTAATAAAAATCCCAAAAGATTGTTTTCTCTTATAAATCCTGATCATACCATAGTTGTTGATTTTACAAATTTAGGAAAAGAAATTTCTTTAGATGTTGCTTTTGATAGAGATACACAATATTATGAAAGTAATGGCTTCAATATTATTGGAAGATACGATTTAATAACTAATAATTTAAAAAGTAAAATAAAACAATTAATTGCGAACAAAAAAATTGCAAATAAATTAATTGGTACATCAAAGTATTACTTTATACTTAATAATCATGCCTTTTGTATGGAATGTATGCTTTTAGATGATAGTATTAATTATCAAGATATTAATTCCATTCAAAATTCTAAAGCAAATAATGTTATGACAGGGTTGTTATATTCGCTTCATGAATTAGGAACAAATAATATAAATCAAACAACTATTGATATTGCTAAAATAATGAATTATGGATTGCATGCCAAACAATTAGATGTTCCAATTTTAAATAACTTTAAAGTTGAAAACAGTAACGAGCCTAGTAGTTCTTTATATCAAGATTCAATGAATATGAATGGAATAGAAGTGCCATTTAACAAAGGTGAAGGTGATACCATTCTTGCTGATCCTAATCAATTATATAAAGCAGCAATTGAAAGTAGTGTTATTCAAAATTTATCAATTGATTCTAGTGATTCTAATTTAGTAGATAATGTTAAAAATTTATACAGAATTATATTAGTCTGTGGTGAATTTGAAAATCCAATTTTAGATGAAAACAATTTAAATGAATTTTTATTAGACAATAATAAAGTTATAAATTTAGTAAGAAAATTTAAAGAAATTAATCAAAGAGAATTTAAAAATGAACTTTCTTATTTAACTTTTGATGTTGAAAATAATTCATTATTAAATGAATTAATTGATATGTTGAGAAAATCATTAAAAAAAAAGTAATTAATGACAATGTAGAAAGTATAGAGGAGATAAATATGGATTTTTATGAAGAAGAAAAAGAAACAGTAATTAACAATGAATTTGATTATTCAAATATTATTCCAACTGCTGAACATATTGGTACTTTAGTTCAATATTGTGAAAATGTTTATAATCAATTTTTAAAATTAATTGAGGAAGATGAGCAAAAAAATGAAAAATTGAAAATAGAATATAAAAATTATAAATATGCAAAGAGTTATGGTGAAAAATTTGAAGTTTCTATTCGTGAGAAAACTTATAATAATTTAGATTGCAAAACATATAACTCATATATTGATGCTGTAAATAATGGTCAGTTAAAGGAAGTACATAGTTTGAAGATTAATCTAGATTTAGACTATAAAAGAGGATCAGGAAATAACTTAAACTATCACGAAAATTCATTTACAATTATTTTTAAACCTTATGAAATAAAATTTGCAAGAAAATCTAATTTTAATGAAGAAAATATGAATCAAATAGAAAATACTATTAATAAAATATTGCAACAATTTCAAAAGGTAAATAGTATTTTTTGTACTAAATAAAAGGAGATATTATGAAGAGTTTAAATAATAATGATTATATCACCATAACAAAAAAGAAATATATAAGTGAAAATTCAAAACTTAATATTCTTTCTGGAGTGGAGATCGTAGTAAAAGAAAAAACTGAAGATTATGTTATTTTAAAATCGAATAGTGGTTTAACAGAAGTAAAAGAGAATGGAACAATAAACTTGTTTGATGCTCAAAAAGAAATAAAAATTAATAAGGGAGAATCAAAAAAAATAACATTAGCAGCTACGGATTATTTTGATTCTGTAATAGTAAAATATTAAATGAATTTAATAATGAAAATAACAAAATCATCATTTCGCTTCAATAAAGAAAAATCAAGTGATTTAAAAAAATGTAGTTATGACTATGAAGCAAAATTGAATAAAAAATATGGCAAATGTGATAATATATGCAAATCTATTAAGTTGTTAATTATTGCAGATACGCATGGTACTTTAAATGAAAACGAGTTTATTCAATTTTTAAATAATAAGTATTATGATTTGTGTGTAATGTTAGGAGATCACTATAATCGAGATATAGATATAGTGATTAGAAATATAGATAAAAATAAATTATGTGGTTTATTAGGTAATCATGATTATGATTATTTAACTGATTATAATATACCAAATATAAATGGAAAAGTAATTCAAATAAATGATTTAAGTATTTTAGGTATGCAGGGAAGTTTTAAATATAAACAAGTTGATTTTCCTTCATTTACTCAAGATGAAAGTATACATTTTTTTGAGTCAAAACCAAAAGTTGATATTTTATTAACACATGACAAAAAATTTGATCCAGATAAGATTAATAGAGATCCTGCTCATCAGGGATTAATTGGAATTACAAATTATCTTTATCAAAATAAAATTCCTGTTCATATACATGGTCATATTCATGAAAATTATGAAAAATTAATGTTGAATGGAACAAAAGAAATAAGTGTTTTTGGATATAAAATTGTTGAAATTGGAGGTATAGAAAATGTATAATGATACAATTAAAGTTGCAAATAAAATAATAAGTGCTGAAGATTTATTTGATATCTTCTCAAAAATGCAAGAGAAACTGATGTATTATAAGAAAATTTCTGAAAATGAAGAAAGAAAAAATCAAATGTTAGAATGGAGATATCAAACTTGGACTTTTAAGGATAGTAATAGTAGTTTAAGTTTTGAAGTCGATTTTCATGATGATACAAATATTAGATTTGATAATTATAATAATTTTATTTCTGTATTTAATAGTAGATTACAAGAAATTAAAAGTATTTATGTTCATTTTTATCTTAGTTATGGTGTTCAAGATGAAGATAGGAAACGTGAAAATTATCGTCATTCAATTAGTATGTGGATTTATGAAAATAAAGTTAAAATTGAAGTATCTTTAAATAGTGAAGATAGGAAAATTGATGATATATACGAACTTATTAAATCAAAAGTATTACAAGCACCTGAAAAATATGACAAAGTTATTAAGAAAAAATCAAAAATTACTACGGTAGTTGGATTAGCAATTGGTTTTATTCCAGCATTAATAATTTCAACAATATTATTGTTTGTACCGACAATTAGACATATATTTGCTATGAGTTATGTTTTATATCCTATATGTTCGTTAGTTCTTGCATTTTTTATCGGAGGACTATTTGGTTCGGCTAAATTAGATCGTTACTATGAAAAAATTAATCCAGAACAAAAATATGCTGGATATGATTCTAATAAAGGAAGAAGTGTTTATAAAGATGATATAGATCGATATGTTGAAACTAGTGAAATATTGATTGGAAAAAATGTAGATAATCTAAGATGCCGAAAAGAAATAATGGCAAACTTTGAAAAATATAAAAAGTACATACCTTATGAATTAGGAGCAATGTTAGTATTGTCTATTATTACTTTATTTTTAGGTGGAATTTAAAATGGAGTATAAGACAATAGAAAATGTAAAAAATAATGGATTGTTTGGAAATAATGATTACGATTATATTATGCAACAATCTATGGAAGTTTTAAAGAATCATAGTGAAATATTTAAAGGAAGAAATATGGATATAGGTGATACACCAATTTCTCCAATGTCAATGGGAGATGATTTAAACCCTATATTATTATCCGAGAGTGTTATGGATTCATATAGAAAACTTGTCGAAATGATAAATGTTCCATCAACTGCAAAAGAATATTCTTATGTTCTTTTATGAAAAAAAAGCTAGTGTAGGGGATATGGAATGTTATCTTGTCGATCAAATAGTAGATTGTAATTTACTAACTTTTTGATTAAGTGATTCGTTATTTTGTGTTAATAATTTTAATCGTTGACGATTACTAATTAAC
Source organism: uncultured Bacilli bacterium (assembly GCA_947628565.1). GTDB lineage: Bacteria > Bacillota_I > Bacilli_A > RF39 > UBA660 > UMGS1613. Next base: position 8,485 of record CANRAH010000026.1, read on the forward strand.
TCATTACTAACTTCTTTTAAGGTAACGGATAACTCTTGAATATTTTGATATTCGGCAATAGTTTTATCTATTAAATCTATAAAAACGATTGCTTTATCACGATCTTTAACATCTATAACTAATTGATTTTTAATTAGTCCTTTTGCCTTTAAACTTTCAAGAATTTCTTTAATTTTAGAACCTATTTCATAAGAATTTTTCTTATTAGATATTGTGCACTTTTTAGTATTTATTCTGGATTTCTAGTAGTTTTATGTGAGAATATGTTACATACATTTAGCAATGTAGGTATTTGTATTTCATCTTGAAGTGGGATAATATCTTTAATTAATTTTTTTCCCATAATTTTTTTTCAATATCAACATTTTCTTTGCCAAAGTTTACCACAACACCTTTAATGCCACTATTATCATATAATAATAAACTATCTTTAATATAGTCTTTATTGAAAAAGCGATAATTTTCATTGGTTATAGATTTATCTTTTTTTAATTCAAGTAAAATTTATTTTGATAATGATGTTTTTCCTTTAACATTATATCAAAAAAAATATTTTTTTGTTTAAATGATTCGTTTACATTTGTTCCTGTATAATTTTTAAAAGATTTGCAAGTATAATTGTTAATTTGCGTTATCATTTTTAACCCCCTACTACTGAAAATGATTTTTAATTTATACTTAAGTTTAAAAAACTATTCTACCATTTTTTTTGTAAATAAATAAAGTTTTATTAGGAAATTTATTAGGAAATTTATTAGGAAATTTATTAGGAAATTTGCTAGGAAAAATTTTAAATATATAGTATAATTATATTTAGAAGATAGGAGGCAGTAATAATGACAGATGTTATTGAAGATAGTAGAAATGAATTTAAAGTAAAATTACCTGATGATTTAGAAAAAACAGTTATTGGATTTCTTAATAGCAAAGATGGAGGAAATATTTATATCGGTGTTGATGATAATGGAAAAGTGATTGGCCTTAAAAATAATTTAGATTTATTACAAAGAAAAATAAAAGATATAATAATTTCTAATATAGAGCCATCCGTGTTAGGATTGTTTGATATTGAAGTCTTGGAAGAAGATAATAAAAAATATATACATATTACTGTTGCTAGAGGTGAGGCACTATATCATATAAAAGGAATGGGTTTAACTCCTGATAGTTGCTTTATAAGAGTTGGTAGTTCAACAGAGAAAATGACAACTACGCTCATAAATAAAATGTTTAGATCAAGAACTAAATTATCATTAAAAGATATTACTTCTCCTAAACAAGATTTAACTTTTAGAGAATTAAAAATGTATTATATGGAAAAAGGATTTGATATTGGAGATAATTTTGAAAGACAACTAGAATTTTACACAAAAGATAATGAATTTAATTATATTGCCTATCTTTTAGCGGACAATAATAAAATTTCCATTAAAGTAGCCAAATATGTTGGTAACGATGTAGATGAAATAGAAGAATTTTATGAATTTGGTAATTGCTCACTTATAACAGCAACTTATCGTGTTTTAGAAAAGTTTAAAATTGAAAATAAAGTATTTGCTAAGATTACTTATCCAGAGCGAATTGAAAAGACAATGTATGACTATAATGCAGTTAGAGAAGCGATTATTAATGCTCTTGTACATAATGATTGGTCAAATGAATATCCACCTAAATTTGAATTTTTTAGTGATAGATTGGAAATATCTTCTTTTGGTGGTATTCAAGATGAGTTTACAGAAGAAGAATTTTTAAAAGGATATTCAGCACCTAAAAATCCAGAGCTTATGCGTGTATTTAAAGATTTAGAGTTAGTAGAACACTTAGGAACAGGGATAAGAAAAATATTAAAAAAATATGATAAAAGTATTTATCAATTTTATCCTCATTTTATAATAGTAAGTATTAAGTATAATAGAAATGATTTTGAATATGATATTCAAAATGAAACTATAAAAGTTGATTATTCAAAATTTAATTTGAGTAAAATTGAAGAAAGTATAATTAAACTAATTTTAGATAGACCTACTATTACTCAGGCTGAAATGGCAACATTTCTTAATTTAACTCCAAGAATGGTTAGATATCATTTAAGTGAATTAGTAAATAATGGTTATGTTAAGCGTACTGGTTCAAATAAAAAAGGTAAATGGGTTGTTATAAATAAAGGAAGTAAAAGAGATGAATGAATTTGATGGAATTTTATATGAAACAGTTTTTTCCACTAAAGAAACAGTTGAAAGATTTAAAAGTGGATATACTAATGAAGAATTGGAAGAAATACTTAAAGCACAAGAAGCTGAAATTTATAGATTAAAGTTAAAATATAAAAATTTAGGATTGTCAGATAGTGAACTTATGAAATGTGAATTAATGGATTATATGAGAAAAATCATTAGTTTTATAAATACTGAATATTCTAATTTAATTCCAGAAGATAGATTAGACAAATTGAATAAAATGTTAAACATAAATAGTGTAGTTGTTATAAATGATGAAAATGATAATCATGATTTTAGTGCTGACTCAAAAAATTTTAAAGTAATAGTAAATTTAGCTAAAATTGGAAAAAGTTTAAATAATCCTAATCCAGATATTTATACACAAATGGCAATTGCTAATGGAACATTACCACATGAAATATTTCACATGATAATTCAAATGTTAAAACCAGAAGAACTGGCTGATGAAAGAATGATAATAAATACTGTGGAGGGAAATGTAATTACTTCGAGAGGAATGGTTGGATTTATGTTAAATGAAGGCTTTGTCGAAAAATTTTCTTCCGAATTATGTCAAAAATATGGATTATATTACCAGATTGCTCCTCAATATTTGCCATATGTGGATGTTTGTAACTATATTATGAGAAATTATCCACAAATTAATGAAAATACTATTTTTTCATTAGATGAAAGCGATATCATGGGTATTCTAAATTCAGAAGAACGTCAAAAATATTATCAGGCTGAAATGATAAGTTTTGCTGTTAGACATAAAAATAGAAAAGCTAAAGATATAGTAGGTGCTTCAATAGAGCAAATAAAAATAGATTATTCAAACATTCCTAAAGCTAGATTAGAAGAAATAAAAAATTATTATTTAATGAAAAATAAAAAACTACAAGAAACTAGTTTATTGAAAACAGAAAATAAACATTTGTAATGAGAATAGTTATGCCAAGTCATAAAATACATATTAAAATAGTCCAAGATATAAATAAAAAATTAAAACTAAATAATGATGCAATTATGTTAGGCTGTGTATTACCAGATTTAACTGTCACTAAAAATCATGGGTTATCACATTTTCAATTTGAAGATAAATATACATATAATTTAGCTAATCCATATGAATTTGTTATAACAAAGAAATAGATCTTGCTAAATTAGATAAATTATATAAACTTATTAAAATAGCACCATTCTTACTTTTTATTAATAATTTTAAAATTTGAAATTTTATCAAAAAATGCAATGTCAAAATAAAAAAAAAGAATATGGGATGGAACCAAACAGAGACTAAAACTATTAAAAATTTTTATGAAAAAGTAAGTTGACAATCTTAAATTATAATTATTCTATAGTATAATAATTTATATATATTCTTTTGGGGAATGAAGCAATGTAAAAGGGAATTACTCTTGAGACTAAATGTGTTGGTAAAGTTTATGCACCGGATGAGTTTGATATCAACAATTAACTATTGAAGGTGAACCCAATACGACGATTACTGTTCAACGTCTAGCGACAGTTGAATTAACTTGTGTTAGTGTTGTTAACAACATTCCTGATTTAATCAATGCTCGTCCTGGTTTTGTACCAACTGCTGATATGAAAGATTTACAATATCGTACTAAAACCACTTCACACTTATGTAAAAGATTAAAATATAAAAAACATTAAAGGACTATTATGATAAATTTATACACAAAATTTTGGGAATAATTGTTTTTGATGAAATTTTTAAATTGAATGTTGAGTGTTTCTATCCAAGTAAAGGAGTTGGCATACTTGGAATTAGATTCATT
>CANRAH010000027.1 GCA_947628565.1 uncultured Bacilli bacterium
AAAGAGAAAAATAACTTTTCTCTTTTTAATATACCAGTTTTTTTATTAATGTCTACTAATTGGGGTTCACATCAAAAAATAAGAGATTTTTTTAAATTAAAAAATTGTATTGTAAAAGAAGATAATGTTTAGTATAATAAATTTGAAATAATTTAAAATTATACAAAAAATAAAGAGGAATTATGAATATAGAATTATTAAGAAAAAAACAAAGATTGGAATTTTGCAAAACTTGTCTCAATTATTATTCAATGTATTTAACAAGCGATGAAATAACTTTTATAAACAAAATTATAAACGAAGATTTATATTCAAAAGAAATTGAAGATAAACTTTTAATTATAGCAGAAAAGATATGGAATCAAGAACTTTCAACAGGTAAATATAAAGTCATTTCTTGGAGTAAATTTTCAGCACAAAAAAGGAAAAAGTTTATAACATTTGCAACTTTAAGTCGCGTTGATGATATAAATACCTTTTGCAACTCTACTTTAGGAATAGAATATGAAATAACATATAAGGCAATAATTGGGGCTTTAAATAAAGATGGAGCTACTATTATTGAAGATAAAAATAAAGTAAATGATTTTACATTAGCAATAATTAATGATAAAGCAATAAACTCATATAATGGCGCCACTAGGCTCATAACACCAATTCAACTATTAGATAAATCTTGTAACACATATAAATCTAAGCACAATGAGTTAATCTTAGATTCATCTTTAATTAAGGAAATTAAAGAATTTAATTTATCTGAGTATAAAAGTTTAAAATAAAACTATTTAATATAGTTTTTTATTTTAAAAATATTCATTTAATATTTACATAATTAATTAAACTGTGTTAAAATTAAAGTAGATAATTGGGAGGGTTTTATGGATGAATTAGAAAGTCTTGTAATAAGGTTCTTTGAAAAAGATAAAAAATATCATTCAAAAGAAGATTTAAGAAAAGAATTAAAAGTTAAAGGTGAAACTAAAGTCAAATTGCTTTACGATGTGATTGATAAATTAACTTTAGAAGGATATCTATTTTATGATAAAAAAGGATATAGAATATTTACAAACGATCTTGGTTATGCATTTGGTATTTTAAAAATAAATAAAGCTGGAAACGGTTTTATAGAAACACGAGATGGATATAAAATATTTATTAGAAACGAAAATTTAAATGGTGCGTTAAATGGTGATAATGTAATAATTGGAAATATTGAATTTGCAACAAAAAACGAATTTAAAGGTAAAGTTTATAAAATATTAAAAAGAAAAACTGGCAATGTAGTATTTGAAATTTCAAAAAAAGGAAAGAAAAATTTGTTAATTCCATATAATAGGCATGAAAATATAAAGGTAACCATAAACAGAAATGATTTGAATAACTTAATTGATGGGGATATTATTTTAGTTCAAATTGGAACTGAATGCACTAATGGAACTTATCAAGCATTAAATGTAAAAAGAATAGGCCATAAAACCGATCCAAAAATTGATATAAAATTACTTGCTACAGAATATGAAATCCCAATAGAATTTTCAAAAGAAGCCATGGAAGAAGCTTATAAAATTAAAAAGGAAGTTGACGAAACTGATTTAGTATCTAGAGTTGATTTAAGAGATAAAGATATAATTACAATAGACTGTGATGATACTAAAGATAAAGATGATTCTATATATATTGAAAAATTAAAAAATGGTAATTTTAAATTATTAACAAGTATTTCAGATGTAAGTTATTATATAAAAATAGGTACAAAATTATTTGAAGAAATTTTAAAAAGAAAAACATCACGTTATCCTTTAAATAGTTGTATACCTATGATTCCACATATAATTTCTAATGGAATTTGTTCTTTAAACGAAAATGTTGATAGATTAACTAAAACTGTAGAAATGGAAATTTCTACAGAAGGAAAAGTTATAGAAACTAGAATATATAAATCAGTTATTAATTCTAGAAAATCTATGAAATATAGCGAAGTTAATAAAGTATTAGATGGTGAGATTTTAAATGGATATGAACCATTTGTAGATCAACTAAAATTATTTGAAGAATTTAGTGACTTATGTGATAGAGTTCGCTTAAAAAGAGGATGCATTGACTTTGATATTCCAGATATAAAAGCAGTACATAATGAAAAAGACAATCCAATAGGATTTTATTCGGATGCAATTGGAAAAGCACAAAGAATTATTGAAAATGCAATGATAATAACAAATTTATCAATTGCTCAATATTATAATTTTATACCATTTATTTATAGAGTTCATGAACAACCAGATGATATTACTATAAAAGATACTATTAATTTATTAAGAAAATCAGGAATTGAAATGCCAAAAATAAATAACATAAATGTATGGACTATAAAAAATATTTTAGATAGTGTTAGAGAAAGTGAAATAGCAGATATTGTAAATGAAGAACTTTTAAAATCTATGAAAAAAGCCAAATATTCTACTCTTAATATAGGTCATTTTGCATTACAATTAAATGATTATTGCCATTTTACATCTCCAATTAGAAGAAGTGCTGATTTTATAATTCATACAATAATAGATGAAGTACTTCTAAATAACTTTGATTCAAAAAGAGTTAATGAACTTGAAGAAAATTTAAGAATGTTTAGTGAAGATATGTCAAAAGCTGAAATAATAGACAAGGAATTTGAACGTGAAGCATTAATGTTAGATATGGCAGCCTATATGGAAAATCATATAGGTGAAGAATTTGAAGCATATGTTTATAAAGTTTACAAAACAGGAATGCTAGTTAAAACTAAAAATTCAATAATTGGTAAAATAAAATTGGAAGATATGGATAATGATAATTTCTACTTTGATTATAATAACCAAGCACTAATTGGTAAGAATACAAAAAAAAGATACCAAATCGGTAGTAAAGTTTATGCAATAGCTAAAGATGCATCTAGAGCAAACAGAACTGTTTCTTTCAAAATTGAAAAACAAAAAAGTTTAAGATTGTCTTAAACTTTTTTCTGTATCTGTATCTGAATTATTTTCTTCATCCGTTGAAGGTTTTTCGATATTATCATTTTCTTCTTTGTTGCCTGTATCAGGTGTCGTATTCTCATCATTTTTATCTTCTATGGATGGATCTTTAGGCGTTACATTTTCATTTTTTTGATTTTCTTCATCTTTATTATTTTTATCAGATTCTTTATCATCAGTTGTTTTATTATCATCATTTTTGTCTTCTTCATCTTTATCACTAGATTCAACTACTTTAGGAGTCTCATTAGTTTCTACTGGTGGTTTTACTTTGGTTACTGTATTACTAGAACCTGATTGACTCACATAAGAACTATCTAATGCTTCATTATTTAATACTTTACCTATCAATGATTTAGCTTCATTTATACTATTCATATCTGGCTCCATAACATATAATAACTGATTATAAGTATATGTATAATTTGTTGAATCAGTTCCAGTTAAACTATATGATGTTATAGTCCAAGGTTTCATAGAATCAAGTTGTTTTTTAATTAAAGATGTAATCTTCTTCATACTCATATTAGTTTGATATTTTCCGTTAACAGCATCTAAAAGTGAACTATACTTCGTAATTATAGATTTATCTGTAGCCTTTCTAATCATTGCTTCAATTAATGCTTGTTGATTTTTTCCTCTTTGCCTATCACCAGAAGCAAAAGCTTTTCTCGTACGTGCAAAATCTAAAGCTTGTTCTCCATTTACTTTATTATATCCCTTTTTAAAACTATAACCAGAATAAGACACAAAAGTATAATCAGAATAAACCTCTAAGCCACCTAAAGCATTTACTATATCTATAGTAGATGTAAAATTAACTTTTAAATAATAATTAATATCTAAATCTAATAAATCTTCAATAGTTTTAATAGACATATCTATGCCATATATTCCAGCATGAGTTAACTTATCTTTATATCCAGTTGTACCATGTAATTTTACATAGTAATCTCTAGGAATAGAAATAAGTAAAACTTGATGAACTTTTGGATTAACTAGCATAACTATATTTACATCACTTCTGGATACTGATGATATTTCACCATATGTATCAATTCCACTTATATAAACGGCAAATGGCTCTTCTGTAACATCAACATCTTTTAAAGTAGATAAAACATTAATTTTAATATCAAAAGTATATATTACTTTAACTTTATCATCAAGTTCAGATATCTCTTCTGATATTACACTTTTTATTGAATCTTCCAACATTATTACATTAATATCTTTATTTAATAAATCTGTAATTAAACTAGTCGCATCCTTATATGAATCAAACTTTACGCTTGTTTTTTTACTTAAGTATTCTTTTGCATCATTGCTTCCAACCGAATTTTCATAATATCCTATTTTTTCGTTTTTTATATCGCTTATATCCTTATATTTGCTATCTTTTAGGACAATTATAGAATAATTTTCAAGTTTATACTTAGCATCATTATTATTTGCAAGTACATTAATCGTTTTTGACATAAAATAACTTCCTATTGACATTATTAATATAGCTATTATTGAAAAAATTGAAACCACACTTTTTACTTTAGTCTTTAATCTTTTTAAATTAAGCAATAATGCATTAAATAGAGCAAAAACAATTATAGATATTGCAACAATAGAAAAATATTTAAAAGGAAGCAAATCTAAATATAACAAAATTCCAATAAATATTATAGATATTAAAATAAGCAAAACACTTATTATCTTATATATTAAATTTATTTTTTTCTTTTTTACACGCTTCATATACATCACTTAATAATTATATCATGGATTTTATAAAAATTTAATCCCAATAAAAATTTATCATAGTATTTACATACTAGCTTTACTTCTTTTTTATGTACTTTTTATACTGCGATTGTATAAAATCATCAGTCATTCCAGCAATATAGTCTATTACAATTCTTGCCTTAGATGTTTCTATTTTATATTTATCGTTCATATTATTCAAGAACAGAACATAAATATCCTCATTAACTTCATTATTATTTATTTGTTTATAATATAAATTAAATAAATTGTTAAATATAGTTTCATACTTTTTCAATTGTGATTTAGTATTTGCTTTAGAATATATATATCTATAATTAAAATTAATTAATTCATTCAATGCATTAAATATATTAGGTGAAAGCTTAATATAATTTTTATCAAAACTATTTTCTATAATGTCTAAAACAATCGTATTAACAATTTCTGAATTCGTTTTTCCTAATGTATTTATAATATTTTTAGGTATATCATCAATTGATATTCTACCAAGTCTAATTGCATCCTCCACATCTTTTCCAACATATGCAATTATATCACTTATTCTAACAACACACCCCTCTAACGTCATCGGTCTTACATTTTTTAACATATTAACATCATAATAACTATTATTATATTCGCTTAAAAACTCATCACAAGTTTTTTTTACTGGTGAATACTTGCCTTCCAATATTTCTCCATTGTGACAAAATATAGCATCTAAAACTTGTAAAGTTATATTATTACCAAGGCCATTATTTTCTATATTCATAAGTGTTCTAACGCTTTGAACATTATGAGCAAAATATCCTTCATTATATTTTAAACTTAATTTATTTAATATACTTTCTCCAACATGCCCAAATGGTACATGCCCTAAATCATGCCCCAAAGAAGATGCTTCTATTAAATCCTCATTTAAATTTAAAGCTCTCCCAATTGTCCTTGCAATTTTACTTACCAATTGAACATGCGTCATTCTTTTACTTATCATATCATTTGAATTATTTGTATATACCTGTGTTTTATCAATATATCTTATATATGATAATGAGTATATTATTTTATCAATATCCCTAAAAAAAGGTGATCTTATATCTTCATTTTCATATGATAACCTTATTGCTTCTTGATCTTTACAAGCATATTTTGATAAATATAAATTATGTTTTAACATATTTTCTTTAATTTTACTATTCATTAACATCACCTAAATAAATTATACCATAATTTAAATTACAAAAAAACTCTTATAAAATAAGAGTTAGATTATTGATAAACTTTAAATTAGTTTTATCAATCATTTTTATTATATGGAAATTTTAAGATTTTGCACTTTTTAATTGAATTTGAGGAATTAGATTCAGCTTTGCATCCTTTAGAAAAAATTATCGATTGCATTATTTTTTTTATATTATCAAAATTCATTTTATCACAAATACTAACTTTTAATGTATCCTCTATGAATTCTTCATCAATTTCATCTACTATACTTTTAGCAGTTTTTAAATCAATACAATCATATTTTGCTATTTTATCTAATATTCCTAATTTTTTTCCTATATAATATAATAAAGTTGTTTCATCAAACATACAATTCGACTCATTATTTTCCATATACTCATGTATTTTTTCAAGCAATAAATTATATTTTTTTCTTTCGTCTTTTTCATTATATTTATTCCAATTGCTTTGAATATTTTTAATTTTATTTGAAAATTCTGATAAAAGTTCAATGTTTGCACTTAAATAAGAAGCTAGCATAGAATCATAACCTTCTATAAAATTTATTAAATATCGATTTATTCCAATTTGGTTTAATTGTTCCTTTGATTCAAATTGCTGATGTAACATAATTTCTAAATCTATATCATTTTCATCAAATATCGATTTTACTATACTTTTAGCATAAAAGTCTAAAACTATTTTACTACTATTATATGAATCAAAAATTACTAAAAAACCCATTCCTATTTCATCCTGTATGTATTTATCATTTACCTTATTTTTTGCCAATTCTATTTGAACCATTTTAGTTGTAAATATTGATTCGCAAATAACCTCATATTCACGATGTTTTAAAACATCTTTTTTATTTGTTATATTAGACATAACAATAGCAAGTTCAAGTCTATTCAACTCATCTTTAACATCTTTTAAATAATAATCTGCAACTTCACAAATAAATTTAACATCATTTTGAAATTTTCTAACAATAAATTCAACAAATTCATAATCTTTTTTTAATTCATCGGAGCATAATTTATAAAAACTTTTATCGTTTGTTAAACTAATAACCAGCATCATAAATTCTTTATCGTTTTCTAACTCATCAATGTTAAAATCATTTATTTTATCTCCATTAATATAATCGTTAATTAATTTTTTATTATATTTTTTCATTTTTATCACCTTATTCATTTATTTTTAAATTAAATCTTTAATTCTTTTTAAAAAGCTAGAATGTCTTAAAAGGCTTAATGTTTTTGCTTCTTTTTGTCTTATTCTACTCACAGTCAGATTATAATCAGAAGCAATTTTTCTTAAACTTCTACACTTACCATCTAAAAAGCCATATCTTTTCATTATTATATCCTTTTGGGCATCATTAAGTCTTTCACTATTGAATATAATATCATTAATTTTATTTTTACAAATATTATCAATCCAAACATCAGTAATATCCCCACAGGCAATTTTATCAATGTCCTCTCTTAAATACTCAATACCATTACTAATTATTATATATTTAAGCTTACTTAATTTAGTTTTAGATATTTTTAAATCTTCATCAGATAATTCAAACGAATTGATTATTGTATTAAATAATTCACAAAAATCTATGTTATATCCGTGATAGCAAATTCTATTTAAAATATTTTGATATTTTGGATTATTTTTCATACATTCAATTAATTTATTATAATTAAAATTTATATTCTTTTCTTTTTGTTTGATATAAAAATAAAGTAAATCTATAAATGACTTTGCGTCTAATATAAAATTTTCACCAATATCATATTTAGTTATATTTAATCCATCTATAATTTTATTGTAAAAATCTAAATCAAAAATTTCTTTAAAACTATTAACTTTATTTAATACACCTGAATCAAGTTTACTTATCCAAATTCCATTGCAAACGCTAATGATATCTGACATATCATAAGAGTAACTATTTAAATAGACTAAACCACTATTATTTATAAAATCACAAACGATATACAAAGTACTTAATATTAATTCTTCCCTTAATTTATTTTTTGTTTTATAGGAATCAGTATTACATAACTCTAAGTATATTTTTTTAGCTTCATTTATATTTATTTTTTTATAGCAAGATATTTTTTTATTCCAATCTTCTAACATTTTTTTATTATTACTCATTTTAATCATCTCTTTTATTTAATTAATTTTTTTCTTTTAATATATCTATCACTTTTTAAACAGCAAAGATAAGTATCATTAATAGTTTCATAATATATTTTTGTATCATCTGCTAACTTTTGATATAAATTTTTAAGCGTATTTAATTTAGAAATTTTATCCTTATCATTAATATTGCCATACATTCCTATACATATATTTAACCCTGCATTATGTATCAATTCAGTACTATTTAAAGAGGAAATATTGTATGGATTTTGTGTAAGAAAGAAATTGCAATCATTTATAGAGTATAGTGATGAACCAGTAAAAATCAATAGTCCTTCCTCAGTAATTGAAAAATTACTATTTTGAAGTCCTAGTGTTTCTGCAAATGGTGAAACAATCGTTACTAATTCTTCACCTAAGGTATCAAATTTACCTTTACCAAGTTCAATTGCATTATCCTTATAAATAGGAATATTCAAATAATCTAAATACTTAGAATATAGTTTTGTTTTATTAACGAGTGATTCAATCCAATTAATAAAATTAATATCCGTAAATATATTTAATTCAATATATTCTTTTCCAATAGAATTGCAGTATTGTTCATATAAACATAATATATATTTTGATTTCATAACCCCTCCAATATATAAATTTTCGCCTTTTTAAAAAGCAGTAGTATTATACAACAAAAAATGATATAATTAAAATACATATTATTTATATTTAATATAACTAAAAGTTATATAGGAGGCGTTATGAATATAAATTTAGAATTTTATAAAATATTTTATCATGTAGCAAAAAACAAAAATATTTCCAGAACCGCAAAAGAACTATTAATAAGTCAGCCTGCCATAAGTAAAACAATTAAAATATTAGAAGATCAAATTAATACTAAATTGTTTATTAGAAAAAGAGATGGAGTTGAACTAACCGATGCTGGGGAAATATTATATACTAAAGTTAAAGATGCTATAGATTTAATCTATTCTGCCGAAAGTGATCTAGAATCACTAACAAACATGGAACAAGGAAGTATTAACATAGGAGCAAGTAAAACTATCGTTCATGAATTTTTAATGCCCTATATTAAACAATTCCATTTAAAATATCCAAAAATAAATATAAGAATTTTTACTGATAAAGTAGAAGATTTAATAAAAAAGGCAAAGATTGGATTAATTGATATAATTTTTGCAAATTTACCTTACAATATACCAACTGATTTTCAAGAATTTAAATTAATGGATTTACATGATTGTTTAGTAGCAAACGATACATTTATTGAATATAAAGATAAAAAATTGAAAATAGAAGATTTGGAAAAACTTCCCTTATTAATTTTATCAAAAGGATTTATAACAAGAATTCGACTAGATAATTATTGTTTAAAAAATAATATTAATATTAATCCTGAAATGGAATTTAGTAGTAATTCTTTAATTAAAGATTTTACTAAAGCTGGGTTTGGAATTGGATTATTAACTGAAGAACATATAAAAAAAGAATTAGAAAAAGGAGAATTATTTAAACTTAATTTTAAATTATCATTAGAAAATAAATATTTAGGAATGATATGGGATCCTAATAATAAAAGTTCTGTATGTAAAAATTTTATAAGAAATATAAAAGATAACATTAACAAATAAATTAATGTTATCTTTTTAAATTTGTATTATGCATTACTGATTCAAATTCATCTAATTCTTTTGTAGTTACTGCACCATTTTGATTATTAACAGATTGTAATACATCCATTGCTTCTTTTGAAATTGTTGGAACTAAATTTAAATCTCTACTTATAGATAGTCCTAATTCAGCTTGTTCTTGTGGAGTAAACACCCTTATAAATCTTTCGTTTTCTATTTCTTCAACAATTGAGCCAAATAAAACGTCTTTATCTATTGGGCTATCGCCGAAAGGCATACCACCTTGCCCATTTATATTTGTTTGCTTCATTCCCTTAGCATCTTCACTCGGAGAATTCAAAAATATATTTCTATATCTTTGAAGAGTTCTTAACAATTCATTGTCTTTACCAACATGTATTGTTTCAGATTTTCCAGTCATTATGGAATTAACTATTTGTTTGCCACCATCAGTAATAAATCCTCTAAATATAAAGTCTCTTCTTTGCCTTTTTGTATTTAATAAGTCATTTAATACAGACCTTGCAGTAACTGTAGAATTTAATCCTTCTCCATATTTAGTTGAAGAGATTGATACATAACCGCCTTTTTCTTTATCCGAAGCTAACCATTTATTGTTTGCAAGCTTAACTAAACAAAAACATGTTTTAAAAAAGTCTCCTCTCATAAATGAAGATGTTTTTAAAATTACCCTTTCCCAGTTAATTATTTCATAAAATTTTCCGTTTTCCTCATATAATCCTCCTGCTTCAATAATTTGATTTTGATTTGCATATATAACAAATAAAACATCAAGTGCATTAGAGTTTTGAGATAAAAGTATTAAATCTTGATTTCTCCTTGGCTTTTTAGTAGATTTTACAATATTGTTTAAATAATCAATTGCTTTTTGATTCAAGGTATATGCAGGCAAAATACCTAATAAATGTGGAATATTAAATTCATTAACAATAAATTCAAAATTAAAAGTTTCTCCATTCGATAATAATGCAGTATTTTCAACAACATTATCTCCTGATGAATATATAGAATTATATGTTTCTATACATAAATTCAAGTTTTCAAATAAAACACTCATTATTTTTCTCATAACATTATTTGTATTAGAAAACTGATTACCTAGTGGAAAACTTGAAATACGAATATTTTCTTTAGAAATTCTTTGTTGGCCTTTTGGATTTAAAATTTCTGAACCGTCTAATGTATATTTATTTGAATTACTAGTTTTTTCATACATATATCCATAATTAGTTTTTAATAAAACCTCATCGTTTTGGCTTTTACTTCGACCATCTTCTAAAATAATATTATGTCCTGATGATGCCTCAATTAAATTTATTAGCGTAACCTCATCAAAACTAAATCTTTTATCTATTCTTTCTGCAAGTTTTTTTAATGTGTCATAAAGTTCACTTTTAAATTGATTAGGTAATCCTTTTGAATTTAAAAATTTTTCTAATTTAGATAAAATATTTTCCTGAGAATAATTCATTATAATAAAGTCTATTGATTGGCCATATATCTTTTCTGCAAATTCTTTTAAATAATTCAATACAATAGTTGTGTATAAATCACTAATATATCTATGACACTCATATATTTCTTTTAATAATTCAGGATCATCTTTAAAAGAAAATTCATATTCTTGAAATTTAATATCAAAATCATTAAAATTACATATTAAATTATTTTTAGCATAATCAGAATTTAAATCTAACATTCCAACAATATCCATTAATATCATTTTTTTATTTTCATTCATTATTTTCACCTCTATATAATTAAGATTATATAAATAATTTTTAATAACCTAGTTTGTTAAATCATCATTTTATCAATACTTCACTTCTTTAATATATAAATTCACAACAGTTTTGCCATAAGTTTTATATTATAAAACAACATTTTTTACTTATTTTATTGTTTAATCAAAATATCTATTCTATCTATATAAATTATAACATAATTTAGAAAAAAAATACTAATAGAAACAATACCATATTTATTGTTTTATATGGTAATAACAATATACTAAAAATATGTTGTAATACTTAAAGAAATGAATAAAAAAAATTACTATATAAATTTCTATAATATATTTTAAAGCAGTAGAATTAAATCAATTGAGAAAAAAATAAACTCTTATAAATAAGAGTTAGTTATTAAGATGGTCGGGAAAACAGGATTTGAACCTGCAACCCCTTGGTCCCAAACCAAGTGCTCTACCAAATTGAGCCATTTCCCGAATATATGGTGCGCTCGAAGGGATTCGAACCCCTGACCTTTTGGTTCGTAGCCAAACACTCTATCCAGCTGAGCTACGAGCGCATTGCCTACATAAATCTCTTCATAGACACAATTAATGTTATCATAGTTTTTATTTTTAGTCAATATTTTTTATAAATAAGTCCCATGAAATTTTTAAACAAAAAGCCATAAAGGCCCTCTTACTATCACAATGGTGGCTCCAGCGGGAATTGAACCAGCGACACAAGGATTTTCAGTCCTCTGCTCTACCGACTGAGCTATGAAGCCATATGGCGGTTCCGACGAGATTCGGACTCGCGATCTTCTGCGTGACAGGCAGACGTGATAACCACTACACCACGGAACC
>CANRAH010000028.1 GCA_947628565.1 uncultured Bacilli bacterium
CGCAGTTTTTATTTCTACTACATTTTTAGCTTGTAACCCTTTATCGGTTCTTACTAAATCAAATTTAACGTATTGGCCTTCTACTAAAGTCTTGTAGCCTTCAGAAAGAATTGCAGAATAATGAACAAAGATATCTTCTTTATCGTTATATTCGATAAAACCAAAGCCTTTTTCATTATTAAACCATTTAACTTTGCCTGTAATCACTACTACATCTCCCTTCTAATTTTTTCTTACAACTTAAGTATAACACAAAGCCAACTACTTTACTTCAATTAGCATTCTAAAAAATTCGACAATATTTTTAGTCATGCAAACACATTTTAACATATCAAAATTTTTATTTAAATGTTATTTGTTCGAAGAAACATTTTTAATGTATGAAATCGATAAAAATGCAAAATAATTAAACACATTTTTATAGCTTAAACATTATAAACCACAATTTAGACAAAATATATTTAAATATTTAATATTAAATATTATAATGTATAAGTGAAAATAAAGGAGTATGTAATGAAAAGTTTTGTTATTAATGGATTAATGTCTTATATAAAGAAAAACACAAACTATAATGAAACAAAATTAAAAGAAATTAAATATGGTCTAGAAGGAATTTATCTTGTAATTTCAAAAATGATTATAATACTTTCTATATCATTAATATTAGGAATATTTAAAGAGATGTTAATATTTTTAATTACGTATAACATTATAAGATTACCATCTTTTGGATTGCATGCAACTAAAAGTTATATATGCTTAATTTCTTCTATAATCATATTTATCGGAGCTCCATATATTTGCAATATTATATATATACCTATATTTATAAAATCAATAACGTGCTCCATTTGTATATGGTTAATGTTTAAAAATAGTCCAGCAGATACAAAAAAAAGACCAATCGTTAATAAAAAAAGGAGAGAAATTTATAAAACAATTTCAGTAATATTAGTAATTTTATATAGTTTTATTATTATTTTAACTGATAATAATTTTATATCTAATTGTTGCTTATTTTCTATAATAATACAAAATTTTATGATTGCTCCATTAGCATATAAATTATTAAAACAACCTTATAATAATTATATAACTTTTTTAAAAGAACATCCTGAGTTTGCAAAATAAACTTGGTTTAAACTTATAATAAGTTTAAATATAAATAAAGGAAGGAGGATTTGTATGTTTGCTAATTTATTATCTTTATTAGGACTAGGTGCAGCTAACACTGGTAGCCAAGCTTGTATATTTATGTTCTTTGATGAAGAAGAATGTCCAGAATCATTAATTAAATAGCTAAAAGAATACCTAAAGTATTCTTTTTATTTGTTTTCTTTTTTATATTTTATTATCAATATTTGACTAAAAACATCTTTGCTTATTTCTGTAACATTATCAAATATAGGATTATTTTTTATTATATTCTTAACAAGCGAAAGTCCATATCCATGCCCTTTACCCTTTGTTGTATAGCCTGGATCATTAATTTTTCCTATATCAATATCTCCTTTATAATTATTTGATACTTTTATACATAACTTATTCTTTTCAGTATATAGTTCAATATTAATATTTTTTTCTGTTAAATTATAAACAGCTTCTATTGAATTATCTATAAATACTCCTATTATCTTACATATACTTATGATTGTATCAGTATCTACATCAATTAAATCTAACGCACTTATTTTTCTATCTATATTTAGAAGATATGTAATACCATTTTCTTTTATTTTTAATATTTCAGAATAAATTGTTGCTCTAAGGCCTCCTGATGGTATAGAACTTACATCATACAATAATTTCTCATCATCCGAATATTTTTCTTTTATTATTGAATCAATATATTTTGGAATATCTTTATCCTTATTTACAATCATTGCTCTTACAGTAAGCAAAAGATTTTTATTTTCATGATTTAATATCCTATACTTTGTCATCATACTTTCAAGATCTTTTAAACTTTTAATTGCAATATTATATTTATTTGATACTTTATTATATTTATTTTGTGTTTTAAATGAATAAAATATTATAATTAATACTAATACGGTTATAATAACATTAAATGTTAAAAAATATTGTATTTTCATTTTATAAAATGAACTAGTTAGTAAAATGTTTAATATTAACATGCCGATAATACAAAATAAACTTAACTGAATACCTTTAATTTTATCTGTTGCATTCAATAATTTTATATAAAGTTGCCTTACAAATTTAATATTTATAGTAATTACCAAAAGAGTAGCAACAACTACATTTGTTGAAAAATTAAACAACACTGAATTAATCATTTCATCTGAATTCTTACTAAAAAGTGATAATAACGTTATTGTATAAAGGAATTCACAAAAAAATATAAGTATTTGAACAAAAATTGGTGTTATTATTGTAGTATTTAAGTTTTCTCTAAAAAGAAATTTAAAAAATATTATTAATATTAGCGTGACTATTGCTATTCTAATAAAAGCATTTGTTATAAAATAATTTAATAACGACGTAAATAAAATTCCCATTAAAGATATATATAATTTATAGTCTTTAAAATTAATTTTTTTATCTAGTAGTTTATGCCAAGCATAAGAAACTGCTACAACAATCACTATGGAACACAATAATATATTTAAAACATCTTTCAATTAACACACTTCCTTTTTATATTTATCTGAAAGTAAATCTATTGTTTCATTATTATCAAAAGTTATTATTTTACTTGTTTTATTTATACTTACCTTTCTATCTGAATTTATATAACAAGCACGGTGAGTTTGTATAAACCTGTTATCCAACATTTTAACTATATCAGATAATGATTTATTAACTTTAAATTCAGCATAATCTGTTTTTATAATAGTTTTTCTTTCAAAACTATCTTTAGTAATATATAAAATATCATTAATATTAATTGTATATAATACATTTCTATCAAAAAATCTAATTGTATTTTTCTTATTTAATATATTTAATGCTTTCATTAAAGAATTATTTAATCTGTTTTCGCAATCATCAAATTTATTTATAAATGACAAAAACATTAAATCGTTTTTTAATACTATATTTCCAAGTTCATCATGCGCTGTTAAAAAAATTATTACACTGTTTATATCCTTTCTTCTAATCTCTCGCGCAACATCAATACCAGATTTAGTAGGTGTTTCAATATCTAATAAATATATTTTAGACGGTAATTTAGTTTCAATAATTTTATAGAATTCGCTATTATAATCATCATAACTATGGATTGAATATTCTTTATTATATTTTTCCATAAACTTTTTTACAATTCTAATAACATTAATTCTATCTTTATTATTGTCATCACAAATTATAACATTAATCATAAAGGCCTCCTATATATCATTTAATCCAAATTTATAATAGCATAAAAACCTTTTATTTACAATATTTTCCAGTTAAGTTGGACTACACGCGCACAAAAAAGGAGGTGCTATTTTGCATCTCCTTCAACTAACTCTAAAATAACCATTAATGAATCATCTCCACGACGTTCAGTTAATTTTAAAATTCTTGTATAGCCACCATTACGATTTTCATAACGTTTAGCTAAGTCATCAAAAACTTTTTTAACTGCTACTTCATTATTATGTAGAAAAGCTAAGGCTTTTCTTCTAGATACTAATGATCCATCTTTTCCATATGTAATCATTTTATCAACGAATTTACGAACTTCTTTTGCTCTTGTTTCTGTAGTTTCTATTCTTTCGTTCATAATTACTTCTTTAGTTAAATTAGCAAGCATACTTTTTCTGTGCTTATTTGTACGTCCTAATTTTCTATAAGCCATAATGTTCCTCCTAACTATTAATCGTCTTCGCGGAATCTAAGTCCCATATCTTTAATTTTATCTATTACTTCTTTTAAAGATTTTTTACCTAAGTTACGAATTTTCATCATTTCAATTTCTGACTTAGCTGTTAAATCACCAAGAGTATTAACACCTGCTCTTTTTAAACAGTTATATGCTCTAACTGAGAAATCTAAATCATCAATTGATGTTTCTAATTTCTTTAATTTGCTATCTTCTTGTTTAGCATTCATTATTCCTGTAACATCAGCTATTTCACTTAAATTAGTAACAATATTTAAATGTTCAATCATAATTTTTGCTGCAAGAGCCATAGCTTCTTCTGGTCTAATTGATCCATTAGTATGTACTTCCATGATTAATTTATCATAGCTAGCATCTTGACCAACACGAGCATTTTCTATATCATAACTAATTCTCTCGATTGGTGAATATAATGCATCAATTGGAATGAATCCAACTTTTTGATTTTCAATATATTTTTTATTTTCATTAGATGGAACATATCCTCGTCCACTAGATACTATTAATTCCATATCAAGTTTTCCACCCTTAGCTAGAGTTGCTATAACTTGATCCTTATTAATAATTTCTACATCAGGATTTTCTTCTATATCATTAGCTGTTACTACGCCCTCTTTATCAGCATATAATTTCAAAATTACATCTGAATCAGTATTCTTTTTAACAACAACATTTTTTAAATTTAATACTATTGTAGTAACATCCTCTACAATTCCTTCTTTTGTTTGGAATTCGTGCATAACTCCATCTATTTTTACTGCAACTATAGCGCTTCCTGGCATACTTGATAACATAATTCTTCTAAGTGCATTACCTAAAGTTATTCCGAATCCTCTTTCAAGTGGTTCTAATTCAAATTTGCCATAATTTTTATCTTCTATATATTCAGTTATTTTATATATTGGTTTTTCAAAATTTAACATATTTTCATTCCTCCTTCTTATCCACGTGGGCGTTTTGGTGGACGACAACCATTATGTGGGATAGGTGTAACATCAGATATAGATGTAATTTCTAAACCTGCTGTTTGAAGTGAACGAATTGCTGTTTCTTTACCTGATCCTAAACCTTTAACAAAAACCTCAACTTTTCTCATACCCATATCATATGCAGCTTTACCTGCTGCTTCAGCACTCATTCCAGCTGCGAATGGAGTTGACTTTTTACTTCCTTTGAAACCTAAAGTCCCAGCGGATGCCCAACTTATTGCATTACCATCATTATCAGCTAGTGTTACAATAGTATTATTGAATGTTGAATGAATATAAGCTTTACCTTCTGGTATATTCTTCTTAATTTTTCTTTTTCTTGATTTATAAGCCATAATTTTCCTCCTTTAATCACAACTATTTTTTCTTATTAGCAACTACTTTACCTTTACCTTTACGAGTACGTGCATTTCTATTAGTTCTTTGACCTCTTACAGGTAATCCTTTTTTATGACGAGTTCCTTGATATGAATTTATTTCCATTTTAGTTTTAATATTCATATTAACTTCACGACGAAGATCTCCTTCAGTTGTATATTTATTAACCTCATCACGAATTCTGTTTAATTCATCATTTGTAAGTTCTCCAGCTCTTTTATCTGGATCAATTTTTGCGTCTTTTAAAATTTGATTTGAAAGACTTCTTCCAATTCCATATACATATGTAAGTGAAATCTCAATTCTTTTATTATTTGGTATATCTACACCCTTAATACGTGCCATAAAACACCTCCTATTAACCTTGTCTTTGTTTATGTTTAGGGTTTTCACAAATTACCATTACTTTACCCTTACGTTTAATAATTTTACATTTTTCACATATTTTTTTTACTGATGGTTTAACTTTCATTTTTATACCTCCTACCTTCTATAGGTTATACGACCACGTGTTAAATCATAAGTTGAAATCTCAACTGTTACTCTATCACCAGCTAAAATTCGAATCATGTTCATTCGTATTTTACCTGAAACGTCAGCCGTAATTATATGTTTATTATCAAGTTCTACTTTAAATTTATATCCAGGCAAAACCTCTAATACTTTACCTTCCATTTCAATTATATCATCTTTTGCCACAATTTCACCTCTTTGTTAATATTTCATACCCATCTTTGGTAATTAATACTGTATGTTCAAAGTGAGCAGATGGACTACCATCCATAGTAACTACTGTCCAGTCATCATCCAATAGACAAACTTCTTTTCTACCTAAATTTATCATAGGTTCGACTGCAATAACCATACCTTCTTTTAAAATTGGACCTGTATTCTTTTTACCATAATTAGGTACATCTGGATCCTCATGTAATTGATTACCAACACCATGTCCTACAAGTTCTCTTACTACACTTAAATTATGTCCTTCAGCATATTTTTGAACTGCTTCACCGATATCTCCTATATGAGCGCCTGCTTTTATTTGTTTAAGCCCTTCATATAATGATTTTTCTGTATGTTCTAGCAAATATTTTTTCTCATCAGAAATTTTTCCTATAGGATAAGTCCACGCACTATCACCATGGTATCCTTTATAGCAAGCACATATATCAAGAGTAACAATGTCCCCATCTTGTAATTTCCTTTTACTAGCAATACCGTGTACGACTTCTTCATTTATTGAAATACATATATTACCAGGATATCCATCATAATGGTAACATGATGGGGTTGCACCTCTTTTAATAATATAATCTCGAGCTAATAAATCAATTTCTTCGGTTGTAATGCCCGGTTTCAAATATGGTATTAAATACTTATGTGTATCCCCTACAATTTCACCAGCTACACGCATAAGTTCTATCTCCCTTGGAGTTTTAATAGTAATCATTATTATTCTCCTAATATCTTAACTATTTGTTCATGAGTTTCATCTTGTGTGCCATTAGCATCAACATGATATACAATTCCTTTTTCATCATAATAAGAAATTAATGGTTCTGTTTTTTCTAAATATGTATTATATCTTTCAGTGTAAACATCAGCATTATCATCTGCCCTACGAGTTAATGGCATATCACATATATCACATATTCCATCCTTTTTTGGTTTCATAGTATCATTATTTACGTTATATATCTTTCCACAATTTGGACAAGTATATCTACCACTCATACGTGATTGTGCGATTTCCTTACTTACATCTAATACAATTACTATACCAATGCTTTTTCCTATTTCATTTAAAATTTCATCATAAGCTTTAGCTTGACTAACATTTCTAGGAAATCCATCTAAAATATAACCATCTTTACAGTCATCCTGTAAAATTCTTGATTTAAGTAAATCCAACACAATTTCATCACTAACAAATTTACCACTTTCAATTAATTCACTGATTTGTTTACCGCGTTCATCATTTTTACTTGCAGCTTCTCTTAATAAATCTCCTGTAGATATATGAGGCATATTAAATTCAGTTTTAATTCTTGATGCCTCTGTTCCTTTTCCAGCTGATGGCGCTGCTATCAATATTATATTTTTCATTTTCTTCCTCTTCTTCCCTTAGTATAAGTTCTACCAGCAAGTTCGCTTTCTAATTGTTTATATGTTTCAAGTGCAACACCTACAACTATAAGTAATCCTGTACCACTAATAGTAATAGAAGTCGTCAAATTAGATACTTTATCAAAAACTATTGGAAGAATAGCAAGTGTTGTTAAAAATGCTGCGCCTACTATAGTTATTCTTTTTAATACAGTCTTTACATATTCAAGTGTTTCCTTACCTGGTCTTATTCCTGGAATATATCCACCATTTTTATTTAAATTATCAGTTAACTCATTTGGTTTAAGTTGCATAAATGTATAAAAGTAAGCAAATGCAAAAATCAATATAATATATATAATTAGTCCTACACCTTCTGTATATGTCAAATAATTTTTTACAAATAATGTAAATCCATCTTTCTTTAATACAGAAGATAATATTTGAGGTATTGATAAAAGCGCAGATGCAAATATTACAGGTATAACTCCAGCACTGTTTAATTTAAATGGAATATAACTTTGACGTCCTAAAATGCTAGTTGATTTATTTGCATACTGTATAGGTATTCTTCTTTCTGCAGATTCAACATATATTACACCTATTATAATTGCAATAAATATTATTACAAAAGCAGCAAATATCATTATACCCAAAAATCCTTTAGATATTAATTCAACCCATAAATTTTTAAACATATTAGGAAGTACACTTATTATACCAGCCATTATTATAAGGGACATTCCATTTCCAATCCCTTTTTCTGTTATTTGATCCGCAATCCACATAACAAGAGCTGTTCCTGCTGTAAGTATCAATGAATAAAGCATATAATCCATTGGATTTGCATTTCCAATATATGCATATGAATATAAATATCCTTGTAAAAAGGCAAGAATTATACCAACAACTCTAGTTATTTGATTTAATTTTTTTCTACCAACACCACCCTGCTTTGATAATTCAGCCAAATAAGGTACAATATCTGCACACAATAGTTGAATTACAATTTGAGCAGTTATATATGGAGTAACACCAAGAGCGAATATAGATGCATTAGCAAATGCTCCACCACTCATTGCATTAATAACTTCCAAAAAAGACATTCCTTCAGTATTAACATTTACTCCAGGAACAATTATAGATGTTCCTATTTTAAATATGAATAGGGCAGCTAAGGTAAACAGTATTCTTTTTAATAAATCGCGATTTTTTGCAACAAATATTTGCCTTATGTTAGAAAACATATTAAATCACCTCAGCTTTTCCACCTATTGCTTCTATCTTTTCTTTTGCTTGTGCTGAAAATTTATTAGCTTTAACAGTTAACTTTTTAGTTAATTCTCCATTACCTAATACTTTAACACCAGCTAATTGTTTCTTTAATATTCCCATTTCTTTTAATAATTCTGGAGTAACAACAGCTCCATTTTCAAATTTTTCTAAATCACTTACATTAATTGTAGCATATTCAACTTTAAACATAGCATTAGAAAATCCTCTTTTTGGTAAACGTCTGAATAGTGGTAATTGTCCACCTTCAAATCCAGGTCTTACTCCTCCACCACTTCTAGCGTTTTGTCCTTTATGTCCTTTTCCACTTGTTTTTCCGTGTCCTGAAGAAACTCCACGACCCACTCTTTTTTTAGTAGTAAAAGCTCCTTCACTAGGACGTAATTCATTTAACTTCATATTATCTTATCTCCTCTACTTTTTTTCCACGTAGGCGAGCTACTTCTTCTATTGTTTTTTGTGATTTTAATGCCTCAAGTGTTGCATATGCCATATTTACTTTTGTATTTGAACCAAGTGATTTAGATAAAATATCTTTAACACCAGCCATTTCTAGTACTGATCTTACTGGTCCACCAGCTTTAACTCCAGTACCTTTATTAGCAGGCTTTAACATAACTTTACTAGCTCCACATGCACCGATAGCTTCATGTGGTATTGTACGTTCCTCAACTATAGATACTTTTACTACATTTTTAGTTGCAGCCTGACTTGCTTTTTTAATTGCATCTGGAACTTCATTTGATTTACCTGTTCCAAGTCCAACTTTACCTTTTCTATCTCCAACTACAACAACAGCTGAGAAACGGAAATGACGTCCACCTTTTGTTACTTTTGTAACACGTCCAATAGAAATAACTTCTTCTTCATAAAGCTTTTGTTGTCTTTGTCTTGGTTGACGTTTTTCATTTGATTTACGAGGCTTTTTTTCAGTTTTTTCTACTGTATCAGTAGATTTAACTTCTTCAACTTTTTCGATTTCTTTTTCCATCATTACCCTCCTATTAGAATTCTAATCCGTTTTCACGTGCAGACTCAGCTAATGCCTTAACACGTCCATGATAAAGGTATCCTCCTCTATCAAAAACTACCTTTGATATTTTTGCCTTTTTTGCTCTTTTAGCAAGTATTTCTCCTACTTTTTCTGCTGCTTCAATATTTCCGCCATTTTCTAGCTTTAATTCTTTATCTATTGAAGAAGCACTTACTAAAGTTTTAGAAGCTTCATCATCAATGATTTGAGCAAAAATATTACTGTTTGATCTAAAAACATTTAATCTAGG
>CANRAH010000029.1 GCA_947628565.1 uncultured Bacilli bacterium
AACATATTCATCATCAACTAATAAATTGCTATCTATATATATTCCATGAGAAACTTTTTTTATTATCCCTTTATCAATATATTTTTTTATTAATGGCTTACTAATATTTAAATTCAAAAAATCTGATGTTAATATATATCCATGATTACTATTTAAAAAATTTTTAATTTTAGTTTCATTATCCATAGCATCACTATTTACTTTCATAACAATATTATATCATTTCATCGAATATAAGTAAATTCAATTTGAGTAAAATGTTAAATATATGATTATTAAATATATTATTCACTTTTGAAGTTTGCAGAGTATTAGTATATAATCTACCAAGCATGGTGTTCACACACCCTAAACTTGTTAGGGCTTATCCCTAAAACCCTTTAAAATAGTCTCTGACAGCAACCAATTTTTTAATTTTTTATGTTTTTATTTCTAAAAAATACTATTATAAAAATTAGTTCTAAATGTTTATAAAATTTTGTAATTTTTTAATGTAGTTAATAACCCATTTCTAATAATTCTTTTAAATCTTCATTAATTAAATATTCATCTCCTTTTTTAGTAGTTCTACCTTTTTCAGCAATCAAAAATAATTTTTCTTTAGCTCTAGAACTTATAACAAAAAGTAAACGTTTAGAATCTTCACGTGCAGTTTTTTTATATATGGAATTCCAATGAGGAATATATCCTTCTAGAATTCCAAACGCAATTACAGCTTGATACTCTTCACCTTTTACACCATGTGCTGTAGATATCACTATTCCCTCCCTACTACGTAAAGTTCTTTCTAGTGACAGTTTATCATCCTCTAATCCAAATCTTTTATATAATTCAATTCTTAATTCAGTATTCAAAATAAAATCATGAATTTTTTCATTAAAAACATCTAAGACATTAAGTTTGATAAAAAAATTAGTTAAACTTTCTCTTAAATAATCAGTTGCTTTTGATTCCTTTGATCTACACTCAAGAATGATTTTTAATAATTCAAAATTATCATAACTAATATTGATACAAAATTCATCACTTAATTGTTTTTTTATTTCTTTAACAATAAATAAAACCCTACTTTTATTAGCAAAAGAATATTTTGTTAATAAAATTTTGCTAATCTTATAGATTATACTTTCTTCATCTTTTTTCAAAGGTAAAATATTTGGCGCATCAAATTTTAAGTTTGGCAATTCTTTTCTTAACTGATTTGAAAATTCATACAAAAATGTCCACTGTGGAGCTAAAATACAGATCTCATTATCTGGAATGCCAACCTTTTTTAAGTCTAAAATAATTTCTTTTATTTTACTTACTAAGTCGTTTTTAGTAATATTAGTTATAATTTCAATCTGAGGATTATTGTATTTCGTTATTCCAGATTTCATATCAAAATTTTCTAAACAAAAGTTACTATAAAAATCTATAATATCCTGATGACTTCGATAACAGCAATCAAGATTTTTTTCTATAAATTTAGTAGAAAATAACACTTCTAATTCTTCTTTACTTTTTACTACTCCTCCTAAACTAGTATAAATTGCCTGATTTGGATCTCCAACTATAAATAATTTAATATCCTTTCTTTGCTTATATATTAAACTCAAAATTTGATATTGCAACTCTTGGGTATCTTGGTATTCATCAATGCATAAAAGAGAAATAATATGTGATAATTGTTTTGCAATTAATTCATTTTCCTTTAATATTTTATAAGCCTCATATAAAATATAGTTAAAATCTATCATTCTATTTTTTAATAGTTCACGGTAATAATCATTCACGTATTCTTTATATTTGGTTTCCTTTATTTGACCAAAAATATCAAAAGTATAATCAATATTATAATCGTTTTCTAAATTATATTTATCAAGTAGCTTATCTTTTATTTTCTTCGAATCATCCTCGCCTATTATTGAAAAAGGTTTAGATAATAATTCCGAAAATCTACTATATTTTCTAATAACAAACTCTAAACAAAATTTGTGAATAGTTCCTATCCAGATATTGTCAGGAATAAAACCAAGTTGTTTTAAAATTCTGTCATGCATTTCATCTGCACCTCTATTTGTATAAGTAATAGCAACTATATTTCTTACATCATTTTCATCAAATTCATAAAGAATCTTATTAGTAAGTGCTCTAGTTTTGCCACTTCCTGGAATTGCAACTAATAAAATATTATCCTCTGTTGTTATCGCATCAAATTGTTTATCATTCAATTTTTGAAGAATTTTTTTATTTTTCATCATATAAACCTTTTATATATAGCATAAAAGAATCGGTTATTTTATCTTCTTTTATACTTGCTTTTTCGCAATATAGTTTAACTATTTGATGATAGATTTTTTTATTATAGATATCCGAAGGAAAAAAATTTTTAAGTGAATCAATTATATATTCTGGAATCATAAATTTCTTTATAGAATCTTTGCCTTCAAATTTTAACCATTCAATAAAATCTAAAGCAAGCCACCCTTTTCCAAGATTTTTTGCAACAAGTAGAATTCGTTTAAATATAATTTTTTTATCATTATTCTCATCTAATTCACTTAAAATACTGTTAACATCCCTAGTATATATTTTACGATCTTTCACATACTTTGAAAATAATTCTATATTTTTAGAATACAATTCTATCTCAAAAGTATATTCATTGGTATAAATATTAACAAATTCATTATTTAAATGAATAGATTTCAATTTGTCTACTCTACTTTTACTTAATTTTTCTGCTTCATTTTTTGTTGAGTCAAAAGATTTGTCCAAATCAGTTAAAATGGAACATTTTTTTTGCAATCTGTCTTTATCAAACAATTTAGAAAATTTTTCAAAAAAGCAATTATCCATAGAAATCAAACTTATACCATAAGCATTTAAATCAAATCCATATTTTAATTTTAATATATTATCAATAAATATTAATTCTGCATCCCCTTCAACTAACATCACGCTTTTAGAAAAGAGAATTGGAGATCTAACTGAATCTAAATATCGTTCTAAATATCTAATTTCATCTTTTTCCAATTGATTAGATGGAGAATATATTTCACAACTTTTTTCTCCTTTTTTTCCTAAAACAATCATTGAGGAAATGTTACACGCTTCTGATATATGCACTGAATGAGTAGATAATAATATTTGGGTATCCAAAGTTTTACCAATACCACTTAAAAAAGTCTGCTGTAAATGTTTATGTAGATGCGATTCTGGCTCTTCTATTATTAATAAATTGAATAATCTTTTAGTATGTCCCTTAAAATAAGTATTTTGAAGCATTTTCAACGCAAAATATATAATATTATTTTCACCTAAACTTTTGTTATATAAATTTATTAAATGATTTTCAACTTTTCCTTTCAATGTAAAATATTTTATAACTTTATTTTTGTCTTCCGGCACAGAAACATCTAAAAACATATCTCCAGAAAAAGATGAGCCTACTGTATCATTCATCATCCCAAAAATATCATCTGTTAATTTAGTAAATTCTTTTATATTTTTTAACTGTTCATTTATTATATTAAAATTTTGTTTTATCATACTCCATTTTGTTTCATCAATATCTTCAGATATGGTTGCCAACATCTTTTCAAAAAAATTCCCATCCTTTATCAATTCAGAATTGACATCTCGAATTGCAGGAATAAATGTAACATTTACAAACCTAGTCAAATCAAAATCATCTTTGTCACCAATTTGTGTTGAATCTTCTTGAACATCATCCGGGCTAGGAAAAATGTAGTTATCAAAATCTCCAACTATCTTTTTATAATTTTCATCATCTATAAAGTCAAAAATTGTGCCAACAGTTCTTTTTATTTCATAGTCATTTTTTATATCTATATTATTTATAAATTCTTCTAATTGAATTTTTTTAACTATTTTTTCTTCATCATCTTTTGCTTCTAAATATTCTTTTGATAAAGCATACAAATTATTTCTTATTATTTTATTTGGTCTAAAAATTAAAGTATATACAGTTTCATTTTTTTCATTAGCATTAAAGCTAACAGCCTCTGGAATTTCTTCAGAATTAGGAACGTCTTTAAAATATACACAAATAATTATCCAATGACCATTTGGTTTATCAAGTTCATATGAAAAATCATTTTCTTCAAAAAAATGCCTATTATTTCTATCTAACAATTGCTTTAACGCATAAAATAAATTTGTTTTCCCAGTACCGTTTTCACCTATAATTGTTGTTACGTTTTTTTCTAAATTAATAGAACATTTATAAAAATTTTTATAATTTCTTATTTTTAATTTACTAATATACATAATATTTCACTTCCAAATGAAAAAGTATATTTATAATGTTAAATATACTTTTGTTAATATTATATCACCTTTTTTAACGTTTAAAAACACTTTTCACATTTTTTTATTTTAGCTTTAATTGTTATACATTAGTTACACAATGACTATCTCCTCCTCCTGCATTTATGTGATTAGAAATCACTAACACATCGCTATCGTTTCCAAATGCATTTAAAACTCTATTAACTCTTTCAGTTGGTGTTAATGTCTCATCTGTTGTTCGAGTCATTTTTACAGCTAATCCTAGTTCTTTTAATCTATCATAGATATATTCAGATATTTTTAAAGTATATTCTTTTTCAATTATACCATTACCACTAGCACCCGGATCATTTCCACCATGTGCAGGAATAGGAAAAGTCCAAAAATATCATTATTTCTTAAAATTCAATGTTCCATTCTATTTCTA
>CANRAH010000030.1 GCA_947628565.1 uncultured Bacilli bacterium
ATAAAATTTTTTCAATTCAATTTGTGCCTTTCAGAGGACTGAAAGGACGATAGAAAGGAATGTTAGTTAATTATGAAGAAGTTTGTCAAGAAATTGATGAAGACATGAAGAGATTAGGATTAAAAAAATAGTATAATATTATATTTATAAAAAAGGATTAAATGGAATTATAAAATGTAACCTATAAAGAAAGTTTTCAAAAAAACCTTTATAGGTTTTTTAGGTTTCAGTAAACTGTAACTAATTATTTTTGTAATAATTTTATAACTAAATTAATTGTGCTAATTATTTCATCATAATCAATATTGAATACATAAGATTTTTTATTTTATAATTATATTTATCCACTTTATCATGAAGTTTTTGTTTAATAAATTTTAATTACATTAAAACAATATACATATACATTTTTCATTTTTCTTATTTTTAAATTTTCTATCATTCACTTAAATTAATATAAATATAATTCTTAATTATTTATTATTTTTGAAAAATGAGTTTAATGAAGAATCAACGTCATATTTTTTACTTCATCAGGTTCATAATAAGGTTTATTTGCCATTATTTGATAGTACCATTGCATATTTAATTTTTCTATTTCAGACAAAGGAATATTATTATTTATCTTCTTCTTTATTGAAACAATTTTTTCTGATATTTGACTTACAACAACATCAATCATATCCTTATTAGTATAAAGTTTTATTAGAGATTCTAAAACATTGCTATACTCTAGCCATTCTATTCCTACGTCTTTCTTAATTTTTTCGCAAGGGCCACCAATTTTGACAGGTTTAACTAAAAGTCCACATGATGGACGCTCATTTTCGGATAAACTACATCCACTATCAGTTAAATTGATACAAGGTCCTCCATTGGTTATTAAGTCTACTATTTCAGCATCCTTATTACGTGCTCTTAAATAAGGTATATAAGTCCAATTATTCATAAAAAAATTAACAGGCTGTCCAGATATAGATATTTTTCCTTTATCTAATTCTTTAATGATCTCTGATGCCTCAAGGCTCTTAAAATCTTTAGGTAGATATACACAACCATTTTGTTTACAACAAACTCCACCACATTTCTTACACATTTCATAATCAATATATTTTTCCATAATTCCTCCATTTCTAGGCGACTATTATATAAAAAAAGTTATAATAAGTCAATATTTATCAAAATATTTGTGTGATTATCAAGCGAAAATTTCCCAAATAATGTATCATAAATGAAAAGTTCCAACTCTGGAACTTCTTTAATTTTATATTTGATAATTCTTTATAGATAATACTCTGTCTTTTCCCACTTCATCAGTTGCTACTGCTATAGCATTATCTAAGAAATTATTTATATTTTCTTTGTATACTGATAACACTTTCTTTGTTGTTTCTATTACTTCTGATGGTTCTATTCCTAAAAATTCAGAAATAGATTCTGTTGAAAAGTATTTACCATCCATATATCCTAATTTTAATGATATAATTACTGCTTCTTTAACTGATAGAGTACTCATCATTTGAGCAAATGATGGTGTCCTTAATAACTCTAATATTTTTATGCAATCTTCTTTCGTCATTTCTCCATTATTACTTGGTGTTGATTCCATTGATTGTTCTTGTGGTTCAGCTAATTTTGTTATTAATTCCCCTTCTACTTGCTCTGGTTGTTCTGGATTTTTTTGAATTATAGTAGATGCACTTGGAGCTGTTGTGAACTCACCTTTTAATGACTCTTGTGACACATCAGAATTTTTTTCTATAAT
The DNA here is from genome assembly GCA_947628565.1 of uncultured Bacilli bacterium. Taxonomy (GTDB): domain Bacteria; phylum Bacillota_I; class Bacilli_A; order RF39; family UBA660; genus UMGS1613. The sequence continues at coordinate 1,766 of CANRAH010000030.1, forward strand.
TTCATCTGTTATTATTTCTTCAATACCTGTTGGTTGTTCTACTACTGATTGTTGAACTTTAACTTTTCTTTGTCTTGGTTTTCTTGCCTTTCTTTCTCCTGTTGGATTTGATAATAGTCTCTTCATTTTAGGTACTAATGAACCATAAAATTTATTAATTTGTTCCTTGCTTAATTTTGTTGATACTGGATTATTTAAATCTTCTCCATATCGAATTGTTACTAATGCTCTTTCTTCATCAGTTAATCTTGTTAACATTTCATCAACTTGTTCTTTAGTATAATCTTTAAAATATTCATATATTGTTTGTAATCTTGGCATCTCTTCTTCACTATTCCTTTCTTTAGTTTTGCAGTCATCTTTTAAAAATACTTTATAATATGGATTTTTTGATTCTCTATATTTTTCTCTGAATTCCTCTATATTTTGTAAAGACTGTTCTGGATGGATAGTATACGCTGCGAATTCTTTAATGTGTTCTGACATTCTAATCTTCATTATTGCTCCTGCTTCGATTTGTCGAACTCTTTCGTGGGTTAAATGATACTTTTTCCCCAATTCATCCAAAGTCATAGGATTTCGATCGTTAAATCCATATCTCAACATTAATACATCTATTTCTCTAGGTTTCAAATTACATTTTTCAAATAAATTTCTTATTTGGGATTTCAAAGTTTCATCTATTGCTATATCTTCTGGTGTTTGTTCAAATGAAGGTATAAAATTCCCCAACTCAGAATCTTTTTCATCTCCTATAAAGGAATTAATACTTATCGTATCACCTTGAAGTTTATGTAATTTAGTCACTTCTGATATTGATAAACCCATTTCATTTGCCATTTCATTTATTGTTGGACTTCTACCTAGTTTATCTTCCAATTTTGTTATCGCTTTTTTATATAATCCAACTTTTTCATACATGTGTACTGGAATTCTTACATTTCTTCCTTTATCAGCAATAGCTCTAGTTATAACTTGTCTTATCCAATAAGTTGCATAAGTTGAGAACTTATAACCTTTATTTACATTATATTTATCTACTGCTGTCATTAATCCTAAGTTTCCTTCTTGTATAAGATCTAGAAAAGATAATCCTCTGCCTATGTATTTTCTAGCTATGCTTACTACTAATTTTAAATTACTCTCAATGAATAATTTTCTAGCTTTAGAATCACCTTCAGCAATTCTAATAGCAAGATCTCTTTCCTGTTCAATTGACAATAGTGGTCTTTTACCAATTTCTATTAAATACATTCTAACTGTATCAGTAGTACTTAACTCTGATGCATCATAATAATCTTGAGTTATATTTTCTTCCTCATTTATCTCAATATTATTCAACATACAATATGTATCTATCGTTGATAATAATAAACTATCATCAAACAGTTCTTCTACTTTACCAGATGTTATTTGAACATGATATTCATTAAAGATTGTAACAATGATTTTATTAAAAATGCCATTTTTAGTTATAAGTTCAATTAACAAGTCCGGATTTGGTACATAATTATAAGTTTCTAAAAATCTACTTAACTTTTTAAAATATTTTATTGCCTCTGCATAACTTGAAATATTAACAATTTTTTGAGTTATATAATTATTTAGCAAAGTAAATGAGGTTTTTGAATCGAAAAGCATTTTCTTGGTTATTTCAGATAATTGAAATTTTATTTTTCTTTTTATATAGTCTATGTAATTTTGATCACCTGTATATGTTTTTTTTGAATCAGAAATCTCTTTTAAAACTAATTTTATATAATCCTCATTAGAAATATTTATATATTTAGACGAATTATATAGTCTATTAATAATTGGTAGCAATAAATTATATATTTGTATAGAATCCATCTGCTGTACTTTTTTTAAATTTAATTCCATGTGCTTCACCCAAACTCTATTTTTAATTAAAGATTAAATTACTTATTTTTTATAGATTTATTTAAGAAAAATTCCTTAACTATATCAATTTTATAATAAAAATGTCTAACATCTTGTCTAAAATAAAAGTTTTGCTTAATATTCTATCACGTTTTCTTCTTTTAGTAAATAACTTTAAGTGTTTTATCAAGTGACATTCTAAATAAAACTGGATATTCTCCACAATTAGCACTTAGTTTTAATAACTCTTCTCCATCTAAATTCTTTATTAATTCAACAGACTCTTCACGAATATATTATCTAATTTTTTTATATTCTATACTATTTCTCACTCTCATTCAACATAAGATATTTATATATTTCTCCCCAATTATTAACATTAATAACTTTTTCTTTATCAACTTTATTTGAAGCATTATTTTTAAA
>CANRAH010000031.1 GCA_947628565.1 uncultured Bacilli bacterium
TCATTCTAAGTTCTGCAATATGTTCTAATCTACTACTATCCCCTTTTGCCCATAGACTATCAAATGTAGCCAAAGATTCATCTCCTAGTTTTTCTACAAAATTTCTTACCTTTTCTAAATTATCTTCATCTACATATGAAAGTGATACTATCGTTGCATATTTTTCTCCTATATCCAAATTGAATGCTTGTTCATTATAATTACCATTTATTACATCTTCTAGAGTTATTACTTTCTTTTTTGTAAATGCTACAAACTCTGTTGTTAATTCTTCTCCTATTAATGACCTTAACATTTTTGGATTACCTGTTTGATATAATATCTTGGATGCCATCTCCCACTTTCTTGGATCTGCATTTGGTGTTTGTCCATTATATTTTGTTCTTAATCCCTTATCTCTTTTAAAACTTATAAATGCATATATCGCAGGATGTATTTTCATTCCTACTTTGCTTTCTTCTACATCTAATTTTTCATATTCACTTTCTGGAGTGATTGCCCATTTTAACCAATCTTCTGCTGTCGTTTTTATATACACATGGGCAAGTCTATTAAATAATGGCTCTGCTAATTCATTTGCTGAAATTGAATCTTCTACTTCATTTCCTGCTGCCACTATTCTTGCATTTTCTGGTAATTTCCACTTACCATTTACTTCTTTATCTAATATTAAATTGAATGCTAACTTTTGTATGGCTGGTAATGCATTCGCCAATTCATCTAAAAATAATATGTGTATCTTATCAGGCTCACTCTTACATTTCTCCTCTAAGTTTTCAAGCCATGATGGCTTTATATCCAGCATATGTCCTTCTTCTACTATTACATCTTGATATTCAATAAATTCTTTTTCTTCTTCATTTCCTAATTCATTTATTATTTTCTTTTTAACCGGTACTTCTACTCGTTTATATGTTGGTTGTATATATACACTTTTACCCAATAATGATTCTATCGATGCATTTGCTAAATATATTATTTCACAATCTTTATCTAATTGTTTTACTCTCGCACTTTTTCCTTCGCTTGATCTTCCATGTAGATATGGTGTTATACCACTTTGTATGCAAGATTTCATTATATCTTCTTCACTTACATTTTCATAATTAAAATTATATGGATTAATATTTAAATTTTTATTATAGTTTTCGTATGTATTTTCTACACTTTTAACTTTACTTAAATCTAAAGTTTGAGTTATTGCTGGTAAATAATATTTTTTTAAATAGTTATACATATCTGAAAATAGAAAGTCTAATATGTCTGAATCCACATTATTAAATTGTATTCCGCTCATACCAATTTTTTCTGTAAAACATATATCTTTTTCTTCATTTACTATCCAAGTTATTGGATTTACTTCAAGCCAAACATAATTTCCAACATCTCGTGTATTTCTTCCATTTGATAAAGGTTCATCAAATCCCTTACATCTGTTAAGCATTCTTAAATATATTTTTCCATTATATTTATAAAATTCATCTAAAATTTCCAACTCAAATGCTATTGTAGGCCAATCATCATACTTACTGTTATTTTTATCAACTGGAAAGTAAAAACTAACTTTTTCCAACTCATTACTTTTATATTTATATAAGTTTTCTAATTCATTTTGAATTTCTATATTAACGACCTTATCTGGTTGCATTCCGAAATCTACTTTTGTTACATTATTTAAAGTCCTTTTATTTGTACAGAAATCTTTTATTTGTGAGTAACATAAAACTGGGCATATTCCTTCTTCACGAATTATAATGCCTGCATGAAACAACTTATTAAGGCCATCTGAACTAACGCAAGTAACAAAATCGCCAGTAAGATCTATTTCTTGTGTCCACCATTCAGAGCAAATAAGTTTTATATCTTGATTATCCTTACTATCAAGAACATGTACAAATCCACCCAATAATATAGCAAAATCTGTTATTAAAATATTTAATTTTTTAAAACTTAAAACTGGAAATAAGTCCTTTACTTCTTCTTTTGTAAAAAGCCTAATATCTATATCTTTCATTAATTATCACCTTATTTTTAATAATTATAAAATTCACTATCACTTATATTATTTCTTAATATCTTCAATATCATCACCTTCTTATTGTTTTTGACAATATGCAAGTGTTTTTTCTAAATCGGCAAATTTATCAATCTAGTCTATAAAAATTATAACATAAATTTTAGTATTTTAAAACTCGAACTATAAAAGTACTAGTTTGTTATCATAATGGTCCAATAGTTTAGATAATCCAAAACTATAAGAATAAATAAACAATTTAATTATATAATCATTATACCATGATTTTAACTAATTTAATAAATTATATAAAAAAATTTCTAATCTTATATTTTATTGTGAAATAAAAAAGTAAATTCCAGTTTCAATATGTTAATGTAGAATTTAGTCTTACATCAAATTCCAGTAAAGAATTTGTAAGATTAAATTCTTTTTTATATAATATCTCTTATGGGTGTTTCGACTTTGAAAGTAAGGTATTTTTTATTATGTTAAAACAAATCCATGATAATAAACATTTAACTCTTGATGATAGAAAAATTATTCAAACCGGCATTGAAAATCGTTCTAATAAAGTCGATATTGCCAGAACTATTGGTAAAGATCCTACTACCGTTGCTAAAGAAATTAAAAAACATAGAACCTTTAAACCTAGAAATCAATTTATTTACCCATCTATTTGTATCCATAGGCAAGAATGTGGCGGTTGTAAAAAACAATGTTCTCGTTATGAAGAAATTAAATGTAACAAAAGAGATAAATCTCCTGGAGCTTGTAATAAGTGTCCTAATATTTCTAAATGTCATCTAGATAAATATTTTTATTCTGCTACATCTGCTAATGAAGAATATAAAACTGATTTAGTTGATTTCCGTGAAGGTATTAATATGACTACTTCAGAAGTAAAGGAGTTATCTAATATTTTAAAACCTTTATTAGATCAAGGTCAATCTTTATATCAAATTAAATCTAGTCATCCTGAAATTAAACAATGTATTAAAACTCTTTATAATTATATTGAAATGGGTGTCTTTAAAGATTATGGTATTGATAATTTTTCTTTAAAAGAACAAGTTAATAGAAAACAATTTAAAAATAAATATAAAAAAAGAAAACAACCAGTCAATTATCTAAATCATACATACAAAGATTATCTTAAATTTAAAGAAGAGAATCCTGGAATCCCTACTACTGAAATGGATACTGTCTTAAACTCTCAATCAGGTCCTTTTATACAAACCTTTTATTTTGAAGGTTCTGGTCTTATGATTGGTTTCCTACATAAAGACAAAACTTCAGAATCAATGTCTAGAACTTTAGATATTCTTGAAGATAAACTTGGTCATGATTTATATAGAGAACTTTTCTCTTTGATTCTTACTGACAGAGGTGTTGAGTTTGAAAAAGTTGATTTATTTGAATTTAATCAACAAACTGGTGAATTTAGAACAAATATTTTTTATTGTGATGCTTATCAGTCTTCTCAAAAACCTCATGTTGAAAATACTCATAATTATATTAGAGATATTATACCTAATGAGATTGATATATCAAACATTACTCAAGAAGACTTAAATTTAATGTTTTCACATATCAATTCTACTCCTAGAAAATCTTTAAAGGATAAAACTCCTTATGAAGTTTTTTGCTTTATTATGAGTACTCCTGAAAATAAAAATAGAGGTAAAGAAATTTTAACCCTATTAAATATTAATGAAATTAAAAGAGATGAGGTCACCCTAAAACCTTATCTCATAAAGCATAATAAGAAAAACTAGTTCTTATTGTGTATTTTAGAAACACCCATATTTTACAAATTTATCCTACTATTTAACAAAAGGAATTTGGTTTTACATTTTTAAAAAATTTATAGCCTTTTGTCTTTTCGTCGTGGTAAAATTTCTAAATACATTTAGTATTTTATCATATTTTTTATACTTTTTCAATTTTTATTCATACATGTAAATGGTAAAATAGAATTGGACAAAAATGGCAATCTAGGAATTGGACAGTTTTGTACCAATTCTTTTTCATTAA